>DASYAE010000139.1:0-1585 GCA_036501535.1 Actinocrinis sp. | reverse complement strand
CGCCGCGGCGCAGCCGGAGACCCGCAGCACGACCCCTGATGCGCAGGTACTCACGGTCCGGCTCGCGCCGCACGCAAAGCCTGCGGCCGTGCAGCAGGAGATCAGCAGCCTGCTCGGCGCCGCGGTGGTTACCGTCACCCGATCGCAGGCGATGCTGGCGATCCCCGGCGCCGCCGCGATGCGCACCACCATCAGCGAGCTGATCGCGGCCGCCCTGATCGTCGCCACCGGCGTCACGGCGCTGTTCTCCGCGCTGTACGTCACCGAGCGCCGTGCAGAGCTCGGGCGGCTGCGCGCGCTGGGAGCTTCGGCCCGACGGCTCGCTCTCGGAATGCTGATTCAGGCGTGGGCGCCCGCGATATGCGCGACCGCCCTCGCCTACCTGCTGGCCGAACTGCTCATCGCCGTCGCGCCCCCGGCGTTCCCGGTCGGACTGCCGATCCCGGACGCGGCCGGGCTCGGCGCGCTGATCGCGCTGGCCGCCACGGTCGGCGCCCTCGTCCCCGCCGCGCGGATCGCGCGCATCGACCCGGCGACCAGCCTGGAGGAACTGTGACCGAGCCGAGCGCGCAGACAGCCGTCCTGCTGGACGGCGTGAGCAAAACCTACGGGCACGGACGTACTGCAGTCACTGCGCTGCGCGACGCAGACCTGCGGATTCAGGCGGGCGAGCTGATCGCCGTCACCGGACCGTCGGGATCGGGCAAGTCCACCCTCCTGGCGATCGCCGGCGGCCTGTTGGCCCCGGATGCCGGCATCGTGCGGGTCGGCGACACCGATGTCACGGCCCTGCCGCCCGGAGCGCGGGCCGGCTACCGGGCCCGGCAGGTCGGGTTCGTCTTCCAATCGCACGGCCTGGTGCCGTTCCTGACCGCCCGGGAGAACCTGCTGCTGATGGCCTCGCTCGCAGGCGTCCCCCGGCGGGCGGCCCGGCAGCGCGCCGACGCCCTGCTCGGCGAGCTCGGCCTGGCCGGCCGGGAGCGCGACCTGCCCGGCCGGCTGTCCGGCGGCGAGCAGCAGCGCGTGGCCATCGCCCGAGCCCTGATCCACCGGCCCGCGGTCCTGCTGGCCGACGAGCCCACCGCGAGCCTGGACACCGAACGGGGCCTGGCCGTCGCCCGGCTGCTGGCCGACGAGGTGCACCACCGCGGCGTCGCCGGGCTCCTGGTCACCCACGACCCGCGCATGGCCGCGCTGGCGGACCGTACCGTCCGCGCAGCCGACGGCACGCTGACAACGACAACCCAGACCACCGACGCGAAAGCAGGATCAGAACGATGATGAGCGGGAACGGCAGCATGACCCTCGGCGACATGGCGCCTTACCTGATCGGCGCGGGCGTCGTCGTCCTCGCCGTCGTGGTGTTCGTCGTCGTACGGATGTTCCGGCGCGGCTCGTGACCCGCGATCGCGCTTTGGCGAGTCATTCGCGGTCGCTGACACCAGGATGCGCGGTGGCGGCTTGCTCGTGTTTGCGGCCGACGTACTTGATGACTTCGACCTCGTCGATCATGACGAGGCCTTCCTCGACGATCTCGTCGAGTTGGGGCAGGAAGGCGCGGATGCGTGCGGCGTCGTCGACGATG
>DASYAE010000138.1:0-16698 GCA_036501535.1 Actinocrinis sp. | reverse complement strand
CATCGTGATCAAGCTGAAACCCTCGACCAACAAACTAGCTGAGACCCAATCAAACTGGATCTATCTTTAGGGCAGTGCCCTCGTCCCGGATGTATGATGTCTGCGACGCAGGTAAGGCCGGGCGGGGCGGGACGCGGTGGGGAAGTTTGGCGCGATGAAGTTCGGCATCCTCGGCCAATTGCACGTGCACGACGATGAAGGGCGCTTCCTTCCCATCACCGGTGCTCGGCAGCGAACGCTCCTCGCGGCGCTGCTGCTGCGCGCCAATCAGATCGTGTCGGCGGACGAGCTCGTCGAAATCCTCTGGGACGGCGATCCGCCCCCGGGCGGCGCCAACACCCTGCGCACCTATGTCATGCGGTTGCGCAGGGCCCTCGGTGAACCCGGTGCCGCACGGGTCGAGACCCGCGAGCCCGGTTATCTCCTCCGGCTCGAACCGGACGAGCTCGACCTCGGCCTGTTCGACGCCTGGTACGCGCAGACCGAGGCGAGCATGCGGGAGGACGACGCGGGCAGCTGGCAGCAGGCGGCCGGTACGGCCGCCGCAGCGCTCGCGCTCTGGCGGGGGACTCCGCTGATCGACGTGTCGAGCCGGCTCCTGTGCGACGAATGGCTTCCCGTGCTCAGCCTGCGCCGCCTGCAACTCGCGGAGTGGCGCTTGGAAGCGGATCTCCGGTCGGGGCGCACCGAGGCGCTGGTCCCGGAGATCGAGAGCCTCCTGGCGCGCAATCCGCTGCGCGAGCCGCTGTTCCGGCTGCACATGCTCGCTCCGGCGGGCGCCGGGCGCGCCGGGGAGGCGCTCGCCGTCTATCGCCAGGCCAGGACGCGGCTGCTCGAGGAGCTCGGAGTCGAGCCCGGCGCCGAGTTGCAGCGAGTGCACCAGGACATCCTCGTCGGCGAGGCGGCGCGGCCGCGCAGGGCCCAGGGACAGTTGCCGGTGGACACCCCGGCATTCACCGGCCGCAGTGCGGAACTCGACGAACTGCTGAAGCTGGGCGCGCCGTCCCGGCTCGGCTCGGCGGCGGGAATGGTCGTGATCGGCGCGATCAACGGCATGGGCGGGATCGGTAAGACGGCGCTGGCTGTACGCACCGCGCACCGGCTAGCCGACGGCTTCCCGGACGGGCAGCTCTTCATCGACCTGCACGGCTACACCAAGGGCGTCGCGCCGCGCGAGGCGGGTCAGGCGTTGGAGAGCTTGCTGCGAGCGCTGGGCGTTTCTGCGGGACAGATCCCTGACGACGTCGAGGAGCGCGCCGCGCTGTACCGTCACCGTCTGGCCGATACGAGGACCCTGATCCTGCTGGACAACGCGGCGAGCGAGGGGCAGGTGCGCCCGTTGCTGCCCAGCGCGCCGGGCTGCCTGGTGTTGGTCACCAGCCGCAGGAAGCTCAAAGGTCTGTATGACGTGCACACCGTCTCGCTCGATCTGCTTCCGATGCCGGATGCCTGCGCACTGCTGCGCGCCGTGGCCGGACCCGACCGGACCGCGGCCGGTGATCCGCTGCTGGAGGAGATCGCACAGTCATGCGGGCATCTGCCGCTGGCCCTGCGGATCGCTGGCGCGCTGCTGCACCATCGCCCGGCCTGGAGCCTGGAGCATCTGGCCCGATTGTTGCGCGACCAGCGCCGACGCGTCCCGGCGCTCTCGGATGGCGAGCGGGACCTGGCCACGGTGTTCGATCTCTCCTATGCAGGTCTCGGCGAGCAGCACCGCGTGTTGATTCGCCGCCTGGGGCAGGTGCCGGGCCCGGATGTCGACGCGTGGGCCACAGCAGCCTTGCTCGCAGTCGATCCGGAGATCGCCACCGGGCTGCTGGAGGACCTGGTCGACCATAACCTGCTGATATCGCACGCCCCCGGCCGCTACCGAATGCACGACCTGGTCCGTGCCTACGCCGACGCCCGGGCCGCCGCCGACCCGACGGCTGACCGTGACGCTGCATGCGACCGGCTGTTGCACTGCTACGCGCACACCGCCCACAGCGCTTCGGCCCTTCTCGTGGGCAACCCACGGCCCGGACCGCCCGGCCCCGTCCCGGCCCACGCTCCCGTCGTGCCCGATCCAGAGACCGCCTGGGCCTGGTTGCGCACTGAACGCGAGAACCTCGAAGCCGCCCTGACCGTCGCCCAGACCAGTGCCCTGTACGAGCACTTCCTCGCTGGGGACCGCCGAGGCGAGGCCGCCGCGCTCAACGAATTGGGGGTACTGCGGCGGCTATCCGGCGACCTGTCCGGCGCGACCGATGCCCTCACCCGATCCCAGGAGCTCTACCGCGACCTCGACGACCGTCGCGGCGAAGCCCTCGCCATGATCGAGTTGGCGTACGCGCGAGGCGGCGAGGCCGGGGATCTGGCGGCGGCCGCCGACGCTCTCGCCAAGACCGTGGGGAACTCCCACGCGTACGGCCATCGCGACGACGATGCCTACATCCTGATGCGTCTGGGGCGCGTGTGGAGGCGGACCGGAGACCTCCCCAGGGCTGCTGATGCCCTCGGCCGGGCCCTGGAGATCCACCGCGCGAGCGGAAATCGCGAAACCGAGGCCGCCACGCTGGTCGAACTGGGGATCATCCGGAAGATCACCGGTGACCTGCCGGAGGCCGCCGATGCCGTGAGCCGGGCTCTGGACGTTTTCCGCGCGGCCGGTAGCCGCATCGACGAGGCCTGGGCGCTCAACCACCTCGCCGTCATCGTCGCCGCCACCGGCGACCAGCCCGCCGCCCGCGCGCTGTATCAACAGGCCGTGGCGCTGAACCGCGAACTGGGCAAGCCTCTCGGCGAGGCCTACGCGCTCGAAGGCCTCGGCGAATGCCACCTCACCGCAGGAGAGACCGATACCGGCGCCGACCACCTGAAAACGGCCCTGGCGCTCTTCCAGAACCTGAGCATGGCCGGCCGATGCCGAACGGGTGCGCACCCGGCTGGCGGACCTGGGATTGACTGACGCGGACGCAGATTAGGAACTCTGCGTGGTCATCGTCTCGTAAGCGCCGCCCAGATGGGCCACGGCGAACTCGGCGGCCAGCGCGTGCCACGTGCCGGCGCGGCGCAGCATGGCGTGATCGCCGTGGGCGATGGTGCGATATTCGACGTCGACGCCCTCGCTTTCTGCCTTGGCAGCAAAATCGCGGGAGGCCGTGGGATCGGTCACCGTGTCCCGCTCGCCGTGGGCGATCAGGACGGCGCGGCCCTGGAGCTGGGCAATGGGCTCGTCGGCGGGAATCCAGGGCGCGAGTGCCACGACGGCGACGACCTGCGGGTGTCCGGCCGAGCGCAGTGCGGCCCGTGCGCCCATCGAGTGGCCGATGAGGACGACCGGGATCGGTCCGTGCCGGCGTCCGATGTGCTCCAGCGCCCAGGCGGTGTCGGCGAGCGGGTCTGCGGCGTCGCCGTTCCAGCCGCGCAGGCGGTTGCGCAGCTGGAAGACGCCGATGCGCGCGTTGCCGGCCCGGCGTGCGACGGCGGTCGCGAACGGCCTCATCCGCAGCGCCGCGAGGTTGGTGCGGCGTACCGGGTCGAGCGAATTCGCCTGGCCGCCGTGCAGCACCAGCACGGCACCGATCGGCGAGCCGGCGGCGCGCCGCGCGCGAAGGACGGGTTCGGTTCGTTCTGCCGAGGCCACGGCGCAGCTCCCAGTGCTCGGATACCCGGGTTAGGAAGTCTACGGAGGTTCAGTGCGCCGGCCGCAGCTTGACGCGCAGCCGGGCGGCGTCGGGATGCCCGAGCTCATCGAGGATCGCGAGCGCCTGGTGCCAGGCCTTCTGTGCGGCGGTGGTATCGCCGAGTGTGTCGTGAGTGTCCCCGAGGTGGATCAGGGCGGCGGCCGTGTAGTAGCGCTGGCCGGTGGCTTCCCACAGCCGGATCGCGCGCTCCAGACAGGCGACGACGGGCTTGTGGTGGCCGAGCTGCCGGAGAGCGTAGCCGAGGCTGTCGAGGGCCGCCGCGCTGATGTCGGCGTCGTCGAGCCGCGTGGCCAGGTCGAGCGCCTGCCGACAGTACGTCAGGGCCCGCTCATAATCCTGCAGCATGGCGTGGCACCAGCCGATGCCGTTGAGCGCGCGGGCCTGCCCGGCGGCGTTCGCCTCGGCGCGGAACACGTCGAGGGCCTGGTGCTGGTGAGCGAGCGCCGCGGCGCAGTCGTCGCACCGCTGGAGCAGAGCGCTGATCGCACGGTGCGTATCAGCGTGACGCCCTCGCTCCCCGAGCGTTTCGTGGAGCGCCAGGGCGCGCCGGAACTGCCCCAGGGCGTCGGGGTCCGGGCCCCTCCAGGCGAGCGCGTCGCCCAGCCACTGGTGTGCGAACGCCTGGCCGAGCCGCTCGCCGGCGCGTTCGGCGGCGGCCAACACCGTGCGACTCAGGCTCGTGAGATCCCCGGATGATCCGCGGCCGGCGAGGTACCAGGTCCACGAGCCCAGGATTCGCCAGGCGTGGCCGTCGAACCCGGCGTCGCAGGCCTGCGCGACGGTGCCGGCCAGCGTCGGGTATTCGGCATCGAACCAGGCTCGCGCCGTCTCAGTGTCGGGGAAGGCTTCCGGCGTCACGTCGTCGGCGGGCTTTTCCGGGCAGGCGGCTGGCTGCTCCGGATGCAGCACCGCCAAAGCCGCCGTGGCCGTATGCAGATGGCGGTCGAGCAGGCGCCGGACGGCCTCTCGCCGTTCCGCGTCAGCCTTCTGCTCGGCGACCCGCTCCACGGCGTATGCGCGCAGCTGGCCGCGGAACCCGTAGCGCAGCTCGTCGCCGTCGTCGGCGGCGCCGGCGAGTATCCGCTCGTGCACCCGGCGCAGCTCGGGGCCCGGTTCGATGCCGAGTTCGTCGACCACGACCCGCCGGGCGGCCTGGTACGCGGCCAGCGCCTCGGCCCGCATACCGCTGCCCGCCAGGGCCCTGATGAGCTGCGCGTGGAAGTTCTCCTGGAGCGGGTGCTGCGCCGTCAGCAGGCGCAGCTCCGGGACCAGGCGGTGGTGCCGGCCGAGCCGCAGCTCCGCCTCGATCCGGTTCTCCACCAGCGCGAGGTGCGCGTTCTCCAGCCTGGGCACCCACCTCTCGCGCAGCACCCGGGACTCGACGTCCAGCAGCGGCGTCGCGCGCCACAACTCCAGCGCCTGCGACGCGATGGCGGAAGCGCGGCCCCAGTCCCGGGCCCGCAGGGCGGTGTCGGCAGAAGCGCAGAGCTGCTCGAACCGGCTCACGTCGAGTTCGGTCTCGTCGACCCGGAGCCGGTAGCTGGAGGCGTGCACCGCGATCCGGGCCGCGGCCGACGGCCCGAGCGCGCGGCGCAGCCGCATCATGTAGCTGCGCAGGGTGGCGACCGCGCCGGGTGTCGGCACGCCGTCCCACACGGTCTCGCAGAGCTCGTCATAGGAGATCGCGCGGTTCGCGTTAAGCAATAGGGCCGCGAGAAGGATCCGCTGTCGGGCGGCGGCCACTTGGACCGGCTCGCCCCCGGCGTCCACGACGCTCAACGAGCCCAGCACCCCGAACCACACGCCGTCCCCCAGACGAGACGGCCCCGCGCCGCCCGGTATACCAAGGATCGCCCGACGAATAAGAGGCTAATTCACGGGTCTGCCGAGGCGCCACGGCAGTCTCGTGAATCGTCGCGCCGGCGGCGCCACACAGACGCCACATCCGCTGAGGATACTCGGCCGCGTCCAGGCGGCATCGCGAGGACCAGCGACTTTGCACCTCGCTCGCGATCTGCGCCCGGTCCAGGCGGCTGACGGTTTCAGGGGTGAGAGATGCGGGCGCGGGTCATGGGTGTACGGGTTCCGGCGCTGACGGCCGCGCTCTTAGCCGGCACGATCATCGGCGGCACGATCATCGCGCCGGCCGCAGCCGCCGCGACGTCGCGTCCGGCCGCTGCGAGTGGCACTGCGGCCGCCGCTCAGACCGCCTCCGGGCTCTCCGCGATGGACACGCCGCCGAGCACCGACGGCCTGACGGCGGATCAGGCCGCTGCCGAGGCGAGTGCGTCCCAGCAGGCGAGGGCGACGGGAAAGCCTGTCGTCGTGGACGCACTCACCACGTCGTATTCAACGACCACGGCCGACTCCTCGGGCGCTTTCACCTTCGACGAGTCCGTGCTGCCGCAGCGCGTGCAACGCAACGGCGCCTGGGTGCCCATCGACACCACCCTGACCCGGGACGCCGACGGCGGCTACAGCCCCGCCGCTACGCTCAACACCCTGACGATCTCGGGTGGCGGCGGCGCGCCGCTCGCGACCATGGCCGACGGCTCCGACAGCCTCTCGGTGGCGTGGCCGGCGCCGCTGCCGGCGCCGAGCGTCTCAGGCGCCACCGCGACCTACCGGAACGCGCTGCCCGGCGTCGACCTCCAGGTCACCGCGACCGTCTACGGCGGGTTCGCCGAAGTGCTCGTGGTCCGCGACGCCGCGGCCGCCGCCGACCCGGGCCTGGCCCGCCTGGCGTTCCCGATCACCGCCCAGGGCGTCACGCCGCGCCTGGACGCCGCCGGCGACCTGACCGCCACCGACGTGTCCGGCGCTGCGGTCTTCGTCGCCGCGGCGCCCTCGATGTGGGACTCCAACACGCGGATGCCGACGTCGGCCGCCAAGCGGGTCACCGCCGACCGGTCCACGGCCGCCGGCCCCGGCTTGGCCGCCGTGCAGGGACGGCTCGGCGTCCAGCTGTCGGGCGGCACGATGACGCTGACCCCCGACCAGGCGATGCTGACCGGCGCGGGCACGCAATATCCGGTGTACATCAGCCCGACCTTCACCCCGGACACCGCGCCGAGCCCGCCGTCGCACGCGGCCACCGGCCCGAAGCAGGACTTCGACGAGGTGAAGCAGGGCTCTCCGTGCAACGGGGTGTCGCTGTACAACAACACCGGCTCGGCCGGGGACGACGGCCAGCTCGGCGTCGGCTACGACGACTTCGCCGGCGGCTGCGAGGGCACCATGCGCGCCTACTACCAGCTGCAGATCCCGTCCCAGATCTACGCCCCCAACAGCACCATCATCTCCGCCGACCTCAACGCCTCCGTCCCCTATGCCGCCGCGAACGGCACCAACAGCGGCAACACCGTCTACGTGCACCGGGTCAGCCCGATCAACTCCGGCACGGACTGGAACAACCAGCCGGGGGCCGGCACCACGGTGACGTCGGCCAGCTTCACCACGACCAGCAACTTCCCCAACACCGCGGTCGGCTTCAACGTCAAGACACAGATCCAGGACGCGGCGAACGGCAAGTGGGCCAACTGGACCGTGGGGCTGCGGGACAAGTACGAGACCAGCAACGACATCGACTTCGTGCGGTTCGCCGACAACCCGCACCTGTCGATCGAGTACGACCACACGCCCAACGCCGCCGCGAAGTCGACCCTGACGGCGACCTCGGGCACGGACAGCATCCCGTGCGTGACCTCCGGCACGCTGCCCTGGATGGGCAAGACCGCGTCGGTCACCCCGCCCACGCTGACTGCGAGCGCCACCGACCCCGACGGCGACAGCGTGGCGGTCAACTTCTACTACCTCAAGGCCGGCGGCACCGCCGCGTCGCTGCAGAGCGCCGTGGTGAAGTCGGGAGCCCCCGCGAGCGTCACGGTGCCGGAGTCGTTCATCAGCGGCCTGGGCACCACGTCGACGACCACCATCGAGTACTACACCACCGTGACCGACGGCCGGCTGACCTCCGGGGAGTCGGTGGTCTGCGAGTTCAACTACGATCCCGCGACACCCGCCGCGCCCACCGTCTCGTCCGCGACTTATCCGCCGGTGGTCTCCGGCACCGGGCCCGCCGCGGGCACCCCCGGATCGTTCACGCTCACGGCCGCGTCCGGCGAGACCGTCGCGGACTTCGTGTACCGGCTCGACTCCGTCCCGCCGACCGGCACCGGCGACTGCACCGGCACCTACAGCACGCCGGCGGCCAGCGACGCCGCCACCGTCAGCCTGACCGCGCCGTCACCTGGCGTCCACACGCTCTACGTCTACAGCTGCGACACCGCGGGCAACATCTCCGACTCGACGGCCTATCAGTTCGCCGCGACCAACGACCCGAACACGCAGTTCGCCGACCTGTCGGACGCCTTCAACAACATCGCGATCTCCACCAGCACCACCGAGAGCGGGGCCGCGAACGCCGACGGCGGCGGCAACAGCCTGCCCGAGTCGCAGCTGACCGCCCAGGGCTGGACCTCCGGCGGCACCCTGCAGGTCGACGGCGCGACCCTGACCCTGCCCAAGTTCGGCACCGGCGCGAAGGACAATGTCCTGGCCGCGAACCAGACCATCGACGTCGGCCAGTCCGGCGGCGCCCTGGTGTTCCTGGCGTTCGCCGACAACGCCGGCAACGCCTCGCCGGACTACTCGCAGTACCCTGCCGACGACACAGCGCCCGTGGTCCCGCCCGGCGCACCGGTGGCCGGCATCGACTGCGCCGTCACCGACTCCGCCCCGACCGACTGCGTCGAGCCGACCGGTCAGCTCACGTACACCGACTCGTCCGGCAACACCAGCACCCATCCGTACTACCTCAACGCCCCCGACTGGGTTAAGGGCCCGCAGTCCCTCGCGGTCACCTCCCTCGCCGGGCGCGCCACGTCCACCACGGTGAGTACGACCACGACGACACGCGTCTACGCCTTCGCCGTGCCGTTGGACCCGGCCGAGACGCTGACCTCGGTCACGCTGCCGGACGTGTCCAACGCCGCGTCGGGCCCGGTGCCCGGCCTGCACATCCTGGCCATGGGCGTGCGCGACGACACCACGGCCGGCGCGCCCTCCGGCGACACCTGGGCCGGGGCGTGGTCCTCGCCCATCGAGACCGGATTCGGCCCGGCCAGCGGCGACTGGAACGACGAGACCGTGCGCACTGTCGTCGACCCGAGCGTGAGCGGCAACACCGTGCGGATCACGCTGTCCAACGCGCAGGGCACGGTACCGCTGACGATCGGCGCGGCCTCGATCGCGCCGCAGTCCTCCGGCGCCGCCGCGGCCGCCGCACCCGTACCGCTGACGTTCGGAGCCGGCGACAGTCCCGGCGTCACGATCCCGGGCGGCGCGCAGGCCACCAGCAATCCGCTGACGTTGACCGCGGCGAGTTCGTTCAGCTCCCTGACAGCCGGATCCCCAGTGCTGGTCAGTCTCCAGATCACCAACGCCAGCCTGGCGACCGTCCCCGGCGACCACACCTGGGGCGCCGCCAGCTACGCCACCGCGTCGGGCAGCGGCAACCACACCGGAGACACGGCCGCCACCAGCTTCACCACCTCCCTCGGCAGTCTCAGCTACGTGCTGACCGGCATGGACATCGCCGAGAGCGCCGGCACACCGACACTCGCCGTGCTCGGTGACGACGTCGCCGCCGGCTCGCCGGCCGCGCCGGTGAACGGGATCCCGCGGCTGTCCGACCTGCTGGCCCAGGCCGGCACCGGCTACGGCGTGCTCGAAGAGGGCATCGAGAACAACCAGGTCGGCCTGAGCTACACCGACACCGGGGCCAGCTCCCTGACACGCGGGTACAGCGTCATCGCGCGGCTGGACCGCGACGTGCTCGACCAGCCGGGGCTGACCACGGTCATCGTCGACGAAGGGCTCTACGATCTGCTGGCCGGCAGCGACGACGTCACCCTGCTGACCGACTACGCGGAACTGGTGACCCAGCTCAACGCGTGGGGCGTCAACGTGATCATCGGAACCCTGACGCCGTGCACCGGGTTCTCGCTGTGCACCGCGACCGTGGACGGATACCGCACCAGCGTCAACGGCGCCCTGTCCGACAACTTCACCAACACCCTGACGCCGTACGCCGACGCGGTCGACTTCGACGCGACCGTCGCCACCACGAACTCCAGCGGCTCCGAGGTGCTCGTCTCCGCCGCCGACGCCGGCGACCACGTGAACCTCGCCGAGCCCGGCTACCAGGATCTCCTGAACGCGCTGGACGAAAACGGCACGACCATCACGGCTCTGCTCGACGACCTGAATTGACGCACGATGAATCACAAGGGAGTTGCCATGCGCTCCGAATCGCCGCGCGGCCTGGCCGTCTACCTCCGCGAGCGGGCACGCACCGCCACGCCGTGGCGCAAGGTCCGCGTCCGGATGAACCGGCTGGGCGCGGCACCGCTGTCGCTCATCACCGTTGCGGCGCTGCTCATCGCGCCACCGGGCGCCGCCGCGGCGCAGGGCCTGCGACCGGCGGCTCCCAAGACCGCCCCGGTGCCGGTGTCGGTCGTGACGCCTGCTCACACGAGCCCGAAGGCGATGCCCGCGTACCACGCTTCGGCGGCGTGGCCGGCGGCGGGCTCGGCCGTCGCCGACCTGCCGGCCTCGGCCGCGGGCGACGCGACGCAGCAGACGAACACCGCTGCCGGCGCGACGGGGAGTCCCGCAACCGTGCGGGTCGGCGGCCTTCCGGTGACCGTGGCCGCGGTCGGCGCGGCATCTTCGGGCGCGGCGTCTCAAAGTTCAGCGTCGCAGAACACGATGTCACAGGGTTCGGCCACGGCGGTGTCGCGGGTCCGGGTGTCCGTCGCCGCGCACGCGTCGGCCACCGCCGCGGGTGTGGACGGTGTGCTGCTGGGCCTCGCCCGTGCTGACGGCGGCGCGGCCGCGAGCACCGTGTCGGTGACGATCGAAGACTCGTCGTTCGCGCAGGTCTATGGAGCGGACTACACCTCGCGGCTGCGCCTCGTGCAACTGCCGGCGTGCGCGCTGACCACGCCGAAGGTCGCGGCGTGCCAGGTGCAGACCCCGGTGGCGACCGAGAACGACACGTCGGCCGGGACGCTGTCCGGCGAGGTGACCATGCCGGCCGCGGCACCGGCCGTGCTCGCCGCGACCTCGACGGCGTCCGGCGGAGGCGGCGACTTCACCGCGACGTCGCTGAAGTCGTCCGGCACCTGGGCTGCGGGCGGCTCGTCCGGGGCCTTCACGTACGAGTACCCGATCCCCGCCCCCGCGGTGCCGGGCAGCCTCACCCCCGACGTCGCGCTGTCGTACAACTCGCAGAGCGTGGACGGACTGACCTCGGCGACCAACAACCAGCCCTCCTTCGTTGGCGACGGCTGGGAGTATTCGCCCGGCTTCGTCGAGCGCTCCCTGCCCGAATGCCTCCAGGTCTCGACGGCCGACCCGACCGGCGACGAGTGCTGGAGCGACACCAACCAGGCCATCACGCTGTCGCTCAACGGCCTGACCACCACGCTGGTGGACGATCCGACGACCGGCTGGCACGCGCAGAACGACAACGGCGACAAGGTGAGCCTGGAGACCGGCGCGAGCAACGGCGACGACGACTCCGCCGCCTCCGGCGAGTACTGGGTGATCACCACCACCGATGGCACGAAGTACTACTTCGGCCAGAACGAACTTCCCGGCTACGCCTCCGGCGACGCGACCACGAACTCCGTCGACACCGAGCCGGTGTTCTCCACCGCCTCCGGCCAGCCGTGCTACAGCGCCACGTTCAAGTCCTCGTACTGCGCCACCATGGCCTACCGGTGGAACCTGGACTACGTCGTGGACACCCACGGCGACGCCATCGCGTACTACTACTCCACCGAGACCAACCACTACGGCGCGGACAAGGGCGCCGAGACGCTCCCTTACATCCGAGGCAGCTACCTGACGAAGGCCGTCTACGGCTTCCGCGCCGGACAGGCGTATTCGACCTCCGCGAAGCCCGCCGCGCAGGTGCTGTTCAACGTCAACGGCCGCTGCGACACCTCGACGACCGGCTGCGCCATTTCGACGCTGACCTCGTCGACCGCGAAGGACTGGCCGGACGTGCCCTACGACACCAACTGCGCGTCGTCGTGCACGGCCAACACCTACTGGTCGCCCTCGTTCTGGTCCGAGTATGAGCTGACCAGCATTCAGACCGAGGCCCTGGTCGGCAGCGCCTATCAGGACGTGGACTCTTACGCACTGGCGCACGCGTTCCCCGCGACCGGCGACTCCACGTCACCCGCGCTGTGGCTGTCGTCGATCACGCAGACCGGCCAGGACGCCTCCAGCAGCAGCGGCTACATCACCCTGCCGCCGGTGACGTTCACCGGCCAGCCGCTGGCCAACCGCGCCATCCTGTCCGACGGCTACGACCCGCTCACGCGCGAGCGGATCGTCAACATCGAGACCGAGGCCGGCGAGAACGTCACCGTCGACTACTCGGCGCCGGCCTGCGGCGGCTCCCAGCCGTCGTCGCAGGACACGAACACCATGCTCTGCTATCCGCAGTACTGGACGCCCCCGACCGCGACCGCGCCGATCCTGGACTGGTTCAACAAGTACGTGGTCCAGGACGTCACGGAGCAGGACACCACCGGCGGCGGCCCGCCGGTGCAGACCTCGTACAACTACGTGGGGACGCCGGCGTGGCACTTCGACGACAACCCCGTGGTGAAGTCCAGCTACCGGGACTGGGACGTGTTCCGCGGCTACAGCTCCGTGCAGACGTTCACCGGCACCGCGCCGGACCCGGTCACCGAGACCCAGACCACGTACTTCCGCGGCATGGACGGCGACCAGACCTCCTCCGGCGGCACGACGTCGGCCAGCGTGACCGACTCGCGGGGCGAGTCGATCCCCGACTCCGACCAGTACGCGGGGGAGACCCGGGAGGCCATCACCTACAACGCGTCCGGCGGCGTGGCGCTGAACGACACCATCACCGACCCCTGGTCGCAGCAGACCGCGGCGCAGCCGCGGTCGGGCGCCGGGCTCTCGACGCTGTACGCGTACCAGACCGGCACGGCCGACACCCGGACCTATGAGCCGCTGGCGTCCGGCGGAACCCGGGAGTCGCAGACCACATATACTCACGACACGTACGGGCGCGTGACCCAGACATCTGATGTACCGGACACCTCCAACGCGGCCCTGGACACGTGCTCGACCGTCTCCTACGCGACGAACGCCAGCTCCTGGATCCTCGACCTGGCCGCGCAGACCACCGTGACCGCAGTGCCCTGCGGTACCACGCCGAGCTATCCGACCCAGATGGTCTCGCAGGTGGCGGACTACTACGACGGCTCCACCACCCTCGGCGCGGCGCCGACCGCCGGCACCAACACGATGACGAAGAAGACCGTCGGGGTCGACAAGTCGGGCACGCCGACCTCGCAGGTGACCACGTCCTACACAGTGGACGAGTACGGCAGAGTCCTCAACTCCACCGACGGCGACAACGGCGTCACCAACACCGTCTACACCCCGGCCACCGGCGCGCAGCCCAGCGAAATCGCCGTGACCGACCCGATGGGGCACACGACGGCGACGTACTACGACCCGGCCAGCGGCCTGCCGACCAGCACGGTCGACTCCGCGGGCTACACCACCACGGGCACGTACGACGCGCTCGGCCGGCTGGTGGCGGTATGGGACCCGGGCGAGCCGACCAACGCGTCGGCGAGCACCAAGTACGCCTACGACGTCAGCGACACCAGCATGTCGACGATCACGACCTCCACGCTCGGGCCGCAGGGAACCTACCGCGCCTCGGAGACGCTCTACGACGCGCTGCTGCGGACCCGGGAGGTCCAGCAGCAGACCCTCGACGGCGGCCGCGACATCAGCCTGACCTGGTACAACTCCGTCGGAGAGCCGGTGAAGTCCACATCGCCCTTCTACACGTCAGGCGGTCTGGACGACAAGCTGGTCTCGGTGACCGACAGCGCGGTGCCGTCGGAGACCGGCTACGTCTACGACGGCGCGGACCGGGTCACCCGGCAGGTCTCCTTCAACATCGGCAACGAGACCTGGGAGACCGACACCAGCTACCAGGGCGTCGACCAGACGACGGTGAACCCGCCGTCCGGCGGCACCCCGACGGTGACCCTCACCGGCGCGGAGGGCCGCACCGCCGAGATGGAGCAGTACAACACCGCCACTGCCACGGGCACGCCGACGACCGTCACCGAATACACGCACGACCCGGCGGGAGACCTGGCCTCGGTCACCGACCCGGCCGGCGACACCACCAGCTACGGCTACGACATGCTGGGCCAGCAGGTCTCGCAGATCGACCCGGACGGCGGAGTCAGCACCACCACCTACGACGCCGACGGCAATGCCCTGACGACCACCGACTCACGTGACAAGACGCTGACCTACGTCTACGACGCCGACAACCGCAAGACGGCCGAGTACGACACCACCGGCAACGCGGCCGAGGACACCGCGGACGAGGTCGCCTCCTGGACCTACGACACCAAGGCCGTCGGATATCTGACCTCGTCGACGTCCTACCAGGACGGCGCGCCGTTCACGGTGGCGACGCTCGGGTTCAACACCTTCGCCGAACCCACGGGCGAGGAGGTCAGCGTCCCGTCCATCCCCGCCACCGAGGGCGGCCTGGCCGGGAACTACGAGCGGCAGTTCAGCTACGACACCTACACCGGGCTGATGCTCACCCAGACCGACCAGGCGGCCGGCGGTCTGCCGCAGGAGACCGTCGACTACGGCTACGACGCATACGGCCGGCCGGTCAACGTCTCGGGCCTCGACAGCTACGTCAGTAACCTGACCTACTCCGAGTACGACCAGCCCTCCCAGTACACCTTCGGCACGTCGGACAGCTACGCCCAGCTCACGCTGAACTACGACGAGCAGACCCAAGAGCTGCAGAACGCGCTGACCACCACCTCGAACTCGTCGATCCCGCTGGACGACACGACCTACGCGTACAACAACGCGCAGGAGGTCACCCAGGTGGACGATCTCCAGGGCGAGAGCGGCAGCCAGGTCACCAACGACCAGTGCTACGGCTACAACGACCTGGAGCAGCTCACCACCGCATGGACCCCCGCGTCCTCCGCCACCACCGCGTGTCAGACCACACCGACCGCGGCCAACGCCTCCAGCGTCCTCGGCGGCTACGAGCCGTACTGGCAGTCCTGGACCTACGACACCGCCGGCAACCGCACCGGCGAGGTCGACCACAACGTCACCGGCAACACGACGGCCGACACGACCACGGGCTACAGCTACCCGTCGCTGGGCTCCAACACCGACCAGCCCAACGCCCTGACCCAGTCGACCGCCACCACCGGCTCGTCGACCAGCACCACGTCCTACGGCTACGACGCGGCCGGCGACACCACCGCGATCAACGGCCCGTCCGGCGACCAGTCGATGACCTGGGACGACGAGGGCACGCTGCAGACCGACACCACGTCCGCCGGAGCGACCGACTACTACTACGACGCCTCGGGAAACCTGCTGCTGCGCCAGGACCCCAAGAGCACCACACTGTTCCTGCCCGACGAGCAGCTCGTGCAGACCGGCAGCGGCAGCAGCGCCACCGTCACGGGCACCCGCTACTACGTCATGGGCGACACGACGGTCGCGGCCCGATCGTCGTCGGGCGCTGACAGCTACCTGATCCCCGACCGTCAGGGCAGCGACACGCTGCAGATCAACGCCTCGAGTCTGGGAGCGGTGCGCGAGTCGTACACGCCCTACGGGACGCCGCGCTCCGGCGCGCCGTCCGGCTGGATCGGAGACACCGGCTACGTCGGCGGCTCCGTCGACCCGACCACGGGCCTGGTCAACCTCGGCGCACGCGAGTACGACCCGACCACGGGCCGGTTCCTCAGCCTCGACCCGATCCTGGAGGCCGGCAGCCCGCAGGACCTCAACGGCTACGACTACGCCGGCAACAATCCCACCACGAACGAGGACCCCACCGGACAGATGCCGTGCGACGGCGAGGGCCGCTGCGGCAGCTTCCAGTACCTCGAAAAGCTCCCGGGCAACGGCGGCGGCGGTGGAGGGGGAGGCGGCGGCGGTTCATGGTTCACGTTCCATCCGCCGACGTACACGCCGACGTGGCCTCCGCTGTTCTTCAGCCTCAACCACCTCGACTGGTCGTGGTTCCTGAACGGCATCAAGGCGCCGGCCGCGGCCCCGAAGCCGCCGCCCAAGAAGCCGACCGTGCGCGCCGAGAGCATCATCGCCGACGTGCTGCATGCGCTCCACATCGCGCTGCCCAAGACGATCCCGCCGGGCTTCGACTACGAGATCTTCGAGTACTCGGTCATCCCGCAGGTCAAGCTGCAGGGCGGCTCGACCCCGTCGCTCCAGGTCGGCGGCATGAGATTCACCGTGCCGCGGATCGCGATCGGCACCTGCTCCACCGGATTCGCCTCCTTCGTATGTCTCACCCCCACGAGGCCGGCAGCGGGCGCGGGCGCACCGATCCGGCAGCAGACCAACCCGAACGGCTCGGCGACCGACAAGAGCGGCTCGGGCGTCGGCGTCGACATGTCCGTCACCATCACCCGCGGCGGACACGTCATCGTGTCCATGGGAACGGCGGTCGGCAGCGCGGGCAAGTCGTTCTCGTTCCGGTACGGCAAGATCCAGTCCGGCGGCGCAGCCGTCTCCGAATCAGACATCGACAACTTCGCCACCGGATGGTGCGTCGGCTTCTCCTACGGCGCCGGGCGCCTCAGCTACGCGGCCGTCTACAGTCCGGGCTCCGGCGAGAAATCGAGCGAGGTCGGGGTGACGACGGGAAGCGGCTGGTCCGCCACGGCCACCTTCGGCAAGGAATTCGCATAGCGCAGTCACAGTCACACCCGCCGGCAGCGGACCGCGAAGCCGCGGCCGGCGGGCCCAGCCGCTTGTGGGTGGTGCGGGACGTTCACGTGGCCGCAGAGCCTTGTTATTCTCATCGGGCCCTGTCATGCTCTGGTTGAGCCGCGAAGCGGCGCGGACCGCGGGG
>DASYAE010000137.1:0-33099 GCA_036501535.1 Actinocrinis sp. | reverse complement strand
CGCGCAACCCGCAGAACTCGAACGCTACGGAGCGATCTCCGCGGACACCGCCCGGGCACTGGCCATGGCACCGGGCTCACTGTGGCGCTGGCTGGCCTACGACCCCGACAGCGGAGCGCTCATTAAGACCTCGCCGCGGGTCTACCAACCGACCGCCGAGGTACGCCGGTTCGTGCAGGCACGCGACCGGGTCTGTGCGTTTCCGGGGTGCACGCGTCCGGCGTGCCGGTGCGATCTGGACCACGTCGAGCCGTTCGACCACGACTGCCCGCAGCACGGCGGACAGACCACCAAGGAGAACCTGGTCCCCCTGCCGCCACCACCACCGGATCAAGGCCGCCTGCGGCCTCACGGTCAAAGTCATCGTGCCCGGACGCAGCGTGGAATGGACCTCCCGACACACCGGACACACCTACCGCGTCGACCACGCCCACGACTACCGACCCGACCAGGAACCCGACATCCTGACCGAATGGCAATACTGACACAGTTGACCTTGACCTTAGGTCAGGGTTCATGCTCGTCCCATGACTACTTCGAACCCTACCGGCTCGCCTGACTCGCCCGTCTCGGCGTGGAGCGGCATGGTGTCGGTGGACGATACTGCGTTGGCCGTGAGCGACACCGGCGGGGCCGGTCTTCCCGTTGTCTACCTCAACGGTTCGTATGCCGACCAGTCGCACTGGCGGCGCGTCATCGCTGCTCTTGGTGGCGAGTACCGGCACATCACCTTCGACGAGCGGGCTCGTGGCAAGTCCAAGCGGTCTGCGGACTATTCGTTCGAGGCCTGTGTTCGTGACGTCGATGCCGTTCTCACGGCGCGGGGGGTTGACCGGCCGCTGCTCATCGGCTGGTCCTATGGGGCGACGCTTGCGGTGCACTGGGCCGATCGGTATCCGGACCGTGTTCTTGGAGTGGTGGCCGTGGACGCCGCTGTGCCGTACGGCATTACTGGTGAGGAGGCCCGTGCTCGGATCCGGCATCTGTTCGGGCGGATGCGGTGGCTGCTGCCGCTTATGCGGCCCTTCGGGATGGCCGCGCGGATGAGTGCTGATCAGCATGCCGAGGTCAACATCGAGGCGAATGAGGTCTCTGCCGCGCTCGGGCCGGTGCTTGATCGTGTGGCCTGTCCGGTGCGGTACGTCCTGGCTACGGGTGCCAGTCTCGGCGGGGGGCGGCAGGAGATGGAGGAGATGCGGGCCTCGCTCGAGCCGGTGCTCGCCCGGAAGCCGAATCTTATGATCAGCGCGAAGGTTCCGAGCAATCACTCGCACATTCTGAGCAAGGACTTCCAGGCCGTGGCCTCGGCCGCGCGCGAGGCGGCGGCCTGCGACCAGGAGGACTCGTCGAGCCGATGACGGACGGGCTGACGATCGGGCAGGCGGCTTCGTTTGCCGGTGTCACGGTGAAGACCGTGCGGGTCTACCACCAGCACGGGCTGATCGACGAACCGCGGCGCGACAGCTCTGGCTACCGGCGGTACGGGTCGGCCGACCTGCTGCGGCTCGTTCGGGTCAGGACGCTGGCCGAGGCGGGTGTGCCGCTGGCCGAGATCGGGGATCTGCTCGATGCCGATCCGCATCGGTTCGCCGCGGCGATCCTCGATGTCGAACGGCGGCTCAACGACCGGATCGAGAAGCTGATCGCGCGGCGCGACACGCTGCACCGGCTCACCGACGGAGACCGGGTTCTGCTGCCTGAGCATGCCTGTGCGCTGCTGGACCGGCTTCCCTCCCTCGGCTTCACCGCGCAGGACGTGACGCTGGCCCGGGAGGGCCTGGTACTCGTCAGGGCCCTGGTGCCGGCGGGGTTCGACGACTACATCGCCCAGATCGAGCACGGGCTCGACGACCCCGTCTATGTCTCGCTGATCGTGCGCTGCTGGCATGCCGACGCGTGGGAGGCGGACGATCCGCGGGTCGACGAGCTCGCGGATGCTATGGCCGATCGTCTGATTGCCGATCCCTCGTTGCTGGCTGAGCCGACCGGGCTTCAGGCCCGCGATGACGGCGCGATCCGGTACAGGCTGCTCAGTCACCATGCGGAGGAGCGGGCACCGACCTGGGCTCGGCTGACCGCGCTTGTCGAGGCACGTCTGCGCAGTGCGGGTATCGGTATCGGCGGTGCGGATCAGTTCACTGGATGGCTCCGTTGAGCGAGGTCCGGGGTGAACGGCGCAGCCGCCCCGGCGGTGCGTGGTGCGCCGGGACGGCTGCGGGGAATCGTAGATCGATGGCTGATATTGGGTGGATGTGGTTATGCTCGGCTGTTGAAGGTACGGACGGACCACACGTAGCCGACCAGAGCGAAGCCGGCGCACCAGGCGAAGGCTGCGATCGTGTGGGCGTTGTCCGCGTGGCCGCCCTGCAGCAGCGTGCGAAGCGTCTCGATGATCGGGGTGAACGGCTGGTACTCGGCGAACTGCCGCACGCCGGCCACCATCGTGTCCG
Source organism: Actinocrinis sp. (assembly GCA_036501535.1). Taxonomy (GTDB): domain Bacteria; phylum Actinomycetota; class Actinomycetes; order Streptomycetales; family Catenulisporaceae; genus DASYAE01. Next base: position 30,649 of record DASYAE010000137.1, on the reverse strand, counting down.
CGGGGACGAACGCGCTGCTCAGGAACGGCAGCATGATCAGCGGGACGACGGCCAGGCCGGCCGACTCGGCGGTCTTCGCGGCCAGCCCGAGGCCGACGGTCAGCCAGCCTGCGGCCAGGCTGAGCAGGACAAGCAGGCCGATCGCGCCAAGCCAGTCGAGGGCGCTCGCCGATGTGCGGAAGCCCATTGCGAAGGCCACGCCGATGATGGCCGCCTCGGCGATCAGGCAGCGCACCGCGGTGACGATGACGTGTCCGGTCAGCACGGAGCCGCGCGAGACGTCCATGACCTTGAAGCGGTTGATGATGCCCTTGCTCATGTCCTCGTTCACCGCCGACGAGGTGGCGCCCAGACCGTAGCTGATGCCCATCACGAGCAGGCCCGGCGTCGCGTAGTCGATGTACTTCTCGCCGACGCTGAAGGCGCCACCGAGCACGTACACGAACATGAGCATGATGATGATCGGGAGGAAGACCGCGTTGAAGATCACGACCGGGTTGCGCAGCGTGTGCTTCAGGTTGCGGCGCAACATGATCGCCGAATCGGCCAACGGCGTCGCGATGCTGCTCACTTCGCCACCACCTCCGCACTCGCGCGCCCGGTCAGGGCGAGGAAGACATCGTCGAGATCCGGTGTCTGCACCGAGAATTCCTTCGCGTTGAGCATGTTCTCGTCGAGCCGGTCCAGCAGCGCCCGCAGCGACCTCGACTCACCGTCGCTGGGCACCCGCAGGGTCAGCTCCTGGTCGTCCCGGGTGGAACCGTCCAGCAGCCGCGCCGCCGCGTCGAGCTCGTCGGCGTCGGCGAACCGCAGCCGCACGTGCGTGCCGGGAATCCGGCGCTTGAGCTCCTCGGGCGTGCCCTTGGCCACCAGGTGGCCCTGATCGAGCACTGCGATCTGATCAGCGAGCTGATCGGCCTCTTCCAGGTACTGCGTGGTCAGGAAGATCGTGGTCCCTTCGGCCACCAGGTCGCGCACGATCTGCCACATGGTGCGGCGGCTGCGCGGGTCCAGGCCGGTGGTCGGCTCGTCCAGGAAGATGATCTTCGGAGCGCCCACCAGCGTCATCGCCAGGTCCAGCTTGCGGCGCATACCGCCGGAGTAGGTCGAGGCCAGCTTGTCCGCCGACTCGACCAGGTCGAACCGCTCCAGCAGCTGCCCGACCACCTGGGCGGCCGGACGCACGCGCTTGAGGTCCGCCATCAGCCGCAGGTTCTCGCGGCCCGACAGCAGCTCGTCCACCGCGGCGAACTGACCGGTCACGCCGATCGCCGCACGCACCTTCTTGGTCTCTCGGGCCACATCGTGTCCTGCGACGCGCACCGTGCCGGCGTCAGCCTTCAGCAGCGTCGTCAGAACGTTCACCGTCGTCGTCTTGCCCGCCCCGTTAGGGCCGAGCATGGAGAAGATCGATCCTGCGGCGACCTCGAAGTCGATCCCGTCGAGCACGACCTTGTCGCCGTACGCCTTACGCAGCCCTGACACTGCAATTGCCGGGTTTCCCATGCCCTCTCCATCCCCACCAGGTCTGCCATACGCCTTGCGCGGCGTTGAGTCCGCGATTGCCGAGCTTCCCATCCTTCTACCGTCCTCACCGGGTGTTTTACCCACTGTCACGCCCCTGACACGACCCCTGAAGCAGCGATTCGCCACCCCTGTCCGCGCCGGCGCACACCACTACCGGGACCCGGCCTCGATCACGTCCAGCACCTCCCGGGCGTGATCGACCAGGTACATGTGGTCGCCCGGGAACTCCGTGTAGTCGAACCCGGCCGTGGTCGCGTCCCGCCACTGGTTCGCCTCTTCCGCGGTGACCAGGCCGTCGTGGTCGCCGCGCAGCGAGCAGATCGGCACCGACACCGGGTCGTCGGTGCTCGGGACGTAGTTCTCGTGCATCTCGCAGTCGGCCTGCAGCACCGGGAGGATCAGCTCCCGCATCTCGGGATGGTCCAAAGCCTCGTGCCGGAACCCGGCGAACTCCTCGACCCGGGCCAGGAACTCCTCGTCCGGCAGCCCCGCCGCCCGCCGCTCGCGCTGCGTCCACGGGCCCGGCGAGCCGCTGACTATCAGCCGCTCAACCTGCACGCCGCGCGTACTCAGCAGATGCACCAGCTCGTACGCCAGCACTGCGCCGAGGCTGTGCCCGAACAGCACGGTCCGCGTCCCCTCGCCGAGTTCCGCGACGACCTCGTCGACCGAGTTCTTGGCCGCCTCGACGACGTTGCGGTACGGCGTCTCCAGGATCCGCCGCTCCCGGCCGGGCAGCTCGACCGTGACCAGCCGCCACCGGTCGCCGGCCAGCGCCCGCCACGGGTGGAAGAACGATGGTCCCGCTCCGGCGAACGGTACGCACAGGAGCGCCGGCCGGTCCCGGTCAGGCGCGGACATGGCGGGCTCGCTCATCGCGACCAACCCCAATCAGGAATCAGAGATCTGCCGTGCTACGGCAGCATGCGGTTGATGACGTCGAAGATCTCGGCCGCGGGCGCGGGCATGTGCATCTCGTGGTGCGTGGCGTGCACGTCGTGCACCTCGACGGAGCCGAGGACGTACGGCCGCCAAAGGTGCGCGTACGACTTGTCCTCGAACGCTGCGTTGAAATACAGCACGTCGCCGCGGTAGACCGGCGACTCGAAACCCATCATCACCGCGGTGTTGTTGGCCAGCACCTTCGACATCGTGTCCAGGAAGCCCTGCCGGTTGCCGGTGCGGATGTACTGGCTGAAGTCGTCCTCGAGCTCCGCCCGGTAGTCCGCCGAATCCTTGCCGGCGTGCACCTCGGTGAATCCGTGGCCGCCCGGCTGGCCGTCCAGGATCGCCACGAGGGCGACCTCGTGGCCGCGCCGGTCCAGCGCATCCGCGACGGCGTGCACGACGGTGCCGCCGTAGGACCAGCCGATCAGGTAGAAGGGCCCTTCCGGCTGGATCTTCAGCATCTGCGCGACGTAGTCCTCGATCATCTCCGGCACCGAGGCCGCCAGCGGCTCCACGCCGTCGGAGCCGCGGGACTGCAGGGAGTAGGCCGGCCGGCCGGGCAGGTGCAGCACGAAGCTGTAGTACGCCCAGCCCAGCCCGCCGCCTCCGTGGAAGAACCACACCGGCGGCTTCCCGGTGTCCGGATCGCTGTTCAGCGGCAGCACGACCGCGAACGAGTCGGCGTCGTCGACCGGAACGCCGCCGGCGAGCATCAGCGCGGCCAGCTCGGCCACCGTGGGGTACTTGATGATGGTCCTGATCGGGATGTCGATGTCGAACTGGCTGCGTACACGGACGCTGAGCCGGGTGGCCAGGAGCGAGTGGCCGCCGAGCACGAAGAAGTTATCGTCGATGCCGACCTTCTCCAGGCCGAGCAGCTCGGCGAAGAGGGCGCAGAGCTTCTCCTCGTAGGAGTTGCGCGGCTCCCGGCTGGCGGCCACGGTGTTCGTGTCCTCCGAAGGCAGCGCCCGCCGGTCGAGCTTCCCGTTCGCCGTCAACGGGATCTCGGGTAGGGAAACAATCGCGGCCGGCACCATGTACTCCGGCAGACGGCCGCGCAGGTACTCGGACAGTTCGGCGAGCAGCGGGGCGGTCGAGCTCTCGACATCGGCCGCAGCGGCGGCTGGCTCGGGCACCACATAGCCGACGAGGCGCTTGTCGCCCTCCTGGTTCTCGCGCACCACGACCGCCGCCTGGGCCACGCCGGGATGCCCGGCCAGTACGTGCTCGATCTCGCCAAGCTCGATCCGGAAGCCCCGGATCTTCACCTGCGAGTCGGCCCGGCCCGCATACTCCAGCCGGCCCTCCTTGTTCCACTGGGCCAGATCGCCGGTGCGGTACATCCGCTCTCCCGCGCCGCCGAAGGGGCACGCGATGAACCGTCCCGCGGTCAGATCCGGCCGGCCGTGGTAGCCGCGGGCCAGGCCGTAGCCCGCCACGTAAAGCTCCCCGGTCACGCCGGTGGGCGTCGGCTTGAGGTTCGCGTCGAGGACGTAGGCGCGCAGACCCGGGATGGTCCGGCCGATGACGCTGGCGCCCCGGTATCGGGCGGCGGACTGCTCGTCCAGGTCGATGCGCGTGACGTGAACGGTGGTCTCGGTGATGCCGTACATGTTCACCAGCACCGGCGCGGCGGAGTCGTGGCGCGCGTACCAGTCCGCGAGGCGGTTCAGGTCGAGAGCCTCGCCGCCGAACACGACGTACCGCAGCGCCAGGTCCTGGCCGGGCGCCTGGGCGTCGGCCTGGATGAGCTGGTAGAAGGCTGACGGTGTCTGATTCAGGATCGTGACCCGCTCGCGGGCGAGCAGCTGGAGGAAGTCGCTCGGAGAACGGGATATCTCGAAGGGGACGACGACCAGGCGTCCGCCGTAGAGCAGCGGACCCCACAGCTCCCACACCGAGAAGTCGAAGGCGTAGGAGTGGAAGAGGGTCCACACGTCGTGTGGACCGAAGCCGAACGAACCCTCGGTGGCGCTGAAGAGCCCTACCACGTTGCGGTGCGGGATCAGCACGCCCTTGGGGCGGCCGGTCGACCCGGAGGTGTAGATCATGTACGCCGGGTGCTCGGGGTGCAGGGCTCTGCGACGCTCGGCGTTCGTGAGGTCGGTCGCCGTTTCCTCGGCAATGGTCCCGGCCAGGTCGAGGTGGATCTGCGGGACGGCCGGGTCCAGGTCCTGCGCGGCATCGGTCGTGCTGGTGGTGAGCAGCAGGACCGGCTGCGCGTCCTGGAGCATGTAGGCGATGCGGTCGGCCGGGGAAGCGGGGTCGATCGGCAGATAGGCGCCGCCTGCCTTGAGCGTCGCGAGCAGCGCGACGACCAGTTCGGCCGAGCGCTCCAGGCAGATGCCGACCAGCGACTCGGGACCCACGCCCCGGGCGACGAGCCGCCGTGCGAGCCGGTTGGCCCGGGCGTTCAGCTCCCCGTACGTGAGCGCGGCGCCGTCGTAGACCACTGCGACCGCGTCAGTGTGCTGCGCCGCCTGCCGCTCGAACAGCTCGACCAGCGTGGCCTCGGGAATGTCATTGCGGGCGTCGTTCACCTCCCGCAGCAGCCGCTCCTGCTCCTGCGCGCCGAGCACGTCGATGTCCCCGACGCACACGCTGGGATCGGCGGCCAGCTGCTCCAGCACCCTGACGAACCGGGCGGCGATCACCTCGGCCGACTCGCGGTCGAACAGCTGGGTCGCGTACTGCAGGTCGCCGCGCACCGCCCCGGTCTCGTCCGCGGCCAGGCTGAAGAAGAGGTCGACCATGGCGGTCTTCGGGATGGCCTGCTCGAACCTCATCCCGAGCCCGGCCAGGGCGAAGTCCGGCCGCTCATAGCTCTGCCAGGCGAACATGACCTGGAACAGCGGCTGGTACGCCGCGGAGCGCTCCGGGTTGATGGCCTCGATCAGCACGTCGAACGGCACGTCCTGGTGCTCGTAGGCGACCAGCGCCTTGTCCCGCACCTGCGCGAGCAGGTCGACGAACGACGGGTTGCCGGAGACGTCCGCGCGCAGCACCTGGGTGTTGACGAAGAACCCGATCAGGTCGGCCAGCGCCTCGTCGGTGCGCCCGGCGATCGGCGAGCCGATCGTCACGTCGTCCCCGCCGCCGAGCTTGTGCAGCAGCACCGCCAGCGCGGCCTGCATGACCATCGACATGGTCGCGCCACGCTGCTCGGCGAGCCGCTGCAGCCCGGCCGCCAGCTCCCGCTGCACCACGAGGCCGACCGTCCCGCCGCGCGAGTCCGCCACCGCGGGCCGCGCCCGGTCGAACGGCAGGGTCAGCGGCTGCGGCACCCCGGCCAGCTGCTTGCGCCAGTACTCGACCTGCGTCGCGGCGAGGCTGTCCGGGTCCGCCATGTCGCCGAGCAGCTCGCGCTGCCACATCGCATAGTCCTTGTACTGCACGGGCAGCGGCTGCCACTGCGGCGCCCGGCCGTCCCGGCGGGCGGTGTAGGCCTTGGCCAGGTCCCGGATCATCTGCGCGCTCGAACTGCCGTCCGAGGCGATGTGGTGGATGACCACGACCAGGGCGTGCTCCTGGGGCGAGCAGCGGAAGAGGCTCGCCCGCATCGGGATCTCGGCCGCCATGTCGAACCGGTGCGCGACGGCCTCGGCGATGGCCCCTGATACGTCGTCGGGTGCGACTTCGACCACTGGCACCTGCGGCGAGGCCTCTTCGATCGACAGGATCCGGGAGTAGGGCTCGCCTTCGTCGTCCATCAGGTACGTGGTGCGCAGGATCTCGTGCCGGTCCACCACATCGCGGATCGCCGCGACCAGGGCCGCCCGGTCCAGATGCCCGGTCAGCCGGAACGCCGCCGAGATGTTGTACGTCGCCGCGCCCCGCTCCAGCTGGTGCAGGAGCCACATCCGGCGTTGTGCGAATGACAGCGGGATCATTGCTTCACTCCTTCACGATCATCTTGCGCAGACTGGGGCGGCGGGGAGCGGCCGATTCCTCCGACCACGCCGCGAGCGCGACGACCGTCGAGAGGTCGAAGATCTTGCGGATGGGTATCTCGATCCCCATCTCGGCGCGGGCCCGGCTGATCAGCCGGGTGGCGAGCAGGGAGTGCCCGCCGAGCGCGAAGAAGTTGTCGTCGATGCCGACCCGGTCCACGCCGAGCACCTCGGCGAACAGCCGGGCCAGGGTCTCCTCGCGGGCGTTGCGGGGCGCGCGGTAGGGGGCGCCGGCGTATTCCGGCTCGGGCAGCGCGGCCCGGTCCAGCTTGCCGTTCGGGGCGAGCGGCAGGCGGTCGAGGAGCACGAAGGCGGACGGCACCATGAAGTCCGGCAGCCGCTGCGAGACGAAGTCGTGCAGCTCCTGCGGCTCGAGCCCGATGCGGTCGTCGGCGGCGGAATCTGAGGCGGGCACGACATATCCGACCAGCTGCTTGGACGTGCCGCTGCCGCGCCCGTCGCGGGCGATGACAGCAGCCTGAGCTATCCCGGGGTGCTCGGCGAGCGCGGCCTCGATCTCGGCCGGCTCGATGCGGAAGCCGCGCACCTTGACCTGCGCGTCCCCGCGGCCCGCGTACTCGAGCCGACCCTCGCCGTCCCAGCGCGCCAGGTCGCCGGTGCAGTACATGCGCGAGCCGGACGGGCCGAACGGGTCGGCGACGAAGCGCTCGGCGGTCAGTTCAGCGCGGCCGTGGTAGCCGCGGCCCACGTTCCCGCCGACATACAGCTCGCCGACCACGCCCGGCGGCACCGGGGCCAGGCCAGGGCCGAGGACGTAGGCCCGCATGTTGCCGAGCGGCGTTCCGACGGGCACGCTGCCGGCCAGGCCCTGCGTGTCGTCGGGCACTGTGAACGTGGTGGCGTAGAAGGACTCGCTCTGGCCGTAGGCGTTGACGATCCGCACTCCCGGGAAGGCCTTCCGCGTCTTCTCGATGAGCGAGAAGGGCAGCGCCTCGCCGGCGAAGACGACCGTCTCCACGCTCGTGCGGCCGGAGATCTGCTCGACGAGCTCTGCGAAGGCGGATGGCACGGTGGAGATGACGCCGCCGCTCCAGCCGGCCCGCTCCCCCAGGACCAGGACGTCGCGGACCACTTCGACGACGCCGCCGGCGGCGAGGGTCGTGAAGATCTCGAAGGCTGAGACGTCGAAGTTGACCGACGTGCCCGCCAGCAGCCGCTTGCCCGGCTCCATGCCCACGCGGGAGGCGAGCCGCAGCACGCCGTTGACCACGTTCGCGTGGGTGATGGCGACGCCCTTGGGCTTGCCTGTGGAGCCGGAGGTGTACATCACGTAAGCGAGCTGCTGTGCGTGGACCGTTCGTTCGAAGGCTGAGTCGCCGCTGGACAGGTCGATCGTGTCGAGGAAGAGGTCTGGAGCGCTGTGCTCCGGCAGTACCCCGACCGTCGCGGAGTCTGTCAGGACCAGGCGCGGCTGCGCCTGCTCGAAGATGGCCGCGAGGCGGTGGCTGGGGTACTTGGGGTCAACAGGCAGATATGCTCCGCCCGCCTTCAGGACCGCGAGCAGTGCGACCACCAGATCGGCCGACCGCGGCAGCGACACCGCGACCACCGACTCCGGGCCCACCCCGCGGCTGGCCAGTTCGCACGCCAGGCGATCGGCCCGCGCGACCATCTCGCGATACGTGAGCGACTCGCCCTCGGCGACCACGGCGACCTCGTCCGGGGTCCGCGCCGCCTGCGCTTCGACGAGCCCGGTGATCGTGACGTCCGGGGTCGGGGCGGCCGTGTCGTTGAACTCGACCAGCAGCCGGTCACGCTCGGCCGGCTCCAGGGTCTCGACCTGCGCAGCCTTCATCTCCGAGGTCGCCGCCAGCTGTCGCAACACTCGAACGAGGCGGGCCGCGTACACCTCCACCGTGTCCTGATTCAGGACGTTGCGCGCGTACTGCAGGGTGAGCTGAAGGTGCGGATCGGCGGCCGCCAGCAGGGCTAGCGGGTAGTTCGTGCCCGTAGACGGTCGCAGGCCGGTGAAGGCGATCCCGTCCGCGGCATCGGTGGCGGCGCTCAGGCCGTCGCGGTCGATCGGGTAGGACTCGAAGACGACCAGCGTGTCGAAGAGGGACTTCAGGCCGACGGACTGCTGAATCTCGGTCAGCCCGTAGTAGTGGTGCTCCACGAGGCCGGCCTGCCGTCCCTGGAGCCGGGTCAGGATCTCGGCCAGAGTGTCGCCGGGCTCGTACTCGACGCGTACCGGCACGGTGTTGATGAACATCCCGACCATCGACTCGACGTCCGCCACCGCGGGCGGCCGCCCGGAGACGGTGGCGCCGAACACCACGTCCCGGCGGGCGGTGAGCTGGCCGAGCAGCAGCGCCCACGCGCCCTGGACCAGGGTGTTGACGGTGACGCCCAACCGGGGGGCGCACCGGCTCAGCTCACTGGCGACGTCCGGCGGAAGCGCGACTTCGACCTGGCCAAGGCCGTCGTTCCCCGCGCTCGCGGCGCCGGGAGCGAGCAGGGTCGGCTCTTCGAGCCCTGCGAGCTCGGCCGTCCACGCCCGCGCCGCCTCCGCCTGGTCCTGCCGGGCGCGCCAGGACAGGAACTCGCCGAAGTCGCGGGTCCGGGGCAGCCCGGCCGGGTCGCCGGAGGCGTAGAGCAGCAGCAGGTCCCGCATCAGCAGCGGCGTGGACCAGCCGTCGAACAGCGCGTGGTGGGCGGTCATCACGAGTTCGGGCCGGCCGGGCTCGAGCACGGCGAGCGCCAGCCGGATCAGCGGCGGCGTGCGCGCGTCGAAGTGGGCGGCCCGGTCCTGCGCGAGGAAGCGCTCGAACGCCTCGGCCCGCTCCGCCTCGCCGGCCGCGGTCAGGTCAAGGTACTGCCAGGGCAGGGCCACCTTCTCCGGCACCACCTGCACCACGTCGCCGTCCGCGCGGTCGACGAACGCTGTGCGGAGGTTGGCGTACCGGTCCAGCAGCGCCTGACCGGCCCGGCGCATCCGCTGCGGATCGACCTCGCCGGACAGGTGGAACACCAGCTGCACGTGGTAGGCGTCGAACGCCGCTCCGCCCAGCATCGAGTGGAACAGCATCCCGGACTGCACCGGGGTCACCGGCCACACCTCGGCCAGCCTGCCGAAGCGGGCCTCCCAGGCCTCGATCTCCTCCTGGCGCACGGCGACCAGGGGCGCGTCCGACGGGGTCAGCCCGCCGGCCTCGGGTGTCGCAGCATGCTGGGCCAGGGCGGTCAGCGCGTCGACCCAGAGCCCGGCCAACTCGGTCACCTCGCCGCGGGAGAGCACGCCGGTCGGGAAGCCGAAGTACGCGGTCAGCTCGTCGCCGCCGTCGGTGGCCGCGGCCACCGCGTTGATCTCCAGCGCCGACAGCACCGGCATGTCCTCGTCCGGCGCGGCGATCAGGTCCCGGTGCGTTGTGTCCGGCGCCCAGCCCAGGCCGCGCAGCTCCTCGGGGATGTCAGCACTCGATGACCTGCCGAGGTAGTTGAACCCGATCCGCGGTTCGCGCAGCCCGGCCAGGTCGGCGGCGGTCTGCGGGTTGAGGTGGCGCAGCAGGCCGTAGCCGATGCCGTTGTCCGGCACCGCGCGCAGCTGCTCCTTGACGGCCTTGATCGCCCGGCCGGCGGACGGACCGCCGGCGAACGCGTCCGCCACGTCGATACCGGCCAGGTCGAGGCGCACAGGGAACATCGCGGTGAACCAGCCGACCGTGCCGGACAGGTCCGCGCCGGGCACCACGTGCTCCTCGCGGCCGTGCCCCTCCAGCCGGACCAGCGTTGAGGACCCTGATATGCCGCGCGTCTGACGCCAGCGCGCCAGTGCCAGGGCCAGGCCGGCGAGCAGCCCGTCGTCGACCCCGCCGCGGAACATCGCAGGCGCCGTGTTCAGAAGCGCCTGCGTGACGGCCACCGGCACTTGGACGCGCACGGTGTCTACGGTGCCTGCGACGTCGCGGGTCCGGTCCAGCTCCCGCGCCCCGAGCACGGGATCGTCGTCACGCAGGATCTGCTGCCACGCGGGCAGTTCCGCCGTCCGGTGCGGGGCGGCCGCCTCGTCGGCCAAGGCGTGCGCCCAGCGGCGCAGCGAGGTGCCCGCCGCGTGCAGGGCCGGTGCCGTTGCCAGCGCCGGGCGCTCGCCGTCCCGGACCCGCTGCCAGGCGGAGACCAGGTCCGGCAGCAGGATCCGCCACGACACCCCGTCGACGACCAGGTGGTGCAGCACGATCAGCAGCCGGTCCGGCTCCGTGTCAGAGGTCAGCCACACGAACTGCGCCATGACGCCCGCGTCCGGGTCCAGCCGGTCCGCGGCCGCATCCAGCTCGGCCTTCGCACCGGCCTCGCTGTAGCGGACCTCCCGCAGCAGCATGCCGGCGCGCACGCTGCCGACCGGTTCCATCCGCAGGGCCGGCCGCTCCCGGTCGAGCCGGGAGCGCAGCACGTCGTGCCGGTCCAGCACGGCCTGCAGGGTCGCGACCAGCCCCGCGCGGTCGATGTCCTCGGGCAGCGTCAGCATCGCGGACATGCAGAACCGGCCGATGCCCCCGCCCAGCGCGAGGACGTGCGCCGCCGTCGGCGGCAGCGGGGCCCACCCGACGCCGCCGCCCGGCAGCTCGGCCAGGCTCGGGCGCTCCTCCTCGTGCCGCCCCTCGACCAGCTCCGCGAGCCGGGCGACCGTGCGGTGCTCGAAGATCTCCCGGGTGCTGACCACGACGCCGCGGGTCTTGGCCCGCGCGACGACCTGGATCGAGCGGATGCTGTCGCCGCCGCTGGCGAAGAAGTCGTCGTCGATGCCCACCTGCCGGGCGTCGAGCACGTCGGCGTACACCTCGGCGAGGACCCGCTCCGGCTCGCTGCGCGGCGCCCGGAACGCGGTGCTCGGGAACTCCGGCTCGGGCAGCGCGGCCCGGTCCAGCTTCCCGGTCGCGGTCAACGGCAGCCGCTCCAGCACCACGAGCAGGGTGGGCACCATGTAGTCCGGCAGCCGCTCGGCCGTGAACCGGCGCAGATCCGCCGCCGAGACGCCGGCGGAGTCGGCTGGCGCCACGTAGCCGACGAGCCGCTTGCTGCCGGCGTTGTCCACGCGCACCGTGACCGCCGCCTGGCCTACCCCGGGATGCCGGGTGAGTACGGCCTCGATCTCGGTCGGGTCGACCCGGATGCCGTTGATCTTCACCTGGGTGTCGGCGCGCCCGGCGTACTTCAGCCGGCCCTCCTCGTCCCACCGGGCCAGGTCGCCGGTTCGGTACATGCGCGCGCCGGCGGGCCCGAAGGGGCAGGCGACGAACCGCTGCGCGGTCGCGCCGCCGCTGCGGTAGTAGCCGCGGGCGAGTATGCCGGCCACATACAGCTCGCCGATCACGCCGGGCGGGACCGGTGCCAGTTCCGGTCCCAGGACGTAGGCGCGCATGTTTCCGAGCGGGCTTCCGACCGGTATCGCGCCGGTTGCATTCGAGTGCTGCGGCAGCACGTGGACCGAGGCGTAGAAGCTCTCGGTCTGCCCGTAGGCGTTGACGATTCGGATGTCCGGCAGAGCCCTGCGAACCTTGCGGACGAGGTCGGCGGTGAGCGCCTCGCCGGCGAAGACCACGGTCTTCAGGTCGAGCTCGAGGGCGCCCGGGGTCCTGGCCAGGATCGGGTCGAGCAGCGCGGAGAACACCGTCGGCACGGCGCTGACGGTGCTGCCGGACCAGCTGCCGCGCTCGGCGAGCTCGAGCACGTCGCGGACGATCTCGACGCTCGCGCCGGTGGTCAGCGCGGTGAAGATCTCGAACACGGAGACGTCGAAGTTCACCGATGTCGCGGCCAGCATGCGGGATCCGGCCTCGACCTGTGCCGCCTTTCGCAGGTCCCGCACACCGTTGACCACGCTGACGTGGGTGATGGCGACGCCCTTGGGGGTCCCGGTCGATCCGGAGGTGAACATCACGTAGGCCAGGTTGTCCGGCCCGATCCGGACGTCCGAGACGTCGACCCCGTTCGGGCCGTCGAAGCTCACGTCGTCGAAGTGGAGGACCGGCGACTTGCACTCCGGAAGTGCCGCCGCGGTGGCGCTGTCGGTCAGCACCAAGGCCGGATCGGCTGTGCTGAGCAGGAGATCGACGCGGGCAGCCGGGTGGTCAGGATCGATCGGCAGGTAGGCGCCCCCGGCCTTGAGCACGCCGAGCAGCGCGACCACCAGGTCCGCCGACCGCGGCAGCGCCACGGCCACCAGCGCGTCCGGCCCGATCCCGCGCTTGCGCAGCAGCGTGGCCAGCCGGTCGGCGCGGGCGTTCAGCTCCTGATACGTCAACTCGGTCTGCCCGGCCACCACCGCCGTCGCGTCGGGCGTGCGCACCGCCTGGGCGCTGACGAGCTCAGGTATCGTCGAGCCCTGCAGCGGCACCGCGGTCTCGTTCAGCCGGGCCAGCCAGTCCCGCTCTGCCTCGGCCAGCACGTCCACCCGGCCGAGCCGCAGCCCCGGATCGGCGACCACCTGTCGCAGCACGCGCACGTAGCGGTCTGCGATGCTCACCGCCGTGGCGTGGTCGAACAGCTCGGTCGCGTACTCCAGCCGCCCGTACGCGCGCCCGGACGCGTCCGGGACGATGTTGAAGAAGAGGTCGAACTTCGCGGTGTCGGTGCCCGCGGCGACCGGGGTGACCCGCAGACCCGGGATCTCGAACCCCTGCCAGACGAACTGCCAGGCCAGCATCACCTGGAACAGCGGCGAGTACGCGGTGGAGCGGTCCGGGTTGAGCAGCTCCACCAGCCGCTCGAACGGCACGTCCTGGTTGTCGTAGGCGGCCAGGGCCTTGTCCCGCACCTGGTCCAGCAGGACGCTGAACGACGGGTTCTGCGACAGGTCGGCACGCAGTACCCAGGTGTTGGCGAAGAACCCGATCAGATCACTGAGCTGCTCGTCCGCGCGTCCCTCGATCGGGCTGCCGATCGTCAGGTCGTTGCCGCCGCCGAGGTGGTGCAGCAGCACCGCGAGCGCGGCCTGGGCGACCATCGGCGCGGTGGCGCCGCGGTCCGCGGCCAGCTTCCCGAGCCCGGCGAGCAGTTCGGGCTCGAGTTCGAACCAGACGTGGCCGCCGCGGTGGCCGGCCGCCGTCGGGCGCGGTCGGTCCAGCGGCAGCTGCACCGGCTGCGGGACCCCGGCCAGCTCCCGGCGCCAGTAGTCCAGCTGCGCCGTGGCGATGCTCTCCGGGTCCGCCTCGTCGCCCAGCAGCTGCCGCTGCCACAGCGTGTAGTCCTTGTACTGCACCGGCAGCGGCGTCCAGTCCGGCGCAGCACCCTGATGCCGGGCCGTGTACGCCGACACCAGGTCGCGCAGGAACGGCGCCATCGACGAGCCGTCCGCGGCGATGTGGTGGAACACGAACACCACCACGTGCTCCTGCGGGGCGAGCCGCAGGACGGTCGCCCGCACGGGAAGCTCCGTGTCCAGGTCGAACCCCTCGCACGCGATCTCGAGCGTCGCGGCGTCCACCGCGTCCGCGGCCACGTCGGCCACCCGGATCGGCACGGCCGCCTCCTGCGGGGGCAGGATCCGCTGCTCCGGCGTGCCGTCCGCGCTCTCGACGATCAGGGTGCGCAGACTCTCGTGCCGGGTGACGACATCCGTCATCGCCGCGGTCAGGGCCGCCGTGTCCAGGGGGCCGTCCAGGCGCATCACGAACGGGATGTTGTAGGTCGCGGACGGCCCTTCCAGGCGGTGCAGGAACCACAGCCGCCGCTGGGCGAAGGACAGCGGGATCATCGACGCTTCTCCTAAACACTCATCGGGCGCAACTGCGGGCGGTTGGACACGGCCGACTCCCCCAGCGCTTCTGCCAGCCGGGCGACGGTCGGGTTGCGGAAGACGGTGGTGACCTTCACGTCGACCTTGAGCTCGTTGCGGATGCGGCCGATCAGCCGGGTGGCCAGCAGCGAGTGCCCGCCGGCGTCGAAGAAGTCGACGTCGATGCCGACCTCGTCCACGCCGAGCAGCTCAGCGAACAGCCGGCACAGGACCTCCTCGCGGTGGTCGCGCGGCCCCCGGCCGGCCGCCGCCTCGGTGTGGTCGGGCGCGGGCAGCGCGCCGCGGTCGAGCTTTCCGCTCGGCGTCGTGGGGAACTCGGCGAGCGGCACGATGGCCGAAGGGACCATGTACTCCGGCAGGTGTTCGCGCAGCAGGTCCGTCAGTGCCTCGATGTCCAGCGCGGCAGGGTCCGTATTGCCGCCCGGCACCACGTACGCGACCAGCCGCTGGTCCCCGGGGCGGTCCTCGCGCACCACGGCGACCGCGTTGTCGACGTCCGGGTGCGCGGCGAGCGCCGACTCCACCTCGCCCAGCTCGATGCGGAAACCCCGGATCTTCACCTGGAAGTCGGAGCGCCCGAGGTACTCGACCTGGCCGTCCCTGTTCCAGCGCACGACATCGCCGGTGCGGTACATCCGCGTGCCGGGCGCGCCGTAGGGGCAGGCGACGAAGCGGTTCGCGGTCAGCGCGCCCCGCCCGAGGTAGCCCCGGGCGAGCCCGGTCCCGGCGAGGTACAGCTCGCCGAGGACCCCGGGCGCGACCGGGCGCAGCGCGTCGTCGAGCACGTACACCTGGGTGTTCCAGATCGGCGCGCCGATCGGGACTCGGTCCGCGCCCGGCACGTGCTGATATGCCGTCACCTCCACGGCCGCCTCGGTCGGACCGTAGACGTTGTGCACTCCGCAGCCCGGCAGCAGGGCGGCGACCTTGTTCGCCAGCGCGGCCGGGAACGCCTCGCCGGCGACCTCCATCCAGCGCAGGCTGGTGCACTGGCCCGCCGACGGCTCGGCGGCGAAGGCCTCCAGAAGTGAGGGCACGAAGTCCGCGCCGGTCACCCGCTCGCAGCGGATCAGCTCGGCCAGATACGCCGGGTCCCGGCGCCCGTCCGGACGCGCGATCACGATCGCGGCGCCGACCTGCAACGGGGCGAACAGCTCCGGCACCGACACGTCGAAGCTCGCCGACGTGCTCAACAGCACCCTGTCCTCGGCGCCGACCGCGAAGTGCCCCAGCCCCCACTGCAGCCGGTTCATGATCGAACGGTGCGACACCAGCACGCCCTTCGGACCGCCGGTGGAACCGGAAGTGAAGATCACGTAGGCGGCGTTGTCCGGCGTGAGCACACGCTGCGGGTTCGTCCCCGGATACCCCGACACGTCCGGAAGCGCCCCGTCGAGCACCAGCAGCGGCCGCGCGCTGTCAAGGATCTGCCGCACCCGGTCCTCCGGCAGATCAGGGTCCACCGGCAGATACGCAGCGCCCGCCTTGGCCACCGCGTAGATCGCCAGCAGCAGCTCGACCGACCGCGGGATGCGCACCGCGACCAGCCGCTCGGGCCCCGCGCCCTGCTCGACCAGCCAATGAGCCAGCTGATTCGCGCGCCGGTTGAACTCCCGGTAGCTCAGCGTCTCCCGCTCGCCGATCAGCGCGACCCGCTCGGGATCACGCTCGACCTGGGCCTCGAACGCACCTGCAAGCGTCCCCTCGGCCACCGGACGCGCCGTGTCGTTGACCCGCCGCACCAGCCAGTCCCGCTCGTCCGCCGCCAGCACGTCCACCGCGCCTACCGGCGCCGCCGGGTCGGCCAGCACCTGGTTCAGCACCCTGACGAGCCGGGCGGCGATCTCCTCGGCCGCGGCGCGGTCGTAGAGGTTGTTCTGGTAGTCGAGGGAGAGCCGCAGGTAGGGGTCTGAGGAGTTCAGGGTGAGCGGGTAGTGCGAGCCCGCGAACGGCCGGATGCCGTCGATCGCGAACCCGGCCGAGCTGTTCGCCTCGAAGATGCCCTCGCGGTCGATCGGGTAGTTCTCGAACACGACGATCGTGTCGAACAGGGCCGGCAGGCCGACGCCGCGCTGGATGTCGGCGAGCCCGTAGTAGTGGTGGTCGAACAGCGCGATCTGCCGGTCCTGCAGCTCGGTGATGACCTCTGCGACGCTCTGCTCCGGCCGGCAGAACACCCGGATCGGCAGGGTGTTGATGAAGAGGCCGACCATCTCGTCGGAGCCGGGCAGGTCCGCCGGGCGACCGTTGACCGCGGCGCCGAACACCACGTCCTGCCGCCCGGTCAGCTTGGCCAGCAGGATCGCCCACGCGCCCTGCAGCAGCGTGTTCAGCGTGACGCCGAGCTGCGCGGCGCGCCGGGCGAGCTCGCGCCCCTCGTCGATCGAGAGCGGCACCTCGATCCGGCCGAGGGCGGAGGCCGCCTCCTGGGCCGGAGCGTTCGGGGCCACCAGGGTCGGCTGGTCGAACCCAGCAAGCTCAGCGGCCCACCGGGCGGCCGACACGGTCCGGTCCTGCGCGGACAGCCAGGCGAGGTAGTCGCCGTAGCTGCGCACCGGCGAGAGACCGCCGTCCCCGGCGTAGAGCTGGATCAGATCCCTGATCACCATGGGGGACGACCAGCCGTCGAACAGGGTGTGGTGGGCTGTGATGACGAGCCGCGCGCGCTGCGGCCCGCAGGTGAGCAGGGCCAGGCGCAGCAGCGGGGGCCGGGTGGGATCGAGCTGGTCGGCCCGGTCCGCGGCCAGGAACTCGTCCAGCGCAGCGTCCTGCTGCACCTCGCCGAGGCCGGTCAGGTCCACGTGCCGCCACGGCAGGCCGACGTGTTCCGGCACGACCTGCACCGGATCGCCGCCGGCCCCGGCCAGGAACACCGAGCGCAGGTTCGGGTACCGGTCCAGCAGCGCCTGCCCGGCCGCCCGCATCCGCGCCGGGTCCACGTGCCCTGACAGGTGCAGCACGAACTGCATGTGGTAGACGTCGAAGGAGCCCTCGGCCAGCGCGGCCTGGAACTGGATCCCGGACTGCCCCGGGGCCTGCGGCCACACCTCGGCCAGTCGGCCGTAGCGCGCCTCCCAGGCCTCGATCTCGTCCTGCCGCGCGGGGACCAGCGGGGCGTCCGAGGGGGTGAGGCCGCCGATCTGCGGGCGCGCGGCGTGCGCGGCCATGCCGTGCAGCACCTCGACCCACAGCCCGGCCAGCTCAGCGGCCCGGTCGCGGGAGAGCAGGCCGGTCGGGAACATGAAGGCCGCCTGCAGCCGGACGCCGTCGGCGGTCTCCGTGGCGACCGCGTTGACCTCCAGCGCGGAGAGCGCGGGCAGGTCCGGGTCGGGCGCCGGGATCAGCTCGGTGGACCAAGGCGCCGGTCCCCAGCCCTGCGCGCGCAGGTGTTCGGGCACGTCGGCATCGGAGATCCGGCCGAGGTAGTTGAAGCCGAGCTGCGGCGCCGGGAGGTCGGCGAGCTCCACCGCGGTCTCAGGGTTCAGATAGCGCAGCAGCCCGTACCCCACGCCCTTGTCCGGGATCCCGCGCAGCTGCTCCTTGACCAGCTTGACCGCCTTCCCGGCCGCGGGGCCGCCGGCCAGCACGTCGGCCAGGTCCACCCCGCGCACGTCGACCCGGGCCGGGTGCATGCTGGTGAACCACCCGACGGTGCGGGAGAGGTCGGCCCCGGGGACCACGTCCTCCTCGCGGCCGTGCCCCTCCAGCCGGACCAGGGTCGAGCGGTCCGCGCCGCTCCAGCGGTTCACCGCCAGGGCGAGCGCGGCGAGCAGCACGTCGGTCCCGGTGCCGCGGAACGCCGCGGGCAGTTTGGTCAGCACCGCCTCGGTGACCTCGGCGGGCAGCTGCACCCGCACGGTGTCGAGCGTGGACCACACGTCCACCGCCGGATCGAGCGCCCGCGTGCCCAGCGGGGGGTTCGGCGCGTCGAGCATGTCCTGCCAGTAGGCCAGCTCCTCTTCCCGCTGTTCGGTCAGCGCCTCGGTCTGCAGCGCCGACAGCCAGCGGCGGGCCGAGGTGCCGACCGCGGGCAGCTCAGGAGTGCGGCCGGAGCGGACCTGCTGCCAGGCCTCTGCGAAGTCGGACATGAGGATCCGCCAGGAGACGCCGTCCACCACCAGGTGGTGCAGCACCACCAGCAGCCTGCCCCGGCCGGACTGCGCGGCGAACCAGACGAAGCCCGCCATGGCCCCGGCCTCCGGGTCGAGCCGCCCGACCGCGTCGTCGAGCTCTGCCTTTGCCGCCTCCAGCGCGGCCGGCCCGTCCCAGTCGTCCCACTGCGGGCCGTCGCAGGGGACCCGGCGGATCAGGTCCGCCGCCCGCACGCAGCCTGCCGGGCGCGCGACGAGTGAGGGCTCGTCGCCGCGCACCAGCTGCGCGCGCAGGAGGTCGTGCCGGTCGAGCACCGCGTCGAGCGTCGCGGCCAGCCCGTCCGCGTCGATGCCCGTCGGCAGCTCCAGCGCCATCGCCATGGCGAACCGGTCGGTCCCGCCGCCGTGCTCGAAGACCTGCCGGGCCACCGGCTGCAGCGGCATCGGGCCGACGCCGCCGCCTTCGGCCTCCGCCAGCGCGGGCGCCCGGTCCCGGCGGGCGGAGGCCGCCTCGGCCAGCCGGGCCGCCGTGCGGCACTCGAAGATCTCCCGCGTGGTGAGGTCCAGGCCCCGGGCGCGGGCCCGCGCCACCACCTGGATCGACCGCAGGCTGTCTCCGCCTACTGCGAAGAAGTCGTCGTCGGCGCCGATCCGCTCCACGCCGAGCACGTCCGCGTAAGCCGCGGCGATGATCGCCTCGGCCTCGGTGCGCGGCGCCCGGTAAGCCTCGCCGGCGAAATCCGGCTCGGGCAGCGCGGAGCGGTCCAGCTTGCCGGTCGGCCCGAGCGGCATCCGGCCGAGGACTACGAACGCTGACGGCACCATGTAGTCGGGCAGCCGGGCCGCGACGAACTTGCGCAGCTCGGCGGCCGAGACGCCGGACTGGACGTCGACGTCGCCGATGCCTCCGGCGCCGTCGTCGCCGACTGCTCCCTCGCCGGTGTGCACCACGTACGCGACGAGCCGCCGCCCGCCCGCGGGCACCTCCCGGCTGACCACCACCGCCTCGCTGATCCCGGGGTGCTGCGCGCACACCGCCTCAACCTCGGCGGTCTCGATGCGGAAGCCGCGCACCTTCACCTGGCCGTCGCTGCGGCCGACGCACTCGAGCTGACTGCGGCCGGTGGAGGTGACGGTCCAGCGGGCCAGGTCGCCGGTGCGGTACATCCGCTCGCCGGCCGGGCCGTAGGGGTTCGCCACGAACCGCTCGGCGGTCAGTCCCGGGCGGCCGTGGTAGCCGCGGCCGAGACAGGTCCCTACCACGTACAGCTCGCCGATCACGCCCTGCGGTACCGGAGCGAGCCCGGGGCCGAGTACGTAAGCACGCATATTCCCCAGCGGGGTGCCGATCGGCGCGACTTCGCTCTGCGTCCACTCCTCGGATGGCGAGAGGGAGAAGGTGGTGGCGTAGAAACTCTCGCTCTGCCCGTAGGAGTTCACGATCTGCACGTCGGGCAGCGCCTCGCGCACCTGCCGCACCAGCCGGGCCGGCAGCACGTCGCCCGCGAAGACGATCGTGCGCACGCCGGTCGTCTTCTCCAGGTGGCCGACCAGTTCGCCGAACACTGACGGGACCGCGCTGATCACGTGGCCGTCCCAGGAGTCCCGCTCACCGAGCGCCAGCGCGTTCGGCACCACCTCGGCAGTGCCGCCGGTGGAGAGGGTGGTCAGCAGCTCGAAGACCGAGACGTCGAAGTTCACTGAGGTACCGGCCAGCATGCGCCAGCCGGCCGGCACGTCCAGCACGCGCACCAGCTCCCGCACGCCGTTGACGATGCCGCGGTGGGTGATCGCGGCGCCCTTCGGCTTGCCCGTGGAGCCGGAGGTGAACATGACGTATGCGAGGTTGTCAGGGCTCAACCTCGACCGGACCGCGGCGTCCTGCGCGTCGTCCGACGCTTCCCACTGCGAGCGCTGGTCGAGGTTGATCGTCGGGATGTCGTTCTGCGGCAGGCTCCGCCACGTCTCGGTGTCGGTGACCGCGAACCGCACCGCCGCTTCGGAGAGCACGAACTCGGCCCGCCCGCTGAGGTACTGCGGGTCCATCGGCACGTATGCGGCCCCCGACTTGAGGATCCCGAGCAGGCCGACCACCAGCTCCTCGGTGCGCGGCAGCGCCAGCACCACCAGGTCCTCCGGCCCGGCGCCGCGCCGGACCAGCTGCGCCGCGACGCCGTTCGCCCGGTCGTCGAGCTCCCGGTAGGTCAGCGTCCGGCCGTCGCAGACGATCGCCGGGGCGTCCGGCGTCCGGGCCGCCTGGCTCTCGAACAGCTCCGGGATCGTCAGCTCGGACAGCGCCGCGGCAGTGTTGTCAGTGTTTTGCGCCAGCAGCAGGCCCCGCTCGGCGTCGTCGAGCACGTCGATGACGCCGATGCTGCGGTCCGGGTCGCCGACGAGCTGGCCCAGCACCCGGACGAACCGGTCCGCGAGGACTTCGACCGTGCCCCGGTCGAACAGCTCGGCGGCGTACTCCAGGCGGCAGCCCGCCCCGCCCGAGCCGTTCGGGATCACGTTGAAGAAGAGGTCGAACTTGGCCGTCCCGGTCGCCAGCGTCTCGTGCTCGACCTCGAGGCCGGGGAACCGCGGCCGCGGCGGGGCCTCCTGCCAGGCCAGCATCACCTGGAAGAACGGGTGGTAGGCGGTGGACCGGTCCGGGTTCAGCAGCTCGACCAGCCGCTCGAACGGCATGTCCTGGTTGTCGTAGGCGGCCAGCGCCCGCTCCCGCACCCGTCGCAGCAGCTGGAGATAGGTCGGATTCCCGGAGAGGTCGACGCGCAGGACCCAGGTGTTGACGAAGAACCCGACGAGGTCCCGCAGCTCCTCGTCGGTGCGCCCCGCGATCGGCGCGCCGAGCGGCACGTCGTCGCCGCACCCGAGGTGGTGCAGGAGGACGGCCAGCGCCGACTGCATGACCATCGAGACCGTGGTGTCCTGCCGCGTGGCCAGCTTCTCCACGGAGGCGAGCAGGTCGGGGGCGATGGAGAACTCGACCATGCCGCCGCGGCGGCTCATCACCCGCGGGCGCGGCCGGTCGGTCGGCAGGGCCAGCGGCTGCGGCAGGTCGGCCAGGTTCCCGCGCCAGTACGCCAGCTGCCGGGCCGCCAGGCTCTCCGGGTCGGACTCGTCGCCGAGCACGTCCTGCTGCCACAGCGTGTAGTCCGCGTACTGCACCGGAAGCGGCTCCCACACCGTGGCCCGGCCGTCCCGGCGGGCCTCGTACGCCGCGGTGAGGTCGCCGATCAGCGGCCCGAGGGACTCCCCGTCCAGGGCGATGTGGTGGGTGACTATCACCAGGGTGTGCTCGAGCGGCCCGCATCTCAGCAGCCTGGCCCGGATCGGCAGGTCGGCGGCCAGGTCGAAGCACGCGGTGGCCTCCTGCTCGACCGCCGCCGCCAGCTCCCGCGCCGCGACCTCGACGAGCGGCAGGGCGAACGGCTTCTCGCCGGACGAGAGCACCTGCTGGTGCGGGACGCCGTCGCCGTCCTCGACGATCACCGTGCGCAGCACCTCGTGCCGCTCGATGACGTCGTGGAACGCCGCCTCCAGCGCGCCCACGCCCAGCTCACCGGTCAGCCGCAGGGCGAAGGCGCCGTTGTAGGTCGGCGACGGGCCCTCGAACCGGTCCACGAACCACAGCCGGCGCTGCGCGAACGACAACGGGATCATTCTGTCTCCAAATCGGCAGAGCTAGCGCTGGCAGGGGCGGGAGGGGCGGGAAGGGTGGGCCGCTGCTCAGCCCTGGTCGAGGACCGTCAGGAGTTCTTCGTTGTAGAAATCGTCGAAGGAGCACGCGCCCGACACCGTCGAGAAGTACCGGTCGATCAGCTCCTGGTGGCCGACCAGCTTGCTCAGCATCTCCGCGCGCCCCTCGGGCTTGAGCTCGGCCACGTTGAGCACGCCCTGGTAGTGGTTGAGGAAGGTGTCGCTCAGGTCGTCCTCGTAGCGCTTCAGCGCCGTCTTGAGCGCGTCGTCGTCGTGCAGCCGCGCCCCGATCCGGTCGGTGAGCGACTGGGCCTGGATGAAGGCGTCGGTGATGCCGCGGGCGGTGATCGAGTCCTTGTGGTGCACCGCGTCGCCGACCAGCGCCCACCCGGGCCCGTAGGCCTTGCGGAAGTAGTTGTCCTGGTGACCCGTGCCGTACAGCTGCTCCACACGCTTGCTCGCAGACATCCGCTCCCACAGATCAGGGGCCGTCGTGCGGACGGCCTCGAGGTAGGCGGGCTCCACCGCGTGGCGGACGTCGTTGAACTCGCTCTGCGGGAAGTAGGTCATGATCAGCGTGAGGTCGTCGTTGGTGGGCAGCACGCCGATCCAGCGCCCCGGCCGCTCGTACAGCTCGAAGTGCGAGCGGACGCCGGACCAGTAGCTGTAGTAGGTGCAGGTCATCCGCGCGTGCTCGATGACGTTCGGCGCGCCGGCCTTGCGGGCCACCAGCGACCGCATGCCGTCCGCGCCGACGACGAGGCGCGCCCGCTCGGTCGCCTCGGTGCCGGCCGGCGTCGTGTAGCGCACCCCGACGACCCGGTCGTCCTCGAATATCAGATCATTGACAGAGCAGCCCTGCTGGAACTCCACGCCGGCGGCCACGGCGCCGTCGGCGAGGATCGGGTCGAGCACGTACCGCCGCGGCGCGTACGTGGTGCGCTGGCCGTCGACCGGCAGGGAGAAGCCGTCGATGCGCACGTCGGGCGCCTGGTAGCTCTGGTGGTCGATCGGCCGGCACCCGGCCTCGCGCAGCTTGTCGAGCAGGCCCCAGCGGGCTAGCAGCGCCACGCCCGGCTGGTGGATGTAGTGCGAGGACAGCGTGTCCTGCGGGAATCGCGCCTTCTCCAGCAGCAGGACCCGATATCCCTGCCGGGCGAACAACATGGCCGCCGGCGAACCCGCACAACGGGCACCTATGACAATGACGTCGTACATGGCGCCTCTCCAACCTGGTGGTTTATCTGGATTCGAAAGCGGCCGCAGCCGAGAGATTTAAGAGCAGACACGCTTGACGCTATTGGGCCGCCGCGCCCAGGGATTCGATGTACGCGGAGACCGAGGCCACCGTCGGGTTGAGGTACATCTGGTCCACCGGGACCTCGACCCCCAGCTCCTCGATGAAAGCGCCCTGAATATTCGCCATGATGACGGACTGGCCGCCCAGGGCGAAGAAGTTGTCATCGGCGGATATGTCGTCGCGCTGGAGTTCCCGGCACCAGATGGCGCGCACTCGATCGGCAATCATCACAGCCCTCTCGTTCGTCATCGGAGTGCGTCGAGCAGTGCGGCGCGGTCCGCTTTCCCGTTCGGGCTGAGCGGAATGCGCGGGATGTTGAAGAATTTCGCCGGGACCATGTTCCGCGGCAGCGTCTCGAGCAGCCGGGTGCGCACGTCGTTCTCGGCGAGGTCGTCGCCCGCCGGGGCGATGAACGCGACCAGTTCGGCATCGCCGGGGTCGGTGTACCTGATCACCACGGCGGCCTGCCGGACCCCGTCCAGCCGGCCGAGCGCGCGCTCGATGTCGTTGGGATCGATGCGCATGCCGCGCACCTTCACCTGCGCGTCGATCCGTCCGGCGACGACGAGGTCCCCGTCTTCGTTCACGTATCCGCGGTCGCCTGTGCGGTAGATCCTGCGTGGCGAGCCGTCGACCTCGAGCGTCGTGAACTTCTGGGACTCGGGGCCGGTGCCGTTGACGTAGCCCGCGCCGACGCTGGACCCGGCGATGCAGACCTCGCCGAACTCCCCCGGCCCGACGTCGCGCAACTGCTCGTCGACGATGTGGATGTCGGTGTTGTAGGCGGGCTTGCCGACCGGCACCCGGTCGTGCGCGCCGGACCAGTAGTCGGCCAGATCGTACGACGTCGCGACGTCCGTGCACTCGGCGACGCCGTACTGGTGCAGCAGGGTGCACACGTTTCCCTCGCGCTGCGCCCACTGCGCGAGCCGTTCGGCGTGCAGCGGCTCGCCGCCGAAGAGCACGTAGTCCAGCTTGGCGAGCGCCTCGCCTCTCCGCGCGGTCTCCCAGTCCACCAGCAGGTACAGCGTGCTCGAGGCGCAGTGCACTATGCGGATCGGGTTCTGGGTCAGCATGCGATAGGCCATCGCGGCGTCGAAGTTGCGGCTCGCCATCAGGTGCTGGGTGGCGCCGCAGAACAGCGGCGTCATCAGGGCCCGCTGGGAGAGGTCGAACCCGAACGCGCTGACGACCAGGTTGTTCGATCCGCTGTGCAGACCGTACTCGAGCATCAGCCAGTTCATCAGGTTGAACCAGCCCTCGTGCCGTACGGCCGCCAGTTTCGGCGTGCCGGTCGACCCGGAGGTGAAGACCGTGTAGCAGAGGTCGTCCCCGGTCAGCGGGATGTCGGGATCGCCCGCCGGAAGGCCGTCGAGCTGATCGGAGATCCGCCCGAGGGACACGACCTCGAAAGTCGCCGACTCGACCAGCCCGGCGGTCGCCGGGGAGGCCACGATCAGGGCGAGGTCGGGGACCAGCCCCAGGAGCAGCCGGAGCCGCGCCTCAGGGTAGGACGGGTCGAAGGGCACGTACGCCGCGCCCGCCTTCAACGTGCCGAGGATGGCGACGAGGATGTCGACCGAGTAGTCCAGGCAGACGCCGACCTTCGCGCCCCGGCCGTGTCCGCGCGCGGTGAGGAAGTGCGCGAACTGGTTGGCCCTCGCGTTCAGCTCACCGTATGTCACCTGCTGTCCGGTGCAGACGACGGCGACGGCGTCGGGGGTGGCTCGCGCGTGCGCTTCGAACTGCTTGTGCACGACGGGCGCCGAGGGCAGGGCGACCCGCTTTCCCTGAAGGATCATCAACTGACTCCGATATGACGGGGGTCCGTTCGGGCCGTTCGGGCCGTTCAGGCGGTGCGCCTCTAGGCGTTGGCGGTACTCCGATCGGCGGCGTCGAGCACCCGGGTCACCCACTTCTCGACCGGCAGGCCGTGCTCGGCAGCAGCCTTCGAGTAGTAGTCCAGTTGGCCGGCGGACAGCTCGATGGTGAGCGTGGTGACCTTCCGCCAGTGCTTGTCGGGGCCCGCCGATTCGGCCGGCTGAGGTACCTCTTGCGGGTCGCCGCCGCCCGGGGGGAGTTCGGTCTGGCGGCGCTGCTCGGCCAGGCTGGCGCGCACCGCCCTGCGCAGTTCGTTGCGCGACCACCTCTGCTGTTCGGCTCTGCGCAGCCAGTAGTCCTGCTCGGGCGGCGAGAGGCAGGTCACCTCGGCGTGGTGGGCGAAGCTGAGGCCGTCGCGCCGGCGGTGGTGCTCGAAGCGCCGGGCCACCCACGCGTAGTTGCGCAGGGTCTGGTAGTCGAGCCCCGTCCTTTCGATCGCCTCCCGATAGCGCCGCAGCCCGTAGGCGGCCTCCCCGAAGATCAGCCAGTCGGCGAGCCACCAGGCTGAGGAGTTCGTGAGCTCGCGCAGGCTGGTCCCGATCCGCTCCCAGGAGCGCTCGGACAGGTTCTGCGGGAAGATCATCCCCGACTTCTGCACCTTCGCCTGAGCCCGGACGAAGGGCAGAACCACATCTCGCTGCGCAGGGTCTTGATCCGTGCGGGTTACGAGCATCCTGATCCACTCCTCCGCGGAATCCGGGTGGCGCTCAGTTCGCCGCCATGGCCTCCCGCAGGCTCCTCGGGCGCATGTCGGTCCAGTTCCGCTCGACGTACTCCAGGCACGCGGCCCTGGCCGCCTCGCCGAAGACCACCCGCCAGCCCGCGGGTACCTCGGCGAACACCGGCCAGAGGGAGTGCTGGTCCTCGTCGTTGACCACGACGTAGAAGCGGCCGTTCTCGTCATCGAAAGGGTTCGTGCTCACTGCCACCAGTCCTTAACGGTCACGGGGTGACTCGGGACGGAAAAACGGGGCGACCCGAGACGGGGGAAAGCCGAGGCCGGGCACGGATACGCCGATCGGCGTCATCGTGCCGACGGGACACCCGGGATACGCGGGATACGCAGGCACCTTGAGAGATCGCCGGAGTCGGGCGCAGGTTCGCCCATGGCCGCCGTCCTGTCGACGGGACACCCGATCATCCGCAGGCATCTATGAGCTCGATGCCACCTAGGACCGTAGGGCCCGACAGCCCGATGCCACAAGTGCGGCAGGACCGCTGACCTGCCCCAAGGGGGGCGGATCCGGCGGACTCGGGGTGCACCCCTACTCACCCCTGGGCATGACTGGGGTTGTGTGCCACCATGGCCGGACAGCGGCCCCCTAGCGGGCCTGCTGCATTTCGGGACCGGCCGATCTGACGCCCGCCGGGGCGATCCAGACAGCGCAGCCAATTCAGCAGCCGAATCAGCAGCCGAATCACCGGCCTGCGCAGGTGGCCCGCCTGGGCCGACCCTCCTCGTGGAGAGACGCCGACAAAGCCCGCCAGGGCCCTGTCTCCCGCGGGGGGAGACGTCGACAGAGCCCCCCTATTCTCCGCCGAACTCACGTCGCGCAGCGGCGAGCGTTCTCGCGCCGCAACGAGGGCAAAGGAATTCCTGATGGACGCATTGGCCGAAGCCGTGCTCGCGGGTGCTTCGCCTGACGAACTGGTCCGGCAGGACGTGCCGGGCGAATATCTGGCCGCTTATCTGCACGAAGAGGACGCCGGCATGTTCGGCGACGCCCCGGACAAGGACGTGCGCCGCTCGCTGCGGGTCGGCCGGGTGCCGATGCCGGAGCTGGCGCCGGACGAGGCGCTGGTCGCGGTCATGGCCAGCTCCGTCAACTACAACACGGTCTGGTCGGCGATGTTCGAGCCGCTGCCCACCTTCGACTTCCTGCGCCGGTTCGGCCGCCAGGGCGGGTTCGCCGCCCGGCACGACCGGCCGACCCACGTGGTCGGCTCGGACGGCGCCGGGGTGATCGTGCGGGTCGGCTCGGGGGTGCGGCACTGGCGGGTCGGCGACCACGTGGTCATCTCGCCGGCCTACGTGGACGACCAGGAGCCTGCGACGCACGGCGACGGGATGCTCGGCGCGGAGCAGCGCGCCTGGGGCTTCGAGACCAACTTCGGCGGCCTGGCCCACTACACGGTGGTGCGGGTCAACCAGCTGGTGCGCAAGCCCACGCACCTGACCTGGGAGGAGGCCGCCTCCGTGACGCTGTGCGGCGGCACCGCCTACCGGATGCTGATCGGCGACCGCGGCGCGCGCATCAAGCAGGGCGACATCGTGCTGATATGGGGCGCAACCGGCGGCCTCGGCGCCTACGCGGTGCAGATGGTGAAGAACAGCGGCGGCATCCCGATCGGCGTGGTCGGCTCGCCGGAGAAGGCGAGCGCACTGCGCCGGCTGGGCTGCGACGTGATCATCGACCGCAACGAGCTGGGCCTTGGCGGCCAGGCCGCGAGCCCGGACGAGACCATCGCGCTGGGCAAGCGGCTCGGCAAGCGGATCCGGGCCGAGGTGGGCGAGGACCCGCACGTGGTGTTCGACTACATCGGCGCCGCCACCTTCGGCATCTCCGTGTTCGTGGTCCGCAAGGGCGGCGTGGTCGTCACCTGCGGGTCCAGCACCGGATACCAGCACCAGTACGACAACCGCTACCTCTGGATGAACCTCAAGCGGATCATCGGCAGCCACGTGGCCAACCTGCAGGAGCAGCAGGAGTGCAACCGGCTGGTGCAGCTCGGCAAGCTCGTCCCCGCGCTGTCCACGGTGTACCCGCTCGACGAGGTCGGCGAGGCCACCCGGCTGGTGCAGGCCAACCGGCACACCGGCAAGGTCGGCGTGCTCTGCCTCGCCCCGCACACCGGCCTCGGGGTCGCAGACCCCGAGCTGCGCGCCGAGATCGGCGCGGACCGGCTCAACCCGCTGTGGGACCCGACCCTCAACCCGATCCCGGCCGCCGCCGGGCCCGTCGTCCGCTGAGAGGGAGTCGACCTTGACCGAGCACGCTGTGAGCATCCTGGGCACGGGCTCGTACGCGCCCAAGGAGGAGATCGACAACCGCGAGATGGCCGAACGCGTCGGCGTCGACCCGGAGTGGATCGAGCGCAAGACGCAGATCATGAGCCGCCGGTACGCCACCGACTCCGAGGCGACCTCCGACCTGGCCGCGCGGGCCGGGCAGGCGGCGCTGGACAACGCCGGGCTGACGGCCGATCAGGTGGACTACATCATCGTCTCCACATCGACCGGCGACTCGCCCCAGCCGCCGACCAGCTACCTCGTGCAGAACCTGCTGGACGCCTGGAACGCCGCCTGCTTCGACATCAACGTGGTCTGCAGCGGCTTCGTGTACGGGCTGGCGCTAGCGCACAGCCTGATCGCGGTGAACCCGACCGCCCGCGCACTCGTCATCGGCGCCGACCTGTACTCCCGGTTCCTGGACTTCTCCGACCGCCGGACCGCGGTCCTGCTCGGCGACGGCGCCGGCGCCGCCGTGGTCGGCGCGGCGCCTGGGCCTGCCTCCGGGGCCGGGGTCGGTTCCAGCTCCAGCTCCAGCTCTGGAGCCCGGCCCGGCACGCTCGGGTTCCGGCTGGTCAGCCGGGGCGACGCGCACGGCCTGATCTGGATCGAGGCGGGCGGCAGCAGGATGCCGAGCAGCCACCAGACGGTGGACGAGGGCGGCCACTTCTTCCGGATGAACGGCCGCGGGGTACGAGACTTCGTGATGGAACACGTCCCGCCCGCCTTGGCCGAGCTGTGCGCCCGGGCCGGCGTCGGCCTCGACGAGGTGGACCACTTCGTGCCGCACCAGGCCAACGGAGTGCTGCTGACCGAGCTGGTCGAGCGATGCGGGCTGTCCCGCGCACGCACCCACCGGGTGCTGGAGGAGATCGGCAACATCGGCAGCGCGTCGGTGCCGTTCGCGCTCGACCGGGCCAACCGGGAGAACGCGCTGCACGACGGCGACCTGGTGCTGCTGGCCGGTTTCGGCGGCGGCATGTCCATCGGCGCCTGCCTGCTGCGGTGGGGGGTGCGCGCATGACCGGGACCGCCAGCACCAACACCAACACCAGCACCAACGCCAAGGCCAAGGCCAACCCGCCGGGCGGCATCCGCCGGGTCGGGATCGTCGGCTACGGCACGATGGGCTCCGGCCTCGCCGAGACCTGCGCCCGGGCCGGACTGGACGTGGTGGTCGTGGCCTCCAGCCCGGACGCCGTGCCGATCGCACGCAGGCGGATGGTCACCTCGCTGGACCGGGCAGTGGCCCGCGGCAAGGCCTCGGAGGCCGACCGGGACGCGGCACTGGCGCGCACCGCGTTCACCGCAGACCTCGAAGAACTGGCCGACCGCGACGCGGTGGTCGAGGCGATCCGGGAGGACATCGACGAGAAGTCCGACCTCTTCATGGCGCTGGACAAGGTGGTCGAGTCAGAGCGGGCGATCCTCGCATCGAACACCTCGTCGATCCCGATCATGCGCCTGGCCCGGGTCACCACCCGGCCCGAGCAGGTGGTCGGCGCGCACTTCTTCAGCCCGGTGACCGCGCAGCCGCTGGTAGAGCTGATCGGCTCACTGCTCACCGCGGACGACACCATGCATCGGATGACCGAATTCGTCGCAGGCACCCTCGGCAAGCAGCCGATCCGCTCGCCGGACCGTTCCGGCTTCGTGGTCAACGCCCTGCTGATCCCGTACCTGCTCAGCGCCATCAAGATGGTCGAGTCCGGATTCGCCACGGCTGAGGTGGTCGACCAGGGCATGACACTAGGCTGTTCGCACCCCCTAGGCCCGCTACGGCTGACCGACCTGATCGGCCTCGACGTCGTCGCCGCAGTCGCCGAGTCCCTGCACCGGGAGTTCCGCGACTCGCAGTTCGTGCCGCCGGCCCTGCTCCTTCGGATGGTCGAGGCCGGCCTGCTGGGCAAGAAGACCGGCCGCGGCTTCTACCCCTACTCCTGACACACCCAAGCGCGTTGCGGCCGGAGTCGGCGTGAACCAGCCGACTCCGGCCGCAGTTCGCTGCTCGCTGGCTGCTGTTTGCTGCCGCCGGTTTGGCGTGGCGGGAAGATCAAAATCGCCTCCGGCGGGCCCTCCGCTGAGATGGGGGCGGGGGTTGGGTGGGTTGAGCTGGGGTTTCGTTGGGTGTGGATGGGTCGGTCGGTGGCTCTCTGCGTCGGTCACCAAGGCGTATCAGTTTTCTGCCAGGGATGCAAACGGTAAGGCTGTTTGCATCCCTGGCAGAAAACTGATGCGGGCTACGCCTGCCCGACGCGGAGAGCCCCCGCCCTCACCCGAGTGGTGGGCTGCGCCCGGCAAGGGAGGGTGGCCCGGTTCGCTCTGGCGGGTGCGGCAGATATCTACCTCACCTGGCATCGCGCTCATGGGTCAGGACGTGGTGCTCCGAACACAGTGATGTCATGTTGGGCAGTGTGGTGGGTCCGCCTGCCGAATACGGGATCTTATGGTGAGCATGGAGCGACCACACGGCAGGTCTCGAGC
>DASYAE010000136.1:0-16156 GCA_036501535.1 Actinocrinis sp. | reverse complement strand
GGCGGATGCGCCGGTGGTGGGGGCGGGGTTCGCGGTGGCGCTCTGGACGGCGCCGGCCGGGGCCTGGGGGGCGTCGGCGGCCGTGGTCTGGGCGGCGTGCGATTTGAACGTCAGCAGTGCGATCAGGCCCGCGACCGTGGCGGCCAGCGCGGCGGCGGTTCGGCGCATCGGTTCGGTCCTCCTTCGGGGGTGTGTCGGGGGGTGGTCACGGGCGGCGGGACGCTCGGGTTCAGTGTGCCCGGTGCGGTCCTGCGGCGGGCGGCGGTCGTGGCGGCGGGGTCATCGGCCGAAGTCCTCGGTGTGGATGCGGCCGGCGGGCGCTCCGGCTCGGCGCAGTTGGGCGGCGACCGCGGCGGTGAAGCCGGGCGGGCCGCACAGGTAGATCTCGCGCTGGGCGAGGTCGGGGGCGGCGTGCCGCAGCATCGCCGGGTCCAGCGGGTCGCGGCTTTCGCGCGGGCCTATCAGGGGGAACAGGCCGAAGCCGCGGTGGCGGGCGATCTGTTCGAGTTCGCGGTAGAGCACGAGGTCTTCGGGGCGTGAGGCGCGGTAGATCAGGATGGCGGCGCGGCCGCGGCCGGGCAGGGTCTCGAACAGGGCGCGGATCGGGGCGATGCCGACGCCGGCGGCGATGAGCAGGACGCGGCGGGCGCCGGGGCGGCGGGCGGTGAACGCCCCGTAGGGGCCTTCGAACCAGACGCGGGTGCCGGGCGGCAGGCGGGTCAGGCGTGTGGCGTCGGCGCCGGGTTTGACGGTGATGCGCATCAGGTCGGCGGTGGGTGCGGCGGACAGGGAGTAGGGGTGGCTCTGCCACCAGTGGCCGCGGGCGAGGAAGCGCCAGCGTAGGAACTGGCCGGGTTCGGCGCGCAGCCGGTCGAGGTCGCGGCCGGTCAGGTGCAGGGAGATGACGCCGGGTCCTTCGGGTACGACGCGCAGGAGGCGTACGTCGTGGCGCAGGGAGCGGGCCAGGGGCAGCGCGATGCGGTAGAGCAGGACGGCGGCGGCGACGGCGGCGTGGGCGGCGGACCACAGGGCGCGGGCGCGCAGGGAGGTGGAGAAGTCCTGTCCGTCGGCGAACTCGTGGCTGAACGCGAGGATGACGGCGAGGTAGACGTACAGGTGGGTGTAGTACCAAGTCTCGTAGCGGATGCGGGCGCGGATCGCGCGGGCGCTGAGCACGCCGATCAGGATGAGCAGGCCGAGGGCGGCGGTGGCCATGAGGACGTCGGGGTAGTCGAGTTCGAGGTCGATGCTCTGGGCGATCACGCCGGTGCGGTCCAGGGCGGCGTAGCCGAGGATGATCAGGAGGGCGTGGCAGGCGGCGAGCGCGACGGTGTATTCGCCCAGGGCGCGGTGTACGCGGGTGGCGGCGTCGGAGCCCAGGCGGTTCTCCACCCACGGGACGCGGGCCATCAGGGCGGTCAGGACGAGCAGCAGGTAGGCGGCGAGCAGGCCGGCGGCGCGGCCGGCGGAGATCAGGACGCCGCCGGGGGCGTGCAGGGTGGCGGGGGTGGTGCCCTGCCACCACAGGGCGAGCACGGGCAGGGCGCCGGCGCCGATCAGCGCGGCCGCGGTCCATTCGGCGCGGCGCGCGGGCAGCGTGTCGGGGGCGGCGGGGGGTGCGGCGTGGCGCCGTGCGGCGGTGGCTGACATCAGGGGCGTATCCCGCGCTCTGGGCGGTGCGTGGCGGGCCGGGTGCGGCGGCTCGGGCGGTGCTGCATGCGGTCACCATGCCTTATCAGCCTTAACGCATGCCATGGATGCGGGGTTCGTGGCGGTGTGCCTGTTGTTTTCGACGCGTGGCGGTGCTCACCGGATGCGTCTCGGGCGTCGCACCGGGTGAGCTATGCACGGTTTGCTGCGTTATGGGTGGTGGTGGCGGGTCTCCGCGCGACGTTGGGCCTGCGCGGTGGGGGGCGGGCGCCCGGCGCCGCGTCCGCGCCGTCGTGTGCGCGCCCTGATGCCAACGGCGGTGTGAGCTTCGTGACCGTTGCGTAATACGGCGCTAAGATCAGCAGTCCGGCCCGTCCGCCGACCGGGAGGACCCGTCTGTGCCTGCGCTGCTCGCCCTGCTCGCTTCCGCCGTGTGGGGCAGCAGCGACTTCGCCGGTGGGACGCTGGCGCGCCGCGTGCCGTCCCCGCTGGTGGTTCTGGCCACCGAGGCGATCGGCCTCGGTGCGCTGCTGCTGGGCGCGCTGCTGGTCGCGCCGCCGTTCGGCGCGTACCAGGGGTACGGCGCGGCCGCCGGGGTGGTCGGGGCGCTGGCGCTGGCCGCGTTCTACCGGGCGATGGCCGCCGGCCCCATGTCGCTGGTCGCGCCGCTGGCCGCGACCGGCACGGCGATCCCGGTGCTGTGGGCGGTCGGCAACGGCGAGGCGGTGGGCGTCCCGCAGGCGGCCGGCATGGCGCTGGCGGTGGCCGGGGTGGCGCTGGCCGGCGGGCCGGAGCTGCGCAGCCGGCACCGCGCGACGCGCGCGACGTTCCTGTACACGATGGTGGCGGCGGTCGGGTTCGGCTGGTACTTCGTGTTCATGGCGCTGGGTTCGCACACCAGCGTGTACGGCACGCTGCTGGGCCAGCGGGCAGCCGGCCTGCTGGTGCTCGTCCCGTTCGCGGTGCGCGCCGCGCGGCGCCTGGCGCCGGGCTGGTGGGCGCCGCTGGTGCGCCCCGGCATGCTGGCCGTGCTGCTGGCCGCCGGGCTCGGCGACGTGTCGGCCAACGGCCTGTACGGGCTGGCGGTGCGCCGCGGGGGCGGCGGGCACCTGGCGGTGATCACGGTGCTCGCCTCGCTGTACCCGGTGGCCACCACGCTGTGGGCGCGCGCCTTGAACGGTGAGCGGTTGCGCGCGGTGCAGAACATCGGTGTCGCGGCGGCGCTCGGCGGCGTGCTGCTGCTCAACGCGTAGGGCGCGCGGCGCCGGGGCGGTGCGGGGCGTGTCAGGGTCGCGCGGTGCTCGCGGGTTCGGGTGCTGTCGGCGGGTGGCGCTACGGTTGCTCCCGTCAGCGCCCGACGACCCGTCAGTTCCGCCGGGCACACCCGCGATCACCGCATCCGCTTAGAGAGGGCCCGACGCCGTGACCCTGACCATCCCGCCGTCCTGGCAGTCTGCCGTCGGCGACCAGGCCGACGCGCTGTACTTCGCCGCGCTGGACACGTTCGTCACGGCCGATCGGGCCGCGCACACCGTCTATCCGCCCGAGGACCAGGTGTTCGCCGCCCTGGAGACCACGGCGTTCAAGGACGTGCGCACGGTGCTGATCGGGCAGGACCCGTATCACGGGCCCGGGCAGGCGCACGGCCTGTGCTTCTCGGTGCGCCCCGGGGTCAAGCCGCCGCCGTCGCTGCGCAACATCTACAAGGAGCTGCAGGCGGACCTGGGCATAGCGCCGGCGTCGCACGGCTGCCTGACCGCGTGGGCCCAGCGCGGCATGCTGATGCTCAACGCGGTGCTCACCGTGCGCGAGTCCGAGCCCGGCTCGCACGCGAACCACGGCTGGGAGGACTTCACCGACGCGGTGATCAGCGCGGTCTCCGCGCGGGAGCGGCCGGCGGTGTTCATCCTGTGGGGCGGGTACGCGAAGAAGAAGGCCAAGCTCATCGACACCAAGAAGCACCGCATCGTGCAGGGCGCGCACCCCTCGCCGCTCTCGGCGCGCATGTTCCTGGGCTCCCGGCCGTTCTCCGCGGTCGACGCGGCGCTCAAGGACGTGGGCGACGAGCCGATGGACTGGACGCTGCCGGCGAACCCGTGACCGGGCGCCAGCCGCCGCTCTGGCTCTGACGGTGGCAAGCCGGGCCGCGCGGTAGGCCGTGCGGCCCGGGCCGGCACCAGGCCGGGCCGGGCGCGGTCAGCCGACGGACGTGCCGACCGCGAGCCCGATCAGGAACGTCGCGCCGGCTGCCAGCGCGCCGAGCAGTAGCTGGCGCAGGGCGCCGCGC
The DNA here is from genome assembly GCA_036501535.1 of Actinocrinis sp. Classification (GTDB taxonomy): domain Bacteria; phylum Actinomycetota; class Actinomycetes; order Streptomycetales; family Catenulisporaceae; genus DASYAE01. The sequence continues at coordinate 12,219 of DASYAE010000136.1, read as the reverse complement.
CACACCGGGCGCGCGGTCAGCCGTCCGACGGCGCCGCCGCCGGCGAGCGCGGCCACCGCGGACAGGCCGAGGGCGAACGGCAGGTTGGCCGCGCCGACCAGGTACGGCAGCAGCGGCACCAGGGCGCCGACGGTGAACGCGGCGAACGACGCGCCGGCCGCCGTGTACGGGGAGGGCAGGTCCTCGTGGTCGACGCCGAGCTCCTCGCGCACGTGCAGGCCCAGGCCCCGGTCCGGGCGGGCGGAGATCTGCGAGGCGACCTGCTCGGCCAGGGCGCCCTCCACGCCGTGCGAGCGCAGCGCCGCGGCCAGCTCGGCCTGCTCGCCGACCGGGTTGCGGGCCAGTTCGCGCCGCTCGGCCTCCACCTCGCGGGCCACCAGCTCGTTCTGCGAGGTCACCGACACGTATTCGCCGGTCGCCATGGAGAACGCGCCGGCGACCAGGCCCGCGACGCCGGTCAGCGCCAGCGCGTGCGAGGATCCGCCGCCCGCGCCCACGCCGCTGATCAGCGACACGTTCGTGACCAGGCCGTCCATCGCGCCGAACACGGCCGGGCGCAGCCATCCGCCGGCCACGTCCCGGTGGTGGTCCGGCGGCGGCGGGCCGGGCGTGCGTGCGGGACGCGCGGACGGCGCGGCGGTGGCCTCGGGGCCGGGCTGCGGCGGCTCGGGGGTTTGCGCGGCGGGCGGCTGCGCGGGTCGCGGGTCCGGCTGGGGCGCCGGGTCCGGTGCGGGGCCGGGAGGCGGGTCGGGCTGCGCGGCGGGCTGGATGCGGGGGCGCTGCTGCGGGCCGTGCCGCTCGGCGCGGGCCGTCAGCGCGCCGGACGCGCCGCGCGCCGGCTCGGTGCCCGGGCCCGGGGCGCGGTGGTCCCGGCGGTCCGCGTCGTCCATCGGGATCTCCTGGCGCGCTCGGGAGACCGCCGCGGCGGGCGGTCAGACGGGACGGGGCCGCGCCCGCGGCCCCGAGGTCCACCGTATCGCGTCGGGCCGACACCGCAGGGCCCTCCGGCGGCCGCACCGCGGGCGTCAGCCCAGGGCGGCGGCCACCAGGTGCGCCGGATCCCGCTCCAGCCTGCGCGCGGCACGCTGGTAGCGGCGCGTCGTGCGCGGATCGGCGTGCCCCATCGCGTCCTGCAGGTCGTCGAGGTCCGCGCCGCGCTGCGTGGCCAGCGTGGCGAAGGTGTGGCGCAGCGCGTGCGGGGTGACCGCCTGCGCATCGGGCAGGCCCGCCGCCTGCGCGAGGCGCCGCACCAGCCGGAAGACCTCCACCCGGTCCACCGCGCGGCCCGTGGAGGTCACGAACAGCGGGCCGTGCTGCGGGCGGGCGCCCTCGCGCTGCGCCCGCGAGTCCAGGTAGGCGTCCAGGGCGGCGGCCGCCGGGGCCGGCAGGGCGCGCGCCACCCGCTTGCCGCCCTTCCCGCTGATCGTGACGGTGCGCTGCCCGGCCGCCTGGCCCAGCGCGTCCAGCGGCAGGGAGCACACCTCGGTCACGCGCACGCCGAGCTGCAGCATCAGGCGAACCATCGCCGCGTCGCGCAGCCGTGTCGCGCCGCCCGCCGCGTCGGCCGCGGCCAGCAGGCGCATCGCCTCGGCGCGGTCCAGCCATGCGGTCGCGGAATAGTCGCGGTCCACCTTCGGCCGTTCGGCCGCGGCGAACGGGTTGCGGTCGTGCACGTCGGTGGCCACCAGGTACCGGTACCAGGAGGAGACCGCCGCCATGCGCCGCGCCGCGCTGGTCGCCGAGAGCCGCCGCGCGCCGCCGGGCTCCTGCAGCCACGCGCCGAACAGGTCGGCGTCGACCTTGCGGGCCGTGAGCGGGTGCGCGCCGCGCGCCCGGCAGAACGCCGCCCACGCCGCCAGGTCGCGCCGGTAGGCCTCCCGCGTCGTCGGCTTCTTCGCCGCCAGCCACGCCGCCGTCGACTCGCCCAGCGCGTCGCCCGGCGGGCCGGCCCACGGCGTGAGCGCCGCAGCGGGATCGGCGCGCGGGGCGGGCGCGTACTGGTGCGCGGAGGCTGCCTGAAGCTGCGTCACATCCGTTGATCATAGCCAGCGGGCCGCGCACGGCCAGGGGCGCCGGGCGGCCGGATACCGGCGGGTCGGGCTCAGGGTGCGAAGGCGCCGCCGGGGCCGAAGGCGAGCACCGCGAACCGCTCGCCCATGCGCCGGTAGCCGGCCGCGTTCGGGTGCAGCCCGTCGGGCAGGTCGGCCAGGTCGCCGCGCCCGAACAGCTCCCGGCCGTCGAGGTAGTGCAGGTGCGCGTCGCCGTCCGCGGCCCGGCGCGCCACGATCTCGGCCAGGTGCGCGCGCACGATCTCCAGGGTCAGCGCGCCGCGCGCGATGTCGGCCCGGTCGCCCAGGGCCACGCACCGCGCCGTGCCGTCCGCGCCCGGCACCGAGTCGGTCGGGCCCGGGTTCTGCTCCACCGCCGGGCAGATGATCGGGGAGATCACCAGCAGCGGGGTGTCCGGATGCCCCTCGCGCACCGTGTCCAGGAAGCCGTGCACGTTCGGGCCGAACGTGCGCAGCCGCAGCGACGCCGCGTTCAGGATGTTGATGCCGAGCTTGACGCTGATCAGGTCGGCCGGCTCGTCGCGGATCGTGCGGGCGGTGTACGGGTCGAGCATCGCGTTGCCGGCCAGCCCCAGGTTCAGCACGTCGGACCGGCCGATCCCGGCGGCCACCACCGGCCAGGTGCCGGTCGGGCCGTCCGCCTCGCAGCAGTGGCTGATCGAGCTGCCGTGGTGCACCCAGCGCGGCAGGCCGCTCGGACTGGGCGCCAGGACCTCGGCGTCGGCCCACAGGCCGGTCAGCTCGACCGGCGTGTGGTGCGGCAGCCAGATCTCCACCTCCTTGAGCCCTGCCGGCAGCGCGTCGAAGCGCACCCGGCCCGGCGCGCCGGGCTGCAGCACGCCCGGGGTCAGCGGGTCGGGATCGGTGCGCAGCAGCACGTTGCCCGTCGGCGCGTTGACCCGGGCGGCCAGCTTCCCGTCGATCACCAGGTCGAACGGGACGGGGCCCGGTGCGGCGCCGTCCCAGCTGGTCACGGTGGCCAGCACGCCGACCTCCAGCACGCCGGCCGCGGTGCGCAGCGCCAGGCGCACCCCGGAGGGCTGCGCGTCCACGTCGTGCATGAACGCGTCCGGGAACTGCCGGCGGGCCCAGGCCGGCAGGCGCCGCGGCAGCACCCCGGCCTCGGTGCGCACCAGGTTCAGCGCGCCGCGCACCTCGACCGGCCCGCCGGTCACCGGGAGCGAATACGCCAGATCGGACATGCGGGAACCTCCGGGGGGCGGGTCGGGGCCGACGTCCGGGCGCCGGGCGAAGATCTTCACGGTCCGAGCGGTACCGTACGCCCCGCACGGCGGTTCGGGCAGCCCGCTTTCACGCCGCGTCGCGCCGCCGGCGCCGCGGATAGGCGCGGCTAGGATGGCGGGCGTGCCGCTGCCGCCCGAAGTGAGCCAGTGCACGGACGCCTTCCTGGGCGCGATCGACCGCAGCGAGCCCGGCGTGGTCGCCGGCCTGTACCTGCACGGCTCGCTCGGCTTCGGCGAGTTCTTCGCGCGGCGCAGCGACATCGACTACGTCGCCGTGCTGGCCCGCCGCCCGGACGCGCACGCACGCGCGGCCCTGGCCGAGGCCCACCGCATGACCGCGGCGCGGTATCCGCGCCCGCACTTCGACGGCATCCACCTGCTGGCCCGGGACCTGGCCGGGCCGCCCGGGCAGTGCCCCGACCTGCCGTACACGCACGAGGGCGCGTTCCACGACGCGGGACGCTTCGAGATCAACCCGGTCACCTGGCACGAGCTGGCCCGGCACGCCGTGCCCGTGCGCGGACCCGCGTTCGGGCCGGGGCAGGTGTGGACCGACGACGCGGCGCTGCGCGCCTTCAGCCGCGCCAACCTGACCGACTACTGGGCCCGCGTCGCCGCCTCACTCGAGCGCGACGCGCAGCGCGCCGGGCACCCGTGGGCCACCGAGTGGTGCGTGCTCGGCGTGAGCAGGCTGCACCACCTGCTGGCCACCGGGTCGCTGACCTCGAAGTGCGGCGCCGGCCGGCACGCGCTGGAGGTCTTCGCCGGGCAGTGGCGGCCCGTGGTCACCGAGGCGCTGCGCATCCGGCGCAGCGCCGGGCCCGACGCCACCGGGGGAGAGCCCTCGGCGTATGCGCAGGACACGGCGCGCCGGGCCCGCGACACGCTCGCCTTCACCGCCACGGCGATCGAGGCCGCGCTCGCGCTCGGCGCCTGACAGCAACCGTCCGCCGCGCCGCGCCCGCCGTCCGCGCGGTCGCGGACCGGGTGGGGCAGGATGTGCCGCATGAGCCTGCCGAGCGAGCCGAACAGCGTCGCCCGGATCATGTGGACGCTGACCGAGCCGCTGCACGCCGTGCTCTACTTCGCCCCCGACGCGCGCGCCGCGTTCGAGCAGGCGGGCCTGCGCGGCGGATGGCGAGCGTACTTCGCCGGGCGCGCCGCGCCGCTCGGTGCGGTCGGACCGGCCCCGGTCACCGCGATGTTCTACGGGTTCGCCCCCGCGATGGTCGCGCGCGCCCTGCCGCAGGTGTGGGAGATGGCCGACCCGGCGTCGGTGCTCGCCGCGCGACGGCAGGGCGCCCACACCGCGCTGACCCGCCTGCTCGGCGCGAACCCGCCCGGCGTCGAGCGCGCCGCGCAGCTGTGCCGGCGCGCCGCCCTGGCCGCGGGCACCCAGGGTCGCCCGCTGGCCGCCGCGAACGCCGCGCTGCCCTGGCCGCAGGAGGACCCGCTGGACGTGCTGTGGCACGCCGCGACGATCCTGCGCGAGCATCGCGGCGACGGGCACGTCGCGGCCCTGCTCGTCGCGGGCCTGGACGGCTGCGAGAGCATCGTGTGGCGCAGCGCGTTCGACAACGAGCGGGCCGTGCTCCAGCCGATGCGCGGCTGGAGCGACGAGCAGTGGGAGCAGGCGGCCGGGCGCCTGGCCGGGCGCGGCTGGCTCGACGCGCAGGGCCGGCCCACCGACGCCGGCCGCGAGCGCATCGCCCGGATCGAGGCGACCACCGACGCGCTGGCCGCCGGCCCGTGGCAGGCCCTGGGCGAGGACGTGCGGGAGCTGCCGGGCCTGCTGCGCCCGCTGGCGGCCGCCGCGTTCGCGGTCATGCCCAGCCCGAACCCGCTCAACCTGCCCCCGCCCGACACCGGCACCTGACAGGGCCCTGCGCTCGGGTAGCCGATTCGGCACGCAGGCTTACTTGCGAGTGACTTGGGCCGATGCGTAGCTCGCCGCCCGCATGAGACGCTGGGCAGCGTGCTGGGCGGACGGTCTGAGAACCCCGAGCTGTGGGGGTTCCTCGAGTCACTGCGTTGCGGCGAGAGCCTTCCCGGCACGGTCGCAGCGATCGAGCGTTTTGGCGTGTTCGTGGGACTGGACCACGGACCTGCCCACCCGATCTTTCCCGGTGTCGGGTTCATCACGCTGCCAGAGCTGTCCTGGCGGAGTTTCGAGGCGGCCACGGACGTCGTCGAGGTCGGTCGGCGCGTCTTGTGCGAGTTTCTCCAGTTCGACACGACGAACCTGGAGGCGAGACTGTCGCTGCGGGCCATGCGGCCCGACCCCTTCCAAGCGTTCGCCGACCAGAGCGCTGCGGGCCGCGAACTGACAGGGCGGGTGACCAAAATAGTCCCCTTCGGTCTTTTCGTTCAGGTCGACGACGGCGTCGAGGGGCTCGTTCATCTCCCGGCTGCGGCCGAGGGCGTCGCGCAGGTCGGCGAGGAACTCGCGGTCGTCGTCATCGATCTCGATCGAGCGAGAAGAAGGTTGGCGCTCGGCCTGCGGTGATCGGCAACGTCGTCCTCGTCGTCGCCGCACCGGTGTTCGCCGACGGTGGCCTACCGGTCGACCAGGTCCGCGGGATCCGTGTTCGCGCCGCACAGCACCAGCACGGCCTGCTCGTCGGGCTGCGGGGTGTAGGCGCCGCACGCCAGCGCCGCGTACACGGTCGCCGCGCCGTGCTCGACGACGATGCGGCGCCGCTCCCACAGGGCCCGGCGCGCCGCGACGATCTCCGAGTCCGGGACGGTCACGCTCTCCACCAGCGCGCCGCACGCGAGCGTGTAGGCGTCGCGCGAGACCCGGTGCGCGCCGAGCGAGTCGGCCGCCACCCCGGAGACCGGCACGTCGACCGGGCCGCCCGCCGCGAGCGCCGCGTTCAGCGCCCGGCACGTCTCCGGCTCGACCGCCACGACCCGCACCCCGCCCTGCGCGACCGCCGCGGCGACCCCGGAGAACAGGCCCCCGCCGCCGACCGCCACGACCAGCGTCTGGGTGGCCGGGCGCTGCGCGAGGATCTCCAGGGCCAGGGTCCCCGCGCCCGCCGCGATCAGCGGGTTGTCGTATGCGTGGGAGAGCAGTGCGCCGGTGCTGCGGGCGTGCTCCTGCGAGGCGGCCAGGGCGTGCGCGTACTGCTCGCCGACCAGTTCCACCCGCGCGCCGTAGCCGCGCAGCCGCTCGACCTTGAACGCCGGTGCGGTGCGCGGCACGAACACCGTGGCCGGCGTGCCGGTGGCGCGCGAGGCCCACGCGCAGGCCAGGCCCGCGTTCCCGCCGGACGCGATCACGATTCCCGCCGGCGGCATGGTGCCGCGCTGCACGTGGTAGGCCGCCAGGTTCGCCGCGCCGCGCGCCTTGAACGTCCCGCTGTGCTGCATGTATTCGCACGCCCACGTCACCCTGGCGTCGCCGAGGGCGCCGGCGTCCTCGGCGGTGAGCACGACCGGGCGCACCGTGCCGGCGATGCGCGCCGCGGCCGCGGTGACCTGCGCGGCGTCGACTGCCTGGACCGGACTGTCCGTCATGCTCATGCAGGAACCCGGCTTTCACCCGTCGTCGTCGCGCCGCGGACCGCCCGCCTGACGCCGATTCGCATCAGGATACTTAAAAATGGCGCGGCGGCGCGCTGCCCGCCGCGTCATCCGCGCCAGTGCGCCGGGCGGTTCAGCGCCGCCGCGAGCGTCGTGGACGCGTCCCCGAGCGCGGCGTTGACCTGGAACTGCGTCAGGAACAGGGTGCCGGCCAGCTGTGCGCCCGCGAGGTTCGCGCCGCGCAGGTCCGCGCCGGTGACATCCGCCAGCTCCAGGTCGGCTCCGCGCAGGTCGGCGCCGACCAGCACCGCGCCGCGCAGGTTCGCCCCGCGCAGGTCGGCGCGCGCCAGCCGCACCCCGGCCAGGTCCGTGCCGCGCCGCCGCCCGGACCGCGCGCCGCGCCCGGACACGCCCGCCCGGGCCAGCTCGCTGGCCCGGCGCAGCAGCGGGGCCACCGCCTCGCGCAGCGCGCCGGGGTCCGCGGCCAGCACCTCCTGCGGGCCGCCGCGGGCCAGCTGCTCGACGCGCCGCCACGCCGCGTCCAGGTCCCGGCTTATCGGGCGGGCCGCCGGCAGGGCGCGCGCCTCGGCGAGGTACCACAGCAGCTCGTGCAGCTGGCGCATGATCGGGAAGGCCGCGAACATGGGGGCGGCGGCGTCCGGGTCCGTGCGCCAGTCCCGGCCGCGGAACGTGACCTGCGCGACGCGCTGCCCCGCGCCGAAGCACTCGTACACGGTGCAGCCCGCGAACCCCTCGGTGCGCAGCTGCGCGTGGATCGCGCAGCGGTGGTCGCCCTCCAGGTGCCGGCACGGCTGCCCGGCGTCCTTGGTGTAGGGGAAGCCCGAGGACGCGCGGAAGCCCAGCGCGACGCAGCACAACCCGACGCACCGCGCGCAGTCCGCCCGCAGGTCCGCGCGCGCCGCGTCCAGCTGTGCGATCGCCGTGCCGTGCTGCTCCTGGGCCACCGCCGCCGGTCCTTCCGTGCTCGCCGCGCGGCGCCTGTGCGCCGCGCCCCGATTCAACCAGCCTGCGGCCTGTGGGCGGCAACCCGGCAGGCCGCCCCGGGCCGGCACCGCGCCGGGCGGGCGCGTCGGCGCGGCGGGGTAGAGTCCGCGCGTCTCGTTAGCTCACACGCCGTCAGGGAGCCGACCATGCGCCCGGTTTACGCCGACTTCTCCGCCGACCCGCCGCGCCTGGGCAACGCCGCCCTGCTCGCGCCCGGCGGCGCCCGCCCCGGCGGCAAGGCCGCCTTCGGGGCCGGGCCGCGGCTGCGCTTCGGCGGCAACCACGTCAAGCTCGACGCCGGCGGCGGCGTCGCGCTCGGCTTCGACGCCGGGGCGTCGACCGCGTTCGACGAGGCCACGCTCACCGTCACGGCGCTGGCCTCCAAGCGCGGCCCGCGCCCCGGGCGCGCGCCGCTGCGCGTCACGGTCAACGGCAAGGCGCTCGTGGCGGACTGGACCATCCCCGGCGGCGGCGACCTGCCGCAGGAGATGAGCTTCGCGGTGCCCGCCGACTGGCTCACGCCGGGGCCGGACAACCGGATCGAGCTGTCCAACGCGCCGGACGCCGCCACGTTCCTGTGGCTCTACCGCGTCACGCTCGAAGAGGTCTTCGACCGCGGCGCCGCGGCCCGCGCGCTGGCCGCCGAGGGCGCCCGCGCCGCCGTGCTCGCCTACGACACCGAGGTGGGTATCGCGCAGGGCGGCGCCTGGACGCCCGGCCCGCGTCTGCACGTGTACATCGAGCGCGGCGAGCAGTCGCTGCCCGCGCAGCTGTCCTGGAGCGACGCGAGCGGCGCCGAGGCCGCGATCAGCTTCCACGCCGCGATGGACGGCTTGCACGGCTACCGGCGCGCCGCCGACGGCACGACCACGCAGCTGCGCGGGCGCCTCGCCCGCCGCGCCGAGTATCCCGGCGGGATCGAGCCGGGCGCCCTGCTGCACTTCGCCGAGACCGAGGAGGAGTGGGGCGGCGCCTGGCACCGCTCCGGGCCGCTGCGCCTGATGCTCGCGCACGGCGAGCACGCCGCGCGCCGCATCGCGTGGCGCGACCAGCGCGGCAACTGCGCCTCGATCAGCCTGCAGCCGGACCGCTCCGGGTTCCTCGGCTACTACCAGCGGCACAATGAGGGGCCCATCGGCTACCGCGGCCGCGCCGGCCACGACGCCGAGAAGTATTGACAGCAGGCTGTCAATTCGACATGATGCTGTCATGGAGTTGCGAGAGGACCGCGCCGAGACCCGGACCGTCCACGTGGCCGTCTACGACGGATGGGCCGACTGGGAGGTCGGCCACGCCACCGCCCACCTGCGCAACGGCGCCTGGCAGAGCGGCGCGGTGCGCTACACGATCGCCACCGTCGGGCCGACCCGGGCGCCGGTGACCACCATGGGCGGGCTGCGCGTCACCCCCGACCTGGCGCTCGGCGAGCTCGACCCGGCCGCCAGCGCCCTGCTGATCCTGCCCGGCTCCGGCGGCTGGGACGCGGGCGCGCAGGAAACAAACACAGGGGAGCTGGCCGCGTTCGCCGCCGCGGCCCGCCGGTTCCTCGACGCCGGCGTGCCGGTCGCCGCGATCTGCGGCGCGGTCGCGGGACTGGCCCGCGAGGGCCTGCTCGACGAGCGCGACCACACCGGCGCTGCGCCCGAATACCTCGCCGCCACCGGCTACCGGGGCACGCACCGCTATCGCGAGGCCGGCGCCCACACCGACCGCGGGCTGATCACCGCCGGGCCCACGCACCCGGTCGAGTTCGCCCGCGCGATCTTCGCCCTGCTCGGGCTGTACACCCCGCAGGTCCTCGACGCCTGGTACCGGCTGTTCGCCACCGGCGAGAGCGCCGCGTTCCACGAGCTGATGGCGGCGGGCCGCGGGTGACCGGCCGGCCCGCCGACGCACCCGACACGCCCAGCGCGCCTGACACATCCAGCGCACCCGACGCGCCGGTCACGCCGGCCGCGCTGCTCTCGCGCAGCGCCCTGGCCGCGTTCCGGCTCAACGGCCAGTTCCTCGACGCGGCCGAGCAGCTGGCCCGGCCGGCCGGCCTGACCGCCGCGTGGTGGCAGGTGCTCGGCGCCGTGATCGACGCCCCGCTGCCGGTGGCCGGCATCGCGCGCGCCATGGGCATCACCCGGCAGAGCGTGCAGCGCATCGCCGACCTGATGGTCGCCCAGGGCTTCGCCGAGTACCGGCCCAACCCCGCGCACGCCCGCGCCAAGCTGCTGCGCATCACCGAGGCCGGCCGGGACGCGGTGCACCGCATCGTCCCGGCGCACCGCACGCTGGCCGGGCAGCTGGCCGGGCGGCTCGGCGTGCCCGGGATGCAGCGCGCCCTGGCCGCCCTCGAGGAGCTCTCCCGGGCGCTCGACGCGATCGAGCAGGAGCGCCCCGGGGCCACGGGCCGCAATCCGGCCGCGTGACGCGCCGGGGGCGCGTCAGACGATCTTGGTGAGGATCGCGTAGGCCATCGTGACCGCCAGCACCACCCGGCAGCAGTCCGCCGCGCGCGGCGCGAGCAGCGGCAGGCCCGGCCCGCCCGCCGCGGCGCCGTCCCCGGCCGGCGCGAGGCCGACCCGGTTGAGCACGGCGACCGCGTAGACCGCCATGGCCGCCGCGAGCAGCAGCCCGAGGCTCGGATAGTCCAGCGTGGTGTCCTTGACCATGCCGTCCATGCCCGCCATCGTGTACTGCCCGGCCGTCGATCCGTCCAGCGTGGACGGCGCGACCCCGGCCAGCAGCATGTACACCATCGCCGCGCCCGCCGCAGCGCCCGCGGCGTACCGCCCGCGCTGCGCGCGCCCCAGGCCGCGGCGCACCGACCAGGCCAGCCGGCCGGCGAACCACAGCGCCGCGGCCGCGAACAGCGCCGTCCACACGCCGCGCGGCAGCGTCTCGAGCCACCGCACCAGCATCCCGGCCAGCGCGAGCGCGATCAGCGCGTGCAGCGCGTCCGCGTCGTAGTCGCCCGCCCGCCCCCACGAGCGCGCCACGGCCGCGCGCCACAGCGAGAACGCGGCCACCGCCAGCATCACCACCGCCAGGATGTCCGGCAGCCACGGCGGGGCGTTCACGCCGCCTCACCCGTCTTTGCCTCACCCGCCGGCGCCTCGCCGCGCGCGGCCGCCGACTCAGCGGCGTCTTGCCCGGGCGGCACGCGGTACGGCCAGTACGCGGCGGCCAGCAGCGCCAGCAGCGGCGCCGCGTTCGGATCGGTCGCCATGCCCTGGTACGGCATGCCGAAGCCCTGCCAGAACACCCAGCACAGCGCCGCGAGCACCACCGCGGCCGCCAGGCCTGCGCGCACCGCCCGCGGCCCGGGCAGCCACACCGAGACCGCGATCAGCGCGCACAGCACCGCCAGGACGAGCGCGACCGCCAGGCCCCGGCCGGCGGTCAGCGACGCGGCCCGGTCGTCGAGGGCGACCAGCCAGCGCGGCGCACCCATCTCGGTGTCGGTGATCGCGTCGTGCGCCGCGTCCGGGGCGGTGTTCGCCGGCTGTACCGCCAGGTACGCCAGCAGCGCCCACAGCACCGACCAGGCCGTACGCGCGGCGCGCGCCCCGATCCGGCGCGCGGCCGGGAACGGCCCGGCGTCGCGGGCCGCCGGCCAGAGCAGCACCGCGGCCAGCGCGTAGAGCACCGCGGCGCCCGGCGCGCCGGTCAGCGGGTTCGCGCCGCCGGTCAGCAGGCCGCCGAAGCCCTCGCCGAACCACCACACGCCCACGGCCCAGGCCACCGACGCGGCCAGCGCGGGCTTGAGCGTCGGGCGCCACGCGATGCCCAGGCCCAGGGCGACCTGGACCAGGCCGAAGGCCGTGTCCGCGCCGACCGGGTGGTTCTGCACGAGGCCCGCGCCCCAGGTGACCGTGCCGGCCAGCCAGCCGGGGTTGCCGGCCGCGGCGCCGGCCAGGGTCTGCGCGGCGAAGTCCTTGGTGAACATGTACGGCTGGAACTGCAGCACGCCGTCGAGCAGCCAGAGCGCGGCCAGCGCGAGCTGCAGCACCCGGTGCGGATCGCGGGCCGGCGCCGCGGCGACGTCCCGCCCGCGCGCGGCCGCGGCGGCCGGGACGGGGGCGACGGGGGCGCGGCGTGCCTTGGGCAGGGACGCATCAGTCATGGCATGTTCATCATCGCCGCCGCACCTGAGAATTCCAACGCCGGACTTCAGGCCGCGCCGCGCCGGGCTCCGGAGCGGGGCGCGGCGTGCCCGGGGCCGCGAAATTTTCGCCGGGCGCGGCCGGCGAACTGAACCGCGCCGCCCGCCAGGCCGTTTCTCAAGGGTCCGAGTTCCCGCAGTTCGAGCATCCGCGCTCGGCGCCCTGGCCGCGGCCAGACTCCCGGCTCCCGCACGGACCACCGTCACCCGCACCGCGCAG
>DASYAE010000135.1:0-13810 GCA_036501535.1 Actinocrinis sp. | reverse complement strand
CTGGCCCTGGTCCTGGTCGATCGACGCCAGAGACGCGTACGACGGCGCCGCCGTCGGGCTTGCGGGCGCGGTCGGCTCGATCGTGCTGCCGGAGTCGGCGCTGATCTCGTTGCGCAGGATGTCCAGGCCGGCTCCGCTGGTGGGGCTGTAGAGCAGGCTCAGCACCTGCTGCTGCTCGGCCTGAGACGCGCTCATGACCGACTCGGCCTGGCCGAACGCCTCAGAAGTGCCGAAACCGGTGATCGTCTGATACGTGGTCGCCCCGTTGATCACCGCGGTGTCCGCAGCGAACGCTGGTGACGCGGGCAGCGCGGCGAACACGCACGCGCCGAGCAGGCTCAGGCTCGCCGCGAGGGACACGTCCCGCCGGCATCTTCTCGTAACCACCGTGCAACTCCTCACGAATCGCAGGAGACGCTGAAAGTTTCCTTATTCATGGAGAATTTTTCCGGGTCACCGTAAGTTGGCGTGGCAGGTCGGTCAAGAGAGCCCCCTCCTGATAATGATCAAAAGCCATGCCCTCCACGAGCCTTTACACAGGCGAGATGCCGATTCCCGCACTCCACCCACAGAAAGGTTGGCAACCATCAGCCTGAAACTTTCTCTGGCCACGAACAGCCAGGAGCGCCGACTGGACCCTCACTACGCCCTGTCCCCGCAGAAACGTTCGGCGGTTCTGCTCCTTCGCATTACACTGCCGCCATGACGACCACCCGGTCCGGGGAGCCCGAACAGGTTCTGCCAGGCGTACCGCTCACCATCGCCCGGCTCGCGGAACTGGCGGGGGTCTCGGTCCCGACGGTCTCGAAGGTGGTCAACGGGCACGCGCAGGTCGCGCCCGAGACGCGCGCGCGGGTCGAGGCTTTGATCAACCAGCACGGCTTCCGGCGCCAGAAGCGGGCGTCCGCGCCGTCCTCCCATGTGGAACTCGTCTTCCACGAGCTCGAGGGCGCCTACGCGATGGAGCTGATCCGCGGCGCCGAGCAGGTCGCCAGCAAACACGGCATGGCGGTGGCGCTCTCCCACCTGCACGGCGAACAGACCCCGGGCCGCGGGTGGATCGAGGTCGTGCTCACCCGCCGCCCGGCCGCGGTCGTCACCGTCTTCTGCGGGCTGACCGAGGTCCAGCACGAGCAGTTCCGCAGCCGCGGCATCGAGGTCGTCGTCCTCGACCCGGCAGGCGACCCCGGCCACCCGACCCACTCGGTGGGCGCCGGCAACTGGAACGGCGGCCTGACCGCCACGCGCCACCTGCTCGACCTGGGACACCGCAGGATCGCGGCGATCACCGGCCCGCACCGCGTCCTGTCCAGCCGGGCGAGACTCGACGGCCACCGCGCGGCCATGGATGCGGCGGCAGCCCCCTTCGACCCGGACCTGGTGTGCGAAGGCGACTTCCACACCGCGGACGGCCTCGAGTTCGGCAGGCAACTGCTTTGCCTGCCCGACCCGCCGAGCGCCATCGTCACCGGCAACGACCTGCAGGCGCTCGGCGTATATCAGGCAGCATCAGAAGTCGGCCTGCGCATCCCGCGCGACCTCAGCGTCGTAGGATTCGACGACCTGCCGCTGGCTCAGTGGGCCAGCCCGCCGCTCACCACGATCCGCCAGCCGCTCACCGAGATGGCCGCGGCGGCCACCGCCATGGCCATCACCCTGTCGCGCGGGCAGGAGCCCCAGCAGGAACGCATCGAATTCGCCACCCGCCTCGTCGTCCGCGCGAGCACCGCAGCGCCCCGGGACCAGTCAGCCGGTCACACGAAAGCCTGGAAACCTCAGCAAGCCCGCCAGCCGTCGGTGAAGTCCGAGCACACCTCTGCGGATGCGATGTTGTAGCCACCCGAGGCGTTCCCGGTCTGCGTGACCGTCTGTCCCGCTCCGTACGTCACCGTGGTCGTGCACGAGACTTGACCGCTGCCCTGTAGCTGTGCGGTGACAGTCACGTACAGCGCCGACGCAGTCAACGGCTGCGACGCGCTGAACGGCAGGCTGCTCGCCGAGTCGTTCGTGCCCTCTGGGCCGTAGGTGATGTTCACCCCGTCCGGGGCGGAGCCGGTACAGGAGTAGGCGACTGTCGGCGCGACCTGTGCGGCGCTCGAGGCAGGCGCAGCAGCCGAGGCAGCCGAAGCAGGCGCGACAGCGGCGTCGCTTCCCGCAGCCGCCGGGGCGCTTGCGGAAGCGCCGGCCGCAACGCTGCCGGTCCCGGTCTTCCCGCTGGACGCCAACGCTGAGGCCACCACGATGACGACCACAAGCGCCACGAGCCCGAGGCAGCCGAATCCGAGAATCTTCGGCGCGCTGTTCTTCTTCGGCGGTGCCGGCGGCCGGAACGGTTGACCGAACGAGGTCTGGAACGGCGGCTGCTGGCCGTAAGACTGCTGGTTCGGCTCGAACGGCTGCCCGGCGACCGCTTGACCGGGGCGGGGCATTGACTGCGAATCGCTCAGATTCGCTCTTGCCGCTTCGAACTGCTCATCGGACAGCAGTCCCTGCGCATGCAATTGTCCAAGCTGGGCCAGAGCGTCAGCGCTTCCCGCGGTCGCGGATTCACGCCCGCCAAAGGAAAACGGCTGCTGCTCAAAAGGATTGTTGTCTGATGGCTGATCGGCGCCACGCTGCTGCACAGCGACCCCCCTCAGTAGTCGATGTCACGTCGGGGCGACGCTACGCCGTACATAACAGCGCGTCAGTCGCGTTGCCTTTCCGCGCTCAAAACGATATCGACGCGCGGCTGTGAACCCGATAAGCCAAGGCACGACACTGGCCGCTCTTCCGGAGAGTCGGGAGCGGGCTTCAACCGGTCAAATGAGCCTACGATGATGGGATGGGCGAATCGCTGCATCTCGGCATCGGACCGCAGCGCGTGATCCAGAGGATGCTGGAGGAGCCGGACCGGGCCTGGTCGAACAGCGAGATCATCGGTATCTGCAACGACTCCGAGCGCGGATACGACGAGGTCGTCTCCCGGCTGATAGAAGTCGGCGCGTTGACTGCGGAGACCACGGACCGGCGGTTCCGGGTGGCGCGAGACAAGCCGTACCAGCGCGTGAGGCTGTACCGGTTCACCGAGGACGGCCCCGCGTTGGCCCGGAGGGTTCTGGAGAGCTCGCGGTACTCCCGGGGCTTCTTCGGGAGCCTGCTCTGGGAGGGTTGGGAGCCGACCAAAGCCAGCCTTGACGCGCGCCGGGCCAGGCGGATGCTGAAACGCGCACACCGGCGCGAGCGGCGGCACGGGAAGCACGAGGAACGCGGCGAGGAACGCGCTCCGATGCTGACCGAGACGAGTCGGCATCCGCGCATCGAGCGGTGGTACCTGCGGTACTTGGGATACCGGGGACGCAAGGATCCGACCTTGTGAAGCCCGCTCCGCGGGCAGCGATGCGAGTAACGTCAGGTTCCGGGACAACCTTTACCTTTTCGATCTGACCCTGGGGGACGCACATGCGTGTCGGTCGACGAATATTCGTGCTCTTAGTGGTTGCCGCGCTGACCAGCCCGGCAGTGGCGTACGCCCGCGGTGGCGGCGGTAGCAGCGGATTCAGCGGCGGTGGCGGGGGTAGCGGAGGCGGGGGTGGTGGCGGAGGCGGGGGCTTCGGCGGATCGGGGGCCACCGGGGATCTCGGCAGCGTTGAGACCTTCGCCTTGTTGGCGGTCGTGGCGGTGCTCATTCTGATCTTCCGCCTCATCTCCCGGGCGCAGAAGAGGAATAAAGCAAGCGGTCTGAACACGGTGTCAGACCAGACGGCCCATCGCTCGGACGCGAAGGCGCATGAGCGCGCCGCCCAGGTCGAGGCCCAGGTCGGCATGCTCGCCGGCACGGATGCGACCTTCGATATCGATGCACTCAAGGAGCGCGCCGTCTCGCTGTATGTGACCGCTCAGCGTGCCTGGACCGACCGCGATCACCCGACCTTGAAGCGGATCCTGTCCCCGGTGCTCTACCGTAAGTGGGCTGACGAGCTGCACGATTACAAGTCGCGTGGCGAGGTCAACGTCGTGCAGATCGTCTCCGGCCCGCAGGTCGAGCTGGTCGATGTCGCGAACCGTGTCGGCGAGGCGAACGACACCGTCACCTTCCGGGTCACCGCGACGCTCAACGACTACGTGCGCAAGGGCGGCACACACATCCCGCGCGCCGACGGCTCGACGCGGCCGGTGGAGTATTGGACGCTGCGCAAGAACGAATCCGGTACGTGGATCGTGGGGTCGGTGGAGCAGGCGGCCGAGGGTGCGCATCACCTGACCGGCACCATCGAGACGGACGGCTGGGACCAGAAGGCGGTCGCTCGCGACGCCGTGCTCGAGGTCGCCGAGACCACCTCGGCCAGGGGCGTGCGCGACGACATCCTCTCGCTCACCAACATCTCCTGGAGCACCGATGCCGACGCCGCCGCCGGCGACCTGAGCATCCTGGACGGTCGGTTCGACAAGGCGGTCCTCGAGGTCGCCGTCGAGCAGTTCCTCGAGCAGTGGGCCATGAACGACGGCAGCCTCGACTTCACCTCCGTGCGCACGGCCAACCGCACCGTCATGCGTGAGGCCGCCGTCGCGTCGATCGAGGTGCGCTCTCTGGTCTCACGCGACCCGATCGTCTTCCGTGTCGCGGTTGGCGCGCAGGGCGTCTACTACGAGGTCGACCGCCGGACCGAAGAGGTGCTCCAGGGCGACGCGCACAAGCGGCGGCCGGTCGCTTTCGCCTTCGACCTGCGGTTGGACGGTCCGTCGGCGAAGGGGTGGACGGTGATCGCCGCGCACGTGGAGCAGGCCGGATCTCACTTTGTACGAAACAGTACGAGGTGAGCGATCCCGACTGATAAGGCGTAGCGTCTCCGGTATGCGCATCGTCATCGCTGGTGGCCACGGTCAGATCGCGCTGCGGCTCGAGCGGCTGTTGCATGCGCGCGGGGACGATGTCGCGGGGATCGTGCGCAGTTCGCGGCAGGCGCGCGATCTGCTGGCGGCGGGTGCCGAGCCCGTCGTGTGCGACCTGGAATCGGCGCCGGTCGCCGGGGTCGTCCGGCGCTTGGAGGGTGCGGACGCGGTGGTCTTCGCGGCCGGGGCGGGGCCGGGCAGCGGGGCGGGGCGCAAGGACTCGGTCGATCGCGCGGCATGCGTCCTGTTCGCGGACGCCGCCGAGGCCGCGGGGGTGCGGCGCTTCCTCGTGGTGTCCGCCATGGGCGCGGACCGCGAACCCTCTTCGGGCACCGACCCGGTCTTCGCCGCCTATCTGCGTGCCAAAGGCGCCGCGGACGCGGATGTGCGGGCGCGATCCGGACTCGACTGGACCATCCTGCGGCCGGGGCGTCTGACCAACGTCCCGGGCAGCGGCACGGTGACGCTGGCCGCGTCCACCGGCCCCGGGCAGGTGGCCCGCGAGGACGTCGCGGCGGTGCTGGTCGCCCTGCTCGACGAACCGCGGACGGCCGGGCAGACGCTGGAGCTGATCAGCGGGGACGTTCCCGTCGACGACGCGGTCGCGGCGGTAGCTGCCAGCTGAAGCAGGACACGGTAGAGCACGGCAGGACACGGCGCACGGTATGCGTGATACCGCCGTGTAGCCGTGGTGAAGCCGCGGCCGCATACCGTCCTCATCGTGTCCATCCGGCTGCGAGGGAGAGCGATGAGATGACAACCACTGCCGCCATTGAGGCGACCGGCCTGGTGAAGGACTTCGGCCGATTCCGCGCGGTCGACGGCATCGACCTGGAGGTGCGCCAGGGCGAGATCTTCGGCGTGCTCGGCCCGAACGGCGCGGGCAAGACGACCGCCCTGCGGATGCTCGCCACGCTGCTGCCGATCGACGCCGGCCGGGCCCGGGTGTTCGGCGTGGACGTCGCCGCCGAGCCGCACCGCATCCGCCAGCTGATCGGCATCACCGGCCAGTTCGCATCGGTCGACGAGGACCTGACGGCCACGGAGAACCTGTGGCTGTTCGGCCGGCTGCAGGGACTGCGCTCGGCCGCCGCGCGCGCCGCCGCGGGCCGGCTGCTCGAGCAGTTCGGCCTCGAGGAGGCCGCGAACCGGCCGATCGCGCAGTTCTCCGGCGGGATGCGCCGCCGCCTGGACCTCGCGGCGAGCCTGATCACCCGGCTGCCGCTGATCTTCCTCGACGAGCCGACCACCGGTCTGGACCCGCGCACCCGCGGGCAGATGTGGGACACCATCCGCGGCCTGGTCGCGGAGGGCTGCACGGTGCTGCTCACCACCCAGTACCTCGACGAGGCGGACCACCTCGCCGGGCGGATCGCGGTGATCGACCGCGGCCGCAAGGTCGCCGAGGGCACGCCCGAGGAGCTGAAGGCCTCGGTCGGCAACTCGACCCTGCAGCTGCGGCTGGCCCCGGGCGCCGACCGGGAGGCCGCCCGGCAGGTCGTCCGGCGGGTCGCGGAGACCGAGCCGGTGCTCACGCCGGAGTCCGGGCGGATGAACGTGCCGCTGGCCACCGCGGACCGGGCCGCGGACGTGCTGATCGGGCTGCGCCACGCCGGGGTGTCCATCGCCTCGGTCAGTGTCGCGCAGCCCACGCTCGACGAGGTCTTCTTCGCGATCACCGGCCACGGCGCCGACGCCGACGCAGCCCTCGACGACACCGGCTCCGGCGAATCCGCGCCGGCCGCGACCGACCACGCCGTGCAGGAGGTCCAGTGAGTACCGTGACCGCGGACACGACGGCCGGCGTGCGCAGCGCACCCGGGCTCGTCGCCCCGGCCGCCGTGGTGGCCGCCACCCACGCCCGCAGCAGTCTGGTCGAGACCCTCGTCCAGACGCTGGTCATGGCCTGGCGGGCGCTGAAGAAGATGCGGCGCAACCCCGAGCAGTTCTTCGACGTGACGCTCCAGCCGCTGCTGTTCACGGCGATGTTCGCCTACATATTCGGCGGCGCGATCTCCGGCAACGTGCACAGCTACCTGCCGCTGCTCATCCCGGGAATCGTCGCCCAGACCGTGCTGACCACGTGCATGGCCACCGGCGTGACACTGCGCGAGGACATGGAGAAGGGGGTCTTCGACCGGTTCAAGGCGCTGCCGATGGCCCGGATCGCCCCGCTGGCCGGCCCGATGACCGCGGACCTGGTGCGCTACCTGATCGCCGCCGGGTTGACCTTCTTCACGGGCGTGCTCATCGGTTACCGCCCCTCGGGCGGCGTGCTCGGCGTGCTGGGCGCGATTCTCCTGTCGGTCATCACCGGCTGGTCGCTCGCCTGGATCTTCACCTGGCTCGGCACGATCACGAAGAGCGCGAAGTCGGTGCAGGGCATGTCGATGCTGATCCTGTTCCCGCTGACCTTCCTGTCCAACGCGTTCGTGCCGGTGACCACGCTGCCGGGCTGGCTCGCGGCCTTCGTGAAGGTCAACCCGGTCTCGCACCTGGTCTCCGGGACCCGCGACCTGGCGAACCGCGGCGCCGTCAGCGCCGAGGTCGGCTGGACGCTGCTGGCGTGCCTGGTGGTGATCGCGGTCTTCGCGCCGCTCTCCGTCCGCAGCTACCGGCGGCACCTGTAGGGCCGCGGGATGCCGATCAGCGTTCCGATTCGGCGGGCAGCAGCCGCGCCGTCCGCCAGGCCTCGGCCAAGAGGTCTGGCGGGCGGCGGCCGGCGTACTCGGCCTGCAGTTCGCTCAGCCGGCCGGGCAGCGCCTTGTCGGCGGCGGGCGCGATGCGCTCCCACAGCATCGTGGGGATCATCCGGTTGTACGCGAACCGGTCGGCCAGCGCGAGCAGCCGCAGCGCGTCCGCCGGCGGCGCGGCCTGACGCAGAAGGCTCCAAGCTCCGAGCGCGAACAGCAGCAGCCCGGCGGCTGGGTAGTCAAGGTTCTCATTTCCTGGAGCGAGCACCTTGAGCGCGCCCGCGTGGCACACGGAGTAGAGCGTGCGCGCGTGCGCCTCGTCAGCGCCCGCCGCGTACCAGGCGTGCGCACTGAGTGCCAGCGCGTCGCCGAAAACACTCCACGGCTCCGTCCCGGTCCTCATGAGGCCGGGCAGCTCGGCCTCCCGCAACCGGGACGCGCATTCGCGGTAGAGGCGCAGGCCGGCTTCGAGATCGCCGGAGGCGAGCAGCAACTCGGCGCGGCAGATGTACCGGAAGGCGGCCGCGCCGAACGGCGTCGCGCTCACGTCGATGCTCTCGATCCGGTCAAGCTCCTCCTGCGCCTCCGCGAGCCGTCCACCGCCGATCGCGCAGAACACCAGCAGCGCACGCAGCTGCGTCTCGTCATCGCTGGCGCCGAGCCGCCGCATCACCGGCAGGGCCACCATGGCGTGGGCGACCGCGGCGGTGCTGTCGCCGAGCTGCATGGCCAGCTCCGCCAGCAGGGTGCGCGCCATCGCCTTCGACCAGGGATCGGCGTCATCGGCGGTGAAGGCCAGCGCCTGCCGGGCCGCGTCGAGGGCGCCGACCGGATCACCCTCGTTCTCGCGCTGGTGGCTGAGCCAGAGCCCGGCGAGGGCCGCGGTGTGCCGGTCCGGGTCGTCGGCGAGCTCGGCGAGCCGGGCGGGGAACACGTCGACGGCCTGGTCGAGGGTGAGCAGCACCCGGATCAGGGCCGAGAGACGCGCGTCCGATGAGCCGGTGGCCGGGCCGAGTCGGCGCAGCAGCGCCAGCAGCGGCGCGCTGTGCCCGCCGGAGATCATCAGGGAGTTGTTCAAGGTGACCGCCACGGCGGCGCGGGCGGTGTCGGCGAGTCCGGGCGGCGGCGTCCAGTCGCGCAGCGCATCAGAGACCCCATTGACCAGGACGAGCAGCCGGACGTGCTCGCCGCGCATCGTCCAGAGCGTGCCGAGCGCGGCGAGCAGTTGGACGAGGGAGTCTTGGTCGCCGTCCGCGATCGCGCCGCGCAGCTCGTCGGCCAGGTTGGTCTCCTCGGCGCTCAGCGCATCGATCGCCGCGAACTGGTCGTGTTCGGGACCTATGACGCGCGACTGCTTCGCGGACGCGTAGGCGGCGGCCCACTGGCGCTGCGCGGCGCGGGCTGCGTCCTGCTCGCCGGCCGCCGCCAGCCGCATCCGGCCGAACTCGCGCACCGTCTCCAGCATCCGGTAGCGCACCCCGGCCGGGGTCTCCCGCACGTTCACCAGCGACTGGTCGACCAGCCCGCGCACCGCGTCGACGGCGTCCGGCCCGAGGACCGATTCCGCGGCGTCGAGCGTGAACCCGTCGTGGAACAGCGCCAACCGGCGCAGCGCGCGCTGTTCTATGCCGTCGAGCAGATTCCAGGACCACTCGATGACCGTCAGCAGCGCCTGGTGCCGGTCCGGCGCGCTGCGGTCGCCGCCGCGCAGCAGCGCGAACCGGTCCTCGAGCCGCCGGTCGATCTCCTCGACCGCCATGACCCGGACCTTGGCGGCGGCCAGCTCGATCGCCAGCGGCAGGCCGTCGAGCCGGCCGACGATGCTCGCGACGACCCGCTCGTCCAGCCGGACGTCCGGCCGCGCGGCCAGCGCCCGCTCGCGGAAAAGCTCGACCGCGTCCGTGCTGCCGAGTTCGCCGAGCTGGTAGACGCGCTCCGCCGCGATCGCCAGCGGCGCCCGGCTGGTGGTCAGCACGCGCAGGTCGGGTGTCGCGGCGACGAGGAACGCCACGAGCTCGGCCGCCGCCCCGATCAGGTGCTCGCAGTTGTCGAGCACCAGCAGGCCGGGCACCTGCCCGAGCTGCCTCGCGATGCGCGCCCTGATATCCGCCCGCTGCTCCGCCGTCAGGGCCCTGCGGCTGCTGACCGAGTCGCGCACGCCCAGCACGGACCCGACCTCCACCGCGACGTCCTCGGCCGAGGTGACGCCGGCGAGCTCGACGAAGTAGACGGCCGGCTCCTGCGCCTCGCGCGCGAGGACGTGCGCCAGCCTGGTCTTGCCGAGCCCGCCCGCGCCGACGACGGAGACCACCCGCGCGCCGGCCAGCAGGGTCCGCAGCCGGCCCAGGTCGCGATCCCGGCCGATCAGCTCCGTCGCGTCGTAGCGCACGCCGCGGCGCACCGGGCGGTCGAGGGCCAGCAGGCCGCGGTGCACCCGCTGCAGCGGCTCGCCGGGATCCGCGCCGAGCCGTTCGCGCAGGTCCCGCCGGTGGCGCTCGAAGCGCTCGAGTGCCACCGCCGGGCCGCGGACGGCGGCCTCGCTGCGCAGGAGGTCTGCCAGCAGCGACTCGTCGTGCGCGGCGCCGGCCTGCGCCAGCTCGAGCTCCGAAAGCGCGTCCGCGTGCGCTCCCGTGCGGCTGGCGGCCCGCGCCAGGACGACCCGCGCCGCCGCCGTGTCCGCGGCGGCGGCCCGGCGGATCTCCGCGAGCGGGCCGGCCTCGTCATCGGCCGCCCTGGCCAGGCCGCCGGCCAGCGCCAGCGCCTCGCGCGCCAGCCCCGCCGCGTGCGCCGCGTCCCGGTCGAGGGCGGATGCCGCCCGGCGGACCAGACCGGCAAGCATGGCGCTGTCGACCTCGTCCGGCCCGACGCCCAGCCGGTACCCGGCCCCGTCCCGGGCGATCGCGTCCGCGCCACAGGCGCTGCGCACCCGCGACACCAGCACCTGGAGGCTCTTCACGCCGTTGCTCGGCGCCGCGTCGCCCCACACGAGCCCGATCAGCTCCGCCGGCCCCACCGGGCGGCAGCCGCCCGCCGCCAGAGCCGCCAACAGCGCCTGCGGACGCTCGCCCACGACGGGGATCCCCCGCCAGCGCACGTCGTCAAGCAGGGTCAGCGCGATGCTCACCGGTTCAGTCTAGAAGCGCGCCGCGGCTGATGAAGACCTCGCGCGGGCGTTTCAGCCGGTGGCGATGTAGGTGCCGAGCAGGGTATTGATAAGTTGCTCGTGCGGGGGCCACGGTACGTAGGGGCGCGCGGCGATCATGGTGATGAGTCCGTGCAGGCTCGTCCATAGGCACAGTGCCGCGCAGTACGGGTCCAGGCGTGGTGTGAGGCCGGCGTCGATGCACCGGGTGATCACGTTCTGAACCGTCTGGACTATCGCGGCGCCGGGCCGGATGTCCGCGGGCAGAGGCGTGGGGACGCCGGGGACGCCGTTGGCGCCCGGCACGGTGAACATCACGTAGTAGGCGTTGGGGTTCTGCTCGGCGAATCGCCAGTAGGCCAGTGCGGCGGCCCGCAGCTGCGCCGCCGGGTCGGCCTGCTCGTCCACGGCCTGGTCGATGAGCCGGGCCAGGTCGGCGAAGTGTCGCTGGTAGACGGCCAGCAGAAGCGTGAACTTGTCCGGGAAGTGCAGGTAGATGCTGGTCGCGGCGATGCCCACCTCGCGGGCGACGGCGCGCAGCGAGAGCGTCTCGTGCGTCTGGCCGGCCTGCAGCAGGCGGTCGGCGGCGGCGATCAGGTCATTGCGAAGGCGATCTCCCTCGCCGCGGGGGTTGCGGACATGACGGGTCGGGGGATCCGGCGGCGGCGTCACGGGCGTTCTCCGATCGTAAAACCATAGGGCTACAGCGTAGCGCTAAATGGTGCCCTACAAACTCCGCCGGACCTCTTGACAGCGGGACCGCCGGCAGTGACGCTATGCGTGAGGCTACAGCGTAGCGAAACATGTAGCCTCATGTGTAAGGCCAATGTGGGGTGGGAGGCAGGGCCTTCCGGCGTACTGCCGATCCGTGTTCTGCCGTTCCGTCGTTCTGCACTTCCGGTGCTGCGCGCCGCGGTCGCGGCCGCCTGGGGGATTCACGTTCGTGCTCTGATGCGCTGCCGCGCGCCCGCTCTGCATGAGAACTCTTCGAAGCAATGACCCATACCCGATAGATGCGAGGATTGAGATGTCCCGTACCAGCCTGCTCCGCCGGGCCGCGGCGCCCCGTCCGGCACCTGCCGGAGCCGTGGCGACCACGACGCCGCCGCCCGGTGCGCCGCCTTCCGGAGCGCTGCGCCAGGTCGCCGTCACCAACCACCAGGGAACCGTCGTCGCCTTCGCGCGCGCAGCGCAGGGCACTGACCTGTACTACAACGTGCTGGACCTGAAGGTCTCCACGGCCGTCGACAATGCGGAGTGGACGGGCTATGCCAAGCTCGACCTGCCCGCCCAGCTGCGCCCGCTCGGCCTGGACATCGTCACCGTGGACGACGCGGACGGCGCCGTGCTGCCGGTCGCCGACGCGCCGCTGAAGGTGCTCTCGGACGAGAAGTACGTGCACGTGTTCCAGCAGTCCACCCGCGGCACCCTGCTGCTCAACCGCTTTATGCTCAAGCGCGTCACCCCGGCCGCCGGCGGCCCCGCGGTCCCGGTGCTCGAGCCGATCTGGGAGGTGCGGTACCAGCGCTCCGGCAAGCAGGACATCCCCGACGGCGACCGCGACACCCAGGGCTTCACCACGCCGGACGGCGAGCCCTTCATCGAGCCCACCCTCGAGCTGCCCATGATCAGCGGCCTGACGATGGGCCGGTTCGAGGCGCTGGTCCTGCCGAACCAGACCGGCACCGCGAACCGCTGGCAGTTCTTCGCCGTCGACGCCGACACCGGGACCCTGGACCTCTTCTCCTTCCCGATGGACGAGGACGGTCTGCCCGACCTGACCACATCCCGGCTCGACGGCTCCGGCAACGTGGTGCCGGACGTGAGCGCGGTGCTCAGCCTGGACGCCGAGGACGGGGCGCCGCTCGCCCTGGCCGGGGTTCCGGCCGCGGTGATCTACACGCTGCACGAGCGGGTGCAGGCCACCTCCGGCGACGACCTGATGCTCAAGCGGGCCGCCCGGGTCATGCTCGCGCAGCCGGTCACCGGGCCCGACGGCCGGGTCCGGTACGCCACCCTCGACTTCGCCCTCGGCAAGGACGGCGGCCTGGCCCGGCTGCCGGAACAGACCGTCGTGACGCCCGTGTCCCCGGTGGACTACGCGCTGCACTTCACCGCCAGCGCCTACCTGAACCTGCCGGTCAGCGACTCCCTGAAGCTGACCGCTCCGTTCGCGGCAGAGTTCTGGTTCTGCCCGGACGGCGCGGTCGCGGCGGACCAGTTCGTCTTCCGCGGCGATGACTCGCTGCCGGCCGCGCAGGCCGCGCCCTACGTCAAGATCACCCGGGACCTGCGGGTCGCAGTGGCTTCGGCACGGGAACCGAACCCGTATATGCGTACACGACGAACCCTGTCATCACACCGGGCCAGTGGGTGCAGGTGCGGGTCGCCTACGACGCCGCGCCCGACACCGGGAACTTCTCCATCCTCATCAACGGCAACGCGGTGCCGGTGACCGGCACCGACGTCAAAGCGGCGGTGGCGGCCAACCAGGTCACCACGATCGGCGGCCGCTACGACGGGATCATCGGCATCCTCGACGACCTGAAGCTCTGGAGCGGCGGCGCGAGCGAGCAGCACCTGGTCGCCGACTGGGAGTTCAACTCCGTCGACTACAACGCGGACCCGCCGACCACGCCGGACTCCTCGCCGCGGCACAACGACGCAGAGGTCTTCGGCGCCTCGCTCGTGCCCTCCAGCGCCCCCTCCGCCGAGCCGACCCAGGGCAACCTCGTCATCGACGAGGCCGGCCGCACGCTCTACTGCGGTCTGCTCGACTTCTTCGAGCCCGGCGACTCGCCGTACCTGACGAACGGCTCGGACGGCCTGGTGCACCTGTACTTCGCGAGCCGGCCCGGCCCCGATCAGGACGAGGTGTTCAGCGTCGCGCAGTACAACACCGAATCCGCGCGCTCGGTGTTCGAGGCCGGATGGACCTCGACCGCCGACGACGGGGCGGCGGCCGCCTCGGTGCAGACCGGGACCGTCCAGTTCACCGCGGCCCGCTCCGGCGGCTTCATGAACCAGGCGGCCATCGAGATCCGGCCGACGGACGTCGCCGAGCTCTGCGACATCGGGATCGACGACCGGCACGGCCGCACCG
>DASYAE010000134.1:0-2147 GCA_036501535.1 Actinocrinis sp. | reverse complement strand
TCTCGGCTTCGCCACGCTCGTCCCGAGCCGCGGCAACGCCGCGCTGGTCGTGCTGCCGAACACCGGGGTCAAGGTCTCCGGCCTGATCGTCGACGCCGGCCCGGTCAACTCGCCGGTGCTGGTCTCGGTCGGCACCCCGGGGAACGCGGCGGCGGGCAACCCGGACCTGATCTCTGACGTGTTCTTCCGGATCGGCGGCGCGGAGACGACGCCCACGTCGGCGACGGTCAGCCTGCTCGACAACGCGTCGCACTCGATCATCGACGACGTGTGGGCGTGGCGCGCCGACCACGGCAACGACCCGGCCGACGTGGGCTGGACGGAGAACAAGGCCGACACCGGGCTCGTGGTCACCGGCGACGACGTCACCGCGTACGGCCTGGCGGTCGAGCACTACCAGAAGAGCGAGGTCCTCTGGTCCGGCCAGGGCGGCACCGACGTCTTCTTCCAGAACGAGCTGCCCTACGACGTGCCCAGCCAGGCGGCCTGGAACGAGTCGTCGACCTTCAGCGGCTATCCGGCCTTCCAGGTCGGCGCCGGCGTGAAGACCTTCCAGGGCTACGGCATGGGCAGCTACGTGGTGTTCATCGACACGACCGCCACGCTGCACGTCACCGAGGCGTTCCAGGTGCCGCAGGCCGCGGGCGTGCAGTTCCACGACGTATTCGGCCTGTGGATCGGCGGCTTCGGCGGTCTCGACTCGATCATCAACGGCACCGGCGGGCCGGCCACCGACGAGGCCGACGCGAACCACGCCCCGGTGGACGTGGTCAGCTACCCCTGACCGGTCCCTCGCGGCGGGCGGGCCTGGCGCTACTATCCGGACATGCTGCGCGGTGAGCTGACCGGGCTCCGGGCCCGCCGTCCCGGCGACGCCGAGATCCTGCACGCGGAACTGTACGACGACGTCGAGACGCGGGTCAGGGCCGACTCCCGGCCGTGGGTACCCATCCCGAGCGGTCCCGCGTCTCCGTTCTGGGCCGCCGGTGCCGCCGGGGCGTCCCAGGACGGAGACGCCGCGGTCTTCTCCATCGTCGAGCTGGCCACCGGCGGGCTGGCGGGTGACACGCTGCTCTGGGACATCGACCCGCACAACAGGTCGGCGCACGTCGGGATCTCGCTGCGGCCGGCGTGCCGCGGCCGCGGGCTCGGCACCGACGCGATCCTGGTGCTGTGCCGGTACGGGTTCGCCATCCGCGGGCTGCACCGGCTGCAGCTGGAGACCCTCACCGACAACGAGGCGATGATCCGCATCGCGCAGCAGGCCGGCTTCACGCGCGAGGGCGTCACCAGGGGCTCCGACTGGGTGAACGGCGCTTTCGCGGATTCGGTCATCTTCGGCCTGCTGGACAGCGACCGCCCCGGCACATGATCATCCACAGCTACGGATGCTTATCCACACGGCATTGCCGCGGGCCGGGGCACATCTGCGTGCCGTCGTCGGCACAGCTAATCCACCGTTGCCCACAGCCGTGGCCACAAGCCGCCCCGGCGTTTCGCACAGGTTTGTCCACAATAGGTGTGGACAGCCGCGTCTCCGGGCAGCAGCCCAAGAACCTGCCCGCCCGCCTGGCTGGCCGCCATCTTCGCATCACTTTCCGCCCTTGAACCCGCGCGGACAAACCGGTCGCGAAAAGGGCCAAAAAACTGATGGGAAGATGAGTGTCCCTTCCATAGGTATGGAACTGTAACGCGATATGCATTGAGAAATATTCATTTATTTGCTATAGTGTTCGAAATTGGTTGTAGCCTCGGCTGCCATGGAGAATGGACAGCCGAGTTTCACCGCGCTGACGGCGGCGGCCGCGCGTGCCGCGCACCTTGTTGTCGACGGCGAGCCGGTGATATTCGCCGACACGCTCGCGTTGGCGCTGCTGGGCGAGCGGGCCGAAGAGCTGCTCAGCTACCACACGAGCCACGGAACGCACCCGGTGCTTGCGGGCGCCAGGGCGCAGGTCACCTGCCGCAGCAGGTACACCGAGGACGCGCTCGGCCGCGCCGCCGGCGTCGATCATCCGGCTACCCAGGACTGGAAGCGCCGCGCGCTCGCGCACGCCCGGGTGACCGTGCCGGACGGCGTCACGTTCGTGCCTGCGGACCTGGCCACCGGCGCGCTGCCCGGCCTCCTCGCCGCGGCAGGCTTCGAC
>DASYAE010000133.1:0-40364 GCA_036501535.1 Actinocrinis sp. | reverse complement strand
GGATGCGCGGTGGCGGCTTGCTCGTGTTTGCGGCCGACGTACTTGATGACTTCGACCTCGTCGATCATGACGAGGCCTTCCTCGACGATCTCGTCGAGTTGGGGCAGGAAGGCGCGGATGCGTGCGGCGTCGTCGACGATGACGATGACCAGGGGCAGGTCTTCGGTCAGGCTCAGGATGCGGGTGGTGTGGATGTGGGTGGAGGCGCCGTAGCCCTCGATGCCGCGCAGCACGGTCGCGCCGGCCAGGCCCGCCTGATGCGCGCGGTGCACGATCTCGGCGTACAGGGGGCGGTGGTGATACCGGGTGTTCTCGCCGATGCAGATGGTCAGCCGAAGCGCGGGTCCGTGCAGCCTCATGCGATCTCCTGCCGACGACGTTGTTGGCGAGTGCCGCGCATGCCCGGCCAGCGTAGCGCGCGCAGCACGGCCTCGCTCATGAGTCCCGCCTGTGCAGCACGAGGCCTCCGGCCAGCAGCGCCGCGGCGGACCAGCCGGCCAGCACCGCGAGGCCCGCCCACGGCTGGATCGGCAGTGTGCTGAGATTGGTGGTGGCCTGGACGGCGAGGCCGGCGGTGGTGGGACCGATCTGCTGGAGATGCCGCTGCCAGGCGGCGTTTCCGGCGAGCTGGGCGGCCAGCGGGAACAGGTAGAGCAGGCCGAGCACGATGCCGGTGGCGGCGGCCGCGTCCCGCACGGCCAGTGCGGCGCCGGCCGCCAGGATGCCGATGAGGCCGAGGTAGAGCACTGAGCCGAACGCGGCCCGCAGCGTCGGGCCGGCGAGGAGAGGGAAGCGGCCGTTGGTGGCGGCGAATCCGTGCACCGTCAACTCGGCGCGTGCGATCAGGAGACTGACGGCGACGGTGACGGCGCCCGCGGCGAGTGTCAGGGCTGCGATGACAGCTGCCTTGGCCGCCAGGACGGCGCGGCGCCGGGGTACGGCGATGAGAGTCGTGTGGATCATCCCGCTGCGATACTCGGCGCTGACCGCTCGCACGGCCCAGACCGCGACGAGCGCTTGGGCGAGTTGGACGCCGCTGAGGGCGAACCTCGCGGGATCAAGGCCGCCGCCGGTCTGGTACCGGGCCACGGCGCAGACGGCGGCGCTGAGCCCGACGCCGGCTGCGACCGTGGCGGCGAGCAGCCAGCCGGTCGAGGCGAGGGTGCGGGCCTTGATCCACTCCGCGCGCCAGGCGTCCGCGTATCCGTGCCCTCCATATTCGTGCCCTCCATATCCGCGCGGGTCGGCGCCCTGCCTCACGCGTCCCTCCGGCGCAGCAGTACGGCGGCGACGGCCAAGGCGGCGGCGGTGTAAGCGCACAGCACTGCGAAGCCGGCCCACGGGGCGAGCGGAAAGTAGCCGGCGGTCGGCGAGTAGTCGACGGCGACCTGTGGGTAGACGGGCAGGGTCTGCTGTACCGACACTGCGGCGGTGGGGGTGACCCGGAGGACCCAGTCGGCGGCCCCGGCGGGCAGGGCCTGGAATAGTAGGACCGGCAGCACGATCGCGACGACCCCGATGGTGATGGCTCCGCTGCTGCGCCGCAGGATCACGCCGAGTGCGAGCGCGAAGACCGCGGCTCCGGCGAGCAGGCCGGCCGTGCCGACTACGACCCGCGCCTCGGTGAGCGTGCCGACGGGATAGACCAGGTTGTGGTTGGCGAGCAGTACGCGCTTCCCGACGATCAGCGAGATCGCAGCGGCGGGCAGAGTGAGCGCGAAGGTTGATACGCCGATGACGACGGCCTTTGCAGCGAGCACCCGGCCGCGCCGGGGCGTGGCGGCGAGCGTGGTACGGATCAGGCCCCTGCGGTATTCGGCGGTGGCGGACACGGCGCCGAGTGCGATGACCGCGATCAGGGCGAAGAACCAGCCGCCGAGGGTGTCGTCGATGGTCACGCCGCTGCCCTCCACCCCGCCGACCTCGGGCGCGATGTCGCCGGAGCCGCTGACGCGGTAGCTCCCGTCGCCCGAACTGGTGTAGCTGCCGGTCAGGGCGGGGTAATCGCCATTCGGGCCGCCGATGGTCCGGCCGGTGAGGCCGGACAGGCCATCGCCGTCCGTCCCGGCGCCGTGCACGGTGAGGTGGGCGAAGGTAGCGGTGGCGAGGCTGGGGCCGTCCGCCCCGGAGGTGACGAAGGGGTGATCGGTCATCTGCGAGTCCTGCGGCGAGGTGACGAAGAGCCCTGCCTCGGCGGTGGCCGGCAGGCCGGACAGGTCGGCGGCTCCGATCCGGGTCCAGCCGGAGCGGCCGGCGAGCACGTAGGCGGTGACGGCGTCGCCGGCGCGGGTCAGCCGCAGCCACAGCGGCGAGCCGGGGGCGACGGTGTCATCGGGGCCTGCGATGTCGCCGGTGTAGTCGTCCTGGAAGCGCACGCCGTGGTCTGCGGCGAGCATGACCGCGGCGTAGGGCGCGCCCTGCCGGGTGCTCGCGGTGATGATGAGCCCTGCCTTCGCCCACGGCTCCACGCCCGGGTGGCCGGCCGACAGCGGCTCGGCCGGCGGGACCGGCTGCCCGAAGGAGTGGCCCGGCGGGGGCAGCAGGCCGGTGAGCGAGGTGAGCTCGACGGTGATCGTGCCGTTCCCGGTCAGCGGCCGGCCGACCAGCTCGTAGCTGTCCGCCACGGCCTCGCCGCCGGGCCCGACCACGACCGCGGGACACCCGGCCGGATCGCAGTTGCGC
Organism: Actinocrinis sp.; assembly: GCA_036501535.1. GTDB lineage: Bacteria > Actinomycetota > Actinomycetes > Streptomycetales > Catenulisporaceae > DASYAE01. Next base: position 37,682 of record DASYAE010000133.1, on the reverse strand, counting down.
CGCTCCCCGGCCGCGGAGAGCACCGAGAACACGGTCATCGTGACCGCCGCGGCGATCAGCGTGATCAGCCAGGCGCGCACGCTGCGCAGCTTGGTCCACTCCGCCCACACCAACCGGGCGAAGCTGTCACGGTCCTCTCCGCTCATCGGGCCGCCTCCGTCGTTCCCGTCGATCCCGCCGGTGCCTCGGCCTCGTACTCGACCTGGCCGCGGGTCAGGTGCAGGTAGACGTCCTCGAGCGAGACGCGTTGCGCCGACAGCTCGGAGAAGTCCACCTGGCTGCCGGTGAGGACGGGAATGATCCGCTCTGAGGGCAGCCCCGACACGCTGAGCGTGTCCGGTCCAGTCCGCACGACCGTGCCGCCCGCCTCGCCGAGCACGCGCGCGGCCCGCTCGGGCGCCGCGGTTCGCAGGACCGTGCGATCTCCGGCGAGCGTGGCGAGCAGGTCGGCCACCGCCGCGTCGGCGATCACCCTGCCGCGGCCCACGACGACGACCCGGCCGGCCATGCCCTCCAACTCGCCCATCAGATGGCTGGAGACGAGCACGGCCCGCCCCTCCGCGGCCAGCGACCGCAGCAGCGTGCGGGTCCAGATGATGCCGTCCGGGTCCATCCCGTTGAACGGCTCGTCCAGCAGCAGCACCGGCGGGTCGCCCAGCAGCGCCGCGGCGATCCCCACCCGCTGGCGCATCCCGAGCGAGTAGCCGCCGGCCCTGCGCCGCGCCACCGCCGACAGGCCGACCAGCGCGATCACCTCGTCCACCCGCCGCGCCGCGATCCCTTGGCAGCGGGCGAGCCACAGCAGGTGGTTCCGGGCGGTGCGGCCGGGCTCGAGCGCCCCGGCGTCCAGCAGCGCGCCCACGTGCCGCAGCGGACGGCGCAGGCTGCGATAGGGGCGGCCGGACACCAGGGCCTCGCCCTCGTCCGGGCGGTCCAGGCCCAGGACCACCCGTAGCGTGGTCGACTTGCCGGCCCCGTTCGGCCCGACGAAGCCGGTCACCGCGCCCGGGCGGACGGTGAACGACATGCCGTCGAGCGCGCGGGTCGCCCCGAACCGCTTGCGCAGTCCGGCGACGACGACATCGGGGGCGCTCATCGCAGTGAGCTCATGATCGGGAGCAGTTTCATGCCCCAGGTTGTACGCGGCTCCTGGTTCCAACCGGGTCGCAGGCCCGCAAAAGCCCGGAGAACCCCGCACGGCGGCTGCGACCTGGCTGGAACCGGGGATCTGGCATCGTGGCTGCATGGCACCTCGACCCGGCGGCCGCTCCGGCCGCGCTGCGCACACGGCGACGCCCGGCGGTGACCAGCTGTGAGGGTCCTGGTCGTCGAGGATTTCGAAGTGCTCGCCCGCTCCCTCGGGACCGGGCTGCGCCGCGAGGGCATGGCCGTCGACGTCGTGCTGGACGGGACCGCCGCGCTCGACCGCCTGGCCCTCACCCGCTACGACGTGGTGGTCCTCGACCGCGACCTGCCCGGCGTGCACGGCGACGAGGTCTGCCGCCGGCTCGCCGGCAGCGGCTGCGAGACCAGGGTTCTGATGCTCACCGCCGCCGACACGGTCGAGGACCGGGTCGGCGGGCTCGGCCTCGGCGCGGACGACTACCTGCCCAAGCCGTTCGCGTTCGCCGAGCTGGTCGCCCGCGTCCGCGCGCTGGCCCGCCGCGCCGCCGCGCCGCTTCCGCCCACCTTCGCGCGGGGGGACATCACCCTCGATCCGGCCCGCCGCACCGCGTTGCGCGCCGGGCGCCGGCTCGAGCTGAGCCCCAAGGAGTTCGCCCTGCTCGAGTGCCTGCTCGCCGCGCCGCCCGGCCTGGTCCTGTCCGCCGAGCAGCTGCTCGAGCGGGTCTGGGACGAGGCCGCCGACCCGTTCAGCAGCGCCGTCAAGCACACCATGCACCGGCTGCGGGCCAAGCTCGGCGACCCGCCGGTGATCGAGACCGTCCGCGAGGGCGGCTACCGCATCGGACCGTCATGACCGTCATGACCGACCACCAGCCCGCCAGGAAGTCCCTGCAGACCCGGCTCGCGCTCGCCTACGCGGCGGGCATCTACGCCGCCGGGGTCTTCGTGCTCTTGTTCGTCGACGTGCCGCTCGCCGACATTCAGTCGACCGCTCACAAGAGCGGCACCACACCGTCCACCGCGGTCACCGGCACCGGCACCGGACCCGGCATCAGCTTCGGGCAGCTGCTCACGGGCTCCGCCGTCGCCCTGGTCGTCCTCGTCCCCGTCGCCCTGGCGCTCGGCTGGTTCATCGCCGGCCGCTTCCTGCGCCCGCTGCGCGCCATCGGCTCCACCGCCAAGGCCATCTCCGCCGGCAACCTGCACCGGCGCCTCGCCCTCGGCGAGCCCGTGGACGAGCTGACCGAGCTCGGCCAGACCCTCGACGACCTGTTCGCCCGCCTGCAGGCCTCGTTCGACGCCCAGCGCCACTTCGTCGCCAACGCCTCCCACGAGCTGCGCACCCCGCTGGCCGGCCTGCGCACCCTCCTCGAGGTCGCCCTCGCCGACCCGGACGCCGACGCCGGGACCCTGCGCGGGGTCTGCCGGGAAGCGCTCGCCCTCGGCGGGCACCAGGAACGGCTCGTCCAAGCCCTGCTCGTGCTCGCCACCAGCGAGCGCGGAATCTCGCGCTGGGACACCTGCGACCTGGCGCAGGTCGCCGGCCGCACGCTGGACGCCCGCCGCGATCAAGCGGTGGCCGGGGACGTCGGCGTGGTCGAACATCTGGCGCCGGCGGTCACGGCGGGCGACCCCAAGCTGATCGAGAGCCTTGTGAGCAACCTCGTCGACAACGCCATCCGGCACAACCGGCCCGGCGGACAGCTCGTCATCAGCACCGAGACATCAGGGCTCTGGGTGAGCGTCACGGTCGCCAACAGCGGACCGGTCGTGCCCGAGGACCAGCTCCAGCGGCTGTTCGAGCCCTTCCAGCGGCTCTCGACCGGCCGCGACGAGCGCCGCGACGGCCATGGCCTGGGCCTCGGACTCGCGATCATCAGCGCGGTCGCCCGGGCCCACGACGCCGGCCTCACCGCCCGGCCGCGGCCCGAAGGCGGCCTGGCCGTCACCGCGCGATTCGCACACGTATCGCAGCTGCGCCACGCCGCCTTCAGCACGCCGGAACCGCGGCGCCATGCGGTCGGATAGCGTCGGACGGCGAGGCGCCGTCAGGGAGCTGCGACCGGGCCCTCCGGCGCGGTCTCCTCCGTGACGCCCATCTGTGCGCTGAGGTGGCCGATGTACTCGCGGGTGTGCTCGTCGGGCAGCCGCACGGCCATCGCCCAGTAGTAGATCAGCAGACTGAAGACCGCGATGATGCCCATGTCCCACCACAGCGGGATGCGGCTGGTCGCGCCGCACGACACGGTCGAGGCCGGACCTCCGTTGCAGTACCGGCCCTGCCAGGAGATCACGCCCATGCCGATGAGGTAGACCGGCAGCCACTGCGCCGACTTCCAGTCCAGCTTCGGCAGCTGCGGGTTCAGCTTCAGCAGGAAGTTCGCGCCGATCAGCAGGTAGCCGATGACGATCGCGTAGCCGAGCTTCTGCAGCGTGTCCCAGCCGGACCAGTAGATGATCATGCTGGAGACCACGAACGCGACCGGCGCCCAGAAGCCCCCGGCGCCGAGCCGGAACGGCCGGTAGCGGTCCTTGTCCTGCTGCCGCAGCGCGCCGAAGGCCAGCGGGGCGCCGGCGTACATCAGGACGCTGGCCGAGGTGATGAAGCTGACCAGCGACTTCCAGGTCGGGAACGGCAGGAACGCGACGCAGCCGATGACGAAGGCGACTAGCAGGCCGAACCACGGGATCCGGCGCCGGTCGGTCTTCTCGAACAACGCCGGCACGTAGCCGTTGCGCGCCAGGCCGTAGGACACGCGCGAGGACGCGGTCACGTAGATCAGGCCGGTGCCGCTCGGGGAGACGATCGCGTCGATGTACAGGATCGTGCCGAGCCAGCCCAGCCCGATCAGCGAGGCCAGCCCGGCGAACGGCCCGGCGTCGCCGTTGAACGACAGGTTCGCCCAGCCGTGCGCGTACGAGGAGGCGGGCAGCGCTGCGATGAACACGACCTGCAGCAGGATGTAAATCAGCGCACCGATGATCATGGAGCCGAGCACCGCGCGCGGGATGTCGCGCTGCGGGTTGCGGCTCTCGCCGGCCAGTTGGTCCGCCTGTTCGAAGCCGAGCAGGGCGAACATGATGCCGCTGGTGGAGACCGCCGAGAGCACTCCCTCGCTGCCGGAGGGGGCGAAGCCGCCGGCGCCGAAGTTGGAGGCGTGGAAGTGGGTGGAGGCGAAGATGATGATGACGGCGACCGGGACGGCGATCTTCCACCAGGTCGCGGCAGAGTTGGTGTGGGCGAGCCAGCGCACGCCGAGGAAGTTCACGACGGTGAACAGGGCCATGAACCCGATCGCGATCAGCAGGCCCTGCCAGGTCAGCGTGCCGTTGCTGTTCTGCAGCCAGTGCAGGTGGACTGAGGCGTACTTGATCGCGGCGTAGACCTCGATCGGCGCGACTGCGACGGCTTGCAGGTAGGAGAACCAGCCGAAGGACGCTCCGGCGACCGAGCCGTAGGCGTAGTGCGGGAAGCGGCCGGTGCCGCCGGCGACCGGGTAGGCGCCGCCGAGTTCGGCGTGCACGAAGGCGAGGATGATGATCGCCACCGCGCCGATGCCCCAGGACAGCAGGGCCGCGGTGCCGGCCGCCTGGGCCGCGTAGAGGGCTCCGAACAGCCAGCCCGAACCGATGATCGAGCCCATAGACGCCCAGGTCAGGCCGATGAAACCAATCTCGCGTTTGAGGGCGATCCCGCCCGGGGGGTGCGTCGGGTCGGGGTTCGAGAGCGATGCCATGGTCCACTCCTTGAGGCGTGCATCCGATGGATCGCACGGATATGGGGTTTTGGTCCATTTTGATGCTCGGCCGCGACGTCGGAACTTAGGCTCGCCGGTGTGATCCGGACAGCCGCAGGCCAGGAAAAAATGGGATCAATAGTCGGTATTTGAGATAAGCAGTCCGCGCCCTCGGTGTGCTCAGAGCCGGGGCCGCCGGTCGACGAGGCCCGCCTCGTACGCGTAGACCACCGCTTGGACCCGGTCGCGCAGGCCGAGCTTCGCCAGCACCCGCCCGAGATGGGTCTTCACCGTCGCCTCGGCCACGAACAGCCGCCCGGCGATCTCGGCGTTGGACGCGCCGCGGGCGAGTTCGACCAGGATCTCCCGCTCCCGGGCGGTCAGCCGGTCGAGCTCGGGACGGGCGGCTGTGTCAGAACGCTGCGGCGCGGGGAGCCGGTGCGCGAACGCGTCGAGGAGGCGCCGGGTCACGCTCGGGGCGATGACCGCGTCGCCGTCCGCGACGGACCGGATGGCGCGCACGAACTCGGCCGGCAGGACGTCCTTCAGGATGAAGCCGCTGGCGCCGAGGCGCAGCGCGCCGAACGCATATTCGTCCAGGTCGAACGTCGTCAGGATCAGGATGCGGGTGTGCGGCTCGGTCGCGGTGATCGACCGCGTCGCCTCGATCCCGTCCATGCCCGGCATCCGCACGTCCATCACGACGACGTCCGGGTGGCGGCGCCCGACGAGGTCGAGGGCGGCCGCGCCGTCGGAGGCCTCGCCGACCACGACGATGCCCGGCTCCTCCTCGAGGACCATGCGGAAGCCCATGCGCAGCAGCGGCTGGTCGTCGACCAGGACCACCGAGATCGGACCGTCGCGCCCCGGTTGGTCGCGCCCCGGTTGCCCGTTCACGGCACGCCCCGGCCGGGGCCGGCGAGCGGGATCGCCGCCTCGACCGCCCATCCGCCCTCCCGGCGGGGACCGGCCGTCGCCGTGCCGCCGTAGAGGGCGGCGCGCTCTCGCATGCCGGCGAGGCCGAAGCCGCTCACAGGGTCCGCAGAACGTGCGCCGCCGCGTCCGTCGTCGGTCACCGCGATCTCGAGCCGGCGCGGCGTCCACGCCAGCTCGACCGTGACGGCGGTCGCGCCCTCCGCGTGCTTGACCGCGTTGGTGACCGCTTCCTGCACGATCCGGTAGGCGCTGAGCGCGGGGCCGGCCGCGACCGGGACCGGATCGCCGCGGACCGTGAGCGTCGCGCAGAGACCGGTGCGGGCGGCCCGGTCGACCAGGCCCGCGATCTGCCCGATGCCCGGCTGCGGCGCGCACCCCGCGTCGCCCTCCTCGGTCCGCAGCACCGAGAGCAGCCGCCGGGTGTCCGCGAGGGCCTGGCGGGCGAGCTCGCAGATCGACTCGAGGGCCGCGCGGGACTGCCGCGGGTCGCGTCCGAGCTTCGCCGTCGCGCCGTTGGCCAGCGAGATCACGACCGCGAGGCTGTGCGCCATCACGTCGTGCATCTCGCGGGAGATCCGGGCCCGCTCGGCCGCCGCGGCGAGCAGAGCCTGCCGGTCCCGCTCGGCCTCGAGCCGCGCCGCGCGCTCGACGAGGCTCTCGACGTGCGCGCGGCGCTCGCGGACGTAAAGGCCTGAGACGAGCGCTGCGACGACGAGCCCGGAGAGCAGCGCGACGGTCGCGGGCACCGACGCGTTCTGCGGCCACCGCACGGCCGCGAGGACCGCTGCGCCCTCGAGCACGAACGCCGCGCCAATCGCCGCGCGCTGCGGTCGCAGGGCGGCGACGGTGTAGAGCGCGCCGAGCAGCGCGATGTCGGCAAGCAGCTGCAGTTCGGCGAGCCACTGCGCGAACGCCACCGCGGCGACGGCGAGGAAGACGGCGATCGGAGCGCGGCGGCGCCAGGCCAGCGGGAGCACGAGCAGGAACGTGAACACCCCGGCCGGGATCGAGCGATGGGCGAGTTCCGCGTTGCGCAGGCACACGGCGAACAGGACGAACGCGAGAGCCCCGTCGGTCGCCTGGACCCGGGTGCGGGTGAAAGCCCTTGACGATGCCAGCAGGCGGGTCAGCGCACTGGGATCGCGCCCGGTTTCCCGGCGGTCGACGAGCACCGGATCGACGAGCCCGCGCAGCCGACCGCGCAATCCGCGCAACCCGCGCGGCCGCTCGTCCGTCCCGGTCGCCGCCACCCCGGTCACGCTACTGGCCGCCGGAAGGCGAATCGAGCGACCTCGGGATGACCTCGACCCGGCCGATGTGCGACTTTCGTCGTGCCCGGCCGCCGGCAGGATCAGCCGAACGGGGCTCGAAGCGGCGGCGGACGCTTCGTACGGTCGGCGGCATGGATTTCAGCAGCACACCTGTTGCGACGCCGCCCGTGCCCGAACGGGGCGCCGGCATGATCGAAGCGCGGCGTCTGACGAAGCGCTATGGGCGACAAGTAGCCGTCGACGACCTGTCCTTCGCCGTCCGGCCGGGGATGGTCACCGGATTCCTCGGACCGAACGGCGCCGGCAAGACCACCACGATGCGCCTGATCCTGGGCCTGGACCGGCCCACGGCGGGCTCGGTCGCGGTCAACGGCAAGCCGTTCGCGCAGCTCGCCCACCCTATGCGGGAGGTCGGCGCGCTGCTCGACGCGAAGGCGATGCACGGCGGCCGAAGCGCCTACAACCACCTGCTGTCCCTGGCCGAGGCCGGCGAGCTGCCCCGGCGGCGGGTCGGCGAGGTGCTGGACCTGGTCGGGCTGAAGGAGGCCGCCGCGAAGCGGTCCGGGGGATTCTCGCTGGGCATGAGCCAGCGCCTCGGGATCGCGGCGGCGCTGCTCGGCGACCCGGCGATCCTGATGTTCGACGAACCGGTCAACGGGCTCGACCCGGAGGGCATCCTGTGGATCCGGACCCTGATGAAAGGGCTGGCCGCGCAGGGCCGCACGGTGTTCGTCTCCAGCCACCTGATGTCGGAGATGGAGAACACCGCCGACCACCTGATCGTGATCGGACGCGGCAGGCTCATCGCCGACTGCACAGTGGCCGAGTTCATCGAGCGCCACTCCCGCCGGTGCGTCCGGGTTCGCACACCGCAGCCGGACGCACTGGCCAGGGCGGTCGAGGCGGCCGGCGGCTCGGTGCGGGACGAGGGCTCCGGCCGGCTGACGGTCTTCGACCTGCAGACCGACCGGATCGGCGATCTCGCCTTCGCGGGCGGGGTGCGGCTGCACGAGCTCGTCTCGGCCCGGGCGTCGCTGGAAGAGGCGTTCATGGAACTGACCGGAGCCAGCGTCGAGTTCCGCGCGGGCCGGCCGCGCGAGGACCGGCAGCACGCTCTCACGGGAGGCGAGATCTGACATGGCCGCACCTGACGTGGCACCCGGTGCCGCGCGGACACCCGGTTCGGCCGCCCTGCCCGCGCCGGGCAGCCGGGCCGCCGGCTTCCGCGGCGCGCTGCGCTCGGAGTTCGTCAAGATCCGCTCCACCCGCTCGACCTACTGGACGCTGCTCGGCATGGTGCTGATCACCGTCGCCCTCGGCGTGCTGGAGTGCTACGGCGCGGCCCACGACTTCGACACGGGCGGCGACTTCGACCCGACGAACCGCAGCCTCGACGGAATCTTCCTCGGCCAGCTGGTCATGGCCGCCCTCGGCGCGCTGACGGTCACCTCCGAGTACTCGACCGGGATGGTCCGCACCTCGCTGACCGCGATGCCGCGCCGCGGCGTGGTGTTCGCGGCCAAGGCCGTCGCCTTCGCTGCGGTGGCCCTCGCGACCGGGTTGGCGACCAGCCTCGGTGCGTTCCTCCTCGGCCAGGCGCTGCTGTCGGACAAGCACATGAATGCGACGCTGGGACAGCCGTACGTGCTGCGTGCGGTGATCGGCGGCGCGCTGTTCCTGACCTTCTGCGGGCTTATCGCATACGGCATCGGAATGGTCCTCAGGCACACCGCGGGCGCGATCACCGCGTCGTGCGCGCTGCTCTTCGTCGTCCCGCTCCTGGCGACCGTGCTGCCGCAGTCCTGGCAGAACGACGTCAACAAGTGGGTGCCCTCGTACGCCGGGAACCAGATGTTCTCCACCAGGCCGGACCCGGCGGACCCGGCCATGTCGCACATGTTCTCGTTCTGGGGCGGGTTCGCCGTGGTGGCGGGTTACACGGCGCTGGCCCTGATCGGCGGGATGATCGCGTTTCGCGCGCGTGACGCGTAGGCAACTGCTCGGCCTCGCAACCGTTTCGCCGCGCCGTCGTCTGTAAGGACACAGCCGGAGGTATGCCGAACCGACTAATCAGAGAGGTGCATCGTGTCTGCCGTCGCTCGCGCGAGACGATGTTCGAGCATTGTGAAGGCGGTGGCCGGCCGCGGCGGCCGGCGCGTCGCCGCCCTGGCGATCGCTGCCGCTGCTCTGGCCGTGACGGGCTGTACGGCGACGAGCCCCGGAGCCGGACCGGCCGTGGCGCCCTCATCGGCCACGCCGGCTGCGACCGGACCGGCCGACGCCTCCACAGCCTCGGCCGCCGAGTCGAGCGCGGCGGCGGCCGCGTCGGCTGTTGCGGCCGGCGAGCCGGAATGCACGGCCGCGGGCCTGGAGGTCTCCAGCGGAGCGTACGACGCCGGCGCCGGCCACTCCTCGCTGACACTGACCTTCACCGACAACAGCGCCGTGCCGTGTTTCGTCCAGGGGTACCCCGGCGTGGCGTTGGACCTTCCGGGCGGCGGTGCGTACAACGCCGAGCGCACGATGATCGGCTATATGGGTGGCGACGATGCACAGTCACCCGCGCGCGTCCTGCTCGCCCCCGAGGAATCCGCCTCGGCGCTGATCGAGTGGTTGCACTTCCCGAAGAGCGGCGTCGGGGTCACTGCCGACGACTGTCCCGGCTATGCGGCCGTTGCCCTGGCGGTGACGGCGCCTGATCAGACCACGCCGGCGAGGCTCGCCGCCCCCGATCCGGTCTCGCCGGTGTGCTGGGGCTTCGAGGTCCATCCGGTGGTCGCCGGCTCGACCGGCCAGTTCCCCGGCCCCTCCTGACCGGCGTCACCCGCCCGCGGCCGGCGCGGCCGGCGACGGTCAGCCGGGGTGGATCCCGCCGTCGATGGTCACGATCGTGCTGGTGACGTAGGCGTTGGTCAGGACGGCCATAGCCAGCGCCGCGACCTCGTCCGGCGTGCCCAGGCGGTGCACGGGGATGCGCTCGACCAGCTCCGCCGGCTCGCCGGGCAGCATGTCGGTCCCGGTGATCAGGGCCGGGGCGATGGCGTTGACGGTGACCGCGTCGGCGGCGACCCGGGAGGCCAGGTGGTGGGTCAGTCCGTGCAGCCCGGCTTTGGACGCGGCGTAGTGCGGTCCGACGATCCCGCCGGTGAGGGCGGCGATCGAGGAGGTGAACAGGATCCGCCCGAAGCGCTGCCGGCGCATCTGCGGCAGGACGCGGCGGGCGAGCAGGTAGGGCGCGCGCAGGTTGACGGCCAGGGTCGCGTCGAAGGCGGCCGCGTCGATGTCGTCGTAGCCGCCGGGCCGGCTGAGCCCGGCGTTGGCCGCCAGCACGGCGACCGGCCCGAACTCGGCCTCGACCCGGTCGACCAGCCGTCCGGGCGCATCGGGATCGGCGAGGTCCGCTGTGAAGAGCGCGGCGCGGCCCCCTGCCGCCGCGATGGCATCGGCCACCTGTTCGGCCGCGGACCGGTCGGTATGGTAGTGCACTGCGACCACGGCTCCGGCGCCGGCCAGGCGGCGGCTCAGGGCGGCCCCGATTCCGCCGCTGCCGCCGGTGACCAGGGCCACCCGCCCTTCGAGGGCGCCGGTACCGCCGGAGGGCTCGCTCATCCTGCCGCCTTCGCTCGTGCCCTGATTCACTGGTGGAAGCGCCACGCGCCTCCGGAGACGACCTTCACGTCGTCCCCGTCGACCCGCAGGGCCGTCTCGTCGTCGATGAAGTAGATCGGGAAGTCCGCCCGGGCCGCGATCCGATCGGCCCAGCCGTCGTCCCGCTCCGGGAAGTCCGGCGAGTACAGGTGCGGCTTGAGGTACCAGTCGTACAGCCCGAACGGCGGCTCGAGCGCCGTCGCGCCGAGCGCGTGCAGGTCCGCGGTGTCGCCGATGACGTCGGCGGAGTGCTCGTCGAGGTGCCGGCTGAAGATCATCGAACCGGCGCTCACGCCGACGTAGACGCGGTCCCGCAGCGCCTCCAGGAAGCCGTCGGTCAGACCGTTGCCGGTGATGCTGCGCGCCAGGTGGTAATGGTTGCCGCCCTGGACGTAGACAACGTCGGCGTGCAGCAGGCGGTCGAGCACCATCTGCCGGGGCAGGCCGTTGAGCTCCAGGACGTCGAACTCGCGCCAGCCGAGGCCGTGCACCCGGTTCAGGTCGGCGACGAACCAGCCGTGGTCTCCGGGAACGGCGACGGAGGCGGTCGGTATGTAGACGAGGTTCGCCGCGGCCGGCGGTTTCCCCATCAGGCCGCGCAGCTCCCGCCGCAGCGTCTCGTTGCGCAGGCCGGCCGAGGTCAGCAACAGCTTCACCAGGCGAGCCAACCACAGCCGGCCGCAGGGCGCACGCGCGCGCCCCGCCCCGCACGCCGGCAGCGCGTGCGGGACGGGGCGGGTATCAGGGGGCTCCGGCGTCGCGGCCGATCAGGTCGCCGCCTGCTGCCGGACGTGGAAGGCGACCCCGCTGCTGTCGGTGTCGGCGTCGAGGATCTTGTCCGCGAGCTGGCCGGCGACCTCCGGCTCCACGAAGACGCGCGCCTGCTTCACCTCGATCACCTCGTCCTCGGGTCCGGGGCCGCTGGTCAGCGACACGGACAGGGCGGGGCCGTTGGTGTTGTCCGGGTTCGGGCCGATGCGCAGCCCGGTCGTCTCCGGCAGGCTCGGCTGCGAGGTGAGCTCGCCGATCACGTCGGCCGCTGCGTCAGTAAGCATCAACATGTGCGATTCCTTTCCGCCCGTCGCCCCGATCGGGCGCCGAGCGCACTTGCATCGGTCGGGCGCCGCTCGTACCCGGTCGGGTACCGGCGAAACGGTCTCGGGCCAGAGTGACGAGCGTCACGCCGGGTAGATAGCTGTGAAGACCGGCCGGGCGGACCCGGAACGGGCCCGCGACCAGGCCGAATGAGACCGGTCACGCCGGGTACCCGAACGCCGACAGGCAGTGGAGGCGTCGGCATGCAGCACGATTGGTTCCTCGCGAAAACGCCCGCTGCGGCGCGCGGGCCGGGCAGAACCCCCGGACGCTTCGCGGACCGGGCCGACGCCGGACGCCGGCTCGCCGAGCAGGTCGCACGGCTCGACCTGAGCGATCCGGTGGTCCTCGGTCTGTCCCGCGGCGGCGTCCCGATCGCGCGGGAGATCGCCGACCGCCTCGGCGTGGCGGCCGACGTCTTCGTCGCCCGGAAGATCGCCGTGCCCGGCATCCCCGAACTCGGCATCGCCGCGATCGCCGAGGGCCTCGACGAGGTCGTGCTCGGCCCGCAGGCCACCCGCCTCGGCCTGGACGGCGCCCGACTCGCCGCACTGGCCGGCCCGGAACGCCGCGAGCTCGAACGCCGGATCGCCGTCTACCGGGGCGGCCGCGCCCTGCCCGACCTGGCCGGCCGGGACGTGGTCGTCGCGGACGACGGCCTGGCCACCGGGGTCACCGCGCGCGCCGCTCTGCGCGCCCTGCGCAACCGGGGCCCGCGCAGACTGGTCCTCGCCGCACCCGTCTGCGCCCCGCAGGCCGCGGCCGACCTCGCCCCGCTGGCCGACGCCTTCGTCAGCATCCTCACTCCGAGGCGGTTCCAGGCGGTCAGCCAGTGGTACGCCGACTTCGGCCAGCTCCGGGATGCCGACGTCGTCGCCCTCCTCACGACCGCACGCCCCGGGCCCTGAGGCTGAGAAACGGGGCCCGGAGCCCGGGGCGGCGGTTCGCTATTCGAGCGCCTGGCGTGACATGTCGGCGGGCTCGCGGCCGGCCAGCAGCCAACCGATGGCGGCGGCGCTCAGCGGCGTGCCCACGAGGATCAGCAGCAGGTTGGTTATCGGGACGGTGGTCAGCGAGGAGAGCCCGTCGAGCTGGTTGCTCCTCATGAAGCCGATCACCGCCAGGTAGCCGCAGACGATGCCGACCACGGCGCCGGTGAACGCGAGCGCCCCGGTGGTCGCGGCGGTGATGGTGCGCCGGGTGGTGGGCGACGCGCCGGTGGCGGCGAGGGTGCGCAGGTCGCGCGCCGCCTCGCTGCGGATCAGGCCGACGCTCATGCCGAGGATGCCGAGCGCCAGCGCGATGCCGAAGAGCGTGGCCACGTCGACGATCTGAGCCAGCGACGGGATGCTGTTGCGGGTCTCGACGCTCATCCCGGACGCCGCGGCCGCCAGCTGCTGGGCCCGGGCGACCTGCGCGGCGGTCAGATTGTTCGGCGTGGTGACGAGCCAGCCGGTCGTGGTGATCGAGCCCTGCAGCCCGAGCTCGTTGATCGCGTGCTGCGTGATCAGCGTGTTCGGCGCGGAGGCGCCCGACGGGAGCTGTCCGATCTCCTGGATCGGCGGGTTGGCTATACAGGAGCTCGGCGGGCAGGGGTACGAGTCCTCCCCGCTGGTGCACGGCGGATTGCTGGTCAGCTGCATCAGGCTCATGGTGGACAGGCCGGGACGCATCGAGAGCAGGTCGGCATCCGGGTTGATCTGCGACTGGGCGATGCCGAACGCGCCGAGCAGCTGAGGCGTGGCCACGTAGACCGAGCCGGACCAGACCCGTCCGGGCGCAGCGTGGATCACGCACGCGCTGGTCGTCTCCAGCGTGACCATGCTGTTCGTGCCGACGCCGGCGGAGATCTCGCTCGCGACCTGTCGCGCCTGCGCCAGGCTCACCGGCGCGCCCGACCCGGGCGGCGGGCCGCCCTTGATCGGGAAACCGCCCTGCTCGGGGGCGTAGACGATCATCTGGTCGGAGGCGAGGTTCGGGCCCGTGTAGTCGATCGAGTTGCCCAGCCGGGCGGCCGCGACCACGCAGATGACCACGGCGATCAGGGTGCTGAGGCAGATCGCGGCCAGCGCGGGCCCGGAGCGGGCCCGGTAGCGCGAGAGGTCCCGCAGGGCGAGCCGCACCGCGACCGGGGACCGGCGGCCGGCGGCGGCGAGTACCGCCAGGAAGGCCGGGGAGAGCAGCACCACGGCGGCGCCGAGCAGGAGCAGGCCGACGACCAGCTCGAGCAGCTGGGAGTTCTGGTTGCCGCCCACGCCGGTGGGCCCGGCCGCGCCGGCGGCGCCGAACAGCACGAAGGCGGCGGCGAGCAGCACGATGCCCGTGGGGACCACGAAGCGGCGGGTCTTCTTCGGCGCGGGCGGGCGCCCGGCCAGCGCGGCGACGATCGGGGTCCGGGCGATCGCCTTCGCCGGCCGGGACGCGGCGGCGTAGGTCGCGACGATCGCGAGGACGACGGATATGCCGATGACCGGCCATGGCAGCGCGAACTGGTCCATCAGGTGGTGGGCGCTCTGCTCCGCGCGCGGCCGGTAGGCGAGCCAGGCCAGGAACCCGAGCACGAATCCGGCCGTCGCGCCCACCACGCCGGTCGCTGCGCCGTTGGCCTTGACCACGAGGCTGATATGCCGCGGCGTCGCGCCCTGGGCGGCCAGCATGCCGATCGCCCGCATCCTGCGCTGTGTAAGCACCGTGAATCCGCCGACGCCGACCAGCGCGATCAGCAGCATGCCGAGCACGGCGGCCGCGATCGAGATCGTCTCCGGGTTGATCACGTTGGTGTTCGCCAGCGTCTGCGCCGTGTTGACGCGCAGGCGGGTGCTCGCCCCGATGTCCGCCGCCGTCTGCGCCGAGGCGTCGAACAGGACCGTGACGCTGGACGGCGCGGCGACCTCGCCGGGCCGCACCAGGGCGAACTCGTCGAGCAGGTTCTGCGGGTTCTGCACGATGCCGGTCACCGTCCAGGCATGGCCGGCGAGGATCCACCTGCTGCCGGTGCCGATGTGGAAGTCCGCGGCGACGCCGGCGGTGATCGCGATCTGGTTCGCCGCGGCCGGATAGTGGCCGCTGACCAGGGACAGCATCGGGCCGCTGAACGGCCCGCGCGGATCCTGTGCCCTCAGGTCGAACGTGGCGTGCGAGCCGGGGATCTGCTCGGCCGTGTTGTCGATGACCTCGACCCGGCCGGCCCGTCTCTCCACCTCCCTGATCACGGCATTGATCTGGGCCGGCGGTCCGCTGGGCGAGACGGAGGCCTGCGCGGTGCCGAGGAACGCGGAGAGCGGCTCCGGGGCGTTGGTCGCGACCGTCGCGCCGACGGCGGTCGCGCCGACCGCGACCGTGACCAGACCGAGGATGAGCAGCTGCTGCCGCCACTCGCGGCGCAGCAGGCGCAGCGCCCAGCGGATGACGGCGCGGCGCGCGGGCATGCCGCCGCCCAGGCCGCCCCCGCCGCGGCCGGCCGCCGGTCCGGGCCGCTCGAGCACCGGGGCGGCGCTCACCGCTCGCCGTCCCGGGCGAGCAGCGACTCAGGGCCCTTCGCCGGCGCGGTCTGGTCGGCCACGTGCCCGTCCCGCAGGAACATCACGCGGTCCGCCCACGAGGCGAGCTTCGCGTCGTGGGTGACCACGACCGCGGCCATCCCGGCCTTCTTGCAAGCGTCGTGCACCAGCTGCATCACGGCCTCGCCGTTGACCGAGTCCAGGGCGCCGGACGGCTCGTCGGCCAGCAGCAGCCTGCGTTCGCCCACCATCGCACGGGCGATCGCCACCCGCTGCCGCTCGCCGCCGGAGAGCTGGTCGGGATAGTGCGACGCGCGCTCGCCGAGGCCCAGCCGCTCCAGCGACTCCAGCGCCGCCGCCTGCGCCTTGCGGGCCGACGTGCCGTCGAGCTCGAGCGGCAGCGCCACGTTCTCCGTCGCGGTCAGGCCCGGCAGCAGGTTGAAGTCCTGGAAGACGTAGCCGATGGTGCGCCGGCGCAGCCGCGCCTTGGCCCGCCGCGACATCGCGCCGACGTCCTGCCCGCCGACCAGGACCTGTCCGCGGCTCGGCTCCTCCAGCGTGCCGGCGATCGTCAGCAGCGTGCTCTTGCCGGAGCCGCTGGGCCCCATGACCGCCACCATCTCGCCCTGGTCGACCGCCAGGCTCACCTCGCGCAGCGCCTTGACCGCGGTGCCGCCCTCGCCGTACGACCGGGACACGTCTTGCAGCTCCAGCAGTCTCATCGCGGTGTCCTCGCCTTCCGCCGGTGCCGGGGCAGCGGCGCTCGTGTCTCGTCCGACGGGGCCGCCGCCTGTGTTTCGCCCTGCGGGCCGGCGGCGGAGGGCTGCGGCGCCCGCCCGGAGGCCCGCGCCCTCGCGATGCGCGCCTCGGCGGCGTCCAGCCACCTGACGACCGAGTCGAGCCGGAACAGCTCGGCGTCCACGGCCAGCTGCATGCTCAGGTCGTCGCCCGCGTCGTCCTCCTTGATCCGGGTCCACTGCTGCATCAGCTCGACCAGGTACCGGCGGTGCGCCTGGATGACATCGCGCACCTCGGTGCCGGGCACCCGCAGCGCCACCAGGACCTTCATGACGAGCTCGTCGCGCGGCGGCGCGCTGAGGTCCGGCGGCGTGCGCAGCCACCGGGCCAGCTCGGAGGCCCCGCCCTCGGTGATGCGGTACGACTTCTGCGTCCCGTCGTCCTCGCCGTCGTCGCCCGGACCGGGCGCGATCAGGCCGTCCCGCTCCAGCCGCTGCAGCGTCGTGTAGACCTGCCCCACGTTCAACGGCCACACCTCGCCGGTGCGCGCCTCGAACTCGTCACGCAGCTGCGTGCCGTACTTCGGCCCCTCGCTGAGCAGCGCGAGCATCGCGTGCCGGACGCTCATGGCCGGCTCCCGTTGGTCATCATACCGAGTACTATACTCAGTAAGCCGCACGATGCGCCATAGATGCCGGGGACGACGAATCTAAGGGGCACGCCGCGCTGAGCCGGCTGCGCCGCTGCCTGGATGCTGGCGATCAACGGGCAGACGATGCTGGTGCCGCCCGGCGTGGATCAGTCGACAGGCTTGGCCGAGACCCGCCCTCCGGTTCGGCTCAGGGCCCTGGGAGCGCAGCGGTGATCACGGCGATGACATGCGCGCGGCTGGTTCTACGCTCCCGTTTCTAGGCGACTTACACTCCCATTTTCGGGCCACCGTCAGACCAGACGTGCGGCCCAGTACGGCACGTGCTGCTTCTGTGAGCGGGCCGCGCGCTAGCCGATCAGGTAGTAGGCCAGGCCGACTACGCCGAGCAACGCCAACAGGACCAGCCCGCCGAGCATGCAGGACAGCCCCGCTCCCAGCGTGATCTGGGCCACGGCGCGCAGCGTGCTCTCCGAGCCGCCCCTGCGCTGCGGCGGACGGCCTCCCGACCGCGAGCGGGAGCGCGACTGCTGCTGGCGGGACCTGGTCGGAGTGCCGCTCATCGCGATGTCCGGGCTGGGGGAGTGGCGCCGCCGGCCGCCCCGGCGCACGTCGCGCGCGGCAAGCCCGCTATCAGCGGATAGGCCTGCACAAGCTCATTGGTCACGCGGTGCTCCCAGATCGTGTCGAGCGCGGTGGGCATCGGTCTCCTGCGCACCCGTAGTGCCTCTACCGAATCGTAAATGTACCGGTTGCGAGGATGATCGCGACCCGCGTCGTGCACTGCAAGGGTCTCATCTCGCGGCGGTTGCGCGTGCACGGTCCTGGCTTGCGCGCAGCGTCGAAGAACGGGAATCTCAGTCACCGCATGACGTGGCGGAAGGCCGGCCGGGCGTGCTCACCGGCGGGCGGTCTCCTGGTCCTGGGCCTTAGCCTGGGGCGACGCGAGATCGGTGTGGGCGGGCGAGCGCGCCATCACGCGGCGGGCCCGCAGCCGCACGAGCAGATAGCCGAGCCCGGCCGTGATCGGGAACGAGAGCGCGGCCAGCAGCAGGAACAGCGGAAGGTAGCGCTCGAGCCCGGGCTCCGCGCGCCCGACGCCGTATCCGGCGAGTGTGGTGGCCGTCGTCCAGAGCAGGCCGCCGGGCACCTGCCAGGCCGTGAAGCGGCGGACCGGGATGCGCAGCAGGCCGGAGAACGCGCCGGCGACCGAGCGTGCGACGGGTATGAAGCGGGCGGCGATCAGCGCCGGGCCGTAGCCGCGGCGCGCGGCCAGCCGCTCGAAGCGCACCGCGGCGCGCTGGACGTGGCCGGTGCGCCGGCCGGGCAGCAACACGCGCTCGCCGAGCCGCCCGAGCAGATAGCCGCCCTGGGCGCCGAGCACGGCGCCGCCGGCCGCCGCGGCCACCATCCACGGCAGCGAGAGGTGCCCGGTCGCGCAGGCCAGGCCGGCGGTGAGCAGCAGGGTGTCGCCGGGCAGCACGAAGCCGATCGGCAGCGCGGACTCGACCAGCAGCACCGCGAAGACGGCCGCCGCCGCATACGGGCCCGTAGTCGCCAGCAGCGCGTTCGTGGACAGCGGATCCATCGTGTCCGCCTCCCGGCTGTCCGAGAATTACTTTTACAAGATTGTAGTAGCTCTACCGTAGTGCAGGAGCCGGCTCGCGGGCCAGGCATCTATGCGGCTTTCACGGGGTCCTGTGATCTGTCGCGTTAACCTGTCCGCCGCCGTGGGTTCGTACTGGCGTCACCCATCGCCTAAACTGCCATCAACTTCTACGCCACTGTAGATGTTACCGGCCGTGCCCCGTCTATGGCGGTTCGGGATGTGTACGACGATTCGTCAGGAGAGGCGGCCCGCCCATGCCCCTTGCCCTCGCCGCCCCCGCCATCTCCACGGTGACCACGGCCGACGACGGCTGGTATCGCGCGATCACCTCTTTCGCCCAGCACACCGCGTGGCTGCAGGGTGCGATGAAGCTCTACACCCTGGGCGGGATCGTGCTGCTGGTCCTGATGGCGCTCTATGCGTGGTGGTCTGCGCGCGCCCGCGCGGATCAGGCGGCGATGGCGGCGGTCGTCTGGATCGGGCTCGGCACCCTGGTTTCGGTCGGCTGTGGGCTGGCGCTCAAGCAGGTGTTCCGGGAGAACCGGCCGTGCCAGGCCATCCACGTGGCCACGGTCCAGGCCTGCCCCGGTTCGGCCGACTACTCCTTCCCCTCGGATCACGCCACCATCGCCTTCGCGCTCGCCGTGGGCCTGTGGATCGTCGACCGCAAGCTCGGGATCATCGCCGCGGTCCTCGCCACCCTTGAGGGGTTCTCCCGCATCTACCTCGGCCAGCACTATCCGCACGACGTGCTCGCCGGCGCCGTGCTGAGCGGCGTGGTCATGCTGGCCGGCTGGTCCGTGGTCCGCCGCCTGCTCGCCCGCGTGCTCGCCTTCGCGGTCGAGACGCCGCTGCGCCCGGTGTTCACCAGCGCCCCGTCCCCGGCCCGCACCGCGTCCGAGAGCGACGGTGCGCGGCTGGAGCGGTGACGGCGCACCCTCGCGGACCGTCGAAACTCCGCCCGCGGCCTCCGGGGTCCATAAAATCTACAAGCATGTAAAATCAAGGGGGCCGGCTCGGGAAGGCGCGCCCTACCCCATCCACCCGCGCACTTCCCGAGCCGCTCTCGACACCCGTACCCGCACCCCCACCCGCACAGCGAGGACGACGAATACCGTGCAGAGCTTCATCGCGAACTACGGCTACCCGGCGATCTTCCTGCTGATGCTGGCCGAGTCCGCCTGCATCCCGATCCCCTCCGAGCTGATCATGCTCTTCGGCGGGGCGCTGGCCGCGGGCGCGGTGGCCGGAACGCACCTCGACCTCGCCGCGGTGATCGCCGCCGGGGTCCTCGGGAACCTGGCCGGCAGCTACCTCGCCTACGCGGTCGGCCGCTACGGCGGACAGGCCGCGCTGCACCGCTGGGGCCGCCGCGTATACCTGCGCGAACACGACCTGGACCGGGCGACCGCGTGGTTCACCAGGTACGGGTCGGCCGCCGTCGGCTTCGGCCGCGTCCTGCCGGTCATCCGCACCTTCATATCCCTGCCGGCCGGGATCGCCCGCATGAACCCGGTGCGCTTCGGCATCTACACCGTGGTCGGCTGCATCCCGTGGACCGCCGCGCTCGGCTGGGCCGGATACGCGGTCGGCAGCCGCTGGGACTCGGTCGCCAACGACTTCCACGGCCCTACCTACGCGATCGCTGGGATCGTCGTGATCGCGGTGGTGATCATGGTCGCAGTGTTCGTACGCGGCCGCCGCGCGGCTCGGGATGATCGGGATGAGTCGACCGACGTCGCCCCGGCCAGGACCGGAACGGACCGCGGTTAGGCGGTTAGGCTGCTGACCTTGGCGTGCTTTCCAGGCGCAGGGCCAGTACCGGGCAGGCCGCGACGGCGCGGCGGGCGTGGCGCATCAGGTAGGACGGGATCTCGTCGGGGAGCAGGATCGGATAGCCCCACTCGTCCAGCGTGATGTGCTCGGGGAACAGTTCGGCGCACAGGCCGTGTCCGGTACAGGCGATGCGGTCGACGGCGATACGTTGCTTCACCGCCACTCGTCCTCACCGATAGGCGCGCGCTGCGGAACAGACAGCGCCGGAGGCATGGAGCGGGCCGCGCGACAAGGCCCAGCGGACAGACGGCGATCCACCTCGGGCGCGAACGTGCGCAGCGCCGAGGCGGCCAGCCGGGAGGCACCGTCAGGGTGCTTGCACGCACCGCGCCCGGCCAGCTGCGCGATGTGCTCCTCCAGCTGCCGGCGCCGGGCTCCGGACGCCCGGCCGAAGGCGAGTTGGGCGAAGTCGGCCGCCGTGGCGGGCAGGCCGAAGCGGCACGGCCCGCACTGCTGCGCGCTCTGCCCGGCCAGGTAGTCCAGCACGAGCGCCGTCTCGGCCAGGCCGCAGGCGCCGCGCGGCAGGACGGCGACCACCCCGGCGCCGATCGCCGCGCCGGCCCGCGCGAGCGCCGTCGGGCCGTAGGCCAGCTCCGCCGCGTGGCCCGCGGGGAGCCAGCTGCCGAAGTACCCGCCGAGCAGCAGTGCCTGGGGCGGCTCCGGCGGCTCCCCGCTCGCGCAGGCCACGTCGCGCACCGACAGGCCGAGTTCGACTTCGTACACGCCGCGCGCCGGCACGGCGCCGGTGAGCGTCACCAGCGTGGTGCCCGGCGCGTCGGGGGTGCCCAGGGTCCGGAACCAGTCCGGGCCGTACCGGGCGACCAGGGCCAGGTGCGCCAACGTCTCGACGTTGTCGACCAGCGTGGGCAGGCCCCCGACGCCGCGCTCGAACGGCCGCGGCGGCACCGAGGACGGCCGTGCGTCCCCGCCGTTGAGCCAGCGGACCAGCGAGGTCTTCTCGCTGGAGACGTAGTGGTGCGGCAGGGTATGGACATGCAGACGGACCGGGTCGACCCCGGCGCGGCGCCGTTCCGCGGCCAGCGCGGTCAGATAATCCGCCTTCCGCGGCCTGGAGCGCGGTACGCACAGGTGCGCCTCATCCGCGCCCACTGCGATAGCCGCCAGCGACATGCCGTCGAGCACGAGATGCGGCGCCAGGTCCATCAGCGTCGCGTCCTTGCGGCTGGCCGGCTCGCTCTCCATCCCGTTGGCCACCACGACCGCGCCGTGTCCGGCGCCCGCCACCGCGCGCATCTTGCGGCCGGTCGGGAACGCCGCGCCGCCGCGCCCGGTCAGCCCGGACCGCTCGATCGCGTCGATCAGGGGATCCCGCGCGCCGGGCCGCAGCCACCGCACCGGCATCGGGTCGTACCGGCGCAGATGGTCGGCCAGCCCGGCCGCCCGGCCGGTCTCGTACCAGCCCTCCAACAGCCGTGTGTCGGACGTCGGCGCGGGCGCGCGGCGGCTGCGGTGATCGGCCATTGGTGTAGGCGCCGCGCTCATTGCCGCTCCGGAGAGAGGCTATTAACAGGCCCATCTGGTGGGATGGCGGGTGCTGTGACTGTGATGTCGGCGGCGCGGTGCG
Source organism: Actinocrinis sp. (assembly GCA_036501535.1). Taxonomy (GTDB): domain Bacteria; phylum Actinomycetota; class Actinomycetes; order Streptomycetales; family Catenulisporaceae; genus DASYAE01. The sequence goes on along the minus strand of DASYAE010000133.1, from coordinate 15,953 downwards.
ACCAGCCTGGGGCGAGCGGGCCCGCGGAAAGGAATGCGAAAAGCACGAGCGGCAGGGCGCCGACGGCGACCGCGGACCAGGCGCGGGCCGCCACGCGCCCGGGCCCGGCCCCATACAGCCGCCACCAGCAGGTGATCATCACCGCGGCGACGCACCCGGCATAAAGCAGCAGCTGCGGGCCGAGCTTCGTGTCCGTGCCGGTGCCCGCGCCGTGGAAGATCGCGAGCGGCCAGGCGGCATAAGCGCTCAGGTGCACCGCCTTCCACCGCCGCAGTCCGATCCTCAACCGCACCGCGCTGGTTATCGCCACGGCGAGCAGCACGTCGAACGCGACGGTGCCCAGGCCGACCCACAGCGTGCGGTACGGCGAGACGAACGGGATGAGCGCGGAGAACCAGTTCAGCGGCACATAGCTGTCGGCCAGCGCGGTCAGGATGTGCATCGCCAGGAACGCCAGGGCCAGCACGGACAGGTTCCGGTGCAGGGCCGCCACCTCGAAGCGGCCCAGCGTGCGCGGCGCAAAGCGGCCGGCCGAGGCGATTCCGACGACGACCGACGCGGTCAGCAGGACCAGGGCGATGGTGCCGCAGGCGCGGGTGGTGAACCACAGCGGGTTCTGGGTCAGAGCATTCATGGGTTCTTCGGGCCGGTGGTAGGGCGCAGGCCGGAGGCGGTGGTCACGATCCGCCGGAGACCGTCTGCGGCTGATGGGTCACGACCGTGGACGGCTGCGTCGGGGCCTGTGAGGGCGGCTGGAGCGTGGTGGCCGTGGTCGCAGGACCCTGGCTCGGGGCTGTGGTCGGCGGGGCCGAGGGCGCGGGCGCCGCCGCGGCCGCGCTCTTGCCCGGCAGCGCGGCGGCATACCCTCCGGCGAGGACGACCGCGCCGGTGGTCGCGGCCACGGTGATCCAGCAGGTGGCGGTCTGCACGCGGCGCAGTCCGCGGTCGCGGGCCTCCACCCGGGCTCTGGGGAAGACGGGCCTCGGGGCCATGGCACCTCCAGACGGGGCGGCGTCGGGCGCGGGCGGGTCGCCGCGCCGTGTCTCCAGCCTCGGTGCCGCCCGGCTCCGAAGCGGCTAGGAACCCGTTCAGATCCGTAAGGGCCGGCGGTTGTGGCGAAGTTGTTGCAGCCGCGGCGCGCCGAAGGACCTGTGGCCCGGTTGACGGGCCGCGTCTGTGGATACCGTGAGCAGCGTGACGAGCATGACCCAGGCTTCCGACGTCCCGCTGCGCGTACTCGTCGTCGAGGACGACGAGGGCATCGCGCGCTCCCTGCAGCGCGGCCTGGACCGGGCCGGCTACCAGGTGCAGACCGTGCACACCGGCGCGGCCGCGCTGGCTGCCGGCCAGGCCGACGTCGTCCTGCTCGACCTCGGCCTGCCCGACATGGAGGGCCTCGACGTGTGCCGCCGGCTGCGGACGCGCAGCGACGCCGCGCTGATCGTGGTCACTGCGCGCGGCGAGGAGGCGGACCGGGTCGCCGCGCTGGACGAGGGCGCGGACGACTACCTGGTCAAGCCGTTCGGCTTGGCGGAACTGCTCGCCCGCATCCGCGCGGTGCTGCGGCGGGTCCGGCCCGGCGGCCCCGCGGTGTACTCCTGCGGTCCGCTGACGGTCGATCCGCGCACGCGGCGGGTCGCGGTCGACGGCGCCGAGGTCGCGCTGACGCCCAAGGAGTACGACATCCTCGAGTGCCTCGCCGCCGACCCCGGCCGCGCCGTGTCGCGGCAGGAGCTGCTCGCCCGGGTCTGGGACGCCAACTGGTACGGGCCGACGAAGGTCCTCGACGTGCACATGGCCTCGCTGCGCCGCAAGCTCGGCGTCGAGGGGCTGGTGGAGACCGTCTACGGGCACGGCTTCCGGCTGAACACCGGGGCCTGACCGGCGATGTCGCGCCGCATCGCGCTGGTCGTGACCGCGCTGGTCGCCATGCTGCTGGCGCTGGCCGTGGTGCCGCTGGGGCTGGCGCTGACCGCCAACGTCCGGGCCTCCTTCCGCTTCGCCGCCCAGTCCGACGCCGGCCGGGTCTCCGCGCAGGCCGAGGAGTACCTGGCGGATCATCACGAGCCCGACACGATGAACGCGGCCCTGCAGGCCGCGGCCGCCGACGGCGACTGCGCCGCGGTCTACGGTCCCGGCGGCGCGGCGGTGGCGGCGACGCCCTGCGCTGCCGCGTCGAGCGCGTCGGCTCGGGCGCTGCTGCCCGACGTGCGCGCCGGGCAGGGCGACGTGATCGGTCAGTCAGGGTCCTGGCTCCAGATCGCGGTCGCTGTCGGGGACGAGGACAAGCTGTCCGGCGCCGTGGTCTTCGCCCGCAACACCGACCCGCTGGACGACCGGATCACGGTGCTGTGGGCGTGGCTCGGCGGATCGGGCGCGGCCGTGCTCGTGCTCGGCGTGCTGCTCGCGTTCCGGGTCGCGCGCTGGGTGACCCGGCCGCTGGACTCTCTCGGCGCCACCGCCGCGCGCCTCGGCGAGGGGTCGCTCGACGCCCGGGCGCCCGACCAGCGCGGCCCGCAGGAGGTGCGCACCCTCGCCTCGGTGTTCAATCGCATGGCCGAGCGGACCGAGACGCTCGTGCACGGCCACGAGGCGTGGGTCGCAGACGTCTCACATCAGCTGCGCACCCCGCTGGCGGCGCTGCGCCTGCGCCTGGACGTGCTGGCCGACGAGGCCGAGGGCGAGATGGCCGCCGAGCTCTCCGGCGTGCAGGACGAGATCGGCCGGTTCTCCCGGCTGGTCGACGGCCTGCTCGCGGTCGCCCGCGCGGAGGCGGCGGTGCCGCGGCCGGAGCCGGTCGACACGGCCGCGGTCGCCGCCGAGCGCATCGCGGCCTGGGAGCCGGTGGCCCGCGAACGCCGAGTGGAGCTGCGCGCGGACTGCGCCGCCTCCGCGGTCGCCCGGCTCGGCCCCGGCGACCTCGAGCAGATCCTGGACAACCTGCCGGCCAACGCGCTCGAAGCGGTCGCCGACGGCGGAGGCGTGCGTGTCGCGGCGGCCGCGGCGTACGGTCGCGTCACGGTGAGCGTCATCGACGACGGCCCCGGCATGTCCGATGCCGTGAAAACCACCGCGTTCCACCGTTTCGGCCGGTTCGGATCGCGCGGCACCGGTCTCGGCCTGGCCATCGTGCAGCGGCTGGCCGCCGCGAACGGCGGCTCGGCCGTTCTGCGGGACACGCCCGGCGGCGGGCTGACCGTCGTGGTCGATTTCCCCTCGGCCCGCTGATCTTCCGATCTTTACCGGTTCTGAAAGGGGTCCCCACAGAACGTTCAGAAGCCGGGTGCGATCGTAGACGTAGCACGCGCTGTGGGCGGGCTGAGAATGCGCTAAAGGCATTCTCAGCGAACCATTAAAACCCCGGACCCCGGCGGTACGTTCACAGAAGTAGAGACCGGCGGCCGTGGCGGCCGGACGCACCCGCTCGGAGGGCTGATCGGAATGGACGCTCGTATCCGCAGGTCCGTGCTCGCCCGCGACGGAGCGCTGGGCCGGATCGGCACCCTCACCCGCAGGATCACCGTGGCGTCCGTCGCCGGGGCGCTGGTGCTGATGGCCGGGTTCGCCCACCTGCTGCCCACGCACCTGCCGCATGTGTCGACCAGTCAGAACGGCGCCGGGTCGAGCGGCCTGCAGGGCCCGCAGTCCGGCCCGGGCGGCGGCAACGGCCCCTCGCAGGTCACCTCGGGGGGGTCATGACCGCGCTGCGGGCGCCGGCCGGCCGGACCGAGTTCGAGGCGCTCGGCGGCGTCGCCGTGGTGCTCACCGAGGATCCCGGCCGGCTGGACGAGGCGTGTGCCGAGGTGCGCGGGCAGGTGGGGCTGATCGAGGCGGCGTGCAGCCGCTTCCGCGACGACTCCGAGCTGGCCGCGGTGAACGCGTCTGCGGGCACTGAGACGGTCGTCGGCGAGCTGTTCGCCCGGGCGGTGGACGCGGCGCTGCGCGGGGCCGAGCTCTCCGACGGAGACGTCGACTTCACCTGCGGCGCCTCCCTCGACGCGGTCGGCTACGACCGGGACTTCGAGGAGCTGCGCGCCGCCGGAGTGACGGTCGTGCTCGAGGGCTATGTGCCCGCGCCCGGCTGGCGCGCGGTCTCCTGGGACCGGTCGCGCCGCGCGCTGCGCATCCCGGCCGGCTCCCGGCTGGACTTCGGCGCGACCGCGAAGGCGCTGGCCGCGGATATCGCCGCGCAGCGCGCCCATGCCGCGGTCGGGTGCGGCGTGCTGGTCTCGTTGAGCGGAGACCTGGCGATGGCCGGGCCGGCGCCCGAGGGCGGCTGGCGGGTGCGGGTCGCCGACGACCACCGCGCCGCCGACGACGCGCCCGGCCAGACGATCACGCTGGCCGGCGGCGGCCTGGCGACGTCCAGCACCACCGTGCGCCGCTGGAAGGCGCGGGAGGGCGAGCTGCACCACGTCCTGGACCCGGCGACCGGCTGCCCGGCTGAGTCCTGCTGGCGCACCGTCAGCGTCGCGGCGGCCACGTGCCTTGACGCCAACATCGCGGCGACCGCCTCGCTCGTGCGCGGCGCTGCCGCCCAGAGCTGGCTGGAGCAGCTGCGGCTGCCGGCCCGCCTGGTCCGGCACGACGGCACGGCCATCACCACGGCCGGCTGGCCGGACGGTCACGAGGCGCACGAGGCACACGAGGCACACGATGCCGGGCGGGCGCCATGACCGTCACCGCGTCCACCGTCGTCACCTCCACCACGCCGCTGTGGTACGCCACCCGCGCCACCGGCGTCATATCCCTGATTCTGTTGACCGGCAGCGTCGTGCTCGGTATCACCGCCTCCGTGCGATACGCGAGCGCACGGTGGCCGCGGCTGGTCACCCTGGGCGTGCACCGCAACCTCTCGCTGCTGGTCACGGTCTTCCTCGTGCTGCATATCCTGACCGCGGAGCTGGACACGTTCGCGCCGGTCGGCTGGCTCGCGGTTGCGCTGCCGTTCCTGTCGGCGTACCGGCCGCTGTGGCTGGGCCTCGGCACGGTCGCCAGCGACCTTCTGATCGCGTTGACGGTGACCAGCCTGCTTCGGGCCCGGATCGGCCACCGCGTCTGGCGGCTGGTGCACTGGCTGGCCTACGCGTGCTGGCCGCTGTCCGTCGTGCACGGTCTGGGTACAGGCACAGATACGCGCTCGCCGTTCGTGCTCGTCCTCACCGTGCTCTGCGTTGTCGCGGTCTTGGCCGCGGTGGGGTGGCGGCTGGCCGACGGATGGCCGGTCAACGCGGGAGTCCGGCTCGCCGCCGGCGCGATCGGGGCGGTGATGACGCTCGTCGTGATCGGCTGGACGCTGGCCGGGCCGCTCAAGCCCGGCTGGTCCGCGCGGGCCGGGACGCCCGCGCCGCCCTCGTCATCGACCGCGTCGCCGACACCGTCATCATCGTCGACATCACAGGGGAACGGCGGATGACGAACCGTCAGCACTCGGACCGTGTTGCGGCCAGCGGATCGTCGGCTCTCGCGACAGCGCATGTTGAAGAAGCGGCCGCCGTGCCCGCGTCGGGCGCCCCGCGGCTGCTCGAGAACCGGTCGAGCGGCCCTGATCTGCCCGGCCACCTGCGCCGGCACGGCCCGCTGCCCGGGCTCGACGGCCCGGCGCTGCTCGACGCGGTCGAGCGGTCCGGCCTGACCGGCCGCGGCGGCGCGGGCTTCCCGACCGGCCGCAAGCTGCGCGCCGTGGCGCAGGCGGCGGCGTCCGGGCGCGGCGCGATGCGGCGGCGCGGCGCGGTGGTCGTGGCCAACGGCTGCGAAGGCGAGCCGGCCAGCGGCAAAGACAGAGTCCTGTTCCTGACCGCGCCGCACCTCGTGCTCGACGGCATCGCGCTGGCCGCGCGCGCCGTGGGGGCCGACCGAGCCCACCTGTGCCTGCACGAGGACGCCGCCGAGCAGATACGCAGCGTTGAGCGGGCTCTGGCCGAGCGGCGCGCCGCGGGTGTGCCGGATGCCGGCGTGCGGATCGCGACCGTGCCGAACCGGTACGTGGCCAGCGAGGAGACCGCGCTGGTGCGGCTGCTCGGCGGCGGCCCGGCGCTGCCGCAGTACACCCCGCCGCGGCCGTTCGAGCGGGGCGTCGGCGGCCGCCCGACGCTGGTCAACAACGCCGAGACGTTCGCCCATCTGGCCCTGATAGCGCGGCACGGCCCGGCCTGGTTCCGGTCCGCCGGCACGGCCGAGGCGCCCGGGACGGCGCTGGTCACCATCGGCGGCGCGGTCGCCGCGCCCGGCGTCTACGAGGTTCCGCTCGGCGTCGACGGCGCGCAGCTGTTCGCCGCGGCCGGCGGCCCGTCCGCCCCGCTCCAGGCCGTGCTCGCCGGAGGGTACTTCGGGGCCTGGCTGCCGGCCGACGCGTTCCGCCGGACCCGGATCACCGGGCCCGACCTGGAGCGGGCCGGCGCGGCGATGGGCGCCGGGATCTTCCTCGCGCTGCCCGCGGACCGCTGCGGCCTGGCCGAGACCGCGGGCATCGCCCGCTATCTCGCCGAGCAGAGCGCGAACCAGTGCGGGCCCTGCCTCAACGGCCTTCCCGCGCTGGCCTCGGGGCTCGAGACGCTGGCCGCCGGGACCGACCGGCGCGCCGCCAAGTACATCAAACAGTTGTCCCCATATGTGGACGGGCGCGGCGCCTGCCGCCACCCCGACGGCGCGGTGCGGCTGATCGCCAGCGCCCTGGCCGTCTTCTCCGGGGACGCCGCCGCCCATGCGGCCGGCCGGCCCTGCGCCGGCGCCCGGCGCAGGCCTCTGTTCCCGATCCCGGCCCGCGCGGCCGAACTCGCCGGAAGGAGCCGCTGATGCGCGAGACCCGGTCCGGATCGCACCTGCGCGTCGATCCGGTGGCCTGCCAGGCGCACGGTGTGTGCGTCGAGGCGCTGCCAGAGATGATCGAGCGCGACCCGTGGGGCTACCCCCTCCTGGCGCAGCAGGTCGTCCCCGAGCGCCTGCTCGCCCACGCGCGGCGCGCGGTCGACCTGTGCCCGACCCTCGCGCTCAAGCTCGTCCCCGCCGAGCAGGCCACCCGCCGCTGAGGCCGCCGCCGGAGCGGCTATTTGAGAGCCGCCAGCGCGGACGCGGGCACGCAGTACGTGGTCCACAGCGCCGTGCCGATCCTGGTGACGCGGTCGCCGACCCGCGTGGTCGGGATGCCGCTGGCGATCATCTTGCACTCGACGGCGACGCTGGACAGAACGGCGAACGTGTCGATGGCGCGGCTCTGTGCGAAGGTCCCGGCCGCCGCGAGGAGCGCACGCGGGACCACGCCGAACCCGCCGGTCCCGGACGGCGCCGCCGGGTGGCGCGCCGGGAAGACCGGGTTCTGCAGCGCGACAGAGTTCTGCGGGGCGACGGCGAGCCTGCTGATCTCCCAGATCCGCGGCGAGCGCGGCGAGGGCCGCCCCTGCAGGGCGGGCTGGAGGGCCGGGACGTCCGTGAGCATGTGCGGGCCGAGGGTCGGCAGCAGACGAAGACAGCCCGCGACGGTACCGTCGAGGCGGTTCACCGCGAGGACGTACACGGGGTCGAGGCCGTCGAACTCGTCCCGCTCCAGACCGTCGGTGCTGTCGACGTCCCAGCCCAACTGCCGGTGGAAGACCTCATAACGCAGGCGGAACATCTTCGTCAGCAGCACCGGGATCATGTCGGGATCGCCGGCGCATCCCGTCACGACCTCATACGACGCGTGGCCCGGCGCCGCCGTCCGCGCGGCGGCCTGCATGTGGTTGATGTAGGGCGTTGTGACGTGCATGTACATCACCTCGGCGAGCTGACCTGCTAGGTCTTGGCGCATCACTCCTGGCGGCAGGGCCCGTCACACCGGAGATCTCCACTCAGCGCGGTAACACTCACTCAGGCACCTTTCAACCTTGCGCAATCGGTCTCACAGAGAGGAACGGCCCTCACACGCCCGTGGTTCATGATGCGTCCGACGATGTCATGGCGCACCATATGTAACGGTTCTGTAATCGTGCGTCTGCGACTCCCGAATGCGGACCGGCGCCGGTGCCGGCAACCGGGATCGGCCGCCGGCACCGGCGCCGTGTCAGGGCCCGGTGATCAAGCTGTCAGTGGTCTGGCGGTCAGGGCAGGCTCCACTTCTGGTCGGCCCCGGCATTGCAGTCGTCGATGATCAGCTGGGTGCCGGAGCCGCCGTCGCCGTTGTCCTCAAGGCACTTGCCGGACTGCGGGTTGACCAGGTCCCCGCCCGGCTGCGCCGCCCAGTCCTGGGCGCCGGTGCCGTTGCAGGTGTACAGGTCGACGGTGGTGCCGTTGGTCGTGTCGCCGTTGTCGACGTCCAGGCACATGCCGAGCGCCTGTAGCGAGCCGTTCGACTCCACCGTCCACTGCCGGGCGTTGGTGCTGTTGCACGTGTACACCTGGACCGGGTTGAACTCCGCGGTCGAGGCGCCGCGGTCGTCCATGCACAGGCCCTGATAGCCCGTCACCTCGCCCTGCGGCGCGGTGGCGGCGCTGATCGCGGTCGTGCTGGTGTTGGACGTTCCCGCGCCGGTCGTCACCGACACGGTCGCGGTGCTGCCCGGGGTCACCGCCCACTCGCCGTTGGTGCCGGAGGGCTGCGGGACGGTGAAGGTGATCGCGCTGTCGCTCCAGCTGTCGACGGTGAAGCCGGCCGCGTCGCCGGGGGCGCCCCAGTTGGTGCCGCCGTCGCTGAACGCCAGGTAGCCGCTGCCCTGGCTGGCGCCGAAGCCGCTGCCGGTAACGGTGACCTGCTGGCCGGCCGAGGCGGCGGCCGGGGAGGCGAACGTGATCACCGGGGCGGTCGGCTCCGAGCGCGACACCGGGGCGCCGCCGACCTGGGTGACGGTGAGGCCGGACGCGGTCGCCACGGCGCCGAGCGGGACCTGCAGGGTGTCGGTCGCCGAACTGTACGTCCACTGCGACGCGGCCAGTGTCTGGCCGTTGATCTGGACGGAGGTCGGCCGCGACTCGTCGACCAGGTCGAGGGTGTAGCTGCGGCTGGCCGGCGCGCCGGAGTAGGAGCCGGTGACGGGGGAGATGGTCAGGGTCGAGGTCGCGCCGGACGCGTTCTCGGTGTAGCTGACCGGCGTCTCGGTGGACTGCCCGGACTGGTAGCCGAGACCCGTTCCGGCGTCGTCGTAGAGCGAGGAGGAGCCGCTGGCCCCGGCGTGCACCTGCAGCGTGATCGGCGCGGTGCCGGCGGTCTGGGCCTGGCCGTTCGCGGGCTGCAGCGGGATGATGCCGCCCTCCTTGACGAACACCGGCATCCGGCTCGTGGGCACGTTGATCGTCTGCGCCCCGGGGCCGGTGAAGGTGGCGCCGGTGAAGTAGTCCTGCCAGGTGCCCGGCGGGAACCAGACCTGGGCGGCGACGCTGGCGCCGGGCTGGGTGACCGGGGCGACCAGGACGTCGGATCCCAGGGTGTACTCGGTCGGGTTGGTGTAGGCCGCGGCCTGGCCGGGATAGTTCAGGTACAGCGCCTGGGCCATCGGGATGCCGGTGCTGCTCGCCTGCGCGGCCAGGGTGTAGAGGTAGGGCACGAGTTCTTCGCGCAGCTGCATGAACTGGTCGCCGACCGCTTGGGTCGCGGCGTCGTACTCCCACGGCAGGCGCGGGTTCTGGCCCGCGTTCGAGTGCTCGCGCATGATCGGCTGGAAGGTGCCCAGCTGCAGCCAGCGCAGGTAGAGGTCGTCCGGGTCGTTGCCGTTGCCGGTGGAGCTGCTGCCCAGGAAGCTGCCGATGTCGTCGCTGACGTAGGGCTCGCCGATGCTGCCCTCGTCCTGGGCCAGCTGCGCCTCGCTGGCCAGGGTGTTCCAGGTGCCCTGGGTGTCGCCGGTGAACGCGATGGCCGAGCGGTGGTCGGCCCACGGCCCGGCCGGGTACGCGCCGGCCTGCGAGTTCTGGTTCGACGCGCCGATCCGGGCCAGGTCGAAGCCACGCTCGCCGTCGTCAACCATCTGCTGCGCCGTCAGGTGGTTGATCCACGCGTCGGGCGTGGCGCCGGGCTGGGAGAACACGCCGCTGCCGTCGCAGCACCAGTCGAGCCAGGTCATCGCGACGGAGTTCTGCGTCGGGTCGGCGGTGGCGAAGTACGACTCGGCCTGGGAGACGCTGCCCCAGTCCCAGATCGCGCAGGACCCGCCGTTGCTGCAGCTCGACTCGGTGGCCAGGGTGTTCCCGGCGATGTCCTGGGCCTGGCTGTAGAGCGGGTCGTTCGTGGCGATCGCGGGGTGGACGTTGAGGGCGACGTCGATGTGCTGCGCCGCGGCCCAGTCGGTGAAGGCGGTGGGGTCGGGGAAGAGCGAGGGGTTCCACTCCCAGCCGTTCCACGTGTTCGGGCTCTTCCAGTCGGTGTCGACCGACAGGTCGTCCAGCGAGACGCCGTTCGCCTGGAACTGCGGCAGGATCGTGCCCTGATAGTCAGAGGTCGAGTACGGGTAGTAGCGGGAGTACCAGTTGCCGAACACCGACTCGTCCGGCAGCGCCGCCGGCCCGGTCAGCTTCGCCAGGTCGGACAGCGCGCCGGTGAAGTCCTGGCCGTAGCCGAACAGGTAGCCGTCCTCGACGTCGCCGGCCGGCCGGTTCGCCAGCCAGCCGTTCGAGGTCCACACCGCGGTCTGCGAGTCGTCGAGCAGGTACCAGCCGGACTGGTCGAGCAGGCCCGGGTCCATGTTCGGGATGTTCGCGGTGCAGGTGTCGCCGGACTGCCCGCTCGCGCACGCCGGCGACGCCGAGTAGGAGCCGTTGGCGGAGTCGTAGGAGCGGATGTACCCGCCGAGCGGGTCGGCCGGCAGGAACGGCGCCGCGCTCGCGCCGGTCGCCGCGACCGCGATGTCGTCGACGTTGACGTTGCAGCTGTCGCCGCTCGCGCAGTCCAGCGCGACGGTGTTGCTGCCCGCGGCCAGCGTCACCGGGACGGCGACCGTGGACCAGGCGTCCCAGCTCGCGGTCGTCGGGAGGCTGACCAGGGTGCTGACACCGTTGACGACCAGGCTCTCGGTGCGCGTCTCGGTGTTGCCGTCGCCGCCCTTGCTGTTGGAGTACCGGATGGTCACGCTCGCGGCCCCGGCGGGCGCGCCGAGCACCTGCCAGGAGGCGTCCGCCCCGGTGGCGGTCAGCCCGGCGACGAACCCGGGCGGGCTGAGGTAGTCCAGATGGTCGTTCGCGATCGACGCCCCGCCGCTCAGCGCCGCCGCGCCGGCCTGGCAGGCCTGGCCGAACGTGCACTCCCCGCCCCAGGCCGGGGCGACGCTCGCGGACGCGCCCGGCGGCAGCGCGCCGAGCAGCTGCATCGTGGTGTTGACGGCGGTGAACGGGCCCGAGCCCAGCTGGTAGCTCAGCGTCATCTGACTGGTCGTGATAGTCAGCCGGCCGTTCGACACGCTGCTGGTGTAGGACGGCACGGTGAAGGCGCGGTCCATGATGTCGAAGGTCGGATCGTCCAGGAAGCTGCCGGTCGGCGAGTACTCCATCCGGATCACCTCGGGGGCGAGCACCTCGAAGCGGGCGTCGCCCTGCACGACCGTGGCCTGAGATGCGGCCTTGCCATTGGCCATGTCGATCGATTCGGACAGGTTGACCGGGGAGGTGTCGGTCGTGGCCGTCTGCGCGGCGGCGGTGCCGGCCGGGAAGAGCAGGGCCGCGGCGGTGACGGCCGCGGCCAGCGCGCCGGTGCGGGGGAAGCGGAGCCCGCGGCGCGGGTGAGTCCGCCGGGCCGGGCTCTGGGACCGGGACGCGGCGCGCGGCCGGGGGCCGCAGCGGGTGAACAACGCTGTTCGCATGCTGTGCTCCTGTGAGCTTCAAGGACCGTCGTCGGCCCGGAGCGGGAACACGGATCGCGCGCGACCGCCGGCCGCACGGCGTCACAGCAGGCTGTGACATGCTGTGGCGCTGCGCGTCGCCGCTGCCGGGCGGGGCGAGATCCGGTTCTGGTGGGTACCTCGTGACAGTCGTCGACGAGACTGCTGATACCCGGGGCGCCCGGCCGGCACCGTCCGGAGGCCTGCAGGGGTTCGCGGGTATGTCGTAAACGATTCCGACAACGTTGTCATGAGTAGTCTGCAAGCACTGTGTAGCAGACCGCTCGCCCTTGGACAACACCGACAACGCCGGAGCCGGGCGCCCGGCGGCGCGAGCCGGCCTGTCAGCGGGCTGAGCCGACCGTCCGGCCCGCCCGGCTCAGTACCCGAACCTCCGGCGGCGCGAGGCGAACTCCTTGACCGCGTGGTCGAGGTCCGCGCGGGTGAAGTCCTCCCACAGCGGGGCGCTGAAGTGCAGCTCGGCCCAGGCGGCCTCCCACAGGCCCATGTCCGAGATCCGCGACTCACCGGACGCCCGGATCATCAGGTCCAGCTCGCCGTGGTGGTGCCGGGCGAGCCAGGCGGCGACGGCCTGCTCGGTCACCGGCTCGCCGGGCCGCTCGGCGAGGCAGCCCTCGACGGCGCGCACGATCTGCATCCGGCCGCCGCACGCCACGCCCAGGACGAGCTCCATGCCCGGGGCGGACGCGGTCGCCTCGACCGCCTCGGCCAGCGTCGCCCGGAGGTCCGCCGGGACCATGCGCAGGTCGCCGATCACCGCGAGCCGGTAGCGGCGCTGCCCTGCGACGCTGCGGGCGAGCTCGGCGATCACGTCGTAGAGGCCGGTCAGCTCGTGGTGCGGGCGCTGCAGGATGTTGCGTTCGGTGGCCAGCCAGGCCGTCACCGACTCGATGCCGAGATCGTCGCACCAGGAGCAGAACTGCAGCAGCCGCACCGCGCCCTCGCGGTAGCCGTCGACGGCGGTAAGGCCGTTCTTGGCCGCCCAGCGCCGGTTCCCGTCCGGCATGATCCCGAGTCTCCGGGGTACGAAAGATCGCCCGAGCGTTGTCACACTGATCCTCCTTCGGAGGGTTCAGGACAGGCCGGGATACCCCCGTTGCCGGCTGGTGGTGTGGGTTGTGTGGGTGGTGTGTGCGGGGTGGTGGGTCGCGCGGTCGGAGCTCGTCAGCTCTTGTAGCCTATGCCCCCGTATATAGTTATCTTGCTGTCGCCGGTGGTCAGCGGGCGGTCCGGCCGCCACCACGGGATCTGCACCAGGCCGGGCTCGATGTATTCGAGGCCTTCGAACAGTGCGTCCACCTCGCTGCGGGTGCGCGGCACCAGCGGCGCGGTGGCCTTGTAGGTGCTGACCACCTCGGCGGCGCGCTCCGGCTCGAAATCCGCGGTGGCGTGCGTGATCGCCACGTAGCTGCCGGGGCACACCGCCGCCTTCAGCTGCTCCACGATGCTTTTCGGGTCCTCGGCGTGCGTGATGAAGTGGAACACCCCGACGAGCAGCACCGCGACGGGCTGGTCGAAGTCGAGCACCGCGCGCAGCTGGGGGTGCTCGAGGATCGTCGCCGGCTCGCGCAGGTCCGCGTGGATCACCGTGGTGCGGCGTGCGTCGGCCCCGGACAGCAGGGCCCTCGCGTGGGTGATCACGATCGGGTCGTTGTCCACGTACACGATGCGGGCGTCCGGCGCGACCTCGTGCGCGACCTCGTTGGTGTTGCCCGGCCCGGGGATGCCGGTGCCGATGTCGAGGAACTGCCGGATGCCCGCCTGCGCGAGACAGCGCACCGCGCGGCCGAGGAAGTCGCGGTTCGCGCGGGCGATCGCGCGCACCTCGGGCATGACCGCGAGCACGTTCTCGGCGGCCAGCTGGTCCACCTCGTAGTTGTCCTTGCCGCCGAGGAAGTAGTTGTATATACGTGCCGGATGCGCAACGCTCGTGTTGATCTGTATCGAGGTCCAGGCGCCCGTCTCGGGATCAACGCCAGATATATGTTCAGTTTCGGACATACTGCGCTCTCCCGTGATCTCGTGGTTCCGGCCTGCCGCGGCACATAGTAAGGCACGCCGATGAGCATCAGATGCACATGCACGCGCAATGATTTCCCGTACCCTCGCGACCTGGTTGTCAGGCTGCCGAGACCGTGAAAGATGAGCACGTCAGGCCGTGTTCCAACGGAGTTTCCGCGGGTTGGCGACAGGACCCTTCATTCTCCGGGGTGGCTCCGGTACAGCGCGTATCCGGACCCGCTGCGTCAGTGTGCTGGCACGTAGAGTCAACCATTACCGACGCTCGATGGGTCCTTACTCGGCGGGCGCCGGGTCAGGGCTGCAGCCGCCTGGTGGTCCAGGCGGGTCCGGAGCCCGCGCGCCGGTATTCGAGGCGCCGGTGCAGCCTGCTGGCCCGGCCGTGCCAGAACTCGATGAGGTGCGGTGTCAGGCCGTAGCCGGCCCAGCCGCCCGGCCGCGTCAGGGGTTGCCCGAGGCCGATCAACTTCTCGGCGTGGGCGTGCAGCGCGGCCTCGTCGAGCAGGTCGGCGCCCTGGTCGGAGACCGAGGTCGTCGCCTGCGCCGCGACGGGGCGCTCGGCGAACAGCGCGTCGCTGCGTTCGTCCGGCAGCATGCGCACCGGTCCGGAGACGGTGATCTGCTGCAGCGTCTCGCGCCAGTAGAAGTTCATCGACGCCCACTGCGTCTCGGCGATGTCATGGCCCTTGCGGCCGCCGGTGTGCGAGGTGAACACCAGCGTCTCGCCCTCGACGCCCTTGAGCAGGAGCACGCGGCTCGACGCGTGCCCCGCGCCGTCCGCGGTGGCCAGCACCATCACGCGCGGTTCGCGCACGCCGTGCTCCTCGGCGGCCGCGAGCCAGCGGCGCAGCAGCGCGACGGGATCGGCCGGCGGGGCGTCGAACTCGGGCAGCCCGATGGTCTCGTCGCCGGTCAGCGAGGCGCCGGCGGCGGCCCGGGGGGCGGCGGGCCCGTGGTCGGGGTCGGTCACGCGGTTTCCTCACCGGTCGGCGCACGGATGGCGTCCGCCACCGCCGCGATCTTACTGTCGGCCCGGCTCCGGCCAGGAGGAATTTCGAGCCCGCCGGCCCGCGCGCCGATGCCCGGCCCCGCTGCGGGCGACCGGCACGGTTCGATCACGCGAGAACGGTTAGTGGGTTCACGGCGGGCAGGCGACGGCGGCTGCCGTGATCAGGGATCCCGCGGAAGTCGCCTCCGACGGAAGGCGGATATCAGGATGGGTGAACTGCACAGTGCGGTGAACGCCGTCGCGGCGCCGACCGACGCGGACTGCCCGCCGGACCGCACCCGGGCGATTCGCGACGCCGCGAAGCAGGTCGGCTCGCTGCTCAAGGCGGGGGATTACCGGTTCGCCCTGGCCGGCGGCGTCGCCGCGTACGCGCACGGCGTTCCGCTGAGCCTGCGGCACGACGCCGACTTCTGCATCCTGCGCGAGGACGCCGACGCGGTCGCGCGCACCTTGGAACAGGCGGGGGTGGAGGTCTACCAGCCGCCGGAGGACTGGCTGATCAAGGCCCAGTGCCGGGGCGAGGCGATCGACCTGATCTTCGAGCTGGCCCGGGTGCCGGTCGATCCCGAGCTGTTCGCCCGCGCCCCGGTGCTCTCGGTCGACTCCGTGCGCATGCCGGTGATCGCCGCGACCGACCTGATCGGCAGTCTGCTGGCCGCGTTCAGCGAGCACCACTGCGACTTCGGCGCGGTGCTGCCGCTGGCCCGCCTGCTGCGCGAGAAGGTCGAGTGGGCCGAGCTGCGGGCGCGGTTCGGCGCGGAGCCGATGGCGGGGGCGTTCCTCTTCCTGCTCGAACGGCTCGACGTCATCGAGCCCGTATCGATAGGCGGCACACCGTGACCGACGCTACTGACCAGACCGAATATCGCATCGAACGGCTGCGGCACCGGCTCGCGCACGGCGACCAGGCAGAGCTCGGACTGCACATCGAAGCGCGCGCGGACGCGGTGACGGTGGTCGGGACGGTAGCAGACGCCGAATGCCGTGACGCCGTGGTGCGCGCCATCGCCGAAGAGCTGTCTGGCCTTACATGCCACGTGGACATAACGGTTGCCGCGGTGGACACACCGACCCGAGCGGAGGAGCTGTGACGGTCCGCATCGCCGCGGTCGGCGACGTCCATCTCGGCG
>DASYAE010000132.1:0-3222 GCA_036501535.1 Actinocrinis sp. | reverse complement strand
CGAGTACTGACTGCACGATGACCGATGATCAGGACGCTCAGACCGAGGCCGAACGGACGCTGGTCGTCGCAGAGCGCATAGACGCGGCCGACGGGGTCGTCGCACTCGCACTGCGTGACCCCGCCAGCCGCGCGCTACCCTCGTGGAGCCCCGGCGCGCATATCGACCTCGTCCTGCCCAACGGCATGACCAGGCAATACTCGCTCTGCGGCGATCCGGCGCGGCGGGACGCGTGGCACATCGCCGTACTGCGGGAGTCGGCCGGGCGCGGCGGATCGGCATTCGTACACGACCATGTGGCGAAGGGGACGCGCGTGACGGCGCGCGGGCCGCGCAACCACTTCGCCCTCGAGCCGGCCGCGCGCTATCTCTTCGTGGCGGGCGGCATCGGCGTCACCCCGATCCTGCCGATGGTCGCGGCGGCGCAGACGGCCGGCTCGCAGTGGCGCCTGCTCTACGGCGGACGAAATCAGGGCTCGATGGCGTTCGCCGGGCAGCTCGCACGCTACGGGCCGAGAGTCGCGCTGCGGCCGCAGGACCAGCACGGACTGCTCGATCTCGCCGGTTTCCTCGGCGAGCCGGACGCGGAAACACTCGTCTACGCCTGCGGTCCCGAGCCGATGCTGCGGGCTGTGGAAGGCGTCATGTCAGAGTCCTGGCCCGCGCATGCGCTGCGGGTCGAGCGCTTCGCGCCGGTCGACGCGGGCGAGCCGGGCCGCGCCGGGGACTTCGAGGTCGAACTCGCGCGGTCCGGCCTGGTGCTGCGAGTGGACCCCGGGTGCTCGATCCTGGAGACGATCGAGCGGGCCGGCGTGCCGATCCTGTCCTCCTGCCGCGAGGGGACCTGTGGGACCTGCGAGACCGCCGTGCTGGAGGGCGCTGTGGACCATCGCGACAGCCTGCTGACCGCGGCCGAGCGCGCGGCCGGGGACACCATGTTCGTCTGCGTCTCGCGCTCGCTCGGCCCGCGCCTGACACTGGACCTGTGAGCCTGACTCAATGTCCTGCAAGGTGCGTACGCTGCGCAATCGCACATGCGCGGCACGGCAAACCAGTGCCGTCC
Organism: Actinocrinis sp.; assembly: GCA_036501535.1. Lineage (GTDB taxonomy): Bacteria > Actinomycetota > Actinomycetes > Streptomycetales > Catenulisporaceae > DASYAE01. The sequence continues at coordinate 2,159 of DASYAE010000132.1, read as the reverse complement.
CATTTTGCCAAGAACTGACGTGGGACTCATTTACCCGGCCGCACCGGGTCGCCTAGCGTTGGGCAGGTTACTCAGCGGTCAGTACGGAATCCTTGGGGCGTGTGCGAAAGGAGAGCGCGCCAGTCCGGCACGGGAAAAGAGCACATGGACTACTGCACAACGTGCCAGCGGCACCTTAATGGCGTCCTGTCCTGCCCGGGATGCGGGGCCGTGATTCACGAAACCGAGAAGCGGTCCACCCCTCGACGCGGCGTCCCACGCGTCGAGACGCGGCAGTCCCACCGCGGACGGCCGCAGCCCGAGCGGCAGGAAAACAACAGCAAAACACCACAGAACAAAGCACCACAAATGCCCCGGCAACGTGCGCACGGGGATGAACCGAATAAAAACCGTGAAATGCCGCGTCCGACGCATCAGGCCCCGATGCCGCCGGTCGCGCCGATGCGGCCGACCCCACCACCGCTGCTACCGCCGCCACCACCCCGGCCGCCGGCGCTGCCGCGGCAGGGACAGGGCCGGTATCAGCCCACGGCCTTGATGAAGACCGCGGTCGCTCCGGCAGTCCCCCCGGACGAGGTGGTGCCCGACATCGTCGCGGAGTCGTTTCCGCGGCATCGTGGCCGGTCAGGCGGTGCGCATGCTTCGTCGCCGGCCGCGGAACACGAGCACGGGCGCGGGCCCGAGCCGGAACCTCCCACAGCGCTGCTGCCGCCGTCCCCGCGGCACCGCGACACCGGCCTCGACGACGCGCACGAGCACGAACACGAGCACGGTCATCGCCGCGAGCATGAGCTCGAATATGCGGACAATGACGAGTTCGATGAGTACGAAGACGCCGAGGATCGGCGCAGGCGCCGGCGCAAGGCCGTTCTGGTCGGCGTGTTCGCGTTCCCCGTGCTGTTCATCGGCGGGGCGCTGATCGCGATGGCCATGGCCGGGTCGTCCGGCGGCCAGCCCTCCCCGCAGTCCGCCGGCCAGGCCGGAGCGGGAAGCGGGGGCAGCGCGAGCGCGTCCCAGTCGGCGAGCGCGGCGAACACGGTGATGCAGGTCGTTCTTCCGACGTCGGGTGACGACAACACCAGCGTGTCGGCGTCCGCATCGCCGTCGGCAAGCGACAGTGGCAGCGCGCCCGCGGCGCCGGCGCCGTCGTCGAGCTCGTCCAGCGCGAGCCCGACGCAGTCCCGCGGAGGAGGCGGCCAACCCTCGTCGTCGACCTCCTCGCCGACCTCGTGCTTCCTGTTCATCTGCGGCTGAGCACGTACAACGGCGGCGCCGGACCCACGCGGTCCGGCGCCGCTCACGTCGGCGCAGCCATGGGCGGCGCGGCCTCAACCCTCCGAGCCGGTTGCGACTGCTGCGGCTGCGGCTGTAGCTGCGGCGGCGCCGAAAGCCCGGCGGCAGTGCGGGAGCAACGCGCGCAACGCGGGTGACGGCGTTCGCCCCGCCGACCAGACCAGGGCGAGCAGCGCGAGTTCTTCGATGTCTTCGATGAGCAGCGGGTCGAGCCGGTCCCGCTGGGCGGCGGCCATCGACTCGGACAGCACGGCGACCCCGAGTCCGCGCGCGGCGAGGTCGGCCACCGCAGCCGGCGCGCTGGCCTGCAGCGCGATGTCCGCCTCGACGCCCTGCGCGGTGCAGGCGCTGTCCAGCACGGCTCTGATACCAGTGCCCTGCGGCATGCAGACGAGCGGATACCCGCGGATCTCGGCGAGTGTGGTGCGCTTGCGCCCGGCGAGCGGGTGATCGGGCGGCACGCTCGCGATGAGCCGCTCGCGGGCGACGACCAGCGCGTCCAGGTCCGCCGGGACCGCCGCGCCCGCGCCGATCAGGGCCAGGTCGGCCGCGCCGGTGCGGACCTGCCCGATCAGCCGGTCCGAGTGGTCCTCGACCAGCGCGACCTCGACGCCGGGATGCTCCCGCCGGAAGGCGGCGAGCGCGTCGAACAACCCGGTGACAGTGCACGCGGTGACCATGCCGACGGCGAGCCGACCGCGGATCAGACCATTGACGTCATCGACCAGACCGTCGGCCGGGAGGCGATCCACCGCCTGTACGAGAAGATGCTGGCCAACGCGCCGCACTTCACGCCCGAGACGCCGCTGCCGACACTGGTCAGCGGGGACATCGCGCTCACCTCGACCCCGCCGAAGGACGGTGCG
>DASYAE010000131.1:0-81363 GCA_036501535.1 Actinocrinis sp. | reverse complement strand
TTCCGCATCACTCTGCGAGCCGGGGTTTCCGGCGGTGGTCAGCATGGGTTGGTGGCACATGATCAGTTTCCCCGTTCGATGAGCACTGATCCCAGTATACCATTACCAGGCCTGATAAATACACCTTTTCATCGAAATCTTTTACCAGCACAACCCACCCCGCACGTCAGCCGACCACATCAAGTCGGCCCCGACGGACCGCGAGATGTCCGCCTCACTCAGCCCCTCAACTTGAGTGTCGCGCAAGGTGACCGCGGTAATCGGTCCGTGGTAATCCGTCGCGTGACTTGCCGGACCAGCACCTGAATCATCGCGGCGGATTGCCACGGGGTGCAGTTGACTGAAAACTCGCCTTTGGTCTTTGCTTTAGTGCGGAGCGGATTTGAAGTCAAAAGATGCCCGTGGCAATCCGCCGCGACCATGTGTTCTGGGCTACTTCGGGTCACGCGACGGATCACCACGGACCGGTTACCGCGGTCACCTTGCGCTGTGCCCGAGTGGCCAAGCAGGCCGCGCGGTCGCCTCAAGTTCCAGCGAACGCACTGCCGTGGTCGTCATCCAGCGTTGGGGAGCGCTCAGCTCAGGTTCCGTTGGGAAGTTGCGTTGCGGCGGCCGAATACTGAATCTCAGGCGTCTTTCTCCGGTGCTGGCGGCTTGAGTTCCGGAGTGCCGAGGAGGACCACCTCGAGGACGGCCGCGCGATCGGTGGCGGACGGCGGCGTTTCTGCGGCCGGTGCCTTGAGGATCTTCTCGAGCAGGCGGTCCGCGCAGTCCCACAGACAGGGCACGTACAACTGCCAGCCGATCACGCCCGCGTACAGGCCGTCGCCGTCCTCGACGTCGAGCAGCACCCGGTCGTGCAGGTCCGGCCCGCCGACCAGGATCACGTGCACGCCGTCGCAGTTCAGGATGTTCTTGAGGGATCCGAGGATCCCCTCGAGTGCTTCGGCCCCACCCGCCGCGGCGGTGAGCTTGTCCAGCTCGTCGAACACGACGACCAGGCCGGTCGGCCGCGGGGCGGGGGGTGCATCGGGCCGGCGGCGCCGGAACCAGGAGCGACCGGTCGGTGCCGCGGGTGGGTTGGTCGACAACAGCGTCGCGACCCGCAGGAAATCGTGCTCTACATCAGTGTCCGAATAGCCGAGGAAGGAGGCCTCGATGGCCAGGCTGCGGCTGTCGGTCGAGCCGAGCTCCAGCTTGGGCAGCAGGGAATTGAGGATGAACTGGGCTCCCGCGCTGCCGGACGCTCCGCCGATCGAGAGGTCCCGCGAGTACTGGTGACTGCGCTCGTCGTGCTGGGTCAGCGACATCGACGTGCGCGCATATGCGAGCAGCAGCTGCCGCAGCGCGGACGTCGGCATGCGATCGCATAGCCCCTGGTCGGTCAGCGTGTCCACAGTGCGCCGGATGACCGCGAACAGCAGTTGCTCCGGGTTGATCGGCCGGGCCACGTTGACGTACACCGGCACCAGCACCCGGCCCTTGTCGTTCGGCACGGTCAGCTGTTGCAGGGCTCGATTGACCACCGTGCTCTTGCCCACCCCGGGGAATCCGGCGACCAGGAAGGTGCCGCCGTCGGAGTGCTTGATTCGCTCGCGCAGCGCAGTGACCTCGGCGTCGTGGCCGAGCCAGGCGAAGGACGCGTCGGAGGCGACTGGCCGATAGGTGTAGCGAAATCCGTCAGTCAGCTGCAATGCGCACCGCTCCCTCGCCCTCGCCACGCCGCGGCGATATTCAGCATAGTGAGCCGCTTTGCCGGATCGGCGAGATAGGCCGATCCGTTATCGGCAGAAGTGGCCGGACCGTCAGGTTTCGGGGGCGGCGCGCGTGCTGGCGGTGAACGCGGGTAGCCGAGGCCGGATTAAGCATCCCGCGGACAGTTTTGGATCCCGGGAATGTCGTTCGCGCGGGTCGTAGACACCCCTGCGCGCAGCAGCCTGACCATGTCACGAACGGAGAATGTGCTCCATGCTCGCTGCAGTCGTGCTGGCGGGGATCGTCGCGGCGCCGGTGGCCTCGGTGGCGCTGTTCCTGCCGATCAAGCCGCATGCCCCGACGGCCGGAGCGGCCGGAGCGGTCCGGCGGTTCGTGCTCGCCCTGATCGGCACGGCGGTGCTGTGCGGGCTCGCCGCCGTTGTCCTGCGGATGCTCGCCGTGCCGATTCCCGATGTGCGGGTCGCGGCGATCACTCTCGCGGCCTTTAGTGTGCTGATGTTGCCGTTGACGCGGCGGTGGAATGCCCGCGCGCACCTCTGCTGGTCCGCGAGCGTGCTGCTGTTCGCGTCGTACCTGGTCTTCATCCTGCAGTGGACCTTCGTCAGCCGGCTCGGGGCGGCAAGCACGGCCGGGGGCCTTGTGCTGTGGACACTCGAGGTGCTCGCGGCGGTGATGGCGTGCGCCTATCTGTGGGAGTTGTGCGACACGCTCGGTATCGAGCATTGGCGCAGAAGGGTGACCGGCGCCGCGCACTCGCCCCGTTTGGAGCAGTTGAGCGCCGGAGCTGCGACGACGTCGACGTCGACGTTGACGCCGGCGTCGTCTGCTACGCCGTTCGTGAGCCTGCACGTGCCCGCATACAACGAGCCGCCGGACATGGTCATCGCCACCCTCGAATACCTCTGCCGGATCGACTATCCGGCCTTCGAGATCATCGCGATCGACGACAACACCCCGGACGAGGAGACCTGGCGCCCGGTCGAGGCGTGGTGCGCGCAGCACGACGTGAAGTTCGTCCACTTGGACGAGTGGCCCGGCTACAAGTCGGGGGCGCTGAACTACGCGCTGCGAGAGATGACTGATCCGCGCGCGGAATTGGTGGGTGTGGTCGACTCGGATTATCAGATCGACCCCGGATTCCTCAGCCGCTGCGCGCCGCTGTTCGCGGACGAGCACGTCGGCTTCATCCAGGCCCCGCAGGATTACCGCGACTGGGAGCAGGCTCCCTACTACCGCCGTCTCTACTACTCCTACCAGTACTTCTTCCGGGTCTCGCAGCCCTCGCGCAACGAGCGCGACGGCGCGATCTTCGCGGGCACCATGGGCCTGATCCGCCGCAGCGCCCTCGAGGAGGTCGGCGGCTGGGACGAGTGGTGCATCACCGAGGACGCCGAACTCTCGCTGCGCCTGCTGCGGGCCGGCTGGTCCGGCCTGCACGTCGACGAGTCCTTCGGCCGGGGCATCATGCCCCTGACGTTCGAGGCGCTGCGCAGCCAGCGCTACCGCTGGTGCTTCGGCGGGATCCAGATCCTGCGCATGCACTGGCGCTCGCTGCTGCCCGGCCGGCGCAGCCCGCGCAACCGGATGTCGCTCGGCCAGCGTTGGGCCTACCTGGCCGGCGGCGTCCAGTGGTACGGCGACCTGCTCGGCATGGCCTTCTACCTCTTCCTGCTGGCCGGCGCGGTGAACCTGACCGCCGGCGGCGGCCAGCTCTTCCGCAAGCTCTCCCCGTTCCTGGTCGCGGTCGTGCCGGTGCTGGTCGCACTGGGCCTGATCCGCGCGGTCGCGCTGGTACGCCGGGGGACCGGGGCAGGCTGGCGCGACGCGCTGGGCGCGTTCTTCATCTGGCAGTCCACCTCGCTGGTCGTCGCGCGCGCCTCGAGCATCGGGCTGTTCGCCAAGCGCGCCGCGTTCCTGCGCACCCCGAAATCCAGCGAGCATGGCGGCTGGCGCGTCGCACTGCGCGCGAACTGGGCCGAGACACTGCTGGCCGTATGCGGGATCGCGGGCATCGCCGGTGCTCTGACCCGAGCGAACACGGCGAGCGGGCCGATGCTGGCCGCCCTGCTGATCTTCCCTGCAGCTGGCCTAGCTGCGGCTCCGCTCAACAGCCTGGCGGCCCAACGTGCCGCATTGCCGGCCGACCTGCGCTCGCGTCGGCGCACCGAGGCGACGCGCACGCGACGCGTCCTGGCCAGGCAGGCAGCAACCGCGGGAGCGACCGCCGTCGCCATCGCTGGAGTGGGGGCTGTTGTGGTGCTGATGATGGCACCCAGTCACTCGCCGATTCAGTCGCCGGGCCTTATCGCGCCGCATCAGAACACCCGGGCCCCCGCCACCCCGACGGCCCCGCCCGCCGGCAGTTCCACTGCGACGCCGAGCGGGAACTCCACTGGATCATCCGGATCCACAGGGTCCTCGGGAGGCGCCTCGGCCCCGACGACGTCGGGCACAAGCGCCACGCCGACCACGACCACGCCGACGCCGGCACCGTCGTCCGGGACGTCCAGCACGGCACCAGCGGCAGCGGGCTCAAGCTGACCGGACGACCGGACCTGCCGCCGCCGCCCCGGGCTCTACCTGGCGGCTACCTGGCGGCGCGCTGCGCGGCGGGCTTCTTGCCGCCGCGGGTCGGGATCCCGTAGTCGACCACTGATGTCGGGATGACGATACGCTGCGGCGTCTGGCTCGCGGCCGGGCGGGACGGCTGGGCAGCTTGTGCGGCCTGCGCCGCCTGGTTGGCCTGGCTCCCCGAGCCGTGCGCCAGGCGGTCCAGAAGCAGGCGGGCCGCCTGGTTGCCGACCTCGGCGGGGTCGTAGGCGACGACCGTCAGCGGCAGGCCGAGCATGTCCGCCAGCTCGAAGTCGTCGAAGCCTGCGAGGGCCGTGTTGGCGCCGGTGCTGTTCACCGCGCGGAAGGCGCCGATCGTGTTGCGGTTGTTGGCGCAGAACAGGGCGGTCGGCGGGTCCGGGAGCGCGAGCAGGGCGCGCGCCGCCCGCTCTGCGGCCGCGATGTCGCGCTGCTGGTAGCGCACGTATCGCTCGTCGGTGGCCAGGCCGGCGGCCTCGAGCGCGGCGCGGAAGCCGCGGAACCGCTCGGCGCCGGTCCAGGCCGAGGGCGGCAGGCCCAGGAAGCCGATCTTGGTGTGGCCGTTGTCGATCAGGCGCGCGGTCGCGTCCCTGGTGCCGCCGAAGTCGTCGACGAGTACGCAGTCTGCCTCGATGCCGGACGGCGGGCGCGCGGCCAGGACCACCGGGGCCCCGTGCAGGCGGGCCGGGTCGAGGTGCTGGTGGTTGTCGGCCGCCGGGACGACGATTATGCCGTCGACCCGGCGGCTGATCAGGTCGTTGACGAGACGTACCTCCCGGGCCAGGTCCTCCCTGGTGTTCACCAGCACGACGCTGAGGCCGGACGAGTCCGCGGTCTCCCCGACGCCGAGGGCGAGCTGCGAGTAGAACGGGTTGGCCAGGTTGGTGACGACGAGCCCGATCAGGCCCGCGCTACGGCCGGTGCGCAGGTTGCGGGCCGCCTCGTTCCGGCGGTAGCCGAGCTGCTTCACGGCGGCCAGCACCCTGCGCTTGGTGTCGTCCGTGATGCGGGGGTCGTTGTGCAGCACCCGCGACACGGTCATGGCGCTGACATTCGCCAGCGCCGCCACGTCGCGCATGGTCGGCGCGGCCTGATCCGCACGGCCCCGAACGGCCATCAGTCCTCGCCTCCCTCTCCCTCTCCACATCGGTACGTCCGAGCACGGGGATCTCGAACGTTATATGTTCACCGCTACCCAGAGTGCATCCTAAGGGTCGTGGACTGCAGGAGCCGTCTTCGCGTACGTGGCGGCGCCGAGTAATGCCGCATACTCGGGTTCCGCCGCCACCGTCACCGTGAGCCGGCCCTCGTAGTCGCTGTCCAGGCCCGCCCGGAGCGGCGGGCCGATCAGCGACCATGAGCCGACCATGGATCCGCCCACGACGAGGGCGGTCGCGCCGAACGCTTTGAGCCACGGCCGCAGCGTCTCGCCGAGCCGCGTGAACGCGCTCTCGATCACGGCGGTCGCGTCCGGGTCACTACCGGACAGGGCGCGGTGCGCGATCTCGGCCACGTCCACATCTACTTCAGTTTCGTCAGCGGTTGTGTTGCGGCGCTGATACGCGGCCCTGATCGCGCGGCTCGACACAGTCTCCTCGAGCGGCTTGCCGTCGATGCTCAGGAGATCGGCCCTGCCCTCCGGCGGGACCCCGGGGCCGTCCTGCCGGATGACGCCTCCGGCGAGGAACGCCGAGCCGATGCCGGTGCCCAGGGTGAGGCCGACGCACCGGTCGTGCCCTGACGCGGCCCCGAACCTCCACTCGCCGATGAGGAACGCTTCGGCGTCGTTGAGGAACCGGACCGACGCCGGCGGGCCCGGCAGCCGCGCGGTCAGCATCGAGCCCAGGTCCACGCCGTACAAGGACTCGAACTTCCCGACGCCGGCGAACCAGGCCAGGCCGGCCTGGTAGTCGAACGGGCCGGGCATGGCCACGCCCCAGGTCGCGCCGGCCGCGGCGGTCAGCCGCGCACCGGTGTCGACGATGCCGCCGACGATGGCCTCCGCGCCGGCCGCGGGATCGATCGGCGCGCGGTGCACGGTTCCCGGCACCACGCTGCCGAGGGCCGGATCGACGAGCGCCGCGGTGACGTGCGAGCCGCCGATGTCGAGTACGGGTACGGACATGGGGACGAAGACCGGTGGCCGGCCAGCGCTCATCGCACCACCGCCTTCACCACGGCGACGTCGCCCGACCCGAGCGCCCGCAGCGAGTAGTGCCCGACGGCCGCGGGGACGACCAGCGTCTCGGCGTAGCCGAGTTCGTGGTCTCCGTGCGGGGTCTCGAGCAGGACGCCGTCGCCCTCCACCACGTTCAGCACGTGGAACCGGCCCTCGGTGTCGTCGTCCGCGACGGCATCGGGTCGCAGGACCATGCGACGCACCTCGAAGAACATCTCGGGCAGCGCCCCGATCAGCTCCTCGTGCCAGTCCTCGCCGGCGCGCACGCCCTCCGGCCGCGGCACCAGTTCCTGCGCGACCGCGTCGCCGCGGCGCTCCCGGTTCAGGTTGCGGAAGGCGTGCTCGACGTGCACCGGCCGCTGGTTGCCGTCGACGTCGTGGCGCAGCCAGTCGTAGAACCGCAGCGAGTACAGGTACGGCGTGGCACTGACTTCCAGCACCACGTTGCCCTTGCCGCTGCCGTGCGGCGTGCCGGCCGGGATCAGGAAAAGCTGGTGCTTGCTCGCCGGGAAGGTCTGCACGTACTTTGCGATCTCGAACGGCGTGCCCTGGTCGTCCGCCTCGTGCGCGTCGCTATGGAAGGACTCGATGTCCGCGTCGCCGCGCAGGCCCAGGTAGACCTCGCGGTCCTCGCCGCCGACCATCATGTAGTACGTCTCGTGCTGCGGGTAGGGCCAGCCGAAAACGTCCCGCATGTAGTCCGACCGCGGATGGCAGTGCACGGACAGGCTTCCGCCGTCGACCGTGTCGAGGTAGTCGAAGCGGATCGGGAACGAGGTCGCGAAGACCTCGTGCACCCGGTCGCCGAGCACCGCGCGCGGGTGCAGCGCGACGACGAGCTGGAACGGGATCTCGACGCGCGCTTCCGGGCCGGTCCCGATCAGCACGCCGCTCTCCGGCGCGATCAGCTCGTAGCCCAGCGCGGTGTTGCGCGCCTGCGGGTTGTGCCCGAGCTCGCGCTGCGCCCAGTGGCCGCCCCACGACGTCGTGTTGAACGTCGGCCGGGTCCGAAAGGGGCGCACCACCAGGCCGGCGAGCGTCGTGCGCAGGGCCGCGCCGCCGATCAGCGCAGGAGCATCAGGATCCTGCATGTCGATCCAGTGGTCGATCCGCCCGCTGATCGCGTCGCGGTGCCGGTCCAGCAGCGGCCAGTCGACGTAGAACAGCCGCTTCGTGATGGCCGGGCCCGCGTCGGCCGGCTGGCCGAGGTTCCGGCCCCGGCCCTCGGCCACCGCCGCCTCGGCGTAGCGCTTCGGCAGGTCCGCGTAGCACAGCACGTCGTGCGGCAGCAGGCCCGCGCCGGGACCGTGCACGACGAGCACGCTGCCGGGCGACGGCTGCGCGGGGCTCGTCAGGTCGAAGAGATCGGCCAGCGTGCCGTCGGCGAGCTTCTCGAAGTCGCGGTCGTCCCGCAGTCCCGCCGACGACGTCAACTCCTTGATGCGCGGCCACGGCAGAGCGCACGTCATCGTGTCCTGGAACTGCGCCGTGACGCCGCGGGCCTCGAATGCCGCCGACAGTCCCGCGACAAGCTGCGGCCAGTTGGCGATCGCCGGACCGTCGACGGCCACCACCGACGCGTCCCGCGGCAGGGCCGCGGCGAGCGCGTCCCAGCCTGCGGCCACGTCGCCGCCCACCGGGGCATAGCAGGGGTCTTGGACGTAGTGCCGAGGCATCAGTCGACCACCAGCGCCACGGTGCCTCCGGCGGGAACCGCGACGCGCGCGCTCTCGCCTTCGACGGGGACTTCCTGCAGGTCACGCTCGAGGGTCGTGCCGACCTGAGCGCGCTGCAGCGGCCACGGCAGCCGCACCGCCACGTCAGTGCTCTGCTCTGCGACCGAGCGCAGCCACACGGCCAGCCGGTGCCCGCGGCGCGACGCTGCGATCGACGAGACCGAGACCCGGTCGTGGTCGGTGCTCACGAAGATCCCGCTGTCGGCGGCGGGCTCCTGGCCCGCAGGCCGCCCGTCCGTCGTCGCCCCGCCGGAGACCGGCACCGCGACGAGCCGGTCGGTGAGCCCGGCCGCGGTGCGCGGTCCGAGCACCAGCGGATCCACGTCCGCACCGGACGCGATCGCGTACCGGAACGTCGTCTCGCCCTGCTGCTGGGCCGGGAAGTTGGTGTCCCAGATGTTGTTCAAGGCCCACGAGTAGACCGTCCCCGGCTCGCCCGGATCGGGTTGCACGGTGCGCGGGAACGGGCTGTAGGGCAGGAACAGGTCGCCGAACATCACCAGCGGCGCCTCCAGGGTCGCCCACGCCACCGCGAAGTCGGGCTCGCCGAAGCCGACCCAGTGCCGCACCGGGCGCAGGTGCGACGCGGCGCCAGGCACCACCGGGACGTCGGCACCGCCCACGCCTCCGGTCAGCTCCCACGCCGAGGGCGCGGCCTGTACCGCGAACGGGAACGCGAAGAACACGCTCTCCTTGATCGGCGCGCCGCGCTTCATCAGACGGTTGACGACATCGATGCGGCGCACGCCGTAGTGGAGCGACACCGTGGTGCGAAGCCAGTCGACGCCGCCGCCGTTCATCTCGACGGTCAGGCTCTCGCCCACGGCGGTGCGCTCCGCCCGCAGCACCGACGCCCGGCCGCCGACGGTGCGGCCGGCCAGCAGGCTGAGATCGTCGCCCTGCGCCTCGATGTGCCCCGACAGGTGGTTGACGTGCGGCGCGGTCGCGTAGGTGTCGTAGACGTACTGGCCGAACCCGGCGGCCGCGCCCGCGTTGACCAGTTCGCGGCCGGCCTGCTTGTCGAACACCGAGCTGATCACCGCGCGTTCGAGGTCGTACTCGACCCGGTAGAACTCGTTCTCCAGCACGGTTCCGCCCAGCGGCTCGCGTCCCTGCGATCCCGCACCGGGCACCAGGTCGAGCCGCACCCAGCCGACCGACGGCACCTCGCCGACGACGACCCGCACCCGCCGGCCCGACGGCCGGGTCGGCTCGTCCCAGGGGTCGGAGACCTCGGCGTCGTGCGGCAGCACCTGACCGGTACGGGCGTCGCGCACCTCGAACGGCGTGCCCAGCGGCACGCTGCTGGCCGGCACGAAGAACTCGGCGACGTCGGTCCGCTGCCCGGGCCCGGTGTTGACCACGAGGAACGACGCGGCGGCGTCGGACGGAGCCGAGACCGTGGCGCCGAGCCGGCGCGCGCCGTCGGCCAGCAGGTCGAGCGCTTCATCCGACCCCTGATAGGCGAGCTCGCATTTGCGGGCCCACTGCACGCCGCCGGAGTCGAAGCCGTCCTCGCTGTCCAGCCACGGGTTCGCGGCGCCCCAGGTGTGCTCGTCGAACAGGCCGATCCGGTCGTACACGGCGTCCACGGTGGCTGAGGCGTCTGCGGCGCTGTCACCGTCGCTGTCGCCCTTCCCGCCGGCCAGCGCGGCCAGCGTGTGCAAGGCCTCTGCCTGGCGCACCGCGTTCTGGGCCCGCCGCGCGTGGCCCAGCGGCCGCGCTCCCGAGCCGAGGCCGTCGGCCCACCAGTCGGTCCAGTCGCCCGAGTGCTCGGGCAGCGCGTCGCCGAGGTCCCGCTCGACCATGGCGAAGAAGTCGTGGTTGACCGCGGAGCGCAGCTTCGGCCAGGCCCAGGCGTCGTTCCACTCGCGCACCACGGACGCCGGAATGATGGAGGGCCCTGCGTTGTCCGCCGGACCGCCCTGCACCCGCAGGTGCAGCACGTCGTGCGGGTAGGGCGGCTTGCTGATCTGCGCGTCGTCGAGCCCTGACCAGCCGAACGCCTCGCCGCCGTACGGGAACGGCCGGTGCGCCAGTGCGTCGAGGTAGTTGGGCAGCAGGTCGAGCGAGGTCGGGTAGTCGTCGGCCAGCCCGACGACGTTCCCCTCCATGTACGCCATGCCGTGCGGGGTGTCGGTGTGCCAGACCAGCAGGCGGTTGCCGCTCGGCGCGCGCCACCAGAACGGCCGTCCCAGGTCCTGGCCGCCGACGAGGTACGGCACCGAGCGGCCGGCCCAGTTGTGCGCCGCGGCCAGGTAGTGCACGTCGGAGGCGGCGAGCGCGTCCACGAGCCCTGCGACGGCGCCGGGCACGTCCGTGTGCATGGCGGAGCGGATCGGGATGTCGTAGCGCTCCCGCAGGTCGTCCGTGAATCGCAGCAGCCTGTGCAGCTCCTCGGTGGAGCACGCCTCGGTGTGCAGCTGGAACGGCATCGCGGTCACCTCGACCACGCCGTCCCGGGCGAGCTCGACGAAGCGCCGCCGGACCGACTCCGGGCGGCCGGCCAGCCAGCGGCGCACCGGCAGCGCCGACTCCACGGTCCAGCGGAACCGCGCGTCGTCGGGCCACGACTCGGTGGTCTGCGCGAGTTCGATGACGGAGTCGAGGTACTCGGAGTGGTGGCGCAGAACAGTGCCCTGCGTGTCGGTGTAGCCGATGTCAAGATGCGAATGGTGCACCAGGTGCACGGTCCACTTGCGCTGCGGTGTGACCGTCAGGTGCGCCTCGCGGCGCCCGCCCGCCTGGTCGACGATGGTGAGCAGCGCATCCGCGGGCGCGGTCACCTCGGGCACGAAGAGGTCCACGGTGGCGCTGCCGCCCGCGCAGGTCGCGGTGGCGCCGTCGTGCCGCCGGCCGCCTAGCTCGAGGCCGAGCTCGAACACGGAGCCGGCCGGCGCGGTGACGGTGACCCGGACCGCCTGCTCCAGCCGGTCCGGATCCGTCTCGGCGCGCCGCAGCAGCGGCAGCGCGCGCGCCGCCACCGTCAGGCCGCGCTCGGTGTGGACGGCGTCGTGCAGCGAGGTGCGGAGCGTGTGGCGCATGCCGCCGTAGGTCGGCGAGCCGAGGCTCGCGCGCAGCAGTCGTGTGGTCATGGGGTCGATAACTCCTTGCGGTGGCGCATTCGTCGCCGGTCGGGCCTGTGTCGGAACTGCGGCGTCAGATCTGGGCCAATGTCAGTCCTTTGGCGAACAGGCGCTGGGTGGCGAGGAACAGGACGACGGTCGGCAGCGAGACGATCAGGCCGCTGGAGAGGATCACCGGCACCGTCACTCCGGCATAGGGATTGGACAGGGTGGCCAGCGTGGTCATCAGCGGCCGGACGCCGCTGCTGTGCGAGAGCACCAGGCCGAACAGCAGGTCGTTCCACACGAAGGTGAACTCGAGGATGAAGACCGCGATCAGCGCGACCCGGCACATGGGCAGGTAGATGCGCCAGAAGATGGTCCACGGGTTGGCCCCGTCGGCGAGTGCGGACTCGTAGACCGACCGCGCCGTGGACAGGAAGAAGTTGCGCATCACGAACGCGGCGAGCGGCACGTCGATGGCCACGTAGATCAGGACCATGCCGATCCGGCTGTCGTAGAGGCGCAGGTTGGCGTATCCGAAGAACAGCGGCACGAGGAGCATCTGGGCCGGGAACATCGTGCCGCCGTAGATCACCATGAACCACGAGAAGCCGTGCCGGATGCGCAGGACCGTGATCGCATAGCCGGCCATCGCGCCGATGACCGCCGCGATCGCGGGGGCGATCAGGCTGTAGAGCAGCGACACCCAGACGCTGGGGCCGAGCGATCCGGCGTTCAGGCCGATGGAGAAGTTGCTGAACAGGGAGAAGCTCCCGGACGGCGTCCACAGGTGCTCGCCGGTGTAGGCGGTGGACGGTCGCAGAGCATTGACGACGACGAGGTAGAGCGGCGCCAGCCAGACGAGGCCGAGCGCCACCACCACGCCGATGCGCAGGAACTTCGCCAGCGAGCGGACGCCCGCGGGCCTCGGAGCCTTGGCGGCCCTCCGGCTGTCGACGCGCGCTGCGCCGACTGTGCCGACAGGACCGGCGCCGACAGAACCAGCACTCGCACTGGCGCTCATCGTCCCGCTCCCGTCAGGTCGAGCTCACGCTTGGGACTGGCCTGCTGCCGCAGGTAGAGCAGTGACACGACCAGGCCGATGACGGTCAGCAGCACCGCGACCGCGGCGCCGTAGCCGTAGTTGCCGCTGACGAATGCGTCCTCGTACATGGTGATCGCCAGCGTCTCGGACGAGCGGCCCGGACCGCCCTCCGTCATGATCCACACCAGGTCGAAGGTCTTGAGGCCGGCGACCAGCGCCAGTCCCACGATCACGGCCGTCAGCGGCCGCAGCAGCGGCCAGATGACGCTGGTGAACAGCCGCAGGCCGCCGGCCCCGTCGACCCGCGCGGCCTCGATGGGCTCGCGCGGGATCGACTGCAGGCCGATGACGAACAGCAGGAGGTTGACGCCGATGCTCTGCCACGTCTGCGCGAAGATCATCACGATCGTGTTCAGCGGCGCGGTCTGCAGGAACGACACGCTGCTGCCCGGCAGGTGCAGGGTGTGCAGGAGCGTGTTCAGCGCCCCGCCGTCCTGGAGTACGAAGCCGAACACGACCGCGGTGACGGTGCCCGAGAGCGCATAAGGCAGCAGGAACGGCAGGCGCAGCCACGCCCCGCCCTTCACGTTGTAGGTGAGCGTGGCGATGAGCAGCCCGAGCCCGACCGGCAGCACCAGCGTGCCGACGACCCACAGCGCCGTGTTGCGCAGCGTCGTGTCCAGCACCGGGTCGCTGAACAGCTCGCGATAGTTCGCCAGCCCGGCCCACGCCGGCGACCCGGTGCCGTTGTAGTGCGTGAAGCTCAGCCACGCGGACCACAGGAACGGCGCGTAAAGCAGGGCCGCGACGAGCAGTACCGACGGCGCGACCATGCCGTACGACCATCCGGTCAGGCCACGGATGTGCCCGGCGCGCCGCTTCGGCGGCGGCTTGCTGCCGCCGGCCCGCGGCTCGGCGGTGAGCAGCTGTTGTGACATCTCACTCCCTACGGTGGTCGGGCTGCCGGCGGCGTGCGGCGCCGGCAGCTCCGAGCTTCTGTCAGCTGCCTGAGCTACCTGCACTGGCATTGGCCTTCTGGATGGTCTGCAGCTGCGTCATGTAGCTGGAGGGGTCGCTCATGAACGCGCCGAAGCCGCTGAGCGCGGCGGTGAGGACGTCCGGCTGCACCGCGTCGTAGTAGCGCTCCAGCAGCTGGTACTTCGTCCCGGCCACCTCCTGCGTCAGGGTCTTGAGCTGCGGGTCGGTGATGTTCACCTTCGGGTTGGCGGACACGTCGTCACGCGAGTTGGCCCAGGTGGTCTGCGCGTTGGTGCCCAGCCACCAGGAGGCGAACTTGTTCACGTTGGTCGAGTTCGAGGACTTCGCCGAGGTGCACAGCGGGCCGGTCTCGACCTCCACCGGCGTGGTGGTGACGCTCGGGTTGATCGCGGGGATGACGAACATCCCGTAGTCGCTGCCCGACTTCATGCCGGCCTGGACCATGCTGGTGTTGAACCAGGTGCCGTCCGGGACCATGGCGACCTGGCCGGACTTGAGCAGGGTGGCCGGGTCGGTCTTGTTGCCCGGGTCCGACATGTAGCCCTTGTTGATCATGTCTTCCCACTGCTGCATGACCTGGACCACACCGGGGTCGGTGTAGGAGGCCTTACCCTCGGTGAGCTGCGTGTAGAGGGTCGGGTTCTCGCCGGCCAGCAGGGTCTGGAACCAGACGAACGAGAACAGCACGTTGGTCTCGTAGAACGGCGCCGTGCCCTTCTGCTTCAGCGCCGCGGCGTCGTTCATGAGCTGCTGCCACGTGGTCGGCGCGCTGTTGATGCCGGCGCTCTGGAAGACCTTCTTGTTGTAGAACATCACCCAGTACGAGGTGTTCTCCGGGATGCAGTACTGCTGGCCGTTGACCGTGTAGTACTTCTCCAGGCCCTGCGGCAGCTCGCCGCTGGAGATCGCCTGCTTCCACATCGAGCTGGTGTTGGCGACCTCGCCGGCCTGGACGAGCTGGTCGAGCTGCGGGCCGGTGGCCCAGGTGAACAGGTCGGGGGTGTTCGCGGTCTTCAGCGCGGACTTCACGAACGCCTGGTAGGTCGGCTCGTCGGCGTAGCCGTCCGGCGTGATGGTCAGCCCGACGTCCTTCTGGGCCTGCGTGCTCATCTGCTTGTAGAACGGCGTCCACGCCGCCTTGTCGTTGTAGAGCTGGAGGTTGGTTCCTCCGGCGCTCGAGCCGGACGAGCCGCAGGCGCTGACTGCCAGCGTCGTGAGAGCCATGGCGGCGACGAGCGACCCGACGAGGCGGGCTCGGCGGCCTGGCATCCGAACGATCTTCGTTGATCCCATCGGTGGACCCTTTCCGGTCATGCGGCGGTTTCGATGCGGGGGTTTCTTCGGCACTGGTTTATCGATAACATAACCCGCGCCGCGCTGACAAGACACCCCGGTTCCACATGCCGGATGGATGCCTGTCGCCTTGACGTAACAGCCACGAGGAGGTGGCCATCGATGACTAGACGTGATCCACGACGCTTACGCCTCACCGGCCGTGTCGTGATTCCGCTGGTCGGCTCCCTAGCAACGGGGGTCGCACTAGCCGCGCCGAGCAGTGCCGCGGTGGCGAGCGCCCCGCTGGTATGCGCCGGTGTGACCGCGCCCACAGTGAGTAGCGCCGTACCCGACACTCAACTGGACAGCACGTTCGTCAACTACGCTGACGATCATACGTCCATAGACGACTGGACCGGCGCAGACAGCACCTACTCGGCGCCGCTGCCCGGCGGCCAGGACGTTTGGATCTACTCGGATTCGTTCCTCGGAACGGTTAATGCGGACGGGTCACGCTCGCCGGTCATCCAGGACGGCGGCACCACGCCCTTCATCAACAACTCGTTCGTGGTGACGGGCAACGGCGCGCTGCACCGGTCCCCCCGGGCATCCGAGAACCCCAAGGTGGCCACGACCGGCATCACCACCGTCACCGGCGGTACCGCGGCCGATCCCACCGCGCTGATGCCGCCGCCCGACGCCGACCACTGGTACTGGGCCCGCGACGGCATGGTGCTCAACGGCAAGCTCGACGTGATCTACAGCGAGTTCCAGACGACCGGTACCGGGGTGTTCGACTTCGCCTGGTACCGCAACGTGCTCGCGCAGTTCTCGCTGAGTAACCTCTCCACGCCGACCAGTGTCACGGCGCTGCCGTCCAACGACGACGTCTCGTGGGGCGCGTGGCTGATGCAGGACGGCGGCTACACGTACATCTATGGAACCGAGGACCTCGGCTCCGTGAAGTACCTCCACCTCGCCCGGGTCTCCGGCCAGGACCTGACGCAGCCGTGGCAGTACCTCACCTCGTCCGGCACGTGGTCCACCACCGAGACCGACTCGGTGCGGCTCAGCACGGACGCCAGCGCCAGCATCAGCGTGTCCAACGAGATGAGCGTCGTGAAGCACGGCAACGTCTACGTGCTGGTCACGCAGGACATGAGCGCACCGCTGAGCGCCAACATCGACCTGGCTTACTCGTGCTCGCCCACGGGCCCGTTCGTGGACGAGAGCACCGCGTACACGACTCCTGAGACCGGGGCGGACGGCACCTACGCCGACGCGAACGTGTATACCTACAACCCGCACGAGCACCCGGAGCTCGACTCCGGCAACAAGCTGGTGATCTCCTACAACGTCAACAGCTTCGTCAACACCGACCTCTACTCCAACGCCTCGATCTACCGCGCGCGCTTCATCACGGTGACCCTGAGCCCGTGAGCTGAGCCGGGCTGAATCGACACCCAACCGAGACTGAGCCGGCCGGCCGGCGCGTCCCGAGACGTGCCGGTCGGCCGGCTTTCGCATCCCGTCGTCCCCGAAGAGAACCGAACCGGCCGGTTGTTGCGACAGTGGGGATATGAGTGTGGACCGGCGGTGCCGGGAATGAGGCCCGGCGCCGATGAGCTTGACGATCCGGCGTTGATGCGTGCCGTGGCGCGGGGCGACCAAGACGCGCTCGCGGCGCTCTACGACCGGCATGCGGGGTGGCTCAGCGTCCGGCTTTCGCGGCGCTGCGCGCGGCCGGACGTCGTCGATCACGCGATTCAGGACACCTTTCTCGCGGTGTGGCGCGATGCGCGGGCGTACCGCGGGGAAGGCGATGTGGCCGCGTACCTCTGGGGCATCGGCGTGCGTCGCCTGATCGACGCGGTGCGGCGCGAGGGCGGGGCCGAGCGCAGGCTGCCCTGGCGGTCGGCGGAATCCGAGGTCGTGGTGTCGGCCGAGGACCAGGTCCTGCTCGGGATCGAGCATGGACGGCTGGGCCAGGCGCTCACGCAGCTTTCCCCGGAGCTGCGCGCTGCGCTCGAGGCGACCGTTCTGGACGGACTGACCTGCGCCGAGGCGGGCGAGTTGCTGGGGATCGCGGAGGGGACGGTCAAGTCTCGCTGCCATCGCGCCCGCCAACTGCTGCGCGCGGCGCTCGCCGATTCCTCTAAACCCGCCCAAAAGCGCCGACAGGCTTGGGAGATGCCGTGAGTCGCAGGTCTCTGAATGCTGCGCTGGGTCCGCCGGCTGAGGCGGGCCGGCATCCGGGCGAGGATGTCTTGGCCGCCTATGCCTCGGGCGCGGTCGACGCGGTGGACGCGTGGTCGGTCGAGTCTCATCTGGAGACGTGCGCGGACTGCCGGTCGGTTATGTCAGCCTACGTCGATGGTGGGCGGCTGGCGCGCAATCGCGCGGTGGTGCTGGCGATGACGGCTCTCCCCGACGCCGGCCGGCTGCGCAGACTCGCGGTCCGCTGCGGGATTCCGGACCACCTGATCTGTCTGCTCACTGCGACGCCGTCGCTGCGGCGCTCGTGGCTGATGGCCGTGCTTGGGGTGTTGGTCGTGGTGGCCGGCCAAGCCGCGCTGGTCGGCACGGTGCGGCATCCGTCGGTTGCGGCGGCTCCGTTCCTGCTGGTCGGGCCGCTGCTGGTGCTGGCTGGAGTGGCGGGCGCCTTCATGCCGGCGCTGGATCCCGGCTACCGGCTCGCGGTCGCGGCACCGTTCTCGGGCCTGACCCTGCTGCTGGTGCGCTCGGTCGCCGCCCTTTTCAGTGCTTTGATTCCGGTGGTGTGCGCGGCGTTCGTGGTGCCCGGCCCGGGATGGCTGCCCGCCGCGGTGCTGCTGCCCTCGCTGGCGGTGTGTGCGCTGGCGCTCGCGGCGGTCACCGTCGTGGGGCCGGTTGCCGCCGTGGCCGTGGCCGGGGGGTTGTGGGCGCTGCCGGTGGTGTGGCTTGCGGTCGCGCGCTCGTCGCTGGAAGCGGTTGAGGACCACGGACAGGCCCTGTGCGGGGCGGCGTTGGCGGCTGCGGTGCTCGTGGTGATCATGCGGCGTGATCGGCTGGAGACGGGATGGGCGCGGTGACGGTGGAAATGACAGTGGAAATGACAGAGGGCGTGGTCGCCGAAGGCCTGTCCCGGCGCTACGGGCGGATCCAGGCGTTGGACGGGGTCGACTTCAGGCTGGAGCGGGGAGTCACCGGGCTGCTCGGCCCAAACGGCGCGGGTAAGAGCACGCTGTTGTCCATCCTGGCGACCGTCAACGAGCCCGACGCCGGGCAGATCTCGGTCTTCGGCCTTCGCCCGCAGGACGGCCGCGAGCGGGTGGAGATCCGGCGCCGGCTCGGGTACCTGCCGCAGGAGCTCGGGTATCACCGGCACTTCACCGTGGCGGGATTCCTCGACTACATCGCGATCCTCAAGGAGATCGTGGACCGCCGCCGGCGCGCCGAGGAGGTGGCCCGGGTGCTCGCCGCGGTCGGGATGGAACGGTTCGGGCGGCGCCGGATCCGCAGCCTGTCCGGCGGGTTCCGCCAGCGCCTCGGGATCGCCCAGGCGCTGCTCGGCGGCCCGGAGCTGCTGATTCTCGACGAGCCGACGTCCGGGTTGGACACCGAGCAGCGGCTGCGGTTCAGGGAGCTGCTCTCGAACCTGCCGGGCGATCCGGTGGTCGTGCTCTCCACGCATCAGGCCGATGACATCGCCGCCATCTGCCCGCGGGTGATCGTCGTGCTCGAAGGCCGGATCCGCTTCGCCGGGGCGCCGGCGGAGCTGGCGCAGAGCGCTGCCGGGCACGTGTGGACGGCGGGGGAGCGCGACGATCGGGCCCATCTTTCCTGGCGCGACGGGCAGGGCCGGTGGCGGCACATCGGGGATCGGCCGCCCGCGGGCTTCGAGGCCGCGGCGCCGACCGTCGAGGACGGCTACCTGATGCTCTCGCACGCGAAGGCGGCGCGATGAGCCCGGGGCCGCGTCCGGTTCCGATCCCGGCTTCGGTTCCGCTGCGGGCCGTCGCGGGTCTGGCCCGGGTCGAGGCGTGGCGGATGGCCCGCAGCATCCTGGTCCTGGCCGGGTTCGCCGCCGGCGGCCTGTTGGTGTGGGTGTTCACCCACGGCACGCAGCCGGTGTGGTGGAACGGCGCCTGGGCGATCGGCTACGGCCAGACCGCGCTCTCGGTGGCGGTCCTGATCGCGGCCCAGCTGGCGACCGGGCGGGCGCGCCGGGACGGGATGTCGCAGCTCTATGACAGCCTTCCGGCCGGCGCCGGCCGTCGCACGCTCGCGCACCTGCTCGGGCTGCTCGGCTCGGTGCCCGCGGCCGTGGTCCTCGCCGGCGTCGTCGCCGGGGTGTTCGAACTGCACGGCGTCGTCGGGTCGCCCGACTTCGCGGCGCTCGCCGGCGGGGTCGTGCTGGTACTGGCGGGCGGGGCGATCGGCGTGGCGGTCGGCCGGCGTTTCCCCCATCCGCTGGCCGGGGTGCTCGCCGCCTTCGTGTGGTTCATCCCGTTCTCCCAGTCGAACCGCATCTCCGGCCCGGTCACCTGGCTCTTCCCGTGGATCGAGCCCGCGCAGCTACGTGAGCTGCCGGGGCCGATGGCCGGATACCCGCCTGCGCTCGCGCACACGATGGAGTTGGCTGCGATCGCGGTGCTCGCCGCGGCGCTCGCGCTCGCCGCCGCCGCAACCGCCAAGCGCACGCGCATCGGCCCGCTGGTCGTCGCGGCTGCCGCGGTGGTCGCGATCGTGGCCACGTGCGGCGTGCAGATGCAGCCCGTCCCCGCCCAAGATGTCCAGAGCCTTGTGAGCGGGAATCAGCACTGCACCGCCGATGAGCAGGTGCGCTATTGCCTGTATCCGGAATTCACCGCGAAGACGGCGCTCCTGCAGTCCACGGTGCGCGACGTCCTGGCCCACGCGCCGGCCCAGAGCGGTCGCACCCTGACGATCGCGCAGTTCACCGGCCTGACGCTGGATGACGGCATCCTGACGAACGATCACTCGAGTCAGCAGGTGGACGCCTGGCGGGCCGAGATCCAGAGCGCGCCGGCGAACCGTCCGTCCTCCTCCTCGATCTTTCTGAACCTCGGCTCGTGGCCGACCGGCGGGCAGTCGGCCGGCGACGCCCGATTCGACCTGGCGCTCAGCACTGCTGCCTGGGCGGTGGGCCTGCCGACCAACACCGGCACTGGCACCGGTGGCAGCGCCACCATTGACGCCGGTCCCGACGCGCTGCCCGAACCTTGCGTCGCGCTGAATCAGGCTCGTGAAGCGATCGCCATCTGGCTCGCGGCCAAGGCCACCACGCTGCCACCAGCTCAGTTCCAGGACGTCAGCGGTCGTATCAGCGGCGACCAGTTCGCACAGGTGGGCGGCTCCGTCATCGTCACCTGGACCTACCCCGGCGAGGGAGACGACTACGGGGACTACCTCGCCTCCCCGAGCACGCAGACCACTGCCGCCGGATACCTGCTCGCCCAGGCGATGACGAGGCTGCCGGCCGCTCGGGTCGCCGCCGTTCTGGCCGCCGGCTGGAGTACCTGGACGAACCCGCAGACCACTGACACCCACCTGGCCGCCGCGCTCGGCATCGCGATGCCCGCGGTCCCGACCGGCCTGCTCGGGCCGCACGGACAACTGCTGACGCCACCACAGGGTGCGATCCCCGCGCAACCGGAGTGCACGTCGTGAGCCGCCCTCGCAGCGGCCTGCATGCCGCGCGGTTCTGGATCAGCGTTCTGTCCGGCCTCGCTCGACATCTGATCCGCACGACGCCATGGGCCGCGCTGCTCGCGGGCTGCGCGAGCGGGACGCTCGTCCTCGCCCTCCTGCCGCACTTCGCTGGCAGCTCCCCGCTGGACCAGAGCACCGTGCGCATCACGTTCCTGCCCGCCGTGGCCGCGCTGGCCTTCGTTCCGCACACCCACTCGCGGCCGGTCACCCAGACCACGCCCGTCCCGGCTTGGATCGCCGCCGCCGGGCAGACGGTGCTGGCGCTGCCCCTGCTCGCCGCGACCTGCTGGGTGCAGCTCCGGCTGATGGACGGCACCGCACCGGCCGTCGCCGCCGAGCGCCCGCCCGCCGTCTACCCGCTGCTCGCCCAGCTCACCGCGTGGAACCTGCTCGTCGCGGCCATCGCAGTCTGCTGTGAACGCACTCGCTTCGCAGCCCTCAGCGGCGCCATCGCCGTGCCGGTCGGCGCCGCGCTCATCGCCGGCGCCGAGTTCGTTCCGGAGGTCCGGCAGTACCTGCTCACCCCGCCCGCCACGGACCGGGCCGCCACGATCGCGTGGTACTCGACCGCAGCCGCCGCGCTAGCCTTGGCCTGCCTCGCGAGCCGGGATCAGTGGCACCGCTACGCACGCAGCGCACGCAGGCTCCGTAGATAGTAGGTGGTGCTCCCATCTTGCGGATGACCTGCGGCAGAGCGCTACCATACTGAGGCGGCTGGTAGCGCCGTTGGCGCGTCATGATCATCTACATTCAACGTATATCAGATGTAGATGGGCGCTCCGTAGCGTCGTCGGCATGAGGACTCGCCGCTACCCCGGCCATCAGGCTTCTGGCCGGTCCCGGCGTTCCGGGCACCGGGCCCGGACCTGCGGTGAGTGCGCTCGATCCGCCCCTGTCAGGCGAATGCGACCTCACTGCCCCCTCGGACGCACAGCAGTTCCCTCAGGTCCCTTCGCGGCGCGCTGCCGCCGGGGCCCCGAGGGCAAAATCGGGTGTCCCGAAGGGCAAGCCCTGATCCACGGCCGAAACCGGCCGGGGGACGATGCGTCCTGTCAAATGCGCAGAGAGCCGCACTGCGGCGATCCGTGTGGAATTGCCAAGGCCGCTCATCATCGGTGATGTTTCGTCACGCCTCGAAGGTATCCCGCAACCTGCGGCTGGGAAGCTGCGACGTCCGACGCACCGCGGTCCTGCGCGGCCCAGGCCCGCGCGCGTCCGGATCGGTTCCGCCCGGTCCGCCAGCAGTGCCGACGACCGCCCCGGGTCGCACGAGGAAAGGAACACCGTGCTCCAGACGCACCGCCCGGCCTCGACGCTCGCCGCGGTCCATCCGCCGGCGCTGCGCGACGGCCGCCAAGCCCTGCGGGCGCCGGCCGGTGTCCCGGCCGGAGCAGCCGGGTCCGCCGGGCCGGTCGGGGCCTTCGTGCTCGTCGGTCCAGGGGCCAACGGGTCGGTGAGCGCCGCGGTGTCCGTCTCGGGCGCGCCCGCCGTCAACCGGGCGCCGGGGCTGCGCGAGGCCGGTTCCGCCGTCAAGCCGGTGACCGTCGCGGTGCTGGCCGGGGACGCCATCACCGGGCAGGGCGCGGTGGCCTTCCTGCGCGCGCACCCTGACGTCAGGGTCCTGTCTGTGGACCGGCAGCACGAGGCAGAGGTCGTGCTCGTCATCGTCGACACCGTCACCGAGGACACGCTCAAGACCATCGAGTCCGCGGCGCAGGCCTCGACCACCGGCGACACCCGCTTCGTGCTGGTCGGCGACGGGATGCGGGAGCACCACGTGCTGCGCGTCGCCTGCTGCGGGCTGGTCAGCGTGATCCCCCGGCGCGAGGCGGACTTCGAGCACGTGCTGCGGGCGATCGTGGACGTGCGCGAGGGCTGGCTCCAGATGCCCGGCGACGCCCTCGGCTGGCTGGCCGGCTGGCTGCGCGCGGTCCAGCGCGAGGTACTCGAGCCGCAGGGGCTGACCGCCACCGGGCTGGAGAAACGCGAGGTGGACGTGCTGCGGCTGCTGGCGGAGGGGCTCGGCACGCCGGAGATCGCGGTGCGGCTGAACTACTCGGAGCGCACTGTCAAGAACATCATCCACGGCGTGTTGACCCGGCTGAATCTGCGAAATCGGACCCAGGCGGTCGCTTTCGCCGTGCGCAGCGGCGCCTTCTGAGCCTGGATTGATAAGGCAGCCGGGGATGCCCGATCGGGCACTCCCGCGAACCGTGGGCGTCGTCGAGCCGACAACGTTGCCTAACGTGGTCGGCAGGGTCCGCACGGCAACCCGCGGAACCGGGCGGGAAGGGATTCGCAGTGAGTACCGTGATCGTCAAGCGGGTGCCCAGGACCTCCGGGCCGCCGATGCCGGAGGGACAGATCGAGCTGGCCGAGCCCCCGGTGCTGGGCGAGCCGGCCACCGCGGACCTCGGCTCGATGGTCGGCATGATGCCGATGGCCCTGGGCATGGGAACCATGGCCCTGATGTTCTCGGTGGCGAACGGCTCGACGACCACATATCTGACCTCGGGCATGATGGGCGCCTCGATGATCAGCATGGGCGTCAGCCAGCTCGGCCGCAGCGGCATGGACCGCAAGCGGCGGATGCGGGCCGAGCGCCGCGACTACCTGCGCTACCTCGCCCAGCTGCGGCAGCGGGCTGATTCGGCTGCCAACGAGCAGCGGGTCGCGGCCGCCTGGGACAACCCGGATCCGGCGGCGCTGTGGTCCTTCGTCTCCGGGCCGCGGCTGTGGGAGCGGCGCGGCGGGCACGAGGACTTCGGCCGGGTCCGAATCGGCATCGGCCGGCGGCGCGCGGCGCTGGAGTTCATCCCGCCGCAGACCAAGCCGGTCGAGGACCTCGAGCCGCTGTGCGCGGTCTCGCTGCGCCGCTTCGTGCACGCGCATCAGACCGTTTCAGGCATGCCGGTGACCGTGGGGCTGCGCAACTTCACCAGCGTCGAGTTCGCCGGCGAGTCGGGTCCGGCGCTCGCCCTGCTGCGCGCGATGATCGGCCAGCTGGCCACCTTCCACTCGCCCGACGAGCTGCGCGTGGCGCTGCTCACCGACGACGAAGGCCTGGCCGAGTGGGACTGGCTCAAGTGGCTGCCGCACACCGCGCACCCGCGGCTCGAGGACGCCGCCGGGCCGCTGCGGCTGGTGGCCACCGACCACGAGGCGCTGGTCGGCCTGCTCGGCGAGGAGTTCGAGCAGCGCGCCGAGCACGACCGGGTCGCAGTGCCCGGACCCCCCGAGCCGTTCGTGGTGGTGATCGCGCACCGCGCCCGGGTCCCGGCGACCTCCCGGCTGATGGGCGCGGGCGTGCGCAACGCGGTGCTGCTGGACGTGACCGGGACGATGCCGGGCGGCCCGAAGGTGCTGCGGTTGACCGCGCGCGGCGACGAGGTCGAGTTCCCGGTCGGGGACGCCGAGGACAGCGCCCACGCCGACGCGCTCAGCGCGCAGGGCGCGGAGCAGCTGGCCCGGCGGATCGCGCCGATGCGCACCGGCGGCAGCGTGGATCTGGCCGACAAGCCGCTGGAGACCGACTTCGAGCTGACCACGCTGCTCGGGATCCGCAACCCGCGCGCCTTCGACGTGCCGGCCAAGTGGCGGCCGCGGGCGATGCAGAGCGCCCGGCTCCAGGTGCCGATCGGGGTGACCGAGCAGGGCGAGATCGTCGAGCTCGACCTCAAGGAGTCGGCGCAGGGCGGGATGGGCCCGCACGGGCTGCTGATCGGGGCGACCGGCTCGGGCAAGAGCGAGCTTCTGCGCACCCTGATCATCGGGCTGGCCGCCACGCACTCCTCGGAGATCCTCAACTTCGTGCTGGTCGACTTCAAGGGCGGCGCCACCTTCCTGAACACCGACCGGCTGCCGCACACCTCCGCGGTGATCACCAACCTGGCCGGCGAGCTGGCGCTGGTGGACCGGATGCGCGACGCGATCAACGGCGAGGTGATCCGGCGCCAGGAGCTGCTGCGCGAGTCCGGCCGCTCCTCGCTGTTCGACTACGAGAAGGCGCGCGGGGCCGGCGCGGACCTGGCGCCGCTGCCGACGCTGCTGGTGGTGGTGGACGAGTTCTCCGAGCTGCTGGCCAGCAAGCCGGAGTTCATCGACCTCTTCGTCACGATCGGCCGGGTCGGCCGCAGCCTCGGCGTGCACCTGCTGCTGGCTTCGCAGCGCCTTGACGAGGGGCGCATCCACAAGGTGGAGGGGCACCTCTCCTACCGGATCGCGCTGCGCACGTTCTCCTCGATGGAGTCGCGCAGCGTGATCGGCGTCTCGAGCGCGTATGAGCTGCCTTCCACGCCGGGCAACGGGTTCCTGAAGGTCGACACGACCAACCTGGTCCGGTTCAAGGCCGCCTACGTCTCAGGGCCCTGCACGACCCCGGACGAGGTCGCGGACGGCGACGGCGGGTTCGGGGCGACCGGCGTCGTGCCGTTCGGCATGCACCAGCACGTCCCGGCGCCGGAGCAGGACACTGCGCCGTCGAACTCCGACCAGCAGCGCGGTGCCGAGTCGGCCCGCGAGGACGAGGAGGAGGGCGACAGCCTGCTGGAGGTGCTGATCGACCGGATCGCCGGCTCCGGCCCGCCGGCCCGGCAGGTCTGGCTGCCCCCGCTGAACGACCCGCCGAGCCTGGACCAGCTGCTGCCCGGCATCGTCCCGGACCCGGAGCGCGGCATGTACGCGGCCGACTATCCCGCGCTGGGCACGATGCGGGTGCCGGTGGGCATCGTGGACCGGCCCTACGAGCAGTCGCGCGAACTGCTGACCGCCGATCTGATGGGCGCCGACGGGCACGTCGGGGTGGCCGGGGCGCCGCAGACCGGCAAGTCGACCCTGCTGCGAACCCTGATGCTCTCGATGGCGCTGACCCACTCGCCGCGCGACGTGCAGTTCTACTGCCTCGACTTCGGCGGCGGCGGCCTGGCGTCGGTCGCCGAGCTGCCGCACGTCGGCTCCACGGCCACCCGGCTGGACCGTGACAGGGTGCTGCGCACGGTCGAGGAGATCTCGCAGCTGCTGGAGGTGCGCGAGGCGCGCTTCACCGAGTTCGGGCTCGAATCCATGACCGCCTACCGCGCGGCCCGGTTCCGCGGCGAGTTCGACGACCCGTACGGCGACGTCTTCCTGGTGATCGACGGCTGGGCCACGCTGCGGGCGGACTTCGAGGAGCTGGAGAACCGCATCGGCGAGCTCGCGGCGCGCGGCCTCTCCTTCGGTGTGCACGTAATGGCCGCCGCGGTGCGCTGGTCCGAGATCCGCTCGCGCACCCGCGACCTGCTCGGCACGAAGTTCGAGCTCCGGCTCGGCGACCCGATGGAGTCCGAGGTCAAGAGCGCCGTGGCGGCGACCGTGCCGCACCGGCCGGGCCGCGGGCTGACCCGAAGCCAGCACCACTTCCTGGTCGCGCTGCCCCGGCTGGACGGCGGCACCGGCACGGACGACCTGACCGTGGCGACCCGGGCCGCGGCCGCCGAGATCAACACCTTCTGGACCGGGCCGCGGGTGCCCGAAGTGCGGATGCTGCCGATGCGGCTGCCGGCCAAGGCGCTGCCGGAGCCCGAGGGCGACCTGCGGATGTGCTTCGGCCTGGACGAGAAGCGGCTGGCGCCGGTCTGGCACGACTTCGCGCACGTGCCGCACCTGATGGTGTTCGGCGACGCGGAGACCGGCAAGACCAACGCCCTGCGCCTGGTGATCGATACGATCACCGCGCGCTACCAGCCCGCGCAGGCCCGCATCCTGCTCGGCGACCCGAGCCGGGCGCTGGTCGAGTCGGTGCCGCCGGACTACCGGATCGGCTACGCGGTGGACACCGACGCGCTGGCGAACCTCTCCGGAAACGCGGCCGTCTCGATGACCAACCGGCTGCCCGCCGCCGACCTGCCGCCGGAGCAGCTGGCCCGGCGGGACTGGTGGACCGGCCCGGAGCTGTTCCTGGTCATCGACGACTACGACCTCTTCGTCAGCGGCAACGGCGCCGGCGGCCCGATGGTCCCGCTGGTGCGGCTGCTGGCCAGCAGCCCGCACATCGGCCTGCACCTGGTGATCGCGCGCAGCACCTCCGGCGCGATGCGCTCGATGATGGACCCGGTGATCCGCCGGCTCTGGGAGCTGGGCACTCCGGCGCTGCTGCTGTCCTACCCGAAGGAGGAGGGCAAGTTCCTCGGCGAGGCGAAGCCGCGCACCCTGCCGCCGGGCCGCGCCCAGCTGGTCACCCGGCGCGACATCAGGCTGGTCCAGATCGGCCTGGCCGGCGCGACGGGGGCGTGACGCGATGAATGCCGCGACGACTCTCAACCCTGGAGCGACCCGATGACCATGCAGACCGTTGCGCCGCCCCGGCTGGCCCCGGGTGCCGCGGTCGAGGTGTGCCGCCTGACCGTGAAGACCCCTGATCGCAGGATCGACCTGGCCCTGCCGGTGACCGCGTCGATCGGCGACGTGCTGCCGCTGGTCACGGCGGGCGGACCGCGGCTCGGCGCCGAGGAGGCGGCCTGGGTGCTCCAGCGGCTCGGCGGCCCGCCGCTGGACCCCGGCGCGACGCCGGAGGGCCTGGGCCTGCACGACGGCGAGGTGCTGTACGTCAACCGCGCCGACCAGGTGCTGCCGGAAGCAGACTTCGATGACGTGACCGTCGGCGTGGCGCAGGTCGTGGCCGCCCGGTCGGACCACTGGCGGCCCGAGTTCACCCGGTACCTGTTGTTCGCCGCCGCCTTGATCGCGGTGGCAGGGTTCGTGTTCGCCGCGAACGGCTCGCGGCCGCACTGGCAGGTGCCGCTCTGGTACGGGGTGGCCGCGGCCGGGCTGACCGTGTGGGGCGTGATCGCGCGCCGGGTGCTCAAGGACAACATCAGCAGCCTGATCACGGGTGCGGCGGCGTGCACGCTCGGCGCGGCGACCGGCCTGGCCGCCCGGCACGCCGCGGCCGGCATGTTCGCGCTGGACCGGTGGTCCGTGCTGCTGCTGGGGATCGGCACGGCGGTCCCGGCGCTCGTCCTGGTGATGGTCGGCCGGCTGCCCATACCGGCGTTCGGCGCGCTCGCCGCGCTGGGGACCGCCGCGGTGGTCGGCGGGGCGCTGGCGGCCGGCCTGCGCTGGAACTCGGTGCGCGTCGCTGCGCTGCTGGCAGTGGTGGTCTTCGCGCTCGCCGCGACGCAGCTGCGGATCATCCTGCGCGCCACGAGGCTGCGCGTGCCGCTGCTGCCGCGCACCGCGCAGGAGCTGCAGGAGGACATCGACCCGCAGCCGCAGGACGTGGTGCGGCGGCGCACCGACCGGGCCGTGGCCTGTCTCAACATGCTGTTCATCACCGCCTCGGTGCTGACCGTCGCGGCCGGCTACCTGCTGGCCTTCTGGCCCGGCTGGATCGGCTGGGTGCTCGCCTCGGTGCTGGCCGCCGCGGTGCTGCTGCGGGCCAGGGCCCTGACGATGGCCTGGCAGCGCGCCCCGCTGGTGCTGGCCGGGCTGGCCTGCGCGGCGTTCGTGGCCGTGGCGCGGGTCTCCGGGGCCGGCTCCTCGGCCCGCTCGCTGGTGCTGGTCGGCCTGCTGCTCGGCGCCGCGGCGCTGACGGCCGCCTCGCGGCTGATGCCGGGCCGCAGGATGCTGCCGGTCTGGGGGCACACCGCCGACCTGCTGGAGACCTGGACCGCCGTCGCGCTGGTCCCGCTGCTGCTGCAGCTCTTCCACGTGTACGCATACTTCCGCGGACTGATCCACTAAGAGGGGCCCGGTAACTTCAGTGCAGAGCAGAAAGGACCACCTGCAGGCCTACCAGTTCTCGGTCGGCCGGCTGGTGCGCGCGGTGGCCGCCGGGGACGCCGGGGCCGGCGAGGTGCCGTTCCGCCGCTCGAACCTGGGCGTGCAGATCGGCGTCGCCATCGGCGTGCTGCTCTCCGGCGGCGCGGTCATCTTCGGGCTGATCTCGCCAGCGGCCAGCACCGCGTGGAAGGCCAACGGCTCGATCGTGGTGGAGAAGGAGACCGGCACCCGCTACGTGTACCTGAACGGCTCGCTGCATCCGACCGCGAACTACGCCTCCGCACTGCTGGTCGCCGGGCAGAACAACTCCGCGGTGCAGTACGTGCCGCGGGCGCAGCTGGCCGGGGTGCCGGTGGGCGGCGCGCTCGGCATCAGCGGCGCGCCTGACGACGTGCCGGCCGCCAGTTCCCTGCTGCCCGGCACCTGGGCCGCGTGTCTGCGCTCGAACGGCAACATCGTGCTCGATCTCGACCCGGCCGGGCGCACCGCCGCGGGGCCGCAGAACCAGCGGGTCTTCGTGGCCTCCACGGACCCGAACAACCCGGCTGAATACGTGGTCTGGGACTCGGTCAAGTACCCGCTGCCGGACCAGGACGCGCTGCCCGCGCTCGGGCTGGGCAACCAGCAGCCGATCGCGGCCGACCCGGTCTGGCTCGACCAGCTGCCGACCGGCGCCGCGATCGTGCCCGCGAACATCCCCGACGGCGGCGACACCGGCCGGCAGGTGGCCGGGCAGAGCGCCGACATCGGGACCCTGTTCCTCACCTCGGTCGGCGGCGCGAATCAGTACTATGTGCTGCTCTCCGACGGTCTGGCCCCGATCACCGCGACCGAGGCGGCGCTGTTCGCGGTGGCCGGGTACGCCGCGCCCGCGCAGGTCTCCCCGGCCGCGATCGCCGCGGTGCCCGCCTCGGCCGACCACACGCTGATCAGCCGCCTGCCGAACTTCCTTTCAGGCCCCATATACAACGCGACCGGGCCGGGCGGCGGGTCGCTGTGCGCGCTGCAGTCCTCGCCCGGCGCGGCCGCGAACACGCAGGTGGTCACCGAGCCGTCGGCGACGATCGGGGCGGATCCGAGCGTCGTGGTGCCGGCCGGCGACGGGATGCTCGTGCAGCCGCCGGCGCCGTCGCAGAGCTCGAGCAGCGGCTCCAGCACCCCGGCCGAGTTCCTGATCACGGACAGCGGCGAGCGGTACTGGATCGACAGCTCCGACGCGCAGTCCGCGCTCGGCTACAGCTCGGTCGGCGCGCACACCGTGCCGGTCGCGGTGCTCCGGCTGGTCGCGGCCGGGCCGGCCCTCGACATCGGCGCAGCCAAGCGGGCGGAGACATGAGCGGTCGGATGAGGGCGTTCGGCGGAACACGGACCCGGCTGCGGTGCACCCGCGCCGGCCACGCGCTGGTGATCCATCCGAAGGCCGGGGCGGACGAGGCGCTGCTCGCCTTCGCCGCGCGCCGCGCCGCAGAGCCCGCGCACACGGCGGTCGTGGTCGACGTGCCGCCGGACACGCCGGTCGAGGCGTTCGAGGACGTGATCGACGAGCTTGCCGCATGTCCTGGCGTGCTGCGCCTGATGCCTGCGCGGCCGGACTTCGTCTCCACGGCCGCTTTCGGCCTGTGGCTGGCGAACCGCTGCCATCGCACCGTGCTGGCACACGACGGGCGCGCGATCACCGTGGCCGGCGGCGGCTTGTTCATCCGGCCCGGGGTCGGGTCCGGCTGGATGCGGTTCGACTCCGGGCGCGGGCCGTTCGTCCACTCGCGCCGATTCCCGCGGCCCTACTGGGACTGCCCGGCGCTGGCCGAGCCGCAGACGCTCGGCTCCTGCGCGATGCTCTGCCCGACGCCCGCGGGCGCCTGGATCATCGGTACCGACGGGTCCGGCGCCGCAGAGGTCGACGAGCGCCACTGGATCGTCAACTCCCTGCTGCCCGACGCGCGGATGCCCAGGATCGTGGTCGGATATCCGGGCTCGCCGATCACGCCGCTGTCCGCGGTCGCGCAGTTCTGGCACTCGATGCCGGAGAGCGTGCACCCTGCGATGCGCTTCTCGCTGCTCGGAGCGCTGGACGACACCTCGGCGCCGTTCGGCCAGCTGCTCGCCGACGCCGTGGACGCGCCGGTGATCGTGGGCGTGGGCGTGCGGTCGGTCGGTGTGGACGCGAAGGGCGGGCCGACGATGCACACGGTGCTGCCCGAGGGCACGATGGTCTGGTTCCCCTATGTCCGTGAGCTGGGTTACCTGCCGGCCGCGGCGAACGGCGGCACGGCGCCCGCCCCGGTGCCGATCGAGTACCGGCCGCCGATCCCGGGCCTGCCCGAGCGCGAGCCGGGTGTGTACGAGTACGACTACGACGCGGTGCTCGAGGTGACCCAGAGCGGGCTGTGGATGCGGCCCTCCGCGGTCCCGGCCGGCAGCCACGCCATCCGCGGCGCGGCGCCGGAGCCGGACCGGGTCAAGGTGGTGTACGACGCGAGCACCCAGGAGACCGGCCGGCGGATGCTGGTCCTGGCTCGCGAGGCCGTCTCAAGGCTCGAGCCGGGGATCCGGGCGATCGCCGCGCTGCTGGCACCGCCCAATGCGGCCGAGCGCTATCTGGTCGCGACTGCGCCGACGGGGGTGGCGGCGGATCTGGCTGCATTCGCCGACGCGGATGAGTTGCCTGCGACGACGAACCGCTCGATCAGGAACATTCTCGGCACGCTGTCCGACGTGCGTACGGTAATGGACGGAATTCCGGACGGCCGCAGGTACACCGGGGAGTACCAGATTCCGGGCGCGGACCCGCACGACACTCTGAGCACTGCTCCGGGCGGCACCGCGGAGGTCCCGGACATGTTCGCCGCGACCGTGGTGATGGAGCAGCCCCCGGGCTTCGGCCGGGTCCAGGACGACGACATCGCGTCGCCGTGGGACCAGGAGCGGCCCGAGAGCGCGGCCGAGGAAGAACCGCCGGACTGGCAGCCCGCGCCCGCGCCGGAGCCGGAGCCTGAGCTGGAACCCGAGCCCGAGCCCGAGCGGATCGAGTACCCGAGCTTCCAGCTGGTCTCCTCGCCTGAGGACTTCTCCTTCGGCGAGCCGCCGGAGTCCGCCGCGGCGCCGCCGGCCCGGCCCGCGGCTCAGGCCTCTGCCATGCGTGCTGCGGCGCCGGTGGTGGTCCGGCCGACGCCCGCTCCGGCCGGAGTGGCGCCGGGTCCGGGACCAGTGCCGGGACCTGGACCCGAGCTGCGCACGCAGCTGCCGTCCGTCTCCATCACCCCGGTCGCGCCGCCGCGCCAGCCCGAGCCGCGCGTCGCAGCGGCCCCGGCCCGACCGGCCAACCCCCGACCGACTCAGCACGGTCCGCGGGTGCAGCCGGTGCCGTCCGCGCAGGCCACTGCGATACCGCCGGCCGCCGGCATCGCGCAGGAGCGGGTGTGGCTGCGCCGCAACCTGAACAAGCAGTACGACTCCGCGGCCAGCTCCGTCTCCCGGATCCTGTCCGAGCACCCGGGCCTGCGCGCCGGGGCCGGGGTCGGCAGCGCCGAGGTGCTCACCGACCTGGTGGCCGTAAAGCTCTATCTGGACAGCGAGACGCGGAGCCTGGACGACGCGGTGCGCGCGGCGACCGTCGGCCCGCATGTGCCGCTGGCCCGCTGCGTGGCCGCCGGGCTGCGCCGGCTGCCCTCGTACCGCGGCCCGGCCCGGCTGCGGGTGGACCTGCGCGAGGAGGAGTGGCAGTGGTACGAGGAGGGCCGGCTGGTCACCGAGTGGTCGTTCTGCCCGGTGCTCACGACCGGCGCGACGCGGCTGCCCGGCGCGGTCGAGGTCCGGATCTGGTCGATGACGGCGCGGCGTACCGGGCTGGTCGACCCCGCGCTGCAGGAGCAGGCGGTGTTTCTGCCGGGCACCAATTTCAAGGTGCTGCGAGCCGGGGACGGCTCCGGGGACAGTGCAAATCCAGGCGGCGGCGCAGCGCGGGAGATCCTGCTGCGCGAGCTGGCCCGCACCGAGGTGGCCGAGGACGGCACGGTCCGCGCGCAGCAGGCCCTTGACGAGATCGCGCTGACCGCCCTGGTCGAGGCGGGCCGCGGGTGGGGCGCGCAGGACCCCGACAGCGAGCTGACCGGAAAGCAGACCGGCCGGTTCGCCGCGGCGCCCGGCCTGATCGCCCGTCCGGCCGCCGCGACCGGCGGCGCCCCGGCGAGGACCGCTTCGGCCAAGGCCGCTCCGGCCAGCGCCGTTCCGGCGGTTCGAATCCAGACCGGCAGCGCCCTGGAAGGCGGCGCCCTGGAAAACAGAGCCCGACAAAGCAGAGTCCAGGAAGGCAGGGCCGTATGACCCGCCAGCTCATGCTCGTCGCCGCGGACCGGCCCGGCGGGTACCGCACCATCGCGGAGGCGCTGCGCAACGCCTCCGACGGTGCGCTGATCACCATCGCCGCGGGCCGCTACGACGAACAGCTGGTCATCGACCGCGTGGTCACGATGACCCCGGAGCAGGCGCCCGGCAGTGTCCACGTGCACTGCGAGAAGGGCGTCACCGTCGCGGTGGCGGCCGAGGGCGTCCAGCTGGCCGGGCTCGTGCTGACCGGGGCGGATTCGCAGACGCCGGTCGTGCAGGTGCAGCGCGGCGAGCTGGCGCTGGACGACTGCCGGGTGTCCGGATCGGCCTGGGCGGCGATCTTCGCGCACACGCAGGGGACGCTCGCCGTGCGGGATTGCACGGTGGGCAACCGGACCGGCGCCGGGATCGTGGTGACCTCGCCCGGCGGGAACGTGGTGGAGAACACCGCGATCACCGAGGTGGCCTCCTCGGCGCTGGTCGTGGCGGACGGCGGGCGGATCCTCGCGCGCGGGATCACCGTGGAGCGGCCCGGCGGCAACGGCGTCTGCGTCAACGGCCGCGCCCGCGCCGAGATCGACGGCTGCGTGTTCGTGGGCTGCGCAAAGCCCGCGATCGCGGTCGAGCAGGAGGCCGGGGCGCGCATCACCGGCGTGAAGGTCTCGTCCAGCGGCACGGTCGACGCGTACCTGACCGGTCACGGCGCCATCGAGCTGATCGACTGCGAGTTCACCGGATCGTCCGCGCAGGGCGTGCACATCGCCGCGGGGTCGGCGCCGCGGCTGACCGGCTGCACGGTGACGAAGGCCGCGAAGAACGGGGTCTACATCACCGCCGCCGCCCGGCCGGTGTTCGAGCGCTGCGTCGTCGAGCAGAGCCCGCTGGGCATCGTCGTGGACGCGGCGGCCGGCCCGAGCCTGCAGCAGGTCGCCGTGCGGGACTGTGAGAGCGCTGCGATGCGCGCGCTCGGCTCGGCCGTGGTGCAGGCCGAGGAGCTGGCCGTGGACGGTCCGGGCGGCCTGGTGGTGCTCGGCGGATCCTCGATCACCGTGCGCGGCGGCGAGATCTCGGGCGGGCGCGGCAGCGCGGTCGAGCTCGGCGAGGCGTCGAAGGGCGCGTTCGCCCGGGTCTCCTTCCGGGCCGGCGAGGGGACGGGCCTGACGCTCGGCGCCGGCACCCACGGCGTGCTCGAGTCCGCCGTGTTCGAGGGCTGCGGCGCGGTGGTCGGCACGGACGCCCTGCTGACCGCGCAGGACACCCGGTTCACCGACGCGCCCGAGGACGCGGTCAAGGTTCTGGCATCCGGCCGGCTTGAGGCCTCGGCCAGCCGGATCAACGGCGCGCGCGGCCACGGGGTCAGCCTGGAGAGCGGCGGCGCGGTCCAGCTGGTCGGCTGCAAGATCATCGGCAACGGCGGCCGGGGCGTGTACAGCGAAGGCGATGCCGACGGCGACGAGCGGGTCGAGCTGCGCGACTGCGACATCCGGGAGAACGGCGCGGACTCGGGCGGCGGTCCGGGCAGCGGTGTCGGCGCGGTCCGGGCGCGTCAGTCCCCTGCGCCGGCGCGCACCGTGCAGGCCTATGACGGCGCCCAGCCGGACGTGGCCGACGACGACGAGTTCTACGACGGGCAGCCGTCCGACTCCCGCCACGCCGTGCACGTCGGCACCGGCCCGCTGGCGGAGCTCGAGGCGCTGGTCGGCCTGGCCAGCGTCAAGTCGGAGGTCACCGGGCTGGTCAACCTGATCCAGATGGCGCAGCGGCGCGAGCAGATGGGCCTGCCGATGCCGCCGATGAGCCGCCACCTGGTGTTCGCCGGCCCGCCCGGCACCGGCAAGACCACCGTGGCCCGCATCTACGGGGCCGTACTCGCCGAGCTGGGCGTGCTGCCGCGCGGCCACATGGTCGAGGTCTCCCGGGCCGACATGGTCGCGCAGATCATCGGCGGCACCGCGATCAAGACCACCGAGGTGGTCACCAAGGCGCTCGGCGGGGTGCTGTTCGTCGACGAGGCGTACACGCTGACCAACCAGTCCAAGGGCACCGGCCCGGACTTCGGCCGGGAGGCCGTCGAGACGCTGATGAAGCTGATGGAGGACCACCGCAACGAGCTGGTGGTGATCGCGGCGGGCTACTCCGAGCACATGGAGCAGTTCCTGTCCTCGAACCCGGGCATGGCCTCGCGCTTCTCGCGGACCATCGAGTTCCCCAACTACAGCGTGGACGAGCTGGTCACCATCGTGCAGGGGATGTGCTCGGCGCACCAGTACGAGCTGCCCGAGGAGACGCTCAGGGCCCTGACCGACTACTTCGACCAGGTGCCCAAGGGCCCCACCTTCGGCAACGGCCGGGTGGCCCGCAAGGTCTTCGAGGCGATGGTCAACAACCAGGCCACCCGGCTGGCCGCCCGCCTGGACGCGGACGACATGGAGCTGAGCCGCTTCATGCCCGAGGACGTCAACGTGGCCGAACTGACCGGGGCGCCCGGCGCGGACGGGCAGCCGTCCGGCCGGCCGCGCGAGAGCGCCGGCGCGCGGCGGCTCTCGGCGCTGGTCGGCCTGGACCCGGTGCGCGAGGCGCTGCGGGTGCGGCTCTCCGGCCTGGCCCGGCTCAAGCGGGAGCAGCAGCCGACCGCGGGCCTGGCCAACCTCGTCTTCGAGGGCTGGGACGGTTCGGGCCGCGGCGCGGTGGCCGAGATATACGCGCAGTGCCTTGCCGAGGACGGGCTCTGCTCCTCCGGGACGCTGCGCGCGGTGCGGCTGAGCGAGTTCCCGGTGCTGCTGCCGGAGCAGTCCGCCGCCTTCGCCCAGCACGTGTTCGACGACTGCGCCGGGGGAGTGCTGCTGCTGCGGCTGGACGAGCCGTTCTTCCGGTTCGCCCCCGAGCAGCGCGCGGCGGTGCTCGGGGCGCTGCGCCCGGCGATGGCCCGCAATCAGGCGGTCGTGCTGTTGATGGCCGGCGAGCCGCACCGCGTCGCGCAGATCCTGCGCGAGCGCCCGGACGTGGCCGGCTGCTTCGCCGACTCGCTGGCCTTCCCGCAGTACAAGCCGGAGCGCCTGGCCACGCTGGTCGGCCGCTACCTGGCCGCGCGCGGTTTCAAGGCCGGAGAGCAGACGCTGCGCGCGGTCGTCGAGGCCTTCGCCTCCGCGCCTCCGCGCACCGGTGCCTGGGACGCGCACCGCTTCGCCGCGAGCCTGGCCGCAGCCGCCCGAAGCCCGGTGATCGGGCCGGAAGCGGTGCGCGGCGATCCGGGCGGTCCTCAGTCTGGGGCCGTGGAAGCCGCGCAGTCCGCACTGCCCGAGGAGCGCTCCGGAGAGCTGGTGCGCCCGTGACCGTGATCACACACGAGGACGCCTCGACTCAGTCTCCTGAGCCCGACGAGCCCGAAGACCTCGACATGGTCGCGTACCGGATCGGCGGCCGCCACGTCGGCCCGGTCGAGCCGGCCGGCGTGCGGCGCGCGTGGATGGACGAGACCGACTCCCGCTTCGCGAACCGCTGCCTGCCGATGCTGATGGCCAACCAGGCCGGCTGGTGGATGCTGAACACGCGCGCCTTCGAGGCCGTGTGGGACGGCGGCGCGAACAAGCGGTGCACCCGGCTGACCTTCGACGCGGGGCGGGGCCCCTTCCAGGCCGCCAGCCACTTCGGGTACGGCATCGTCACCTTCCACGTTCCGCTGCTGATACGCACCCCGCCGGGCTGGAACCTACTGGTGCGCGGCCCGGCCAACCATCCCAAGGACGGCGTGACCGCACTGGAGGGGCTGGTCGAGACGGACTGGGCGGTGGCCACCTTCACCATGAACTGGAAGCTGACCAGGCCGGGCCTGGCCGTCCGGTTCGAGAAGGACGAGCCGTTCTGCCTGCTGGTCCCGCAGCGGCGCGGCGAGCTGGAGGACTTCCACCCCCGGCTGGCGCCCGCCGGGATGATGCCCGACCTGGACGGATACCGGACCTGGGCGTCCAGCCGGCGGGACTTCCTGCGCGAGCGGCGCCGCCCCGCGGCGGAACCGGCGCAGCCCGCGGAGCCGACGCAGGCCGCGGGCGCGGCGGGCAAGGCGGCCGCGGCGGAGCGCAGCGGGCCGGACGACTGGCAGCGCGACTACATGCGCGGCACCGACCCGGCCGCGGCGGTCGACGGCCGGCGCTTCGACGAGCACCAGCGCCGGCTCGCGCTGCGCCCGTTCGCCGACCCGCACCCGCTCGGCCCCGTCCTGCGCTGCGCCCCGGGCCCCGCCGTCGCAGCGGCCTGCGATGCGCCGCAGCCGGCGCCGGACGCGCCGCCGGACCCGCGGGAATCACAGACCTCGAAGTCGACGGACGACCGGCCGGACCGGGTGGTCCCGCCGTGACCCGGGGGGCAGCGATGCATGTCGCCCCGGGCAGTCGGGCCCTGCGGCCCGATCCGGAGCCCCGACGCATCCGAGGATAGATAGAGAGAGTGCGCCCGAAACGGCGCACCGGCACCCGAAACAGGTTAGGAGGACGTGCCGTGGCGGCGAACCCCACCTCAGTCGACGTCCAGGGAATGGTGGCTGCGCAGAACAGCTTCCAGAACGCCCTGGACCAGTGCAACACCGCCTACAGCAACATGTCCGAGCAGCAGTCGACGCTCGCGTCGAACTGGACCGGTGAGGCGGCGTCGTCCTTCGGGCAGGCGCTGAGTCAATACCTTGACGACCTGAACACCGTGCGCTCGCAGCTGTCGACGATGCTGGAGACCCTCTCCAGCAACACCGGCGTGTACGCGAACACGAACGAGGGCTCCAGCCAGATGGCCTCCGCGTTCGCCAACGGCCTGCCCGGCCTGACCGGGATCTGACCCGGACGGTATCCGACGCGCGGCCGTCCGGCCGCCGGGAAGCGAGGTAACGATGACCACGTACACAGTCAACATGAGCAACGTCGCGGCTGTCGCCGAGGAGATGGGCTCCATCGCCCAGTACATCCAGGGCCTGCTGGACGACCTGGACAACAGCTCCAAGATGAACCTGGCCGAGTGGACCA
Organism: Actinocrinis sp.; assembly: GCA_036501535.1. Taxonomy (GTDB): domain Bacteria; phylum Actinomycetota; class Actinomycetes; order Streptomycetales; family Catenulisporaceae; genus DASYAE01. The sequence goes on along the minus strand of DASYAE010000131.1, from coordinate 43,948 downwards.
GCAACGCGCGCGACGCCTACAACGTCGCCAAGGCCAAGTGGGACGCCGCGGCGGCCCAGATGGTGGTGCAGGCCAACAACGCGCAGAACTCGCTCGGCCAGATCAACGACTCCTACGCGCAGGCCGAGTACCAGGGACTCGGCCTCTGGGGCCAGTAGTCCATGGCCGACGGCGCACTCAACAACAAGTCCAGCCCACCGGCGCCGCCACCGCCGCCGCCTCCCCCGCCGGCGCCGACCGGGCCGTGGAGCCCGTCCGACGCGCCCAACTCGTCGTCGCAGGGCAACCCGAGCGGCAACGGGCCGGCGGCGCCGGCGGTGCCGGGCGGCAAGACCTCGGTCGACACCCCGTCGCTGGACCTGTTCGCGACCAACATGAACGCGTTGATCGCACCGCTCAAGACCGCGTACACGACGCTGGACAACGTGAACGTCCAGCCCGGCGCGTTCTTCCACGCCGACACGATCAGGACGCAGATCAACGGCCCGAACGGCACCACGGGGCTGAAGTCCCAGTACCAGAAGGTGATCTCGGATCTGGTCCAGGGGCTGTCCGACGTCAACGACGCGGTCACGCAGATGAAGCAGAAGTACAAGTCCACCGAGGACCTGAACGGCGCCTCGGCGACGGATCTGCAGACCGACTTCCAGACCGTTCAGAGCGATTTCAGCACCATGATGTCCGATGCGTCCGGCTCCGGCAGCTCGAGCAGCTCCAGCTCGTCCGGCTGACCGGGCCGCGCAACGGGTGCCCGGAGGCGTGCGCGCGCCTTCGGGCACCAGTGGATGGAACCGAGGAGGCGAACCGTGGGCGACAGCACCGGTGACGAGACGGACAACGGCAATTTCACCACCAGCAGCGACGGCGCGCTCTTCGGCAACGCCTCGGGACAGGCGTCCACGAGCGACTACGCCAGCTGGGACTGGAAGCAGATCGAGGCCGCCATCTACGGCGGCTCGATGCTGGTCTCGCAGGACGACTACAACGAGGCCGCGGCCGTCTCGAACCCGCAGAGCCTGTGGGACGCCGGGCAGGCCTTCTACACCGTCCAGCAGACCATGGCGATGGTCGCGCAGAGCATCTCCGACCAGGCCAAGGCGCTGGCCGGGAACACCGACTCGCCGTGGACCGGCGACGCCGCCGACGCGTTCATGACGATGATGACCTCGTTCTCGAACAACGTCACCCAGAACGTCAACGTGCTGACTGGCGGCGCGATGGGCTTCTCGGTCCCGGACCAGCTGACCGACAACGGCAACATGCTGTCATGGGCGCAGGCCCAGGTCGAGAGCATCGACGAGTGGTACGCGGCGGAGGCCAAGGCGCAGGGCGCGGATGTGGACAGCAGTGGCCGAGTCATGATCCACGAGAAGCCGCAGCTGGTCACCGACATGACCGACGACATGCGCAACGTGCTCAATCAGGTGGTCGCGAGCTACACCGACACGATCAACAACGTCAAGAGCCCGAGCTCGACCACCACGCCGCCGCCCGGCGACATACCCCCGCCGCCTCCGATCTCCCCGCCTCCGCCCATTTCCCCGCCCCCGCCGATATCTCCGCCCCCGCCCATCTCCCCGCCGCCGCCCTTCACGACGGTCCCGCCGCCGACCGCGGGGGCGACCGTCCCGCCCCCGCCCGCCTTCAGCACGGCCCCGCCGCCGTCGGGCACTGACAGCCCGCCGCCGTTCGCGACGAGTCCGGCGCCCGGCCCCGACAGCGGCGCGGGCAGCCCGCTGCCGCTGAGCAACTTCGCCGTCTCGCCGCCGCCCGGAGCGAGCGACTCGCCGTCGGACCTCGCCACCTCGCCCTTCGCCACCTCACCCGCGCCGGACAGCTCGGCGCCGGGCGACAGCCTGCCGTTGACCTCGTCGCCGGACGACACCTCGGGCGCCGTCGATCCCGCCATGGACGAGGCGCTCAATCCGGCGAGCGAGGACCTTCCGACCGGGGACGGCCTTTCGGGCCTGGACGGCGGCGCGCCCCTGAGCTCCCTGGAGTCGGACGCACCGGGTGCGGACAGCTCCGGCCTGCCCATGATGCCCGGCGGCACGAGCGGTGCGCCGCCGTCGCTCACCTCAGAGCCCTCCGACTCCTCCGGCCTGCTCGCCGGCGACTCGACCCCCTTCGCCGACGAGGTGGCGCCCGACGACGTCGGCTCCACCGCCGGCACCGCGGCCGGCGAGGGCGCGGGCGGCATGCCGATGATGCCGGGCGGCGCGGGCGGAATGCCGGCCGGGTCCGCATCCGAGCCCTCTGATTCCTCCGGTCTGCTCGCGGGCGACTCTGAGCCCTTCACCAGCGAGGCGTTGCCCGACGAACTGGGCTCCGCCACCGGCGCCGCGCCCGGCGAGGGCATGGACGGCATGCCGATGATGCCCGGGATGGGCGGCTCGCCCGCCGCGCTGGCGAGCGGCGAGCCGTCCGACTCCTCCGGCCTGCTGGCCGAGTCGTCAGAACCCTGGGAAGGCCTTCCCGGGCTCGACGAGGTGGGGTCGCCGGACGGCGCCGTGGCCGGAACCGACGGACTGGCCGGCGCCGAGCTGCCTGCCGAGGCCGCCGGCGCGGACGGCGAGCCGATGATGCCGATGGCGCCCGGAGCAGGTGCCGGCGCGCCCGGGGCGGGCGCGGCCGATCCCTCCGACTCCTCGGGCCTGCTCGCCGGCGACGTCGAGGAGTGGCAGGCCGATCCCGCCCCCGAAGAGGTCGAGGCGACCCACGGAGCGGACGCGGGCGAAGACGAATCGTGGGCCGCGGCCGAGCAGACGCCGCCGGAAGCGGAGGGCGGGGTCGAAGAGGTCGAATTCGCCGAGACCGGACCGGTCGCCGCCGCGGCGGACGAGGCGGGTGCTCAGATCGCGGCCGCCGTCGAGGAAACCCAAGCGGGCCATGCGAACGGCGACCACAAGCACCACGAAGCGGTGCTCGGCGGCGTGTTCGTCTGGGGGCAGCAGCCGCCGGACAGCTGGTCCGCGGCCGAGCAGCACGGTGCCCCGCCGGGCGGCGCATCGCCGCCCGGGGCGGATGAGCTTGACGCGGAAGAGCTGGGTGCAGAGCTCGAGCTGGAACCGGAGCCCGGACCGGAGCCGGGGCCGGAACCGACGTACACCGCGCCCCCCGAGCTCCCGGGCGACCACGTGCCGGTGCTCGGACATGACGGCGCATCGCAGGACCCTTCCGGCTGGGACGTCGGCGCGACCGCGGCGGACGCCGGGATGTTCGCGCTGGGTCTCTGGGCCAACCGCCGGCGGCGGGACCGGGACGAGGGCGAGGTCCAGGCCCGGATCGTGAGCGGCGACGAGGGCGCCTGGCAGGACGGCGCAGGCGGTCCGGCCGACGACGGGAGCGGGGAGCCGGAGCCCGACGGCGTGCCGGGCGTCGCCACCTGGCGGCCGAACCGGAGCGCCGAGCCGGCGGCCGGAAACGGCTCGGCGGCCGAGGGCGGGCCCGCCGGCGGGCCGGGCGGCCGCAGGCTGCGGCTCGCCCCGCCGCCGGAGGGATACGACCCGGAGGCGGCGAGCGCGAAGGCCGCCGCGGCCGTCCTCGAGCCGGCCGCGGACGACACCGAGAACCCTGACGCCGACGAGGAGTCGGCGAAGAGCCGCGGAGTGGCGGACCTGCTGGTCCAGGACCCCGGTATGTGGGGCGCCGGGCGCGGCGACTGGGAGATGTGACCAAAACGATCAGGACCCTGATGGCGACGAGTGCGAGACCGGGAGGCAGGCGATGGGCGGTTATGCCGCAGACCTCGAAGAATTGATGGCGCAGTACCGTGAGCGCCGGTCCAAGGCCGGGGACCTGCAGCGGCAGATCGCCGCGGTCACCGGCACCGCCACGGCCCAGCGCCAGACGGTGAAGGTCACGGTGAACGTGCAGGGCGAGATCACCGCCCTCGAGTTCCCGACCGGGGCGTACAAGCGGATGACCCCGGTCGAGCTGGCCGAGGTGATCACCGCCACCATCCAGGCGGCCAGGGCCAAGGCGATGGAGAGCATGAAGTCGATGCTGATGCCGGAGATGCCGGCCGGCATGAACTTCATGGACCTGATCCAGGGCAGGGCGGACGTGGCCGCCGGCATCCCGGCCGAGCCGCCGATGCTCGACCAGGTCAGGGAGTACATCGACACCGGCCGCGCCGTACCGCACGCATCAAGGGACTGAGGGACTGAGCGAGATGAGTGGTTCTTCCGGAAACGACACGCCGACGTTCGTCAAGTCCGTCGACCCGCTGCAGCCCGTCATCCCGGAAAGCCAGGGACTGCCGCTCGGCGATACGTTCACTCCGGCGACGCCGGCCATCCCGCTGTCGCCGCTCCAGCCGGCGATCCCGGCGACACCCGCCATTCCGGTCACGCCCGCCATCCCGAACACCCCGGTGTTCACCAAAGCCCGCCTCCTCAATGAAGGAGCGGTCGACGGTGCGGAGACGCCTGCGCTCAAGGGCGTTCCGGCGACACCGGCGACCCCGGCCACTCCGGTCCAGGACAACACCTTCGTGCGGGCGAGGCTCACCGAGGGCAGGCTCGACAACGCGGCACCGGGCGAGACCCTGCGGCAGGGCACGCTCGAACCCGAGCTCCCGGTCCAGCCGGGCACGCCGAGGCTGATGGACCGCCTCGCCGTCCAGGAGCCGGTAGCCGGCACGGACGATGCCACGCCGAGGCTCCTCGACCGGCTCCCGGCGAATGCCGGTGCGGAGGACGGCACGCCGTTGCTGATGGACCGGATCGCCGCCCCACAGCCGGGCAGTGACGACGGCAGTGACGACGGCAACGGGGACAACAACGGCAACGGGAACGGCTCCTACAGCAATGCGACGCCTGCCACCCCGGGCGCCTATTCCGGCCAGTCCGTCTACGTGAACACCGGTCAGCTCGCCCTCGGCATGCCCGCGGTCACCGCGCTGTCGATGCGCCTGGGCACCATATTCGGGGGGATCAGCGCGCTCGACTCGCTGGGCGAGTGCTGGGGCGGCCCGGACGACGACACCGGCAAGCAGTTCGGCGAGGCGTATATGCCCGCCCGGGATCAGATGCACGAAGGCCTGTACGGCACCAAGTCGGTTCTGGACAGCACCGCGGACGGTATCAACACCATGGTCCGCGGCTACAGCTCCACCGAGGACGCCAACACCATCCCGAACCTCGGCCCGGTGGACACCGGCGAGCCGAAGACCAAGGGCTGACGAGCAGGCCATGAGCATCGACATTCCGCCGGAGCTGAACTGGCTGGTCGAGATGGCGGCCGGCCAGTCGTGGCCGCAGGGCGACGAGGACAAGTTGTCCGAGCTCGGCGACGGCTGGAACACGGCCGCCGTTCAGCTGCACGACGTGGTGGACGGCGTCGGCGAGGCCACCAGCGCGGTCCAGGGCGGCTTCAACGGGCCGGCCGCGGACCAGTTCACGAGCTTCATGAACAGCCTGTACACCAGCATTCCGCAGATGGCGCAGGGCGCGGAGCAGATCGGCTCCATGGCGAAGGACACCGCGCTGCAGATCGAGTACTCGAAGTACATGATCCTGCTGCAGCTGCTGTGGATGGCGGAGCAGATCGCGGAGTGGACCTCGACCATCTTCGGCGCCGCGGCGGTGCCGGCGATCGAGGCGGCCGGCCGGTTCACCGTCCAGGCCATCATCAAGACCCTGATGAAGCAGGTGGCCCGGTCGGTCGGCGAGTCGGTGGCCGCGATGGTGGGGATGGACGTCGCGGTCCAGACGATCCAGTTCCTCAAGGGCGACCGCACGCACTGGAACACCTCCGCCACCATCGGCGCGCTGGAGATGGGCGCGCTGTCCGGCGCGGTCGGCGGCATCGTCGGCGTCGGCGCGCACGTGATCGCCCCCGACATCATGAAGACCTTCGTCGGGCACGTGGGCCTGGGCGCCGCCAACGGCGCGATCATCGGCGGGGTCTCGGACCTCGTGTTCGGCAGCGACGGCAACATCGGCTTCGCCGCCGCGGCCGGCGCCCTCGGCGGCGCCGCCGGACACCGGCGGGGCGGCGGAGGCGGCCCCGGCCCGCTGAACCTGCACATCGACGTCGATGACGACCCGGGCGGGCCGCCCCCGGCCTATCACAAGGTGGCCGACGACCAGCCTCCGCCGTATTCGGCGAGACCGGAACCGGCGCCGGTCAACGGCAGCGGTGAGCACAGCAGCGCCAACGGCAGCAGCAATGGCAGCGTCAACGGAACCGCCAACGGCACAGGCAACAGCACCGCCAATAACACCGCCAACGGCGCAGCGCACGGTGGCGGGAACACCGGCGACGAATCGAACATCCCGCTGACCAGCCCGGCACCCGATTACACGGCTGCCTCCGCCCCCGCGGCCGCTCCGGCAGCCGCGTCCGGCCACGAGACCGGGACCGACACTCCGGCGGAGGACCAGGCGAGCAGCCCGCTGCCGGCGACAGAGTCCGCGGACGCTCCGGCCGCTGCGACAGGGACCGGCTCCGCTTCAGCCTCCACCGGCGCAAACGGTGCGGCACGCGGCAGCGACAGCAGCAGTTCGGCTGAGTCCTCCACTGCCACTAGCAGCGCCACCAGCGGACCCGCTCGCAGCACCAGTGACTCCAGCAGTGGCCTGACTAGCTCTGCGTCCCCAAGCACAGGTATCCGTACGACGTCGCAGCCCTCCGAGACCGCCGCGTCCGGATCTTCGAACCATTACTCCGGCCTGCCCGGACTCGAGTCCACGACGCCACAGCCGCACGCGGCCGCAGTCGGGCCCACCGCCCAAGTCGGCTCAGGCGAAGCGCATTCGGCCCAGGCGCCGGCGACCCAGCACGTGTCAGCCCCCGCATCGACGCCGACGCCGCACGAGTCGGCCACGGCAACTCCGCCGCCTGCCGCGCACGCGCAGAGCCCGCAGCCGACGCAGACGCACCCGACCGCCACCAGCAGCGAGCCGCTGCCCGCTCCTCACGCGACGACGGCCCCGGCCGCCCCGCACACCGTCGAGTCTCCGCAGGCCTCGCACACGTCGCAGACGCTGCATTCCGCTGCCCCGGCCCCGGTCGCGCACGACTCGTCCTCCGCCGCTCCCGCCTCCGGCGATCAGCGCCCTGCCGGTCTCCCCGGACTCGAGGGCGGTCCCACGCCGGTGGCCGCGCAGGCCGAGGCTCACGCGGCACCCCAGCCGGACGACCACGCCGCAACAGAATCCCCGGCCCCGACCGTCGGCGCCGGCAGTTCCGCCGCGATGCACACTCCGGCGTCCGGTCCGACGCGCGACTCGGCGACCGGCGACACCTCGCCGCCGCCGGAGACCGAGCTCCCGCCCCCGAGCGTGCGCACGCAGTCCGATACGGGCTCGACTCAGCACACTGACCCCGCCACCGCGTCGCCGACTTCCGTACGCACGGAGTCCGAGCCTGCTCCGGCTTCGGACGGAGTCGGGGAGACCAGGGCTGCCGCGCCCGCCGAGGCTCCGGCCGTCAGCACGCACAGCGAGGACCCGTCGCCTGCGCCGAACGGCGATCAGCACGTCACGTTCGGATCCAGTGGCGGGAACGACTCGCGCCGTGCTCCCGGCGCGGGTGGCGACGACTTCAGCAACCTGGTCACCCGCACCCTGGAGAACAGCCGCGGACGCTTCGGCCGCGCCTTCGTCGGACCCGACGACCAGGCCCGGCTCGAGCAGCACATCGGCAACTTCGACGCCTCCATCGGCCAGGTCGCCCACGTCGCAAAGAACGGCGACGAGTGGGAGAGCAGCGGGCCGCGCAGCCAGGTGCCGTGGGACCCGACGAAGCCGCACTACATCGCCGAGGTCCACACCTCCGACGACGGCGGATTCTCGGTCGCCGTCAGCTCGGGCAAGACCTCGCTGACCCCGGGACAGTTCGGCGGAGTCCTGCGACGGCGGCCAAGCTTCACCGGCCGTCCGGAAGATGCACCCCTGGTACTCGCGGCCTGCGAAGCGGCAAGGCCCGGACCCGACGGCATCGCTCCGGCGCAACACCTGGCCGACGAGACCGGGGCGACCGTCTATGCGCCTACCTCCGACGTCGTCGCCCTCGAAGACGGCACCGGCAACTTCGCCCTGACCAACGACGCCGACGGCAACCGCGGCGCGTGGGTCAAATTCGAACCACGCACGGTACCCGCCCCGGAACCGGTCCGGACGGTGAGTTCCCCCGGCGCGCACGGCGATAGCGAGACCTCGAATCCAGACGTCTCACACTCCGGATCCAATGCCCCTGTCACGTTCACCCGCGGCGGCAGCAGCAGTACGGCGCGACCGGCGGCCGGCCACCAGGACCGCCCTGGCCAGCAGCAGCCGCACGCCGAGCAGCCGCAGCAGGCCCCGAACACCGGCGGCCACGGCAAGATCGTGACGCGCGCCGGCGGAAGGGTCGTCGGCAAGCCGACCAACGCGGTCGAAGCCGACTTCTACCGCAAGATCCGCGCGCTGCCGGAAGACGATCCGCTCAGGCAGATCGTGCCGCGTCCGTACACCGAGGCCGAAGTCGCCCACCTCGAGACGCAGATCGCCGCAGGCGTGGAGCACCCGACCCTGCCCACGGGCCCGGCCACGGAGCACCCGGCAGGTGGCACTGATCATCCGGCGCCGACCTCGGGCCCGAGCGTGGAGCGCCCGGCGCCGAGTTCTGATCACCCGGCCCCGGCCCCGAGTTCTGATCATCCGACCCCGGCGCCGGCGCCCGCCGCGGCCCCGGCTGCGCAGCACCCCGCGCCAGGTCACGACGACTCGCAGGTCCTGATCGAGAACATCACGCACGGCATGAACGACCCGCACCTGCTCGACGTCAAGATCGGTGCGCGGACGGCCAGCCGGACCGAACTGGAACGCCATCTCTCGGCAGTATCCGCGCAGATCAAGAAGTGGAAGCTCAAAGTCGCCGACAAGACCACCGGCTCGAGCTCCCGCGGCTACCGCGTGGTCGGCGGAACCGGGATCAAGTCCGGCACGGCAGGCGAGCGCGCCACAGCCGGCCGCGCATCCGACACCCACATCCGCGGCTACGCCGCCCCCGAAGAGGGATCGATCCAGGACCTCGCGCACCAGCTTCACCAGCAGGTCCTGCACATCGCCGACGTGGTCAAGGGTTCCGGCCACACCGCCATCGCCGCCAGCGTCCTGATGGCGGTCGACCGGCACCCCGGCCCCGGCGCCGAGGGCGCAGTACAGGCGAAGCTGATCGACTTCGCGCACACCTTCGGCCCGGACGACCCGGGCATGAGCCGCGACCAGTTCGACAAGTACTCGAACAACTTCGACGAGGGCATCAGGAACCTGGCCAAGACCCTCGGCGACATCGCGGAGAGTCAGCCGGCCCGACCAGGACACGACGAAGCAGCGCCGAGCACCAGCGCTCCTCCGGCCGATACCCGCACAACGCCCGCCCCGATTGCACATCAGCACACCGAGACCGACACCCCGGCGCCTCAGGACTCGACGACGGCCGGACCGGCCGACCGCCCGGCTCCCGCTCCGACTCCCCGTTCCGGCTCCGGCCGGGAACCGTTCACCTTCGGCGACCGCAGCACGAGGACTCCCATCCGGCTCGAGACCGGCGACTCGCACGCTCCCGCAGAAGCCCCACACACCCGGCCGGATGACACGGCACCGGTAGCGGCGCCGGCGAACACCGGCGGCCACGGCGGCATCCAGCGCCGGGCCGGCGGACAGGTCCTGGAGAAGCCGACCAACCAGGTCGAATCCGACTTCTACCAAATGGTCCGGCAGCTGCCCGCCGACGATCCGCTCAGGCAGGTGGTACCGCGCTCTTACACCGCAGCAGAAGTCGCACACATGGAAGGCCGCCCGGCCCAGCCCGGCGGCGGCGGTGGCGACCCGCGGGTGTACATCGAGAACATCACGCACGGCATGACCGACCCGCACGTGCTCGACATCAAGATCGGTGCGAAGACCGCGAGCAAACAGGAGCTGCTACGGCACCTGAAGGCCTCTTCGGCGTTTCTGAAGAAGTACAAGCTCAAGGCCGCCGACAAGGTCACCGGTTCGGCCAGCCGCGGCTACCGCGTCGTCGGCGGCACCGGCATCAGCGGCGGACGCTCGGGGATCGGCCGCAACTCCGAGACCCACCTGCGCGGCTACGCCAACCCGGACGAGGGTTCGGTCGAACACCTCGCCCAGCAGCTGCACGACCAGGTCCAGGCCATCGCCGACGCTGCCGCCGGGTCCGGCCGCACCTACATCGGCGCCAGTGTCCTGATGGCGGTCGACCGGCAGCCGGACAGCCCGGCGGGCGCGGTTCGCGCGACGCTGATCGACTTCGCCCACGCGTTCGGCCCAGGCGACGAGGGCATGAGTCAGGCCCAGTACGACAAGTACGCCGACAACTTCAACGACGGAATCAACAACCTCACCCGAGACCTCGGCGGCATCGCACACGACCAGGCGCAGGCCCCGGCCGCAGTCGCCGATCCGAGGGGGAGCCGGCCGGCTGCGCTCGGCGGCGATTCGGCCGGCGACCGGCCTCCGGTCACCACCGATCCCAGTGCAGACCGTCCGGCGGCTCCGCCCGCCACCGAATCGGCGCCGGTCACCTCCGATCCCAGTGAGGACCGTCCGGCTCCGCCCGCCAGCGGTCAGCACGTTGCCTTCGGATCCGGCGGCGCGGGCGACTCGCACAGCGCTTCCGGTGCGGGCCACGGAGATTTCACCAATCTGGTCACCCACACCCTGGAGAACAGCCGCGGGCGTTTCGGCCGCGCCTTCGTCGGGCCCGACGACCAGGCCCGGCTCGAGCAGCACTTCGGCAACTTCGACGCCTCCATCGGCCAGATCGCGCACCTGGCCATGAACGGCGACCACTGGGAGCCCACCGGTGAGCGCAGCGAGGTGCCGTGGGACCCGACGAAGCCGCACTACATCGCCGAGGTCCACACCTCCGACGAGGGCAACTTCAACGTCGCCGTCAGCTCCGGCAAGACCTCGCTGGGCGCGGGACAGTTCGGCGGGGTGCTGCGACGGCGGCCCAGCTTCACCGGCCGCCCGGAAGAGGCGCCGCTGGTACTCGTGGCCTGCCAAGCAGCGGTACGCGGCCCGGACGGTGTCGCCCCGGCGCAACACCTGGCCGACGAGACCGGGGCGACCGTCTACGCGCCCACCTCCGACGTCGTCGCCCTCGAAGACGGCACCGGCAACTTCGCCCTGACCACCGACGCCGACGGCAACCGCGGCCAGTGGGTCAAGTTCGAACCGCGGACCTCGTCAACGCCCGTACCCGAGCACGGCCCGGCACTGGCGCAGAACCACGCGTCTTCGATCAGCAGTGACTCCCACCCGGCCCCCGCCCCCGCGACCGGTCACGAACAATTCGCCTTCGGCGGCAAAGACCCGCGCAGCTCCATCCAGCTCGAGACCGGCCCGCCGCGCACCTCTGCTGCCTCCGCTGCTGAACAGTCGCACAGTCAGACAGAGGGCGCCCCGCCCCGAGCCACCACGTCGGTCACCGAGTCGCAGCAGGCCCCGAACACTGGCGGACACGGCGGCATCACGACCCGCGCCGGCGGACAGGTCCTGGAGAAGCCCACCAACCAGATCGAATCTGACTTCTACCAAATGGTCCGCCAACTGCCCGCCGACGACCCGCTGCGGCAGGTGGTACCGCATTCCTACACCGGAGCAGAAGTCGCACACATGGAAGGCCGCCCCGCGCCCGCAGCGGACCAGCGCCCGCCCGGCGGCGGCAGCGGCGACTCGCGGATCTACATCGAGAACATCACGCACGGCATGACCGACCCGCACCTGCTCGACATCAAGATCGGCGCACGGACGGCCAGTCGGACCGAGCTGGAACGCAACCTCACGACCCTTGCGGCGCAGATCAAGAAGCTGAAGATCAAGGCCGTCGACAAGGCCACCGGATCGAGCTCCCGCGGCTACCGCGTCGTCGGCGGCACCGGAATCAGCGGATCCGGAGCGATCGGCCGCGCCGTGGTCGGCCGGGAATCCGACACCCACATCCGCGGCTACACCGCCCCGGAGGAGGGATCGGTCCAGGACCTCGCGCACCAGCTCCAGCAGAAGGTCCTCGAGATCGCCGACGCGGTCGGGCGGTCCGGCCAGACCGCCATCGCCGCCAGCGTCCTGATGGCGGTCGACCGGCATCCGGGCGGCGCCGGCCAGGATTCCGTGCGGGCGAAACTGATCGACTTCGCCCACGCCTTCGGTCCGGGCGACGAGGGTATGAGCCAGGACCAGTTCGACAAGTACAACGACAACTTCGACGAGGGAATCAGGAACCTCGCCAAAACCCTCGGCGACATCGCCCAGAGCCGCCCCGCGACAAGCACCGCCGCAGCCGCAGCCGACACGCACGCCGCCTACCCGGCCGCGCACACCCCGGCTCCAGCTCCGGCCCCGGCCGACCGCCCCGCCACCACATCCGGCTCCGGCCCCGCACGGGAACCGTTCACCTTCGGCGACCACAGCCCGGGAGCAACCGCGCCTGCGCCGGCCGGCCACCATGAGACCCCTGAGACCACCGGTCGCGAGCCGGCCGCGGCACCGGCACCGGCACCGGTATCAGCATCGGTACCGGTCGGCGGCGGCCGGCACGAGCAGCCGGTTTCCGGCCAGTCCTCCCGCTCCGGCAAACTGCCGGCCGACGCAGAACCCGACGTCATCGACTGGTCGGACGTCGACGAGGCGACCCAGGGCCAAGCGGACGCCATGACCGAGTACGCCGCGGCCGCCGGACGCCTCGTCACCACCCTGGCCGTGCATCAGCAGCTGGTCGACCGCGTGTACGGCGCCGGATCGTCCCACGACGAGTCTGACCTGGCCGAGAACCAGCGGCAGCTCGCCGAGGCGGAGGCCCGGTTCGACACGGCCGAGCAGCGGATGGTCGACGTCGGCATGGGAGACCTCTCCGGCCGGGACGACGAGCGGCTGCCGGAAACGCTCACCTCCCTGTCCGCCGACGAGTTCTACACCGTCATGCGGCGCGCCGACGAGATGCTCGGCACGCCGCACATCGTCTCCAGCCACGACGAGGCCGCAGCCGCCCGCGAGGAGCAGACCGCGGCCCGCGTCCACGTCGCCGACGAACTAGCCCGGGGGCACGAGGAGCAGGCCGCGCAGTCCGCCGCCGAGCTGGGCCGCCGTTACTTCCGGCGCTCCGGCGTCGGCGGCGGTGTGCTGCAGGTGCGCAACAGGGACCTCAGCGCGGAGTTCCAGCGGCACACCCAGGAGATCAAGGACGACATAACCCGGCAGATCGCGCGCGAGGAGCAGATCGCCAACGCCGCACTGGCCGCGGCCACCCACCGGCGCACGGAGCAGCAACAGCGGGTCGCCCAGGACTACGCGGCGGAGATACGCAGGGTCGAGCAGGTCGAGGCTCGCACGTCCGCCGATCTGGCGGCCAGAGCAGAGTTGCTGCGGTCTCGAGCCCAGATGTACCGGCCCGACCAGCTTGCCGTGTACCAGCGCCAGCTGCGTGACGAAAGGCGCACGTTGGTGACGCAGTCCCGCGACGAGCGGGCCAGGCTCGGAGCGATTCAGCGGTCTGCATTACGCGATATCGACGCCAGATACACCCAGGACAGGCACCAGGCGCTCGAACACCTCGCCCGGGTCGACGCCACCCGGCGGGACGTTCCCGACGAGCTGATACGCAGACAGCGCGCCGCCCTGAACCGGATGGTGGACAACGTCGTCGACTCGCTCATGGCCGAGCAACGCGACGCAAGGTTCTACAACGCCCGGCCGATGGCCGCCCGCGAGCTGGCCGAGTTCCGCCGGGAACTGCCGCGGATCCAGACCAAGCTGAAGAAGCTGGTCGTCGATCCGAAGGGGTACAAAGGCTATCATCCCATACTGGAACGGAACATCGGTCAGCATCCGGACTACGGTGCGAAACAGCACAGCGTGAAGGTCGACAACCACACCGACCTGGTCCGCAACGTGAAGGGCTGGGTCGAGGCGAAGCCCAACCGGCACCGCGAGAAGCTGATCGCCCGGCAGGTCGAGGCCGACGGGCACGTCGAGCGCATGGTCGACGTCCTGTCCAGGCGGCTCTACCGGCACATCCAGCGGCTGCCGAACTCGGAGCAGATCATGGCCGAGCTGGGCCGGGGGCGCTCCGACTTCAACGGAGAGCCGCTGGGCAGTTACATGCCCTACTTCAGCCGGGCCAAGCTCCCGCGGGAGCTCCAGCATCTCGCGACGCCGATCTGGGACCGCGGCGGCATACCGGCGGTGCTGCGCGATCCGGGCTCCTTCAGCCTGCGGGACAAGATGATCGCCGTGCACGACCTTTTCGAGTACTTCAGCACGGCGAACCACACGCCGCAGACCCGCGGCACCAACCTCCTGCCGGTGGAGAGCGACGATAACAAGTACAACACCACCGCCATCGACCGCCGGGGCCGGCGGATCGAGGCGACCACGGATCGCGGCCAGAACCCGGTCAGGCAGCCGGACGGGAGAGTCCGGATCCACCCGTCGACCCGGAACGAGAACGAGCCCTCCACGATGCTGGCGCGCGATCTGCGGATCCCCGTGTGGGCCGGCCAGTCGTTCACCGCGATGCGCATGTTCAAACTGGCCGAGTGGGCCGGCGCCACGAAGTACGAGATGGGTGCGGTGGCCTGGGGCATCTTCTCGTTCTGGCGGCTCCACTACGATCACACGACCGAGTACTCCTATCACACGCTGCACGAGGTGATGGACGTCGCGCAGAACTTCGGCGTCTCCTACTCACTGCTCGACCAGACGGCCAGCCTGGGCAGGGTCAACCCGCAGTCCGCGGTCACGGACGCGATCGGCCTGGCGGACAACCTGCTGGCGGGCCGGGTGCCGGTGACCGACCACGGCATGGTGATCGACTTCGACCAGTCCGAGCTGACGGCTCTCGCGATGAACCTGACGCGCGCCGTCCGGACCGCGATGGACACCGGCAGCAGCAGGAACCTGCGAGCTCTGCTCGACGCGATCCAGGCGACTGAAGCACAACTCGGGGCGAACGTGCCGCTGTGACGGCGCACGCCCGTCGCCGTTTCGTGGGCCGGATCGCGGTAACGCGCAATTGGTGCCTTATTGGACTCTGAAACTATGTTGGACTCGAAAGTCTCTGGTGGTGAGACGGCTGGTGCAGGTCGCAGCCGCGGTAGCGCTCGTCTCGGCGGGCGCGGCGTGTAGTGGAGGTGGGAGTGAGAGCGGGGGCGGCGGCGGTCCTGCGCCGCCGCAGTCCGCCTCGCCGTCGGCGCGATCGGCCGCGAGCGACTTCCTGCACTCATACGTACTCGCGGACGGCCGAGTGGTGCGCACTGACCAGGGCGGAGACACCGTCAGTGAGGGCCAGGCCTATGGCCTGCTGCTCGCCCAGGAAGCCGGAGACGACGCCACGTTCGCGCACATCTGGCAGTGGACTGCTGCCCACCTGCAGCGTTCTGACGGTCTCTTCTCCTACCACGCCAACGCCAGCGGGCAGGTTCTGGACCCGCAGCCGGCCAGCGACGCGGATCTGCTGATCGCGTGGGCGCTGATGCGCTCCTCAGGTCCGAATGCGACGACCTATCACCAGGCCGGACGCAAGGTTGCCGCGGCGGTGCTCGCCAAAGAGGTGACCCGCCTGCCGGACGGCAGCCCGGTGCTGGCCGCCGGCCCCTGGGCGACCGGACGCCCGGCGACGCTCAACCCGGGCTACTGGTCGCTGCCCGCGATGCACCAGCTCGCCGCGTTGACCGGCGACTCGCAGTGGACGAGCTTGGAGAGCACGGCCGTGTCAGTGATCGCAAAGCTCACCGATGACGGCCACGCGCTGCCGCCGGACTGGGCCGCGCTGACGGCATCGGGGGCGCTCAACCCGGAGCCCTCCCCGAACGGCGGCCAGTCGCAGAGCCAGTACGGTCTCGACGCGCAGCGCACTGTCGTCTGGTTCGCAGCAAGCTGTGACGGGCAGGCGCGCTCCCTCGCCGCCGGCTGGTGGGCCGCGCTGAAGGAACCCGCCCGGCAGCGGGCAATCGCCTTGTCCCTCAACGGATCGGTCATCAACGCGTCGACGTCCGCACTGCCGTACGTCGCCGCCTCAGCGTCTGCGAGCGCTGCCGGCGACGAGTCGGCGAGCACGCATTTGATGGCACAGGCCACCATGCAGCAGCACTCGTTGCCGACCTACTACGGCGGCGCGTGGAGCGCGCTCGGACCGGCACTGCTCGGTGGCGGAACGCTGAGCTCGCCGAGTTCCTGCAGCAGCTGAGCCGGGCACCAGCGCCAGGCCAGGCCAGGCCAGGCCAGGCCTTGGCCGTGGCCCTAGGCGCGCCGCTTGCGGCGCAGGTCGTCTCTCAGCCAGCGGAGCTGTGCGTCGACCAGGGCCGCGGCCTCCAGCGCGGCCATCTCCTCGTCCAGGTCGGGCGGTTCGGCCTGCCGCGCCGCGTCGGTCGTGGCCCTGCGCAGTTCGTCGGCCTCGGCGTCGATCGCGGCCATCGCCTGGTCGGCTCGGGCCGTCGCGTCGGCGGCCCGGACCGTCTCGGCCAGGGCGGTGAACTCCTCCAGGCGTTCCTCGAGCCGCCGGATCAGGTCGGTCAGGCGGTCCCGCTCGGTGTGCGCGGCCTCGTCCTCCCGCGTCAGCTGCCCCATCCGGCTCAGTGCGGTCGCCCGCTGCATCAGTGCCGCGCGGGCCGCCTCCTCTCCGCCCGCGGCCAGTTGCTCCCGGGCCGTGCGTTCCCACTGGTCGGCGCGCTGCTGTTGCTGTTGTGCCTCGACGCGGCGGCTCGCCTCCTCGTCAGCCAGCTGCGCCAGGCGGTCGCGTGCCTGGGTCAGCAGGCCGAGCTGGAGCTGCCGGGCCCGGTCGAACGGCGCCGCCGGCTCGTCGAAGCGGTCCAGGACCCGGTGAGCGCGGGTCGTGAACGTCGCGGCGACGCGCTGGAACACACCCATTCGCCTCGCACCACCCTTCGCGCCGTCGTCCGCTGCGCTCGATACGCATCGTTGAGTCCAGTGTGACCCAGAACCGCAGGCTGCGGGACCGGTGCGGGGCGTGGCGTGTTCGCGGTAAGCGTCGTCAGGCGATCGGCGACCCCGCCAGCCGCAGCCTCCGCAGCAGCGACTGCTGACCGTCCTCCTGCCCGTACGCGTAGCCCGCCTCCTTGAGGTGGCTGTCGAAGAACTCGATCGTCCGGTTCCAGGCATCCTCAGCATCCTGCTCCTGGTAACCCACGTGCGCCGAGGTTGCGGTGACTGCCTTCACCACCGCGTGGAAGGCGCTGCTGCCGCGGTTCATGAAGCCGTGTCCCGAGTCGCGGTAGATCTTCAGGTCGTACCCGACGCGGGCCTCGATCAGCGCCCCGGCGAGCAGTTCGGGCATCGCGGCGAGCGGCTTGTCCCGCCCGCCGTAGCTGGCCACGACCGGGCAGCAGCCGGACAGCAGCTCGTCCGCGTTGTCAGGGACCTGAGCGTAGTTGATGCTCGCGGCGGCGAAGCCGGGGCGGGCCGCGCTCAGCAGCGCGAACGCTCCGCCGAGGCTGAATCCGACGATGCCGACGGCGCCGGTGCACCGGTCCGACCCGGCGAGGGAGGCGCGGGCGGCCTCGATGTCGTCGAATACCGTGCCCGAGCCGGCGGCGAGCTGCTTGAACGCGTCGCGGATGTTGGCGAGTTTCCCGCCGCTGCGGCCGAACAGATCGGGGGCGACGGTCAGGTAGCCGGCGGCCGCGAGGCGGTCGGCCTGGGACCGCAGGTCGTCCGACATGCCGAAGAGGTCGTGGACGACGACGGCGCCGGGCCAGGGGCCGGGGCCGGTCGGTGTGGCGGTGTACGCCGGAAGGGCGCAGTCGCGCCGCGTCTTGGTCATGGGGCGCAACGCTAGACGGGTGCGCCGGAGCCGCGGTCGCGACGGGGTCGGCCGGACCTGGATACGGGCTCGACCACGCGCGGCCATACATCAGACGTCAGCGTACTGAGTCCGGCTCCACTCCCAGCAGGCAGAGGTCCTGCGGCAGCAGCGTGGTGGTCCGCAGCAGCTCCATGATCAGGTTGTGGTTCAGCATGTTGCCGATGGGCTCGCCGACCTCCTCGCGGGTGAGGCCCGGCACCCTCTTCACCCGGCTGAGCAGCCTGCGCACCTCGCCGACCTTGGCCTCGACGGCCCGCGCCGTCCAGACCCTGCTGTTGCCCGGAGCGCAGTTGAGGCTGTCGGCGACCTGCTGCCACGCCATCGGCTGCGGGTAGGGATCCTGGGCGAGGTAACGCTGCGCGAGCGCCGTCAGGACCATGCGCTGCTGGATATTGAGCTCGTACACGTCCCGCGGCCGCTCGGTCGGGGCCTTCGTGTCGCCGCTGTAGCTGCGGCCGCCACGGTCGGTCACCTGGACCTCGACCAGGTGCGACTGGCGCTTCGAGGAACTGATGACCAGCGGCGTGAAGCCGACGTCCATCCGCCGCTCATGGCCGGTCAGCAGCATGGAGCCGGGCAGCTCGATCGGCAGCGTCCCGGTGTTGCGCAGCCACCACTCCCGCCCGACGCACGTGAAAACGCCCTGCTTGCGGCTGACGTACGGGTCGTCGGTGCCCACCGCAACGTGCACCTCGTCGCGATCGCGGCCGAACAGCAGCGTGTACGCGCGCGGCGGCACCGCATATCCGCCGTCCTGCCCCAGGACGAAGATCGTGCCCGGCGGCGCCGGAGGGACCTCGTCGATCAGGCTCCGCGTGCCGGCCGGCAGCATCTGCGCCGGGAAATCCGCGTAATTCACCGCTCGCTCCTTCCCTGCTTCCGCTCGCAGCAGGCGGGTCGCACCGTACCGCGGCCTCCCGGGGACCGGTCCGCGGACACAGTGCGGACACAATTGCGAGCCAATCGCCCACTCGATAGCGTTCCACAAGTGAACTCGTGCGTGGGGGCGGCAGGCTGATGGACAGCACCATAGCCGCACCGCTGGGGCCGGACGATCCGCGGGAGATCGGCCGGTTCAGCATCATCGGCCTGCTCGGCGCCGGGGGCATGGGCGAGGTCTACCTCGGGACCGCCGGGGAGTCGTACGTAGCCGTGAAGCGGGTCAGGCCGCAGCTCGTCTCGGTCGAGCGCTTCCGGCGCGAAGTCGCCATCCTGCACCGGGTTCCCCCCGACGTCGCCCCGGACATGCTGGCCAGCGACAGCACCGCCCCGCGCCCCTGGTTCGCCACCGAATACGTACCCGGAGTCACCGTGGACGACGCGGTGCGCCTCCACGGCCGGCTGGACCGCAACGCACTGTGGCACCTGCTGGCCGAGGTGGCCGCACAGCTAAGGGTCGTGCACGAGGCGGGGATCGTACACCGGGACCTCAAGCCCGCCAACGTCATGCTGCTGCGCGACGGCGTCAAGCTGATCGACTTCGGGATCGCCCGCGCAGCCGACCAGGCGAAGCTGACCCGCAGCGGAATCGGCTACGGCACCAGCGGATTCACCGCGCCGGAGCAGGACGCCGGCGCCATCGACGTGGCCGCGCCCACAGACGTCTACTCGCTCGGCGCCCTGCTCCTGTACGCAGCCTCGGGCCGCGCTCCCGGCGCCGTCCCAGACCTCGAGCCGGAACGCGCCGTGGACCCCGCCCTGGCCGACATCATCGAATCCTGCCTCGCCGAGGACGCCGCGAGCAGGCCCACCGCGGCCAACCTGGTCGCCCGGGCCCGCGAGCACCTTCCGGCTGCGCAGCACCCGGGGGAGCCGTGGCCGCCGGAAGCCATGGAGCTGATCGCAGCACGCGAGGACTTCGCCGCGACGCCGGTCAGCAAGATGCCGACGGTCCCGCCCCCCGGCATGCCCGACCCCACGTCCGCGACTGCATCTTCACCCGCGCCAGAACCCGCCCCAGAACCCGCGCCAGTGCCAGCGTCAGTGCTCGAACCTGGGCCCTCCGGCGCGCCCGAGACCCTGGAGACCCCCGAAACCCCCGCCCCGCCGCCCAGGCCGCGCAATCGTCGCAGGCGGCTGATCGTCGTACCCCTCGCACTGCTGATCGTGGCCGGCGGCATCACGACCCTCGTACTCGTGCCCTTCGGCTCTCCGGCCCCCACCACCACGCTGTCGTCCAACTCTGCGACCGCCAAACCGCGACCGCTGCACAGCGACACGACCCCCCGGCCGTCGACGACACACCAGAGCAGCTCCGCCTCACCCTCCGCCTCCGCGACCGACCCGGCATCACAGCACACGACGACAGACCCGACAGACCCCCCGGTGAACAATCCCACCGGAGAAACGGCATCGACCGCGGCCGCAGGCGGCGCCACAGGCCCGTCGGGCGACAAGAACTACATCTCCGGCTCGGAGGTCACCGTCCCGGGCTGCGCCGGATGGGTGGACTTCGACGGCGACCTCTACGGCACCATCTCCGCCGGCGACGCCTCCTGCTCGGCCAACGTCATCAGGTCGGGGGACACCCTCCCCGGCGACGGCACCACCACCATCCAGGCGTCGAACTTCAAACAGGCGAACTCCAGCGAAGCCTACTGGTACATCGGCTCCTATCAGTTCACCGAACAGGTCTGCATCTGGAACCAGGCCGACTCGTCGACACAGGCGTGCTCGTCCCAGTACACCGACTACAGCGGGACCGTGTCCGAGGGCTGATGGAGCGATCCGATCGGACGCGGCGGACGATCGGCGTCAGTTCGCCGGGGACACCAGTCCGGCTTCGTATGCTGCGATGACCAGGTGGACCCGGTCGCGGGCGCCGAGCTTGGTCAGCAGGCGGGCCACGTGGGTCTTGGCCGTGGCCGGGCTGATGACCAGTTGGGCGGCGATCTCGCTGTTGGACAGGCCGCGGGCGACCAGGACCAGGACTTCGCGCTCGCGTTCGGTGACGTCGTCCAGGCGGCGATTCCTGGCGCCGCGGCCGCCCGGCCGGGGCGGCTGGCTGCGGGTGGCGAACTCGCGGATCAGCCGGCGGGTGATCGAGGGGGCCAGGAGCGCGTCTCCGGCGGCCACCACGCGGATCGCGGCGATGATGTCGGTCAGGGCCATGTCCTTGACCAGGAAGCCGCTGGCTCCGGCGCGCAGCGCGGCGTAGACGTTGTCCTCGTCGTCGAACGTGGTCAGGATCAGGACCCGGACATCGGGGGTGGACGCGGTGATCGAGCCGGTGGCCTGGATGCCGTCCATGCCGGGCATGCGGATGTCCATCACGACCACGTCCGGGCGCAGGGCGGCGGCCAGCCGGACCGCCTCGGCGCCGCTGCCCGCCTCGCCGGCCACCGCCAGGTCGGGCAGGTCCGCCAGCGCCATGGTCAGCCCGGCGCGCACCAGCGGCTGGTCGTCGGCGAGCAGGATCCGGGCGGTCATCCGGGCAGCCCGGCGGTCACCCGGAAGCCGCCGCCCGGCCGCGGCCCGGCGTCGAACCGGCCGCCGAGCAGGGCGACGCGCTCCCGCATCCCGATGATGCCGAAGCCTGCGGAGGAGGTTGTTGCGACAGGGACCGCGGTCGAAACTGCGCCGGAGACTGCGGTCGGCGCCACGGCCGGCACCAGGGCCGGCACCGGAGGCGGGGGCGGGGGCGGGGGCGGGGGCGGTGTGGCGTCCGAGAGTCCGCCGCGGCCTTCGTCAAGTACCACGATGGCCAGCTCGGCGGGGCGGAACTCGAGCGAGACGCGGCAGTGGCGGGCGCCGGAGTGCCGCACCACGTTGGTGACCGACTCCTGGATGATCCGGAAGGCGGCCAGGTCGACCTCCGGCGGCAGCGGTCGGCGCGGGCCGCGCCACTCGACCTGTACGTCGATCCCGGCTTCGGCGATCCGCCCGGTCAAGCGGGGCAGGGCATCGAGGCCGTCCACGGGTCCGGCTGCGGCGATTGCTCCGTTCATGTCCGCGCTCATTTCTGCGCTCATGTCGACATCCATGCTCATGCCCATGTCCATGCCTATGTCTATACCCCTGCCCTTGCCGTCCCTGCTCTCGGCCCGGCGCAGCGAGACCAGCATCCGGCGCAGCCCGGCCAGGGTCTCCCGGCTGGTGGCCTCGATGGCGGAGAGGGCGGTGCGGGCGCTGTCCGGCCGGGTGTCCAGGACCAGGCCGGCCGCCCCGGCCTGGATCGCGATCACGCCGATGCTGTGCGCCACCTGGTCGTGCAGTTCGCGGGCGATGCGGAGGCGTTCGGCGGTGACTGCCTGCGCGGCGGCCTGTGTGCGTAGCGCGGCGGCGTAGATGCGGCGCTGCTGGATGGAGTTGCCGATGCACCAAGCGGTCAGGATCAACGAGGCCAGCGGTATGACGTAGACCTCGAGGGGTGGCCCGGGACGATTCAGGGTCGAGTACTGGATCTCGGCGATCTGTGCGGCCAGGGCCAGGGCGGCGGCCGGGATGCTGAGCCGGCGCGGGCGCACGGCGGCGACGTAGAGCAGCAGCGCATCCGTCGCCGAGAGGACCAGGATCCACTGCGAGGGCGCGGGCGTGGAGAGCACGGCGGCGGCCGATTCGGCGAGCAGCACCCCGAAGACCGACAGCGGCCAGCGCAGTGCGACGCCGAGCGGTGCCGCGACCAGCAGGGACACGGCGACCCACTCGAGCGGGGTCAGGTCCGGGCCCGGCGGCCGGCCACCGGGCACCTGGTCGAAGTGCCGCCCGAGCCAGATGACGACCGCGTAGAAGAAGGCCGTGCTCCACGCGAGGGCGGACCAGACGAATCTCGGGATCTGCTTGAGCAGCGGGGGACGCGCCAGTGCTTGCTCCACCTGGGGATGGTAACCAGATCAACCGCCGTGCGGCGTCCGCCTGGGAGCGTACGCCTGCCGGGCGAGCGGGTTTTCGGCAGATCAGCCGGTGGCCGGACGCGCCTGACATCCGGTTCCCGGGAGCCTGGACGCGTGATCGAAGTCAATCAACTCACGAAGCGTTATCGCAAAGTCCTGGCAGTTGACCGGCTGACGTTCGCCGTGCGGCCGGGCCGGGTCACCGGGTTCCTGGGGCCGAACGGCTCGGGTAAGAGCACGACGCTGCGGATGCTGCTCGGCCTGAACAGGCCCACGAGCGGCAGCGCCACGATCGGGGGCAGGCCGTTCCAGCAGTACGGTACCGGGCTGCGCCATGTCGGGGCCCTGCTGGACGCTGACGACCTGCACAAAGGGCGCACCGCGCAAGCGCATCTCGCGGCGCTCGCGCGCGGCAACGGACTGCCGCGGCGGCGGGTGCGCGAGGTGCTGGAGCAGGTCGGGCTGACCGACGCGGCCCGGCGGCGGGTCGGCGGGTTCTCGCTGGGCATGCGCCAGCGGCTGGGGATCGCCGGAGCGCTGCTCGGCGACCCGCCGGTGCTGATGTTCGACGAGCCGATCAACGGCCTCGATCCGGAAGGCATCCGGTGGGCGCGGGAACTGTTCCGGGCGCTGGCCGCGGAAGGGCGGACCGTGCTGGTCTCCAGCCACATCATGAGCGAGATGGAGCACACCGCGGATCACCTGGTGGTGATCGGCGGCGGGAGGCTCCTCGCGGACGAGCCGCTGGCCCAGTTCGCCGCCAGGGCCGCCGCCGCGCACGTCACCGTGCGCACGCCCGATCCCGCCGCCCTGGCAAGGGTTCTGGGCGAGCCGGGAACCGGGGCCACCGTGGCGGCGAGCGGCGAAGGCGAGCTGATCGTCAATGGGCTGAGCACGGTCCGTATCAGCGAGCTGGCTTTCGCGCACCGGATCATGGTCTACGACGTCAGCATGCACGGCGGGTCGCTGGAGGAGGCGTTCATGGCGCTGACCGCGGACAGCGTGCAGTTCCGTGGCGCAGGCGCAGGCGCAGTCGTGAACGACGCCGCCCACGCGGGAGGGAACCGATGAGCAGCAATATCCTGTTGGCGAACGAGGCGGCGGCGCGGGGCGCGGGGCGGGAGCGAACCGCGACGGCACCTCGGTGGCGCGACCTGACGGCTGCGGAGTGGCTCAAGTTCAGGTCGCTGCGCTCGAACTTCGTGGTGCTGGCCACGGCGGTCGGCATAGCGCTCCTGCTGGCCTACGGCTCGGCGAAGCAGACCGCTGACGCCTGGCCTGGCGTCAACAACTGGATGGTGGGCTCGGTCCAGCCGGCGCACGACGCGTTCTATCCGGCTGGATTCTTCACCATCATGACCTTGGTCGGTACGATCAGCGCGCAGTCCGTCGTCGGCGAGCATGCCAGTGGCCTTATCCGCACCACGTTCATCGCGGTGCCCGGCCGCAGCCGGGTGATGCTCGCGAAGGCCGCCGTCATGGCGGGGGTGCTCACGGTCGTCGGCCTGATCACCACGGCGGGTTGCTGGCAGATCATGCTCGCCGAGTATTCGGGCCGGATCACCGGGTACGGCTGGCACAGCCCCGGGACGGCGACCGTGTTCGGCGCGACCGTGCTGCTGTTCCCCCTGGCGGGTCTCGCCGGTATGGCCCTCGGCGCACTCATCCGGCACACGGCGGTCAGCATTTTCGCCATGGTGGTCTACTTCTGGGTGATGCCGGTCGGCATCTCATCGCTCGACAGCATCGCGAACACGCACATCTTCGTCCACGTCTCCAACGTCCTGCCCGAGAACGGGTGGATGTTCTTGACCACCATGGGCAGCAGCACGCAGCACATCGTCGGCGGTCACCCCTCCGCCCCCGAGGCCTGGATCTCCTACGCGGCCTGGGCTGTCGTGGCGGTGCTGGCCATCGCCTTCGCGCCGCGGCGCCAGGACGTGTGAAGCACCGGGGGACGAAGGACGACGAAGACGGCGGGCGGGCAGCCTACCCCTGAGGGCGGCTGCCCGCCTGATCGTCACCCTCCTGTTATCAACCCAAAAATTAGGTTCACAATAAATTCACCTTACGGTGCCGCCGGTATTGTGCTGTCCCGTCTGAGTTGTGGCCTTCCCGGCTGCCGCTCGGCACATCCCTATGTGCCGCAGCGCACTCTCAAGAGTGACGGTGCGCACAAAGGAATTCACCTCGCCGCGCGCTCCATACGGGCCCGTCCAGGCCACCCTCGCGTCCCCAAGGCAAGTACCTGACCTGCTGGTCTGTGCTTCCTGCGTCCTCAAGCCGCGGCTTGCGCGCGAATTCCGCACCTGCGAAATGCTTCTCCGGCAGCTGAAAATTGGCGGAACTCCGAGACCCGGCCCGTATTCAGCTGCTAGCTTCCGGTTGTGCGGTGAAAGCCCGGAGCGACGTGGCCCGGACCTTTCGCCCACGAGGCCGGAGGGACGCCTTCGGCCATGGACATTCGCATGCTTGCGAACTGTGCGGCCCCGCGCCGCCCGACGCGAGCCCAGACTCCCGTGCCGTTGCTCCCGGGAGATCCGCCGCACACCCGGCGTGCCGGGCCGGACCGAATCAAGGGTGGGGTCTATGAGTGCTTTATCCGACCATGAAGCAAGGGGCAGCGGCGCTTCCGGCGGTGAGTCTCTCTGCGCGCCGCGGCGGGCCGACGCACCGGCCGTGCCGCCGCTGCCGCCCGGATCGCCCCGGGTCAGCGTGGTCATCCCGGCCAAGAACGAGGCGCGGAACCTGCCGTGGGTGCTGGACAACCTGCCCGCCGGCCTGCACGAGGTGGTCCTCGTGGACGGCGGCTCGGTCGACGACACGGTTGCCGTCGCGCGCCGGCACCGGCCCGACATCGTCGTGGTCGGACAAACGCGGCGCGGCAAGGGAAACGCACTGGCCTGCGGATTCGCCGCCTGCAGCGGAGAGGTCATCGCCATGCTCGACGCGGACGGCTCCGCCCACCCGGGCGAGCTGGCCGGTTTCCTGCGGGCGCTGACCTCGGGGGCCGACTTCGCCAAGGGGAGCCGCTTCCTGCCCGGCGGCGGCAGCTCCGACCTCACCCGGCTGCGCACCGCGGGCAACGGCTTCCTCAGCTTCCTGACGAACCGGCTCTACCGGACCTCCTACACCGACCTTTGCTACGGCTACAACGTGTTCTGGGCGCGCTGCGTCGACGCCTTCGGCCTGCCGCCGGTGGAGGCCTCCGCTCCGGTCCTCGGCGACGGCTTCGAGATCGAGACCCTGATCACCGTCCGGGTCGGCGCCGCCCGCCTCGCGGTCAGCGAGGTGCCCTCCTACGAGCACGACCGCATCCACGGCGAGAGCAACCTCAACACCTTCCGGGACGGCTGGCGCGTGCTGCGCATTCTGCTGCGCGAGCGGTTCGGGCCGAAGAGCCGCGCGCGTCGGGCCGCCGCCTCCCTCGCCGCGCAGTCTCCCGAGCCGGTGTCACCGGCGGCGGCGTCCCGGAAGGCGTCGGGGAACGTCACGACGGATCCGGGCCGGTGGCGCCGTCCGCGGGACTCCGAGCAGGTATCCGTCGCACGGATCACGACGCCCGGCGAGCTGGCCGCGCTCCTGCCGGAATGGCGCGACCTCTACGAGAACGGTGCGCCACAGAACCCTTATGCCTCCCCGGACTGGATGCTGACCTGGCTGGACCACTTCGTCGGGGCCGGCGACCTCGCCGTCACCACGGTGCGGCGCGACGGCAGGCTGATCGGCCTCGCGCCCTGTTACGTCCGCCGGCTCGGCGGGGTCCTGCGGACCGTCCAGCTCGCCGGGACCGTGACGGCGCCGAGCCTGACCGAGCTGCCCCAGGTCCTGACCGCCGCGGGCGAGACCCGCTCGGTGCTGCGCTCCGTGCTGCGCGACTGGGCCGAGCGCCCCCGCCAGTGGGACTGGCTCGAGCTGCCGCTCGACGCGGACCAGGGCTGGTTCGAGCCGCAGTGGCTCGGCGAGGGCCGAGCGCTGCGCGGACTCGTCCAGCACAAGACGACCCGGGCCTGCGTCGTGCTGCCGCTGCCCACGGACGCCTCGCAGATGTCCGGCGTGCTCAAGCGGAACGTGTGGGAGAGCGTCAAGCGGTCGCGCAACCGGCTCAACCGTGCCGGCGAGCCCTGGGAGATCTCGGTGCACTGCAGACCCGAGGACGTCGCCGCCGCGATGCCGGAGCTGCGCCGGCTGCACGCCGCCAGATCCGGCACCGCCGGCCGGCGTACGCACCCTGACGTGCTCGCCGACCCGGCGCACTACGCCTTCTTCGCCGAGGCCGTGTGGCGGATGGCCGTGACCGGCCGGGCCGAGTTGCTCACGCTCGACGTCGCCGGCACACCGGTCGCGGCCCTGCTGGTGCTGCGCGCCCCGGCGGCGAGCTACATCGCGCTCAGCGGCGTCGATCCGCAGTGGTGGCAGGTGAGTCCGGTCACGCTGCTGCAGTACACGGCGATCGAGCGGGCCGCCGGGCGCGGCGACCGGGAGATGAACCTGTCGGCGGGCCCTGATGTGTCGAAGCTGCGGTGGAGCGAGCAGATCGTGCAGCACCCCGAGTTCGTCATGTGCGGGTCGCGGGACAGGTCGCGGCGGCTTCTGGCGGCATACGCGGCGCTCGCCGCGCTCAGCTCGGTTCAGCGGGAGGCGGCGCGGCACAAGGTGCTGGGCGCCGCCCGAGGCGGGGCGGCGTGAGCGCGCCGGCCGACGAGGCGCCACCGCACCAGGACCCGCGACCGGAGAGCACGATCTGCGTGGTCGGCTCCGGCTGGCGGTTCACCAGCGGCATCAGTTACTACACCTGCCACCTGTCCGCGGCGCTGGCCGAGCGGACGCGCGTCTCGGCGATCCTCATGCGACGGCTCCTGCCGCGCGTTTTCTACCCCGGCAAAGCGCGCGTGGGCCGGAAGCTGGCCGCCCTGGAATACGACGCCGCAGTGGAGGTGATCGACGGGGTCGACTGGTTCTGGGGGATCAGCATCCTGCGGGCGATACGCCACATCCGCCGCACCCGGCCGGAAGCGCTGGTCCTGCAGTGGTGGACCGGAACGGTCGCGCACACCTACTTCGTGCTCGTACTCGCCGCGCGCCGGGCCGGCTCGCGGGTCCTGGTCGAATTCCACGAGGTGCAGGACACCGGCGAGGCCGGGCTTCCGCTGGTCGAGCGGTACACGAGGCGCGCGCTCGCCGCCGTGCTGCGCCGGGCCGACGGGTTCCTCGTGCACTCGGAGTTCGACCGCGCGGCCCTGGCCCGGGTCTACGACCTGTCCGGCCGCCCGGTCCGGGTCGTCCCGCACGGCCCGTTCGAGCACCACCGGGCGCCGCGCACGCCGGGGGTCGAAGGCCTCTGCCGGCTGTTGTTCTTCGGCACGATCCGGCCGTACAAAGGCCTCGAACACCTCATCGAGGCGTTCGACTCGCTGCCGCCCGAGGAAGCCGCGGGCTACCGCCTGACCGTGGTCGGCGAGACGTGGGAGGGCTGGACCCGGCCGCTGGAGCTCATCGCGGCCTCGCCGCACCGCGATCACATCACCCTGATCAACAGGTACGTCTCCGACGAGGAGGCCACCGCGCATTTCGCCGATGCGGACGCGGTGGTCCTGCCGTACCTGCGCTCCTCGGCGAGCGGTCCGCTGCACATCGCGATGAGCAACGGCCTGCCGGTCGTCGTCACCGCCGTCGGCGGCTTGGTCGAAGCCGTCGCAGACTACGAAGGCGCAATCCGCGTCCCGCCGGCCGACGCGCCGGCCCTCGCCGACGCGCTGCGGAAGGTGCGCGCCCGCGCGGGCGAGACCTACGCCGAGCAGACCTCGTGGGACCGCAACGTCGAGGCGATCCTCGAACTGGCCGCGGAAGCGGGGCCGCAACGGTGAGGATCGCCCTGGTGAGCCCCGGATACCCACCGGCAGCCGGCGGCGTCGAAGTGGTCGTGGCCCAGACGGCCCGCGCCCTCGCCCGCGCCGGCGCATCCGTCGAAGTACTCGCACAGGAGCACCGGCACGGCCTGCCCCGGGTCGTCGAGGACGACGGAGTCATGATCAGGCGCTTCGCCACCTCGCCCAGCCGAACGTATCCCGTCGCACCCGGCCTCTGGCGGTACCTGCAGCGGCATCAGACCAAGTACGACGTCGTGCATGGACACAGCTACCACTGCGCCGTCGCTGCCGGCGCCGCCCTCGTCCTGCGCGCTCACCGGGACGGACCGAGGTTCGTCTATTCACCGCACTACCACGGCGGCGGACACACGACTGTCAGCTCCCTCATCCATCATGCCTACCGGCCCGTGGGCCGCGCGGTGTTCTCCCGGGCGGCGACCGTGGTCTGCGTCTCCCGCGCCGAGGCCGAACTCGTGGCGCAGCACTTCCCGGCCGTAGCGGCCCGGATCGCCGTCGTGCCGAACGCGGTGGACACCGCAGCCCTCGCAGCCGCCGAGCCGTGGCCGCAGCAGCCTGAGACCGTGCTCAGCGTCGGGAGGCTGGAGCGCTACAAGCGCATCGACCGGCTGCTCGGCGCCTTCCGCCAGGTCCCGGCGCCGGCCCGGCTCGTCGTGATCGGCGATGGACCGGACCGGGAGCGCTTGGAGAAGCTGGCCGCGCAGTACGGGCTGATCGAGCGGGTCCGGTTCCTCGGCCGGGTCTGCGACGCGGACCTGGCCCGCTGGCTGCGTACGGCGCGGGCGCTCTGCTCGCTCTCGGAGCATGAGGCCTTCGGGCTCGCGCCCGCCGAAGCGCTCGCAGCCGGAGCATCGGTCGTGCTCTCCGACATCCCGGCACACGCCGAACTGGTCGGGAACATCGGCACCCTGATCGGCGAGCGAGACGACGACGCACAGATCGCGACAGCGCTCGTATCCGCTCTCGAACAAGGATCCGAAGAACCCTGTGCGACGGCGGCCGGCTGGGACCAGGCCGCCGCCGCCCTGCTCGGCATATATGAGCACACACTCACAGTGGACGACTGCGGCTCCACGGAGGGAGCCGCATGGTGACCACCGACCTGCCCGAAACCGTGGAGAGCCGCCAGAGCGCCGCCGCCTTCCAGGTGACCGTCGAGGCCTGGCCCGAGCCCCCGCAAACCAGGAGCCTGCTCGGCCGCCTGGTCGCCGCGGTCAGCTCGGACTCGCTGACCCGAAACAGCGTCGGCATCATGGGGACGACCGCCATCAACGCAGGGCTCGGATACGGGTACTGGACCCTTGCCGCGCGCCTGATGCCCGCCGCCGCGGTAGGCCTCGGCTCCGCCGTGATCTCGGCCATGGTCGTGCTCTCGCTGCTCGTGCACCTCGGCGCGGGCGCCGGCCTGATCGCCCGGCTGCCCAAGCGGCGGCGCGGCCAGGAATGGCTGGTCACATTCACCAGTGTCCAGCTCGTCAGCATGCTGGTCACGCTGGTCGCCGCCGCGGCGGCCGTGCTGCCGCTGGGCGAGGCTGTGGGACCGCTGCACGTCCTGATCGCCAGCCCGGGACTGGCCTGCATCTTCGTGCTCGGCGCAGTGTTCTGGACCAGCTCCGACCTGTTCGACTACGTGTTCATCGCCGAGCGGCGCAGTGGCCTGATGTTGGCGCGCAACGGCGTCACCTCGCTCGTCAGGGTGCTCGGACTGATCCCGCTCGCGCTGACCGCGCCGGGCCGCGGACCGCTCGACCTCGCCGGGACGTGGGCGCTCAGCGGTCTGCTGGGCACCGTCGCAGGCCTCGTGCTCTGCCACCGCCGGGTGCACCGGCTCTCCTGGACCGGACTGTCCGGAGCGCGCGCGGAACTGGTCGCCCTGGCCCGCTCGAGCATGATGCACCACCTGGTCAGCGTCGGCGGCCTCATCCCGACCTACCTGCTGCCGATGGCCGTCACGGCGCGCCTAGGCGCGCAGGACAACGCGTACTTCTACGTCACCTGGATGGTCGGCAGCGCGATCTTCATGATCAGCCCGGCCGTCTCCTCCGCGCTGTTCGCAGAGGGCAGCCATGACGCGAGCGGGCTGCGCCGCACCTCGCTCACCTGCCTGACGAGGACGCTCGGCGTGATCGTGGTCCCGGCAGCCGCGCTGTGCCTCATCGGCAGGTTCGTGCTGCACGTGTTCGGCGCACACTACGCGACCGCCGGGTACGCGCTGCTCATCGTCCTGATCCTGTCGTCGTTCCCGGACACGGTCACCAACGTCGCGATCGCGACGATGCGGGTGCGGGACATGCTGCCGGGCGCCGTGCTCCTGAACGGCTCGATGGCCGTCATCGCGGTCGCCGGCACCTGGTTCCTGGCGCCCCGGTTCGGCATCATCGGGGCCGGATATGCCTGGCTGGGCGCGCAGCTGGTCGGAGCGCTGGGCGTGGCGGCGTGCGCCCGATACTGGCTGCCCACCCCGGTGGCGCGGCATCGCAGAGTCCACGGTCTCGCGATCCGCCGGGGGAGGGGTGGACCAGAATGACCAGCATCGTGCACGATCCGGCTGGCTCGGAGACAGCCGGAACGATCGAGGCCGCGGCGCCGCCTGCAACACGCCGCCCGGCCCGGCCGCCGCTGGTCTGGTACTCGCTGCTGGCCGCCGCGTTCGTGCTCGGCGCGGTGATGTTCCGGTTCGCCTATGCCGAGGCCTTCGCACATGCGCTCACCGGCGGAGACCCGGCCTACCACTACACGGTCTACTGGATCGGCATGGCGCTGTTCCTGGTGCCCGCGTCGCTCCGGCTGCTGCGTGCGAACGGCGTGAGCGCGGGAGAACGCAAGGTCCTGCTGATCGCCGTCGCCGTGTTCACCTACATTCCCCGGGTCCTGCGCAGCCCGAGCCAACCGCTGTTCTTCGACGAGCTCGCACACTGGTCCCAGTCCGAGCACCTTTATCAGAGCGGGAAGCTGTTCCAGCCGAACGTCGTCGCGATCGTCGCGGACTACCCGGGCCTGCACATCCTCACTGTCGCGGCGCAGCACTTCAGCGGCCTCGACACCTACCAGGTCGGCCTGGTGATCGGCGGCCTGTCCCACGTTCTCGAACTGCTCGCGGTGTTCGTCCTGGTCCGCCGGCTGTTCGGCTCGCAGCACACCGCAGGGCTGGCAGGTCTCTGCTATGCGCTCAACCCGGGCTACCTGCTGTTCACCGCGCAGTACGCCTACGAGTCGCTGGCCCTGATCCTGGTCGCCTGGGCGATCGTGCTGGCCCAGGAGGCGAGCCGGCCGGAGTCGCCGCGCGCGACCCGGTGGAGGTGGACCGCGGCGACCGGCGTCGTCATCGCCGCGACCGCGGTCACCCACCACCTCTCCTCGCTTTTCCTGGTCTTCGTCCTGGTCGTCCACGCGCTGGCGCACCGGCCGTGGCGCGACTGGGAACGCGGCCGGTACGCGGTGTGGATCGCGGTCATCGGCATCGCCGCGAACGCGCTGTGGATGGGCACGCTCGGCTCGTCCGTCTTCACATATCTGGCCCCTTATCCGCGCGAGGGCTTCGAGCAGATCCTGTCGTTCTTCTCCGCGGACGGGCAGAGCGGCAGCGGCCGCTCCGCGTTCCAGGCCTCCAGCCTGCCGCGGTACGAGATGGTCCTGGCGCTGGCCGCGCCGGTCGTGGTCAGTCTGCTCGGCGTGATCGGGGCCTGGCTCAGTCGGCGCCGATGGCGGACGTCGCCCATGCTGCGCACGGTGTTCATCGTCTCGGTGTGCTACCCGCTCTCACTTCCCTTCGTGCTCACCACCGCGGGCGCGCCGGGTGCGCACCGCAGCTGGCCGTTCACCTACCTCCTGCTGTCCGGGCTGCTGGCCTTCACCATCGCAGCGGCCTGCTCCGGCACCGCCGGCCGGCGCGGCGGGCCGGGGCGCCCGCGCCGGGTCGCCTTCGCCGCGCGGTCCCGCCGCATCAACGCCCTGCTCAAGGCGGGGGCGATCGCCGTCGTCATGGCCCTGATCGTCGGCAACTCGGGCAGCGAGAACAACAACGAGAGCATGTTCCCCGGCCCCTGGCAGGTCGGCACCGACGCGCGGACCGAGTCGCCGGAACTGCTCGCCGTGGCCGCCTGGGCGAAGCAGACGCAGGGCGGCGGCCACAACTTCATCTCGGACTACACCACCGGCGGCGTGTTCGGGGCCTTCGCCGACGACGACTTCCTGGTGGGCTTCCCGTCCTGGGACCTCTACTTCTACGACGCGCCGCCCAAGCCCCAGACGCTGCAGGAACTGGGTCCTGACAAGGTGGACTTCATGCTCGTGGACAGCCGGCTGTCCGAGGCGCCGTTCGAATCGGGGTTCTACTTCGAGCCGAGCGAGCCCGAGGCGTACACCCGCACCTCGCCGATCTCGTTGTCGGCGCTGGAGAAATTCACTGCCTATCCGTGGGCGGTCAAGATCTACCAGTCGCAGCACTATGCGCTCTACCGCCTCGAGCCGGGCGAGCTGAACGCCGGAGTCTATGGGGTGACGCCGTGATGAGCCGAGCGATCACGAGCCTGCGCAGCGTCGTCGCCGCGCAGCGGGCAGGAGGCGGCGTTCCGGCCGCCGTGGCTGGCGCGCTGTCGCTGGCGAACCTGCCGGTGCCGGGCGTGTGGAAAGCAGTGCTCGGGCTCCCGCTGGCGTTCTGGGCGCCGGGCTACTGCGTCGCGATCCTGATCTTCGGGCACGCCTCCTGGGCCGCGCGGTTCGACGGCCTGGTCCGGCGGGCGGCGGAATGCGTGCTGAGCATGGCGGCCTGGCCGCTGCTGGTCCTGCTGGCGTACGCGATCGAGCCGCGGGTGACGGCGTCGA
Source organism: Actinocrinis sp. (assembly GCA_036501535.1). Taxonomy (GTDB): domain Bacteria; phylum Actinomycetota; class Actinomycetes; order Streptomycetales; family Catenulisporaceae; genus DASYAE01. The sequence goes on along the minus strand of DASYAE010000131.1, from coordinate 10,569 downwards.
GCGTCGAGCGCTGCTTCCTGGTCCTCGTCATCGCGACACTGATACGCGTCCAGCTCACGACGAGAAGTGCGGGGTCTGACGAGGCCGCGGCTCCGCGATACCAACCCCAGCCCCAGCCCAGGGCGCGGTTCTCCGAACGGGTCCCCCGCGCACTGATCGCCGCAGTCGCCGTGATCGTGCTCGGCGGCGGCCTGACAGCGGTACTGGCGTATTCGCTCCCGCCGCAGCAGAGCTCCACGGCCAGCGCCGCGGCACTGGCCGGAACCGCGGCCACCGCCGACACCCCGCTGGCCCGCGAAACAGCGCAGGGCGGCGAGGTGAGCGTGACGATCTTCAACTCCGCGCCGGTCGCCCACGACTACCGGATCACCGCGACCGTGACCGGCGCGGGCACCTGGACCGCCACGGTCACGACCGTAGCCGCCGACTCACAGACCACTGCGAAACTGCGCGGCGCGCTGCCCTCGACCGCGTGCCTGAGCCGGGTCAGCATCGTCGTCTCCGACGGCTCGCAGCGGCTCCAGCCGCTGGTGGCCTATTTTCGGGGCAACGAATCCGGTTCCTGCGACCAGTAGCGAACGCCGCGCCCTGAGGAGAGAACTCGTGCATGTCCTACACCTGGTCGACTTCTACCGGCCGACCATCGGCGGCCTGGAACTGCACGTGGAGACCCTCTCGAAGGAGATGGTCGCGCTCGGGCACCGGGCCACCGTCGTGACGCTGAAGATCGACGGCCGGCCGGACTTCGAGGTCATCGACGGCGTGAGGGTGCACCGAATCAGCGGCTGGAGCGCGGCGCTCGCCCCGTTCTATGCCGACGCCGCACGTCCGTTCCACCCGACGGCGCCCGATCCGGGGCTGGTGCGCCAACTTCGGCGGGTGGTGGCCGAGGAGCGTCCGGACGTCGTGAACAGCCACAGCTGGATTCAGTACTCCTACTTTCCGCTGCATCGGCCGTCCAGCGGCCCCGCGCATGTCGTGACCATGCACGATTACGGGCTCGGCTGCGCGAAGAAGACGTACCAGCACGACGGGCAGGCATGTTCGGGCCCTGCGCTCGGCAAGTGCCTGAAGTGCGCGCGCCCGCAGTACGGCCCGGCCAAGTCGGCCGCGCTGGTGGCCGGGCTGCGCAGCAGCCAGAGGCTGGTCGGCCGGGCCGACGCCTACGTCGCGGTCAGCCGGGCCGTCGCCGACGCGATGCGGCCGTCGCTGCCGGTCGGCACCGAGCTGACGGTGATCTCGACCATGGTGCCCGACGGGATCGACCGGCTCGCCGAGAGCGGCGATCGGCCGGACTTCCTCCCCGAGACCGACGGCTACCTGCTCTTCGTCGGAGCGCTCGGCCGGCACAAGGGCGTCGACGTGCTCTTAGAAGCGCACCGGAGGATGCGGCACCGGGTCCCGCTCGTCCTCGTCGGCGCGCCCACCGGCGACTCGTTCGAGTTCGGAGACGGAGACGGGACCGGGGACAGGGATGTCACCGTGGCGTACAACCAGCCGAACCCGGTCGTGATGGCCGCCTGGGCCCGCGCCTCGATCGGCGTGGTGCCGTCCGTCTGGGAGGAGCCGTTCGGCCTGGTGGCCCTGGAGGCGATGCTCGCCGGGCGCCCGGTGGTCGCCTCCGACGCCGGCGGCCTCAAGGACGTCGTCGAGCACGAAGTCACCGGCCTGCTCGTCCCGCCGCGCGATCCGGCCGCGCTCGCCGCGGCGCTCGACGGGCTGCTCGACGACCCGCAGCGCCGGGCCCGGATGGGCCGGGCCGGCCGCGACCGCGCCCGCGACTTCGAGGCCGGGGCGGTCACGCCGCGCATCCTCGAGCTCTTCGACCGGATCGTGGAAGACCGCGCGAGGTCCGTGCGGCGACCTGTGGCGAAGGCCTGGTTCGGGGTCTGACCGGCGACGGCGCACCGGCCGCGCACCGGCCGCGATGCCGGTGCGGCCGACCGTCCATCGTCTTCGCTTTCTGTCATAGCCATCCCGGCTTCACCATCAGACCGATGCGTCCCGGTGTGCTCTTTGGCGCGTTGTAACTGCTCTGAAACGCATGCGTCACTGCCCTGAGTAACGCGTTCATAGCCTTTCTGCGTCGACATGATCACAATATTCTTAGAACATCCACGGTCTGACGGCTTGAGCCGTGCGGCGCGATGCCGCGGCTGTGGGGGGGATCATGCGGGCCGACTGCGGACCCGCTTTGCCGACTGGGGATTTTGAAAGCCTGTGATCACATGACCAAGCCTGACTATGTCATGGCTCAGAAAGCAAAGACCGTACTCACCGCCGTGCGCGACGGCGACGACGGCCGGCACCGGCCGCTGATGGTGCGGCTGGGGGAGTTCTTCCCGGCCGCCCAGGACTTCGAGTGGCTCGACCGCGACGAGGACCAGACCATCGAGACCTGCTTCACCAGCGAGGACGGCGGCTGGCTGGAGCAGTACGAGGACGTCGAGTTCTGGCAGATCGTCATCGGCCTCGACATCGCGCAGCCCGGCTGGGCGGTGCCGGAGTCGCTGGTCCAGCTGCTCGACCGGATGGTCACCGCGTGGGAGAGCGCGGCGAGCACGCCCGTGGCGGCGTACGACGAGAGCGCCGGCGCGCAGTCCGACACGCCGCGCTTCACCGGCATCGAGCGCGTGCCCGGCGCCGACTACCCCGGTTGGTGGCAGGGCTATGACACGCTCGACCAGGTGTGGAAGTACGTGGAGAACGGCGACTGGGCGCCCGACGACTGGACGCAGGGATGGGCGGTCAGCGCGGTCGCCTTCGCCGAGCCGGCGGCCGAGCAGGAGCCGGAGCACGTGGCAGAGCACGTGCCCGAGCCGGTGGCGCAGAGCGCTGTGACGGAACCGTCCGCGCAGACCGCGTCGCCCGCGGAGCCCAAGTTCACCGAGATCGACCACGTGCCGGGGAACGAGTACCCGGGCTGGTGGCAGGGCTATGACCTGGCCGAGAAGGTGTGGAAGTACGTGCACACCTCTGGTGAGATGCCGGACGAGCGCAGCCTCGGGTGGACGCGGGACCTCGCGAGGGCCGCCGTGGCCGAGGAGTCGGGAGACATCGCGATGCGGGTCTCGCTCGACGTCGACGACGTGATCGCCGCCGTGTACGAGCTCGACTCCGCGGCGCAGGGCGTAAGCGACATGGAGATCATCGACGCCCTGGAGCAGGCGCTGACCGCTGAGCTGCTCGTCCACTGAGCGGGACCTGCAGCGCCACCCGGGTGACCGGTACCGGCGCCGGTGAATAAGACATCGTACAAGGGGGAGCATCGTGAGCGTTGAGTCCATTTTCGTCGTCGCCGACGACGAGGAGGAGAAGTCCGCGTCCGACGCGTCGGGCGGCCCGGCCAAGCGCAAGCTGGAGCGGACCGACGAGGACGAGCAGCAGGAACTCGAGGAGAAGCAGGCGGAGCTCGAGGAGAAGAAGCGCCAGTTCCAGAAGGAGCGGAAGGCGAAGCTCGATCAGTGGGAGCGGGAGCGGAACGCCGAGCGCAGGAGCGCGGTCGCGCACCTGTCGAAGCCGCTGCATCCTGAAGTGCTGAAGGTGATCCAGGACAAGGCCAAGATCATGATCGGCAACTACAAGCGGATGAAGGCGGTGAAGGCCACCGACCGGACCACCAAGCTGCCCGACGCGGAAAAGGAGAAGATGCGGCAGCTCGCCTTCCAGCTGCACACCGGGCTGACCGGGGCGCGGGAACTCCGGGAGAAGGTCGACGACATGCGCGGACCGCTGCTGGACGGGGAGAGCGCGCTGACGATCGACGGCAAGCAGGAGAGCGTCACCGTCGGTTTCAAGCAGCACACGACGGTGAACAACACCCGCAACCAGGTCGGCGACAACAATTACACCGGCACGGCGAGCGACAGGCTCGGCGACGTGCAGGCACTGAACCCCGGCTACAAGATCGGTGAGCAGACGCTCCAGATCCTGGGGCATCTCTCGCAGCTGTTCATGAACCGGGTCACCGACCTCGAGTACCAGTCGATGCTGGTGAACGGGCGGATCTTCATTGCCGCGAACGCCCAGGCGAAGATCGAGAAGTTCAGGGACGTGATCCTGCAGGACTTCCTCACCGAGGCCGCGAAGACGATCGTCGCCGACGGCGCGCCGAGCAAGGATGTGCGCCCCTACAAGATCGGTTCCGTCAGCGCGGCGCTGAAGCTCGATCCGACCAGCAAGGTTCCGCTGACCCAGCAGGAGATCGACGGCGCCGCGACGCTCGCCGAATACGAATTCGGGCACCACGTCGATCCCGGGGCCCGTCCCGGCCTGCAGTCCGTTCTCAATGTCCTGCAGCACCAGGCGCGCACCAAGCTGAAGGTCATCGGCCCGTTCCCGCCCGCGGAGGCGGCCGGGTACATCGACCAGGACGGATATGAGAACACCGTCATCCTGGTCCACTCGCTGAACTCGACGGGCTGGCACGCCGAGCAGAGCCTCTCGCTGATGCTGACCGAGGTCGGCTGGACCGACCGGGCCATCGTCGGCGGCACCAAGCTGCCGTGCTTCACCTGCTGGCTCACGCTCAACCTGATGAACCAGCGCGGATACACGGTCGAGTGCGTCCAGACGCCCGGCTTCATCTGGGAGACCAACACGCTGCCCGGCCTGACGAGGGTCGCGAAGGAGCTGGGGGTGGAGACGCTCGAAGATCTGCTCGACTACTTCGATCTGACCAAGACGCTGACGGGCAATCAGTTCCAGCAGTTCATGACCGCTCTGAAGGAGCAGCGCAACCTCTCGATCGACTGGGCGAACGAGACGCTCGGGACCCTGAAGAAGAAGGGGATGACCCAGGCCCAGAGCAAGAAGAGCGGCTACTTCGGCAAGGCGAAGCAGGTGCCGCTCGACCAGGCGCCGTTCCCGGCCAAGGAGCCGTTCAGCCCGCCGCAGTACTACAAGTCGGACGACGACGAGGTGGAGGAGCAGAACGAGGAGAAGAAGAAGTACGCGCAGAAGCTGGACGAGGACTTCGCGATGAAGAACGCGGACGACGACGAGGACGAGGACGAGTAGTAGGACAGCCGACGCAGCTGACGGCTGCCGGTTCGTTCACCGATTCGGGCCCGGCGCACGGCGCGGCCGCGGCCCGATCGGGTGATGCGCTGAGCAGGTGAACCGGGCGGGGCCAAGGCCCCGCCCGGCCATTGCTACAACCGGATGGAGAAGATGGCGCATACTCGACTACGTCCAAGCGTCGGGCGAGACGAGAGAAGAGGGACATGGACTCCGCGTCCGCGGTCTGCCGGTGCGGTCACCCGGGCAGCGCACACGAGCACTACCGGCCGGGCAGCGAATGCGCCGTCTGCGGCCTCGAGGTCTGTTCGCGGTTCCGCCGCCGGCCCTGGTGGGACCGGCTGCGTGCGCGTCGGATCCCGGCGCCCGGCGACGGCGAGTGACCGTCGTCCGGGCACGGCCCGCGAGGCAGGCCTCTGTATCGTCATCCAGTCTGCGGACGACGTCATGCCCGTGATGTGCCCACTGAATTAGCATGCTGTTTCCCGGTGCCGCGTCGAACCGGCACCCGGATCCGCTCCGATGATTTTCGGTCCGGCCGCTCGTCTGTACTGGTGACTGACGTAGGGCGTCGTACTATGCGCCCGTACGAGACACCATGGAGGAGACCATGACGACCACGCCGAATCACCCGGCCGCCGCCGCACTGCCCGGCCGCCCGCCCATCGTCGACCTGGCCACCTGGCAGGCCGCCCGGGACGAGCTTCTGGTCCGCGAGAAGGCGCACACCCACGAGGGCGATGCCATCGCCGCGGCCCGCCGCCGGCTGCCGATGGTGGAGTTCGACGGGAAGGCCGAGGTCGTCGGGGCCGACGGACCGGTCCCGTTCCTGGACCTGTTCCAGGGCCGCGACGAACTCGTGGTCTACAAGCACATGTGGCACGACGGCGCGCCGCACCAGGGGCAGTGCGAGGGCTGCACCACCACGGCCTGGCACGTGACGGACCCCGCCTACCTCAACATCCGCGGCGTCTCGTACGCCGTCCTGACTACCGGCCGGTGGGACGAGGTTGCCCCATACGTGGAGTTCATGGGCTACACCGTGCCCTGGTACTCGGTGCGCGACGCGGATGCGCCGATCGGCGAAGACATGGGTCACCTCACCTCGTACCTGCGCGACGGCGACCGCGTGTTCCTTACCTACTCCACGACGGGTCGTGGCAACGAGCGCATCAACGCGTCCATGGGCCTGCTCGACATGACGCCATACGGCCGCGGCGAGGCGTGGGAGGACAACCCCGCGGACTGGCCCGAAGGGCGTAACCCGTGCTGGTCCTGGCGCTCGGACGCGGACGGAAATGTCACCTGGGGCCCGACCAGCCGTCCCGTGCCGCAGTGGACCCGACCCGGCGCGACGCCCGTGCAGACTCTCGGACGGCAAGGTCACCACCACTGACGGACACGCCACGCCCGGAGGCAGCAGCCGGATACGGGTCTCGTATCGGCGGAGTTCGGTGTAGATATAGTTGGGCGCGGGCGCCGCTCGTGTGCCGCACGACCGCAAGGTGGCCCAATGGCCACGTCGGTGAATACTCCACACGGAGGGCGGTAGCGATGCAACGCGTCGACCGTTCGGACCAGATCGGCACTCTCGACCCGGCCCGCCGGCGAGCGGCCCGCACGCCGATCGGCGGGCGGCGCTGATGGTGCACGAGCGCGCCGGCCAGCCGGCCCGGCCCGAGGACCTGGTCGACGTCGCCAAGCTGATCACCGCCTACTACGCCCTGCACCCCGACCCGGCCGATCCGGCCCAGCGGGTCGCGTTCGGCACGTCCGGGCACCGCGGCTCGTCCCTGTCGTCCTCGTTCAACGACGACCACATCGCCGCCACCAGCCAGGCCATCTGCGAGTACCGGGCCGATCAGGGCACTGACGGCCCGCTGTTCCTCGGCGTGGACACGCACGCCCTGTCCGAGCCCGCTCAGACCACTGCGTTGGAGGTCTTCGCCGCCAACGGGGTGACGGTGCTGCTCGACAGCCGCGGCGGCTACACGCCCACGCCGGCGGTCTCGCACGCCGTGCTGACCGCGAACCGCGACCGCACGACGGGCCTGGCCGACGCCGTGGTGGTCACCCCGTCGCACAATCCCCCCTCCGACGGCGGCTTCAAGTACAACCCGCCGCACGGCGGCCCGGCCGGATCCGACGCCACCGGCTGGATCCAGCAGCGTGCCAATGCTCTGATCGAAGCCGGCCTGAAGGACGTGCGCCGCATCCCCTTCGCCCGCGCGAAGTCGGCCGACACCACCGGCACCTACGACTTCCTCGGCGCGTACGTGGCCGACCTGCCGTCCGTCGTCGACCTGGACGCCATCCGCGCGGCGGGGGTGCGCATCGGCGCCGATCCGCTCGGCGGCGCGTCGGTCGGGTACTGGGGCGAGATCGCCGAGCGCCACCGCCTGGACCTGACGGTGGTCAACCCGGACGTCGACCCCACCTTCCGGTTCATGACGCTGGACTGGGACGGCAGGATCCGCATGGACTGCTCGTCCCCGTACGCGATGGCGCCGCTGGTCGCGCGGCGCGGCGACTACCAGGTGGCGACCGGCAACGACGCGGACTCGGACCGGCACGGCATCGTCACCGCGGACGCCGGGCTGATGAACCCCAACCACTACCTGGCGGTCGCGGTCTCCTACCTGTTCGCCCGCCGCTCCGGCTGGCCGGAGGCGGCCGCGGTGGGCAAGACCCTGGTCTCCTCCGGCATGATCGACCGCGTCGCGGCGGACGTCGGGCGCAAGCTCGTCGAGGTTCCGGTCGGGTTCAAGTGGTTCGTGCCGGGACTGGTCGACGGCACGCTCGGGTTCGGCGGCGAGGAGTCGGCCGGCGCCTCGTTCCTACGCCGCGACGGCCGGGTGTGGACGACCGACAAGGACGGCATCATCCTCGCCCTGCTCGCCTCCGAGATCACCGCGGTGACCGGCTCGTCGCCCTCGCAGCTCTACCGCGACCTGACCGGCCGGTTCGGCGACCCGGCCTACGCCCGCATCGACGCGCCCGCCACCCGGGAGCAGAAGGCGGCGCTGGCAAAGCTGACGCCCGAGCAGGTCGGCACCGGCGAACTGGCCGGCGAGAAGGTGACCGCGGTGCTGACCCGGGCGCCGGGCAACGACGAGGCGATCGGCGGCCTGAAGGTCTGCACGGAGAACGCCTGGTTCGCCGCGCGTCCGTCAGGGACCGAAGACGTCTACAAGGTGTACGCCGAGTCGTTCCGCGGCCCCGACCACCTCGCCCAGGTCCAGCAGGAAGCGGCGACGATCGTCTCCGCAGCGCTCGACGCCTGATTCACCCAACTTCATTCCACACTCAGGCCCAGGAATTCGCGCGCTGCGGCGAAGGAGGCCTCGTCGGCCTCGCGGTCGTACTCGACGCCTGCGACGGCGCCCGGCACGGCGTCGGTGTGGGTGAATCCGTGCATGGCGCGGCCGTACGCGATCAGCCGCCAGTCCGCCTCGGCCCGGATCATCTCCGCCGCGAAGGCGGCCACATCGCTCATCGGCACGTGCGGATCGCGGGCGCCGTGGCACACCAGCAGCCGGGCGCGCACGCCGCCGGGCTCGGCCGGGCGCTTGGTGGCGAGGCTGCCGTGCATGCTCACCGCCGCGGCCAGCGGCAGACCGGCTCTGGCCAGCGTGAGAGCCGCGAGGCCGCCGAAGCAGAAGCCGACCGCCGCGGCCGGGGTGTTGGCGTCTGTCTCAGGGCACTGTGCCAGTGCGTCCAGGGCCGCGCGGCCTCGCCGGACCAGCAGGTCGGGGTCGTCGCGCAGGGCGGTGAGGGTGGCGACGATCCGGGACCGGTCGCCGGCCACGCCCTCGCCGAACATGTCGCAGGCAAGCACCGTGTACCCGAGCGCGCGGTACCGCCGCGCCTGAGCGCGCGGGTGCGCATCGAGGCCGCCGCCCCCGTGGATCAGCAGCAGGCCGGGCCGAGGGCCGCCACCCGCACCGGCGGGGCAGAGCAGCCCGTGGAACGTGGTCTCGCCGTCGGTGTATGTCAGCTCGCGGTCGGCGCCCTCGCCGCGCTCGGCGGTTGAGTCCGGGTTCGAGTTCATGGGCCGAGCCTAGCAAAACTAGCCACGTATATCAGCCATCTTACCAGATCGAGGTATTTTGCGCAAGGCGGACGGGATAACGTCTCGGACAAGCGCGGTGCGTGTCGGCCTTCAGTCCATCCGGCGCTCGCCTACAGCCGGCGGGATCCGCAGTTGGACTGCTCTTGGACGTACCTCGGGATTCTGAGCGAGAATCGCGCCACCTTAGATCCTCAAGGGGGGAATTCGATGAAATCGAAGCTCATATCTCTCATCGGCGTGCTCGCGACCTCGGCAGCGCTCGTGCTCGGCACCGCCGGCGGCGCGCTCGCGGACCCGGACAACCTGCCGATCCTGCACGCGGAGTCCAACCAGGAAGCCCACCAGTGCGTGCGGCTGAGCGCTGATCCCGGAAACTCCGACGGGTACTACGACGCCGTCGTCTGCTCGGACATCATGACCGGGTACTACGACAGCGGTTCCATCATGGCCTATGGGCAGGTCGAGGTGGACTGCGTCCTGAAGAGCAACGATGCGATCGTGCCCTGCAGCTCCGTCGTCGTGAAGTTCACCTTCTCGTCCGGTTCGGGAGTCAGCCCGACGGAATACGCCGGGTGCGGGAGCAGCGCATACCCCGGACCGTGCGACGGCTATGGGCAGCGGAACTACTTTGCGTCGGGCAGCGAGTTCATCTACCCCCTGCCCGACTCGAACTGCGCGACGAATCTGGACTCGGGCAGCCAGGTCTACAACATCGTCTTCCCGGGTACCCAGGTGATATTCCAGGACGGCACCGCGTTCACCCTGAACGGCGGCAACGACGGCAGCGGCGAGTCCAGCGGCCACGTCTTCGTCTGCCCCTGACACCGGGTTGGTCACCGGGTCGGCGGCGGGCCGGTCAGGGGTCGGGGCCGGAGTTCCCTCCGGCCGGACCGGTCCGCCGCCGAGCGCGGCTGTTGTATCGCAGTACCGCTGTATCGCTATGACGTTATGGCGCTATGGCAGCTTCCACTGCTGGTTCGAGGAGTCGGCGCAGGCCCAGATCTGTACCTGGGTGCCGGATCCGCCGAAGCCGGTGTCGTCGAGGCACTTGCCGGAGTTCGGGTTGACCAGTTCACCGTTGGATTGCGGCTGCCAGGTTTGGGCTGCGGTTCCGTTGCAGGTGTAGAGGTCGACCAGGGTGCCGTTGGCGGTTCCGGCGCCGGCCACGTCCAGGCACAGGCCGAGCACTTCCAGGGTGCTGTTCGACTCCACCGTCCAGGACTGCGCGTTGGTGCCGTTGCAGGTGTAGACCTGGACCGGGTTGAGCAACGCCGTGCCGGCGCTGCGATCGTCGAGACAGAGCCCTTCATAACCGGTGACCGGACCGGTCGCGCCGGTCGGTGGGGGAGTGCCGCCGCCACCGCTGCCGAGGAAGTTCTTCGTGAACTGACCGGTGCTCTGGGAGACGCCGCTGCAGGTCGGGCTGGCCGAGGTCTGGCCGGCGCAGCCGCCGTTGTCGCGGTCCACGGACCAGAAGG
>DASYAE010000130.1:0-6872 GCA_036501535.1 Actinocrinis sp. | reverse complement strand
CGCAGCCGGGCGAGACCGCGGCGGCGACCGCCCCGCGCGCGGCCGGCGGCGGACACGGACATCACGCTTCTGCGATCCGGTAGCCGCCCTCGCGGACGGTCTCGATCACCGGCGGGTCGCCGAGCTTGGCCCGCAGCCGGCGCACCGTGGTCTTGACCGCGGTGGTGAACGGGTCGGCGGCCTCGTCCCAGACCCGCTCCAGGAGCTCCTCCGCGGAGAGCACCCGGTCCCCGGCCGCGAGCAGGCACTCCAGCAGGGCGAACTCCTTCGGGCTCAGCTCCAGCCGGCGCCCGGCGCGGAAGGCGACCCGGCGGCCGGGGTCGAGGCTGAGCCCGCCGCGCTCGAGGGTCGGCGGCAGCGGCGTGCCGGACCGCCGGCCGAGGGCCCGGATCCGCGCGGTGAGCTCGGCGAAGTCGAACGGCTTGGGCAGGTAGTCGTCGGCGCCGAGGCCGAGGCCGTCGACCCGGTCGCGGACCGAGCCGGCCGCCGTGAGCATCAGCACCCTGGTCTGGCAGCGCCCGGCGGCGAGCCGGCGGCAGACGTCGTCGCCGTGCACGCCGGGCAGGTCGCGGTCCAGCACCACGACGTCGTAGCGGGTCGTGGCCAGGTGGTCGAGCGCGGCGCCGCCGTCCAGCACCACGTCGACCGCCATGCCCTCCCGGCGCAGCCCGGTCCCGACCGCCCTGGCCAGCACCTCGAAGTCCTCGACGACCAGCACTCTCATGATCTTCGCAACCCTCCTGCGCGGCGCCCGGCCCACCTGTGAGGCTACCCGGCCCTTCCATCAGGCTGCCAGGTCGACGGTGTCGGCCCGGTGTCGGCCGGCGACACCGGGCGGACACCGGCCGCGGCGTAGAACCGCTTCGCAAGACCGAATCCGACATGGGAGAAGAGCACGGATGAGTGAAGCGACCATCGAAGTGCGCGGGCTGCACAAACGGTTCGGCGGGACCCGGGCGCTGGACGGGATGTCGTTCGTCGTCGGGCCGGGCCTGCTGACCGGCTTCGTCGGCCCCAACGGCGCGGGGAAGTCCACCACGATGCGGGTGGTCCTCGGCCTGGACGCGCCCGACTCGGGCACCGCGCTGATCGGCGGGCAGCCGTTCCGCCGGCTGCGCCAGCCGCTGCTGCACCTCGGCGCGCTGCTGGACGCGGCCGCGCTGCAGCCGGGCCGGACCGCCCGCAACCACCTGCTGTGGCTGGCCCATTCGCAGGGCCTGTCGGCCCGCCGGGTCGACGAGGTGATCGAGCAGGCCGGCCTGCAGTCCGCGGCCCGGCGCAGGGCCGGCGGTTATTCGCTCGGCATGCGCCAGCGGCTGGGCATCGCCGCGGCGCTGCTCGGCGATCCGCCGGTGCTCATGTTCGACGAGCCGTTCAACGGCATGGACCCCGAGGGCATCGTGTGGATGCGCGGCCTGCTGCGGTCGCTGGCCGCCGAGGGCCGCGCGGTGCTGGTCTCCAGCCACCTGATGGGCGAGTTGGAGGACACCGCGGACCACCTGGTGGTGGTCGGCCGCGGCAAGGTCATCGCGGATGCGAGCGTGCATGAGTTTTTGGCGGCCGCGTCCGGAGACCGGGTCACGCTGCGCACCCGGTCGGCGGCGGACGCGCGCAAGGTGCTGGAAGGCGCTGGAGCCACCGCGTCTCTCGACGCCGTGGACTCGATCACGGTCACCGGTCTGCCCGCGGAGCGCGTCGTGGCGCTGCTGAACGCGAGTGGCGTGCCGTTCTCCGAGGTGTCGGCGCACCGCGCGTCCCTCGAGGAGGCCTACATGGATCTCACCCGCGACGCGGTCGAGTTCCGCGCCGCCCCGGCCCGGGAGTCGGCCCGATGACCACGAGCACTGTCACGCCCTACCGCTCCGAGCTCACCGCCGGCCGCGACTCGTTCGGCCGGCTGCTGCGGGCCGAGTGGACCAAGTTCCGGACCGTGCGCGGCTGGATCGTCGGCGTCTTCATCGCGGCGCTGGTGACCGTCGGCATCGCCATGCTCGATCACAGTTCGTGCGGCAACGACGACAACGGCGTCGCCTCGGCCTGCTCCAGCCCGATCGGGCCGGACGGCGAGGCCGTGACCGACAGCTACGCCATCACCCAGCAGCCGATGACCGGGAACGGCACCATCACCGCCCGGGTGACCTCGCTGGCCGGCGGACTGGTCGGCAGCGGCGGCGCCGGCACCGGCGCGCCGGTGGACTGGGCGAAGGCCGGAATCCTCATCGCGCCGAACTTCGATCAGGGATCCGCGTACGCGGCGATGATGGTCACCGGCGACCACGGCGTGCGCATGCAGTACAACTACATACACGACACGCCGGGTCTCGCCGGCTCGGTATCGGCGGCCTCGCCGCGCTGGCTCCGCCTGACCCGCTCCGGCGACACGATCACCGGATACGAATCCACCGACGGCACCACCTGGACCGAGGTCGGCACCGCCGATCTGCCCGGCCTGCCGGCCACGGTGCGGGCCGGGATGTTCGCGACCTCGCCGAGCACGAGCATCGCCGGATCGTCGTCGCTCGGCGGATCAAGCGGCGGCGGCGCAGCCATGCAGGCCACCGGCACCTTCGATCACATCAGCGTGCAGTCACAGAGTCCTGTCAGCACGTGGAGTCCCGCCCTGGTCGGCGGCGGCCCCAGCGGCAAGACCACCACGTACCCGCAGCCGGGGCAGAGCAACGCGTTCCAGCAGTCCGGCGGCACCTTCACGGTGACCGGCTCCGGCGACATCAGCCCGGCCGGCAACGGCACGCCGGTCGAGCGAACCCTGTTCGGCGTGCTCGGCGCGGTGATCGCGGTGATCGTGGTGGCGGCGATGTTCGCTACCGCCGAGTATCGCCGTGGCCTGATCCGGGTCACCCTGGTCGCAAATCCGCGGCGGGGCCGGGTGCTGGCGGCGAAGGCGCTGGTGGCCGGCGCGGTCGGGTTCGCCGCCGGGCTGGTCGGCGCCTGTGTCGCGCTGCCGCTCGGCGAGCAGCTGCTGCGCTCGGACGGCAACTTCATCCTGCCGGTCGGCGGGATCACGGTGGCGCGCATCCTGCTCGGAACCGGACTGCTGGTCGCGGTCACGGCCGTCCTCGCGACGGCTCTCGGCGCTCTGGTGCGCAGCAGCGCCGCCGCGATCACGATCGGTATCGTAGCCATCGTGCTGCCGTACCTGCTCGCGACGCTCAACCTGCCGACGAATGCAGCCGACTGGCTCATGCGGGCAACGCCGGCCGCGGCGTTCTCGATCCAGCAGACCGTGATGCAGTATCCGCAGGTGGACGGCTCATACACGATCGGCAACGGCTACTTCCCGCTGGCGCCGTGGGCCGGCTTCGCAGTGCTCTGTGGCTATACGGCCGTGCTGCTCGCCCTGGCCGCCGCCCGGCTGCAGAAGCAGGACGCGTGATGCGCACCCTGCATGCTGAATGGACGAAGCTGCGCACGGTGCCGGGCACGGTCCGGATGCTGCTCGGCGTCGTCGCGCTGACCGCGGCGCTCGGCGTCATCGCCGACGCCGCGGCGCAGTGCCCGTCCGGCGAGTGCTCCGTCGACCCGGCCCGGACCAGCCTGACCGGGATCTACCTCGGCCAGGCGGTCGTGGTCGTGCTCGCCGTGCTGGCGATCAGCGGCGAATACGCCAACGGCATGATCCGGACCACGTTCATCGCGGTGCCGCGCCGGATCGGCGTGCTGGCCGCCAAGGCGGTCGTGGTCACCGGCGCGGTGCTCGCCGCGGGCGTCCCGGCGGTGCTCGTCTCGATGCTGGCCGGGCGGCTCATCCTGCCCGGCCACGGCTTCACCGCCGCGCACGGCTCGCCGAGCCTTTCGGCAGGCGACGCGGCAATGCTGCGCGCGGCCGTCGGCTCAGTGCTCTACCTCGGTCTGATCGCGTTGCTCAGCCTCGGTATCGCGGCTGCGGTGCGAGAGCCGGCCGCGGCCACCGGGCTCGTGCTCGGGCTGCTCTACCTCATCCCGATCCTCATCGGGATCGTGGGGGACGCGACCTGGCGGCGGCACATCGAGCAGATCGCGCCGATGATGGCAGGGCTCGACGTCGAGGCCACCACCGGGCTGAACAGCATGCCGCTCGGCCCGTGGCAGGGGCTCGGCGTGCTCGCCGCGTGGGCGGCCGGGGCTCTCGTGGCCGGTGGGCTGCAACTGCGGCTGCGCGACGTATGAAGTTGAGCGCGAAGCCGGATGCTAATCGAGCCAGGTGTCCGGCTGGCAGGCGAGGTCGTACACCTGCGTCTGGTCGCGGTTGGTCAGAATGCCGGGCTGGTCGCGCAGGACGTGGTCCAGCATCTCGGCGCGGCAGACGATGCAGTCGGCCGATGCGCGGCTCAGGTCCAGCCCGCTGACGCCGACCAGCGCGAGGACCGGCGTCACGCGGACGTACATCCCGGCGGCGGCGAGCCGCCGGGCGACGGAGTCGGCCTCGCCGCAGCACTCGTCGATGTACGGGTAGGCGGTCCGGTCCACCTTGACCGCGGTGCCTTCGACGCTGATCTGGGCTCTGGCATGGTTCCGGGCGCGGACGGCGAACACACCGGGCCGGCCGATGGCCACGAATTCGACCTCTATGCGTTTGCCCAGCCGGGCGGAGTCCAGGATCCGCCAGCCGTCGCGTCTGAGCTTGTCGAGCCGCTTGCCGACGATGCGCGTGTCGCCGGCCGGCCGGTGCGGCGCCGGAATCGGCGGTCGACTCGGGCTCGGGCTCGGGCTCGGGTTCTGATTCCGGCTTGGCTGCGGGTTCGGGGCCGGGGTCCGGTGCATCCGCGCGGTGAAGGTCGAGGCGAGGCCGGCAGCGAGATCCTGGATCGCACGCGGGGCCGCTGCCGCCTGGGACACGGCGCGGTCCTGCACGGTCGCGCCGTCGATGGCGGTGGACAGATCCACGTCCATCTCGGGCACCCGAGGCGGCACGGGCTCGGGCTCCGGCTGAGCAACGACCTCGACCAGCTCGGGCGCAGTCTCGAGTACCGGCTCGGACACCGTCTCGAGCACCGGCTCCGGCGCCACCTCGAGCAGCCGCTCCGGCTCCGCGGCCGGTTCCGGCAGCACAGGCTCGGCCTGCCGGGGCGGCTCCACCCGCACCCGGCCCGTCCGCCGCACGTCCACCCGGCGCTGCGCCGCGATCGGCGCGCCCGCCAGCAGGAACGGCCTGAGGGCGGCGAGCACTTCGCGCACGCGGGCCTTGTACCGCACCACGATCTCGCCGGAGGTCCGGTCGAGGAAGCCGATCGGCTCGCGGGTGTCGGCGTCGTTGACATAGATGCGGCGCAGCTCGTCCCGCCGCCATTCGCGCAGGATCAACTCACCCATTTCGCCCCTACCAGCAGATCTCGACACGATTCACGTTATGAGGGGTCTGTATCCCTCGCAACGGCGCACAGGTGTGCGAGACCGGCGACCGAACTGTTCGGCAGCCGCGCGAACATCTGCTCTGGCAACCTCGGCGGCCGCTGTTCAACCCTGGGTTCGAAGCCGGCTCTCAACCCGGGAACCAACCCGGGAGCCGAGGGCGCCGGGCCCGGTTCTGCGCAGAATTCCGGTCATGACATTCACCGATTACGCAATATCGGCAGTCCTGATACTCCTCGTCGTCCCGCAGCTGCGCAGCCGGCGAATGTCCGCGCAGAGCCTGCTGCTGCCGCTCGCCATCGTCGCCGCGGTCGCCTTCTACTACCTCAAGTCGGTGCCCACAGCCGGCAACGACGTCGCCCTCGACGGCGTCCTGATCCTTACCGGCGTGGTCCTCGGCGCGCTGGCCGGCGTCTTCACCCGGGTCGGCCGCAACGGCGACGGCAACCTCTACTCCAAGGCCGGCGCCGCCGCGGCGATCCTGTGGATCGTCGGCATGGCCGGGCGCGCGACGTTCGAGTTCTACGCGACCCACGGCGGCTCGCACTCCGTCGCGTCGTTCAGCATCGCGCACCAGATCACCGGCAGCGACGCGTGGACCGCGGCGCTGGTGCTCATGGCGCTGACCACGCCGCCGGCGGTCCCCCGAGCCCGCGCGTCGCCGAGGTCGAACGGCTGGCCGAGCAACGCAGTTCAGACCGGCAGAACCGCAACCGGATGCTGCTTTGGCCGGTCATCGTGCTCGTCGTGCTGCCCATGTTGCACGGCACGCCGCCGCCCGGGACGCGAGGCGCCGGACTCGTGGTGCTGATCTGTCTGGTCGCCTTCGTCGCCGGCGCCGGCACGATCGCCGCGAACACCGGTTTCCGGCTGCCACCGGCAGTGAGCATGGGGCTGGTGCTGCTCGTCGGGGCGAGCGGCATCGGCCTGATGGCGACTCAGGTCTCGGTCGCCTCGGAGCTGCCGGTGACCACCGCCGTGGCGATGACCTTCATCTCGATGTCGCTGCGGCCAGCGGTGCTTATCGGCGGCGTGCTGACCGTGGGCGCGGCTGTCGGGGCCAAGGCGGGATCCAGCACGTTCGAGGGAGTGGCCGCGACCGTGCTGCTCTGCGTAACGCTGGCCCTGATGGGCACGCTGGTGCGCCGGTCCTGGGAGGCGCAGATCGCGACCGAGCGGCTGGCCGCGCAGTTGGAGGACGCGAACGAGGAGCGGGCCGCCGCCGCGGCGGTGGCGGAGCGCGCCCGGATCGCCCGCGACCTGCACGACGTGCTCGCGCAGTCGCTCTCCGGCCTGGCGATCCAGCTGGAGGCGGCGCGGCGGGTGGCCCGGCGGGACGGTGCGCAGCAGCAGCCGTGCGACCTGCTCGACCAGGCCGCGGGGCTGACCAGGGAGGGGCTGACCGAGGCGCGGCGCGCGGTGGCGGCCCTGCGCGGCGACTCGACCGCGAGCCTGGAGCAGTTGCCCGGCCTCGTCGAGCGCTACCGCGTGGATCTGCGCCTTGATGTGGAGCTGGAGATCAC
>DASYAE010000129.1:0-51623 GCA_036501535.1 Actinocrinis sp. | reverse complement strand
CCGGGACCGGCGCCGCGCTCACGGCTTCGGGCTCGTGGCTTCCGTTCAGTTCTGCGGCCACCCTGCGGAGCCGCCGGGGGTCTGCGCCGGTCCCTGTCCCTGCACCAGGCTCTGCGGTGGATAGCCCGGCCCCCAGCCCGGCCCCGCCATCGCCGACTGGGCCCTGGCGAAGTCGCGCCGGGCGGAGGCGTCGCTGAACTCGATGCAGGCGATGACGACCGCCATGATGATGGTGGCGACCGCCAGCAGGACGATGGCCAGCCCGGCGAGCGTCGCATCCAGCTCGCCGAGGAACTGCAGCGCGTCGTACGTCGCGTGGGCCAGCACGATCGGCCACAGCAGCCGCCAGCGCCGGTAGACCCAGATGTTGATCAGGGTGAAGGTGATCACGCCGAACGCGGCCCAGCCGTAGTACAGGTGGAACGGCACGCGCAGGCAGACCGCGACGAGGTAGATCACCCACGGCTTGCGGCCGAAGCCGGCCTGCTCCAGCGTGGTCACCAGCATGCCGGTGATCAGCACCTCTTCGCCGAAGCCGGCGGCCAGCGAGGTGACGATGCCGTCCGGGACCAGCCAGGCGCCGCCGCCCTGGCTCGGCGCGCCGGAGGTCTCGTGGGTGATCGCGTCGAAGATGAGCACGGCCGCGAGGAACAGGAAGACGCCGAGCAGGGACAGGAAGTAGGCGCGCGAGTACTGCCAGCCGGTGCTGCGCTGGCCGGGCCGGACGACCTGCTGGTACGACTGCTGGTACGGATACCCGCCCGGCGCTGCTGCGTAGAGCTGTGGCTGGGTCGCCTTGCCGAACAGCTGCTTGAGCGTCCAGCCGCGGCGCAGGCTGAAGTACCCGACGCCGAAGATCACGACCATGGCCTGCATCGCGTACGAGAACATGTCCGAGCTGGCGTCGAACCAGGGGCTGATCGTGGTGAGGTTCTGCAGCTGCGGATAGACCAGCAGGCCGATGGCGTTGACGATGCCGAGCCCGAAGGCGGGCACGTAGACCGCGGCCAGCTCGAGGAACGCGCGCTTGGGCGGGATCGGCGGGCGGTCGGTGTTCGCAGGTCCCGCGGCCGCTGCGGCGGGCTGCGGCGGCGCCTGTCCGGGGGGCTGGCCCGGCATAAGGCTTTGCGGCACTGCGTTTTGCGGCGCAGCGGTCTGCGGTGCGGCGTTCTGCGGGATCTGGCCCCGATTGGCAGCAGCCTGATACTGCGCGTGCGCATAAGCGGCCTGCGCCTGCTGCATCTGGGCCATGTATTGGGCGTGTGCGTACGCCTGAGCATGTGCCTGATACGCCGCGGCGGGGTGAGGCGGCCGAGGCTGGCCCCACTGCGGAACCGCGGCAGGGTACTGACCCGGATACTGCGGCGGGTACGGCGCGCCGCCCTGTTGCATCGGGTAAGGCTGGGCCATCGGCTGAGGCTGCGCCATCGGCTGTGGCTGTGGCTGCGCCTGGGGATCAGGCGCGCCGGCCGGAGTCGGGCCGCCAGCCGCAGCCGACGACAGACCGCCGGGCGAGGCGAAGCCCTGCTCCACCGGCCGCGTCGCAGCGGGGGGCTCGGCGATAGCAGGCCTGACCACGGTGGGTACCTCGACAGCGGACTCGCTGGGCATTCCCGGCTGCTCGAACCGGTCCGGCACCGCATCGGTGATCGCGGCCGCAGCGTTAGGCGTAGATCCGACGGCGTCCTGGACGCCCGCCGCGCCGTTGCTCCCGTTCTCCCCGAATTCCGTGGCGCGTTCAGCCGCCCCCGTACCGGGCGAGCCCGGTATCACGCCCCCCGCGGCGGGCCCGGCCGTCGGCTCGACCGCCCCGGTCGAGCCCGGCTCCATCTGCTCCACTGTCCGCTCCCAGTCCCTTCGGCGGCGGGTCCGCCGCCGGCTCCGTGCGCAGGAGCTTGCTTTCTATCACGCGCTCCCGTGAAACAAGCCGGGTCGCCCGATAAGAAATCCCATAAACACTGCGGAGTTCCCATCGGTACCGCGCGAACCCGGTGCAGACCGCGAGCGCGGCGGACCGGCCGGTCAGCCGAGCAGCCGGATGGCCTCCACCGCCCAGTAGCTCAGGATGATCGAGGCGCCGGCCCGCCGGATCGAGGTCAACGTCTCCATGATGGTCCGTTCCCGCTCGATCCACCCGCGGGCGGCGGCCGCCTCGAGCATCGCGTACTCGCCGGAGATCTGGTATGCGGCGACCGGCACGTCGGCCTCGTCGGCGACCATCCGCACGATGTCCAGGTACGACCCGGCCGGCTTGACCATGACGATGTCGGCGCCCTCCGCCAGGTCGAGCCGCACCTCGCGCAGCGCCTCGCGGCCGTTGGCCGGGTCCTGCTGGTAGGTCTTGCGGTCGCCCTTGAGCTCCGACTCGACGGCCTCGCGGAACGGGCCGTAGAAACCCGAGGAGTACTTGGCGGCGTAGGCGAGTATCCCGGTGTCCTGGAACCCGGCCGCGTCCAGAGCCCGGCGCACGTAACCGACCTGACCGTCCATCATGCCGCTCGCGCCGAGCAGGTGCGCCCCGGCGGTGGCCTGGACGACCGCCATCTCGGCGTAGACCTCGAGCGTCGCGTCGTTGTCCACGGAGCCGTCCGCGCTCAGCACGCCGCAGTGCCCGTGGTCGGTGAACTCGTCCAGGCACAGGTCGCTCATGATCACCGTGTCGTCGCCGACCTCGTCGGCCACCTCGCGGATCGCCCGCTGCAGGATCCCGTCCGGGTCGGTGCCCGCGGAGCCGACCGCGTCCCTCTCCTCGGGCACGGCGTACAGCATCAGGCCGCCGACCCCGGCGGCCACCGCCTCGTGCGCGGCTTTGCGCAGGCTGCTCAGCGTGTGCTGGGTGACTCCCGGCATCGACTCGATCGGCCGCGGCTCGGCCAGGCCCTCCCGCACGAACATCGGCAGGACCAGCTCGGCCGGGTGCAGCCGGGTCTCCGCGACCAGGCGGCGCAGGGCCGGGGTCCGGCGCAGCCGGCGGGGACGCACGTGAGGGTACTGAGACTGATCTGCCATACCGGCCAGACTACTCCGCGTCAATCACGTCCTGTGCCCGGGCTGTTCAAGTCCTGCGCCGGACCTGTTCAAGCCCTGCGCTGGGGCCGTTCAGGTCCTGCGCCGAGCCCTGGAGTTGCGCCGCTCGGACGGCCGGGAGACCGGCTCGCCGGCGGCGGTCGCGGCCTGGCGGCGGGCGGCGCCGAACTGGGCCAGCGCCTCGGCCAGCACCGCGGCGCTCGGCGAGGGGGCCAGCACGTCGACCCGCAGGCCGTGCTCCTGGGCGGTCTTGGCCGTGGCCGGCCCGATGCACGCGATCACCGTGCAGGAGTGCGGCTTGCCGGCGATGCCGACCAGGTTCTTCACCGTGGACGAGGAGGTGAACAGCACCGCGTCGAAGCCGCCGCCCTTGATCGCCTCACGCACGTCGGCCGAAGGCGGTGCGGCGCGCACCGTCCGATAGGCCGTCACGTCGTCGACCTCCCAGCCGAGCTCGATCAGGCCGGCGACCAGGGTCTCGGTGGCGATGTCGGCGCGCGGCAGGAAGACCCGCTCGATCGGGTCGAAGGCCGGGTCGAAGGCAGGGAAGTCGGCCAGCAGGCCGACCGCGGACTGCTCGCCCGAGGGCACCAGGTCCGGCACGACGCCGAAGGCGCGCAGCGCGGCGGCAGTCGTCTCGCCGACCGCGGCGACCTTGATCCCGGCGAAGGCGCGCGCGTCGAGGCCGTAGTCCTCGAACTTCTCGCGCACCGCCTTCACGGCGTTGGCGGAGGTGAAGGCGACCCACTCGTAGCGGCCGGTGACCAGGCCCTTGACCGCCCGCTCCATCTGCTGCGGGGTGCGCGGCGGCTCGACCGCGATGGTGGGCACCTCGTGCGGGACCGCGCCGTAGGAGCGCAGCTGCTCGCTGAGCGCGCCGGCCTGCTCCTTGGTGCGCGGGACCAGGACCCGCCAGCCGAACAGCGGCTTGGTCTCGTACCAGGACAGCTCGGCGCGGCGTTCGACCACGGAACCCACGACCACCACGGTATCCGTGCCGGTCCCCGACAGGCGTTCGGCCTTGAGCGTGGCGGCGATCCGGTCGAGCGTCCCGGTGACGGTGCGCTGCGTGGTGAGCGAGCCGTTCACGGTGACCGCGACCGGGGTGTTGCCGGGGCGGCCGGCGGCGAGCAGCTCGGAGGCGGCCTCCTCGATCCGGTCGCCGACGCCGAGCAGGACCAGCGTCGAGTCCGCCGAGCCGGCCTCGCTCAGCTGGCGGTGCCAGGCGGACCAGGCGGTGAAGTCGGCGTAGACGTCGCCGCGCGGCGCGGAGAGCATCCGCACGTCGCCGATCGGGCCGCAGGTCAGCGGGATGCCGGCGAAGACCGGGACCGCGGTGGCCCGGGCCAGGCCGGGCACCACCTCGAACGGCACGCCGGCCGCGGTGCACTCGGCGGCCTCCGCCTCGAGTGGGCCGAACAGCCCGGGGTCGCTGTCCAGGAGGCGGACCACCGACTTACCGGCGCGCACCGCCGCACTGATCGCGTCTATCCGCGGGGCGAGGCCGCGCCGGCCGTCGGCCGAAGCTGCCAGGGCGTCAGTTGAGACGCCGTCAGAACCTGCGCCGGCTGGCGCGGGCTCGGCGCCGATCTCGATGACCTCGACCTGCTCGCTGCAGCGCACCGCGAACCGGCCGCGCAGACCGGTGTCCACCACCAGCACGTCCGCGGCGGCGAGCAGCGCCGCGGCGCGCACGGTGAGCAGGTCCGGGTCGCCGGGCCCGGCGCCGACGAAGCTGACCCGCGCCCGTGCGCCGGCGCCGGCCCGGGCCGCCTCGGCGAGCGCCGGGCCGGTCGGGTCGGTCGCGCCGTCGGCGGATCCGTGCCCCGCGGATGCCCGCTTCTGCGAAACGCGGGGGTGCACGATCTGGTGCGCGGCCTGCTCGGCCGCCGACGCGCACGGCGCCGCCGGTGGCTGCGCCGGCTCCGTGTCGGCCGGCTCGGGCTGCCCCGTCTGAGTTTCTTCCGCCGCTGCCTTCGCGGCCAGTACGTCCGTAGTGGTCATGCTGACTGTCGCTTCCCCATCAACGCGAACGCGTCGGCGCCCTGGTCGAGCATCCGGCGGGCGAGCTCGCGCCCGATCCGGCCGGCCTCGGCCGCGGGCCCGGTGGCGGACATCCTGATCGACCGGAACGACTCGGGCCCGGCGCCCTCCGCGCCGGCCTCGGCCACGGTCCCGGTCAGGTGCAGTTCCTGCTCCGCGACGATCGCGTAGGCGCCGACCGGCGCCGAGCAGCCTGCTTCGAGTTCGGCCAGCAGCGCGCGCTCCGCCTCGACCGCGCGCCGGGTGGGCGTGTCGTCGAGGGCCGCGCCGAGTTCGCGGACCAGCTCCCGGTTGTCGGCGCGGCACTCGACCGCGAGGGCGCCCTGGCCGGGGCACGGGAGGAGGGCGGAGGGCTCGAAGGCGTCGGTGGCCTCGCCGAGCCGGCCGAGCCGGGAGAGCCCGGCCTGCGCCAGGACCACGGCGTCGAGACGCCCCGACGTCACGTAGCCGATCCGGGTGTCGACGTTGCCGCGCACCGGCACGATTTCCACATCCGCGCGCAACAACCGCAGCAGGGCCGCGCGGCGCGTCGAGCCGGTGCCGATGCGGGAGCCGGGCGGCAGGTCGGCGAACTTGAGCCGGTCGCGGGCGACCAGCACGTCGCGCACGTCCTCGCGGACCGGGACGGCGGCCAGGGCCAGGCCCTCGGCGGCGGCGGTCGGCAGGTCCTTGAGCGAGTGCACGGCGAAGTCGACCGAGCCGTCCAGCAGCGCGTCGCGCAGCGCGCTGACGAACACGCCGGTGCCGCCGATCTGGGACATGGCCTCGCGCGAGACGTCGCCGAAGGTGGTGATCTCGACCAGCTCGACCGGCCGGCCGGTCGCCTCCGTCACCGCCCGGGCGACCAGCCCGGACTGGGCCATGGCGAGCACGGAGCGGCGGGTGCCGAGCCGCAGCGCCGGCCGGCCGGGCCGCTCGTCGGGCTGCCGCGCGGAGTCGCGCGTCGGGGTGTTCATGCCCGGTCTTCTTCCTCTGCGGGGGCGGGGAGGCCTGAGGGGGGTGCGGGCGCGGCGGGCGGCTCGGCGCGGCTGACTGCGGCCGCCGCGGCCGGGTCGAGGTTGAACAGCTCGCGCAGGGCGGCCGCGTAAGAGGTGCCGCCGGGGTCGGCGGCCAGCTGCTTCACCCGGACCGTGGGCTCGTGCAGGAGCTTGTCGACGACCCGCCGGACCGTGTTGGCCACCTCGGCGCCGGCCTTGGCGTCGAGATCGGGGACGCGGCCGTGGAACCGGGACAGCTCGGCCTCGACCAGGACGGCGGCCATGCTGCGCAGCGCGGCGACGGTGGGGCCGACCGCGGCCGCGTTCTGCGCCGCGGTGTAGGCGGCCAGCTCCTGCGCGACGATGCGCTGGACCGCCTCGATGCTGTCCTCTTGGGCCTTCGAGGAGCCGCGCTCGGCCTCGGCGATCCGCTCGAGGTCGATCAGGTCCACGCCGGGCAGCTCGGCTATCTCGGCGTCCACGTCGCGCGGCAGGGCCAGGTCGACGATCGCGGCGGGGCGCCAGTCGCCGAAGTGGGCGGCGGTCAGCACGGTCTCGGTCGCGCCGGTGCACGAGAGCACGAGGTGCGCGCCCTGGACCGCCTCGGCGAGCCGCTCCAGCGGGAGCACCCGCGCGCCGACGGTCTCGGCGAGCTTCGCGGCCCGGCCGGGGCTGCGGTTGACGATGGTCAGGTCGAGGCCGGGGCGGCTGCGGGCCAGGGTCGTGGCGGCCAGCGCGGACATGGAGCCCGCCCCGACGACCACCGCGCGCAACTGCTCACCAGACGTCACGTCGGCCAGCGCCACGTCGGCGAGGGCGAGCGCCGAGGCGACCAGCGACTGGCCGGCCCGGTCCAGGCCGGTCTCGCTGTGTGCCCGCTTGCCGACCCGCAGTCCGGTCTGCACCAGCTCGTTCAGCACCCGGCCGGCGGTGCCCTGCGCCTGGCCGTCGGCCAGCGCCCGGCGCAGCTGGCCGAGGATCTGCGGCTCGCCGACGACCATCGAGTCCAGGCCGCAGGCCACGTTGAACAGGTGCTGGACCGCGCGGTTGTCGTAGTGCACGTAGAAGTGCGGGGTCAGCTCGTCCATCGGCACGCCGGTGTAGCCGCTGAGCAGGCTGGACAGGTCGGCCAGGGCGCCGTGGAACTTGCCCACGTCGGCGTAGAGCTCGAGCCGGTTACAGGTGGCGACCGCGACGGCCTCGGCGACGTGCTCCGTGCCCACGGCGTCGCCGAGCAGCTTGAGCACGCGGTCCTGGTGCAGGGCGGCCTTCTCCAGCAGCGGCATGGGCGCGGTGCGGTGCGACAGGCCGATCACCAGAAGGCTCATGCGGGTCTGGCCTCTCCGTAGCCGTGGAGGGCGTCCCCGGGGGCGGGGGCGTCGCTGGGCCCGTCCGGATTGACCGGGTCCTCGCGCGGCCGGCGCGGCGCCCGGTGGGCGTGCACCGCGGCGAGGGTCGGGTCCGCGGTCTTGCGCTGTTCGTGGAAGGCGAGGATCTGCAGCTCGATGGACAGGTCGACCTTGCGCAGGTCCACCCCGGCCGGAACGGTCACCACCGCGGGGGCGAAGTTCAGGATCGAGGTGACCCCGGCGGCCACCAGCCGGTCCGCGACCTCCTGCGCGGCCTGCGGCGGGACCGCGACGACCGCGATGCTGATGCCGAGCTCGCCGATCACGTCGTCGAGCTCGTCGATGTGCCGGATCACCAGGCCGGCCACCCGGTTTCCGGAGAGCCGCGGGTCCGCGTCGAGCAGCGCGGCGATGCGGAAGCCGCGGCTGACGAACCCGCCGTAGTTCGCCAGGGCGTGGCCGAGGTTTCCGATGCCGACGATGGCGACCGGCCAGTCCTGGGACAGGCCGAGCTCGCGGGAGATCTGGTACACGAGGTATTCGACGTCGTAGCCGACGCCGCGGGTGCCGTACGAGCCGAGGTAGGACAGGTCCTTGCGCAGCTTGGCGGAGTTCACCCCGGCGATGGCGGCCAGCTCGTCGGAGGAGGCGGTGGCGGTGCCGCGCTCGGCCAGGGTGCGCAGGGCGCGCAGGTAGACCGGGAGCCGGGCCACCGTGGCCTCGGGGATCGCCGAGGCGGCGCGGGCCGCGGACTGCTTGGCGGCCGCCCGCCGGACCCGCTCGGACCGGCCGCGCCGCTCCTCGCCCCGGCGGGGCGGCTCCTGGGTACTGACTGCGGCCATCGTGCTCCTAGGCGCTGTCGCGGTGGGACTGTTGCCGGAGCGCACCAATGATTTATGGGGCTGCCTCAGCACCTGACCGACAGCGTAGGTCCTTGTGAACGCGCGCACAAAGTACCTGTCCAGATAGTCCGAATAGTGCGCTAGTACCGCCTTGGCCTCGGCACAGCGGACTGACCTGGCTGGACGGCCGGAGGCCCGAGGGGCGCGCGCCGGCCGTGCGACTCAAGTCACAGTTCCACGTCACGATGTGGTCACACTCTGGTCACGAACCGGAGGTCGGCCCTCCGCCGGCCGGGCGCGCCTGTCCGGAAACCGGTCCGGTGCCCGTCAGAGCGGCCCGCAGCCGCGCCTCGTCCACTCGCCAGAAGTCGTGCCGCACCCCGTCGACCAGCGTCACCGGGATCTGCTCCCAGTACCGCTCGGACAGTTCGGGGTCCTGGGTGATGTCAAGCTCGGTCCACTGCTCGCCGAGGTCCGCGGCGACCCTGGAGATCACCGCCCGGGCCTCCTCGCAAAGATGGCAGCCGGGTTTGCCGATCAGCGTGATCCTGGCTTGTTCCATTACAGAGACACTAGTCGCCTGACTGTAACCGGCGGGCATTGCGCGAGGAGCGTGGCGTTCTCACGATCCGAGTAAGGTTTGGCACCGTGAACGCGCCTAGCACACCACTCGAGCCGGTCACGGTAGCGGGGTCGGCCACGGCCGCGGTGGAGTGCCGCGCACCAGGCGGCGGCCAGGGCGGCGCTGCGGCGTTCTTCGACCTGGACAACACCCTGATCCAGGGTTCGTCGCTGTTCCACCTCGCCCGCGGCATGAAGGCGCACCGGTTCCTGACGACCGACCAGATCCTGCGGTTCGGCTGGGGACAGCTGACCTTCCGGCTGCGCGGGGAGCGGGAGACCCAGGTCGCCACGACGCAGGACCGGGCGCTGGCCTTCGCCGCCGGGCACACCGTCAGCGAGCTGACCGCGATCTGCGCGGCGATCTTCGACGAGTATCTGCAGGCGAAGATCTGGCCGGGCACCCGGGCGCTGGCGCAGGAGCACCTGAACCGCGGCGAGCCGGTCTGGCTGCTGACCGCGGCGCCGATCGAGCTGGCCCTGATCATCTCCGGCCGCCTCGGGCTGACCGGCGCGATGGGCACGGTGGCGGAGCAGGTCGACGGGGTCTACACCGGGCGTCTTGTCGGGGCCGTGCTGCACGGGCCGGCCAAGGGTGACGCCATGCGCGCTATCGCTGCCCGCGAGGGCTACCGGCTGGCGGCCTGTCATGCCTACTCGGACTCGGCCAACGACCTGCCGATGCTCACCGCGGTCGGCCACCCGCACGCGATCAACCCCGATCACAAGCTCAGGGCCCACGCGAGCGAGCGCGGCTGGCCGACGACCGATTACCGGACGGGCGTGCGGCTGCTCCGGATCGGGCGACCGGCGGGCGCCGAACTCCGCGCCGGCGGAAGCGGCGGCGCGGCCAAGGGCGCGGCGGCCGCTCAAGTCACGCTCCGGCGCGCCGAGCGCAAGTTGAGCGACACTCAGAGCTTGGTGGTGAAACGCTGATCCGCCGGCCGGCCGCGGCATCCCGGCCGGCGTCGGCTGCGTCGTTCTGAGGCAGCAGGGATCAGGTGGGGCGTCCGGCGCACCGGCGCTCGGCACCGGCTCGCCGCGGAGCGTGGCGGATATGTGCCTGCACGTAATCTATCCAACACGCGCGGTAGTTTTTGTGCCGTGAAGCGGTATTGTCGGTGACTGCCCACCCGGCATCCGATGCCGGTCAAGGCAAAACTGCACATGCACGGCGCGGTTTCCCTACGATGTGAAGCGATCCACGAGCGGTGATCGCTTCCGTACAGCCCGTTACGACCGGCAGTCGGGCGCTTTGCCAGGCGCGGTTGTCTGGCAGTGTTGTCAGGCAGTGCCGGTCGGGGCGAGCCGATCGGACCGGCGCCCGACCGGACGCCTCCCGGCCGGACGGACGGCCCGCATCCCACGCGGTCCGGTGTCCGGCGAACCGCCGCCGTGGCGGTGGCGCGGCGCGGCCGCGCCGCCAACCCGACGCGAGCCGACGAAACAGCTGGAGTCCCGTGCGACGAGACGTCAAGGCCGATTCCTCGGGCCTCTACGGCCTGCGGACGGCCGTGGCCGTGATGGCGGCTTCGGCGGTCCCCCGCCAGCCCGGCATCGCGCCGCGCGCTTCAGGGGCCGCGCGCGCCCTGTCCGAGTCACCGCCGCCAGCGGTGCCGCGCACCGCCGGAGTGTCCGGAGGCACCGCCGGCAGCTCTTATGGCGAGGGCGCTGACGGCCAGGAACAGAAGAGCGGCCACGAGAACGGCTCGGCCCCCTCGTCCGGCCGCGCCGGCGCGCAGCCGGAACCGGAGCGCCGCGGCGACCGGGCCAAGGAGGCCGAGTCGCTGCGGATGCTGGCGCTGGTCCAGCAGGCCCAGGACGGCGACGGCGAGGCCTTCGGGCAGCTGTACGACGTCTACTCGGACACCGTCTTCCGGTACATCTACTACCGGGTCTCCAACCGCTCCCTGGCCGAGGACCTGACCAGCGAGACCTTCCTGCGCGCGCTGCGCCGCATCTCGACCTTCACCTGGCAGGGCCGCGACTTCGGCGCCTGGCTGGTGACCATCGCCCGCAACCTGGTGGCCGACCACTTCAAGTCCAGCCGCTACCGGCTCGAGGTGTCCACCGGCGAGATGCTCGACTCGGACGAGACCGAGCCGAGCCCGGAGGAGTCGGTGCTGGCCAGCCTGTCCAACCGGGCGCTGCTCGACGCGGTGCACCAGCTCAACTCGCAGCAGCAGGAGTGCGTCACGCTGCGCTTCCTGCAGGGCCTGTCGGTGGCCGAGACCGCGAAGATCATGGGCAAGAACGACGGCGCGATCAAGACCCTGCAGTACCGGGCGATCCGCACCCTGGCCCGGCTGCTCCCCACCGATCTGCGCTGACGGCGCGCGTTTCGCCGACGGCGGCCGCCGATGCGCCGTCACCGGGCGCCGCGCTGGAGCCCACTCTCGGCCGACCGGACCATACACTTGCGTATGGAACTCGGACCCGGCACCGCGCCGACGCCGCGCCGGACAGGGCGACGCCCCCGAAGGCGTGCACTCGCGTAACTCGGCCGCCCTTCCGATCGTTGCTCAGTGTGACCGGTCGCCGCGGCGGCGGTCCGGTCGGGCCGCGCCACCCGGCGCCACTCCTTCGAGTGAAGTTCGGACGCCGCGGGCCGGGATCGGGCACTCTTGGCACAACCCCACCGGGCCGGTAGTGGTCGAACCAGGCGTACCAGTCGTATCAACGGCGCGCAGCGCCGCGGGCAATGAGGAGGTGGAAGGCCGATGACCAGGATCAGCGAGCGCAAGCTGGCCGAAGAGTTCGACCAGGCGCTCAACCGCGCCGCCGCCTCGCACACCGCCACGGTCCCCGCCCCCCGGCCGGCGCCGGCCGGCGAGTCCGCCGACGCGGCCGCCGCGATGACGGCGCTCGCGCTGCGGATCGAGCGGGTCACGAATGCGCTGCCTGGCATCGACGAGACTTTCCGCGCGGAGTTGCGCGAGCGCCTGGTGCGGCTCGCCCCCGAATACGCCGCGGCGACCCCGGTGCCACTACTGTCCGGTTCCAAGCGCCACCACGGCGGCCGGCACGCCGGCCCGGCCGGGCGCCAGGGCTCCCGGGAGGGCTCCCGACGCGGCCTCGGCGCCACGCTCAACTCGCCGTGGCGGCGCCGGCTGCTGGCCATGGGCGTGGGCATGGCTGTGGCCACCGGCTCGGTCGGCGGGATCGCGATCGCGTCCTCCGACGCGGTGCCCGGCGATCCGCTCTACAGCGCGAAGAAGCTGTTCGAGAACATCCAGCTGTCGCTGTCCGGCTCGCCGACCGACCGCGGCGAGCAGTACCTGCGGCTGGCCGAGACGCGGCTGAACGAGATCTACACGCTGATGCAGCGTCCCGACGCCGACATCCCCGGCTCCGCCACGGCCGGGTACCTGGCCGAATCGCTGAACGAGCTGAACACGAGCGTCAGCGACGGCGGCAGCGTGCTGGTCGGCCAGGTCCAGGCGAACGACGACCAGGGCGCGCTCAACGCGCTGTCCGACTTCCTGCTGACCGAGCGCCAGCGGGTGGCCGACCTCGAGTGGCGCCTGCCGAAGCCGCTGCAGAACCAGGCCGCGCAGATCGTCACACTGATGGACGACCTCAACAACCAGCTGCAGCACGCCGCCGCCACGGCGGCCGGCCAGTCCGGCCCGACCCCCGGCGCGAGCTCCGGCGCGTCCGGGAACGGGCAGTCGCAGGCAGGCGGCGGCCAGTCCGGCGTGTCCGGCAGCGCCTCCGGGCAGCCGACGACCCCGGCCGGAGCGTCCGGCGCCGGGGCGTCTGCCTCGACCGGCGCAGGCTCCACCTCGCCGTCGCCCGCGACGTCGATAGGGATCAGCCTGCCGCTGCCGATACTGCCCTCGACCGGGCTCGACGTGCCGCCGCTGTTGGGGCTTCCCGGGATAGACATCGGGCTCGGCGGCGGGGACAACGGCAGCGCGAGTCCTTCACCCACCGACTGAACCGACTGAACTGATTGAACTGACTGCTAGGCAACTCGTCCGACAACTCGCCGCACGGATCTGCTCTGATCCGTGCGGCGAGTGGCGTCTGAGGGCTCGTCAGGCGTCGGCCGGAAGCGCGGGCGCGGCCGGACGGGACCAGAACCGCACCGACTCGCCGAGGAACAGCACGCCGAGGTAGACGGCGGCGCAGATGAGCACCGGGACCAGCGCCGGGTGCCGGCTTCCGCCGAGGATCAGGCCGCTGAGCGCCAGGATGACGACCCGGCCCTCGAAGCCGAGGCAGCCGGCCAGAGCCAGCCAGCGCGGCACCGCGGCGCCCGCCCTGATGCGGTAGACCACGTCGTAGTGGTGGTAGATCACCGCGGACAGATAGGCGAAGACGATCGGCAGCGCATTGTGCACCTGCGAGGCGATGGCGATCGCGAGGGCGTATTCGAACGCGTGATAGGTCGGCGGGGTCAGCCACCCGAGGCGGGCACCGAGGCGGCTGCGCTCGGCCTTAGGCGCGGCGGCGATGTCAGACATCGTGAACAGGGCAGCTACGGCCTCAGGTGTGCGCGGCGTGGTCCAGCGCCGCGCGCGCTGAACGCGTCCAGCGGTGGTGTAGGCGGTCGCGAGTGCACTCCACACCAGCAGCACGGTGAAGGTAATCTTCGGCTCCGTGAACGCGGTGAGCAGGGCGATCAGCGCCCAGCGCTCGCCGATCGGCAGGATCACCACCTTGCGCGCCCAATAGCCCAGCGTTTTGGCCGGGGGCTGCGAGTTCGGATCCGGCGCGGTCGCTGCTCCATCCGGCTTCGCCTCGTGGAAGGCGAAGTCGACGTGGTGCCGCACCGTCTGCAGCGCCATCGCGGCCGCGGCGAGCAGCCATACGTCCTTGCCGTTGCGCGCCGAGCCGAACGCCAGGCCGGCGTAGACCGCATATTCCTTCGCGCGGTCGAACGTCGCGTCCAGCCAGGAGCCGATCCGGGAGAACTTCAGCGCGTAGCGGGCCAGCTGTCCGTCCGTGCAGTCGAGCACGAACGAGAGGTAGAGCGCGACGGCCGCGCCGATGTAGCCGGCGCGCGTACCGGTCGCCGCAACAAGCGCGCCCGCCACCGCGACCAGCAGCGAGAGCACGGTGACCGTGTTCGGGGACATGCCGCGATCGGCGCACCAGCGGGCGATGTAGCGGGAGTAGGTCGAGACGAAGAGCGTGGTGAACAGCCCGTCGTCGTTCTTGACCGCGCGGCTCAGCCGGATCGCCTCGTCGTCGACCGCCGTCACGTCGGCATAGGCGGACTTGCGCGCGGCCAGCGGCTCGGCCACCAGCTCGGCGATCAGGCCGTCCGGCAGGTGTACCTCGTGCAGCGGGATGTCGGCGCCGAGCCGCTCGGCGAGCTGGTCCGGCACGAGCAGGCGCGGCGCGGTGAGCTTCGCGGCCGGCGAGGAGCCCTCGACCCGATGCCCCGTCAGGTCCGGCATCGCGCGCAACTGCTCGACCAGCAGCCCGCGGGCCACGCCGGAGACGGCAAGCACGCCCGGCGCGTGGGACGCGACCCAGCGCGGGTCGTCGATCGCGAGGCGCAGCGCGTGCCGATGCGCCACCAGCCGTCGGTCCACCAAGGCGACCCGGCCGATCGCCGAGGCGCTGCCCACCGCTCTGGCCAAGGTAGCCGGCCCGTCCGCATCTATCACGGTCGCGCCGATCGCAGCCAGGTCGGCCTTCAACAGACCGTCCCCGTCCACAGGCTGTGGACCGGTGAGGACGGCTGTGATGGGAATGCGCACTCGGTCCTGCCTTCGGGTTGTCGCGTTACGTGCTCGGCGGACACGCTAGCCCCAAAGACAGATCAGCTACCATCCATCGAACACGCGGTTCCAGCCAGAGGTGAGGACGAATCTGTGCCAGCCGATCCCGCCGCCACTGCGTCTGACACCGGCGTGCCCGACATCTCCGTCGTCGTCATTGTGTACAACGACGCGGCGCGCCTCCCGGCCGCGGTGCGGTCCGTGCTCGGCCAGACCCTGCGCAACCTCGAAGTTCTCATCGTCGACGACTGCTCCACCGACGCCACGCCGCAGGTCGCAGCGAAACTCGCGGCCGAGAGCCCGCGGGTGCGCTCGCTGCGGCTGGAGCGGAACAGCGGCGGCTGCTCGGCGCCGCGCAACGAGGGCATCGAACAGGCACGCGGCCGGTACGTCATGTTCCTCGACTCGGACGACACGCTCGACAGACACGCGTGCCTGAACCTGTTGCAGACCGCTGAGGAGACCGGCGCGGACCTGGTCTCGGGCGTGTGCGTGCGAGTGCTGCACAACCGTTCCGGCCTGATCGAGAACGTGCCGTGGTGGCCGGAGATGTACGCCGAGCGGCGGGTGCTCGACGGCGTCGCGCAGATGCCGGATCTGCTGCGCGACACGCTGTCGACGAACAAGCTGTACCGCCGCGGGCTCCTCGAGGAGCACGAGCTGCGCTTCCCGGTCGGCTTCCACTACGAGGACCTGCTGTTCTCCGCCAAGGCATACCTGGCCGCGGACCGCATCGCGCTGATCCCGCAGACCGTTTACCGCTGGAACGTGGCCGTGCGCGCGGCCGAGCGGTCGATCTCCAACCGGCGCGACCAGATCGGCAACGTGCGCGACCGGGTCCGCATCCACGAGCTGATCGACGAGGCGCTCACGGCCTGGCTGGCGACGCCGGCCGGGGACCGCGAGGTGAAGATCGCGAAGGACGCGAAGTTCATCGAACACGACCTTGTGCTCTACCTGCGCGATCTGCCTTACCAGGATCCGGCGTATATCGCGGAGTTCTCCGAGCTGATGCGCGGTTATCTCGCGACGCTCAGTCCGGAGGCGTTCGAGCGCTGCCCGCACCGGGTGGCGGTGGCCGGCGCGTTCCTGCTGCTGCGGGACGACTGGGACAACCTCGTCACGGTCAGCGAGCACCTGCTGGACCGCACCCGGGACAGCGCGAAGCATCTGGAGACCACCCGGATCACCTCGGATCTCATGCGGGACGGCAAGCACATCTACTGGTGTCAGGCGCACACCGAGACCGACGAGGGTCGCGCGGCGCTGGACGTGACCAGCCTCGGCCTGCATCGAGTTGCTTTCGCGCAGGCGAACCTCGCCTCGCGGCTGACCGGGTTGGAGCGGCTGCCGGGTAGCAGCGGCCGGGTCCGGCTGAGCGGCGAGACGGTCAATCCGCTCGGACTGATTCCGCCGGACGCGCAGCTTTCCGCGGCGGTCGAGTTCAGGCCGGCGGCACGTGCGGTGCGCAGCTATCGGATAAAGGCGCGTGAGGTGCGGCACGAGGGCAGCCGGATCGCCTGGTCGCTGGACGTGGACCTGACCAAGAAGATCAAGCCGCTCGGCCTGATCGACCAGGTGTGGGAGCTGAAGCTACGGTTGACCTCAGGCAGCGAGGGCACCTCGGTCTCCAAGGTGACCGCGCTCAAGCTGCCCGGCGAGGGTGCGGGGCACGAGCCGACGTTCCCGGCCCGGCCGCTGCTGACCCGCGCGGTCGGCGACGAGTGGATCGCCGGGATCAGCCACCGCGGCGCGGTCACCTTCACGCTGGCCGCCCGCAATCCGGTGGCGCGCGCGGTGAACTCGCCGTTCGCGAAGGCGACGAGCAGCCGGGGCGGCCGGCTCTTCAAGCTCGCGCAGAAGCTCAACCGGCGGGCCCAGATCCTCAACGACCCGCGGATCAAGCGCGAGGTCTACAACAAGGTCCTGCTGCGGCTGCCGGTCCGGCGCGGCAGCGTGGTGTTCGAGTCGCATCTCGGCCGGTCCTACAGCGACAACCCGAAGTACATCCACCTGGCCCTGCGCGCGGCCGGGCACAAGGGCCGGGTCTACTGGTCGCACGCCGGCGGGACCGGCGGCTTCCCGTCCGACGCGAGGCTGGTCAAGCGCGGCTCGTGGGGCTATCTGCGGGCGCTGGCGCGGGCCGAGTTCTGGGTGGACAACCAGGGCTTCCCGCAGTGGATCCGCAAGCGGCCGGGGACCACGTACATCCAGACCTGGCACGGCACCGCGCTCAAGACCATGGGGGTGAACACCCCGCAGGTCAAGGCGATGCTGACGGCGGACCGCAAGAAGCTGGCGGCGGCGGTGGGCCGGTTCGACCACTTCCTGGTGCGGTCCGCGTGGGACATCAGGACCCTGGTCGAGGCGTTCGAGATGCGGGCCGAGCCGCTGCGGGTCGGCTATCCGCGCAACGACCCGCTGTGCGCAACGGACCGGGAGGAGAAGGGCGCGCAGCTGCGCAAGGACCTCGGCATCCCGGCCGATCGCAAGGTGCTGCTCTACGCGCCGACCTTCCGGCAGGGCTCGGCCGGGAGCGCCGCGGTGTTCGAGCCCGGTTTCGACCTGCTGGAGTTCGCGCGGCGGTTCGGCGAGACGCATGTGCTGCTGGTGCGCGCGCACTACCTCAACCGGGTCGAGGTGCCGAGCGCGGCCGGCGGGACGGTGCGCGACGTCTCCGCTCATCCGGACGTCACAGAGCTGATGCTCGCCTCCGACGCGCTGATCACCGACTATTCCTCGGTGATGTTCGACTACGCGCTGCTCGACCGGCCGCTGCTGTTCTTCACCCCGGACGCCGACGCCTATGCGCAGGACCGAGGCACCTACTTCGACCTGGCCGAGCGCGCGCCGGGCCCGATCACCGCGGATCAGGATGCGTTGTTCGCGGCCATCGACGCGATCGGCACGACGGACGCCTATGCGCAGGCCAGGAAGTCGTTCGCACACGACTTCGGCGAGTATGACACGGGCACCGCGGCGGCGCGGGTGGTCGAGAAGTTCTTCAAGCGAGGAGGGGCCCGGTGACCGCGGCACCCGCGCAGGCGTCGGTCGTGCAGCGCGTCGGCGCGACGGCTGTGACCCGCGACGTCTTCGTCGTCTGCAACACGATCCACGAGGTCGGCGGCGTGCAGCGGTGGGCGCACCGGATGGGCGAACTGCTCGCCGCACGCGGACATCGGGTACGCCTGATCGGCGTATTCGCGGTGCGCGATCCGCAGGATCCGGCGGCGGGATCCGGCGAGCCGGCCCCCTACGCGACCTCGGTGTTGCACCCGGACAAGTTCGGCGCCAAGCCGCGCCCGGCGCTGCTGTCCCGGATCGGCAATCCCACCGCGGCGCTGCGCTATCGGCGCTGGCGCTCGGAACAGCGGGCCGGCGCCGCGCGGCTCGCGGCGCTGCTCAAGACCGCCGCCGATCCCGCGAGCGCGGTGGTGATCTGCGCGCAGGTGCACGCGATGGAGTGGGTCGAGCTGGCCGCGCCCGAGCAGGGTCCGACGGCGCCGCCGGTCATCGCGATGAGCCACGAGTCCTACGAGGCGGCACAGGCTTCGAGCCGGGGGCGCCGGGTCCGGCAGCATTACGCCGGCGCAGCCCGTTTCCTGTCGCTGACCCAGATCGACGCGGACCGCTGGATCCGGGAGGGCGGCATGAACAACGCCGACGCGATCCCGAACCCGCTCCCGCTGCCCGCGGACGGCGGCGCGGACCCGGCGGCGCAGGTGGTCGTCTCGGCCGGGCGGCTCTCCCAGGAGAAGGGCTTCGACCTGCTGGTCGAGGCGTGGGCGCTGGCGCTGGCGGACCCGGCGCACGACCGGTCCGGCTGGACGCTGCGGATCCACGGCGAGGGCCCCGAGCGCGCGGCGCTGACCGCGCAGGCGGCGAGCCTCGGCGTCTCCGGCAGCGTAGAGCTCGCGGGTCAGACCACCGAGATCGGCGCCGCGCTGAAGCAGGGCTCGGTGTTCGCCAGCGGCTCGCGGGCCGAGGGCTTTCCGATGGCCCTGTTGGAGGCGATGGCCTGCGGCCTGCCGTGCGTGGCCTTCGACTGCGCACCGGGTGTGCGCGAATTGATCCACGACGGGAGCAACGGCGCGCTCGTCTCGCCGGGCAATGTGCACGCGCTGGCGGAGCGGCTCGGCGCCCTGATGGACTCGCGGGAATCGCGCGGGCAGCAGGGCAGGGCGGCCACCGAGTCAGTGGCCGCCTATGCCCCGGGGCGGATCGTCGAGCGCTGGGAGGCGATGTTCGCGCTGGTGCACCGGTAGGCCCAGCGGACTGCTGCGTCGTCAGTCCAGCGGCCACGGCCGGGCGGTGGCGCCGAGCCGGTTCCAGGCGTTGATCACCGTGATCGCCCAGACGAGCTCGGCCAGCTCGACCTCGCTGAACTGCGCCGCCGCCGCGGTGAAGACCTCGTCTGAAACCGGCGCCTCGGAGATGCGGGTGGCTGCCTCGGTCAGCGCCAGCGCGGCGCGCTCGCGCGCGGTGAAGAACGGCGTCTCGCGCCATACCGGCAGCGCGAAGAGGCGGCGGTCGCTGTCGCCTCCCTTAAGCGCATCGCGCGTGTGCATATCGACGCAATAGGCGCAGCCGTTGATCTGTGAGGCGCGCGCCCGCACCAGTTCCAGCAGCGGGGCCTCCAGCGAGACCTTCCGAGCGGCCGCGTCCAGGGAGTTCATCGCCTTGGTGATGTGCGGAGCCAGTTCGTCCACGGCCAGGCGCACAGGGGGCGTGACGGTCTCGGCAGTCGCGTTGGCACTCATCGCATTGATCCTCTCTCGCTGCGGATTCACCGCGTTTCTTCGTCCTGACGCAGCAAGACTATGGCTCAAGTGGCTCAGTGCTAAGGTCCAGTTCTGTGCCAAATTCTTGGGCCACTTCATGGTTCACATCGCTTGGCGTGGACCTGCACCTCGATCTCTCGCCCGACGCCGTGTCAGGCCGCCGGGACGCCCTGGAATCCGCGCTGCGCGAGGCGGTGCGGTCGGGCCGGCTCGCCCCCGGCACGAGGCTGCCCTCGTCCCGCGCGCTGGCCGTACAACTCGGCCTTTCGCGCGGGACGGTCGCGGCGGCGTACGACCAACTGGTCGCGGAGGGCCACTTGGTCGCGCGACACGGCTCCGGCACCGAGGTCGCGCTGCGGCCGGCCACCGGTTCGCCGCGCCACGACACGCCTCGTGCGGCACCGGCACCGGCATCGGCACCGGTTCTGCCGGGCGGGCGGCCGGTCCAGCCCTGGCACGACCTGCGGCCGGGCAGCCCTGACGCCAGCGCGTTCCCCGTCGCCGCGTGGCTGCGCTCGACCCGGCGCGCACTCGGCGCGGCGCCGTCGTCAACATTCGGATACGGCGATCCGGGAGGGCAGCCCGAACTGCGCGAGGCGCTGGCCGACTATCTCGGCCGGGCCCGCGGAGTCGTGGCCGAACCCGGGCGGATCGTGGTCACCTCCGGCTATGTTCAGGCGCTCGCGCTGCTCACCGACGTGCTGCGGCGCCGCGGCGTGGCGGAGGTTGCGATGGAGGATCCGGGCCTGGCCTTCCACCGGCAGGTCGTCAGCCGCGCCGGAATGCCGATCCGGCCGCTGCCTGTGGACGAACTCGGCGCACAGGCCGATCTGCTTGCCCACTCGCGATTTTCACGGGTCGGCGCAGTGGTCGTCACGCCGGCGAATCAGTACCCGTTCGGCGTAGCGCTCGCTCCGCAGCGCCGGCGCGCACTGGCCGGTTGGGCCGAACGGACTGGCGGCGTCGTGATCGAGGACGACTACGACGGCGAGTTCCGCTACGACCGGCAGCCGGTCGGCGCGCTCCAGGGCATGGCGCCGGACCAGGTGGTCTACATCGGCACGGCCTCGAAGACGCTCGGCCCCGCACTGCGCCTCGCGTGGATGGTCCTGCCGCCCGGCCTCGTCGCCGAGATGGTCGAAGCAAAGCTGCACGCGGATTACCAGACCGACGCGCTCAGCCAGTCGGCCCTCGCCGACTTCATCACGACGCACGCCTACGACCGGCACATCAGGGCCTGCCGACTGCGCTACCGCAGCCGCCGCGACCTCTTGCTCACCCGCATCGGCGAGCTCGCCACGGCGCACGCCGCTCTCGGCGCGTCCATCCCGGTTCCGGCGGCGCACACGATCGATGCAGGCCTGCACGCGCTCATCACGCTTCCACCCGGCGGCCTGGACGAGGCGACCCTCATCATGCGGGCCAGGCGGGCCGGAATCGCTCTAGACGGACTCGCTCCGTATTGGCACATATCCGGCGCACGCACCGGCAGCCACGGGCGACCGCAGGGCATCGTCCTCGGCTATGCGACTCCACCCGAACGAAGCTATCCCGCGGCAGTCGACGCACTCGTCCGGCTGCTGTCCACGGCCGTGCGCGAGCACTTCAGGGCACACTCGGAAGACTGAGCGCGACGCCGAATCCGGCGTCTGCGGTAGTCCTTTCGGGCGCTCTGATCCGCTAGTCTCAGCTCCATACTGTTTCGGCGCGCCCGCGCGCGGCGGCAGAGCACCAGGGGAATGGGGGCGCAGCAATGAGCAGCGGGCCTGAACCGGGGTATTACGCAGACCCGTCGATACCGGGGTACATCCGCTACTGGAACGGCACCGAATGGGTGGCCGGCACGAGCCGGCCGGCACCGGGCCAGGAGGAACAGGACCCGGCGGGGTCGAGCGGGCTCGGGGGAGCCCACACCTCCGGCACCGCGCAGTCGGCCGCGGACCAGGCGAGATCGAGGCAGACCTCGACCGGACGCCACGCGGGCGGTCAGTCGCGCGCGGAAGACCGGTCGCCGGCACAGTCCTCAGCGCAGTTGCCAGCACAGTCATCGGCGCAACTGTCGGCACAGTCCTCGGCGCAGCTCCCGCAGCTCGATGACTCCTCGGCCTGGCGCCCCAGCGCCGGACCGTCCGGTGCGCAGCCGCAGCAGAACGATGCGCTGGGCAGCTCCGCGG
Source organism: Actinocrinis sp. (assembly GCA_036501535.1). Lineage (GTDB taxonomy): Bacteria > Actinomycetota > Actinomycetes > Streptomycetales > Catenulisporaceae > DASYAE01. Next base: position 30,074 of record DASYAE010000129.1, on the reverse strand, counting down.
CCGACGTGTGGACCGCCGAGCTGGCTGCCGATCAGCCCTCACGGTCCGCGGCCGCACAGCAGCGCTCGGCGCCGCCGCGTTACGACGTCGATCCCCTCTCGCAGAGCCTTCCCGCGCAGAGCCTGCACCAGCAGCCGCGGCCCCCGCAGCAGTTCCTGCAGCAGCCGGCGGCGCCCGCGATGCCGGACCGGCAGGCCATGCCGGCGGTCCAGCCCTGGCAGCCGCAGACCCAGCAGCCGCCGCAGCCGCAGCCGGCGCCTGTCGCGCAGCCGACCGAGAAGAAGCGGCATCCGGATCCGGTGTATCCGGAGCCGGAGCCGATCTCGGTCGCCACGATGGTCGTGCCCTCGGCATTCGGCAACCGCGGAGCCTACGGCGCCGGCTGGGCCGGCGCGCCCGGCGCGACCGGCGCGGTCCCGAAGTACGACCCCTCCCCCTTCGCCGCCGACCTGCCCGGCGCCCCCGCGGACCCGGACGAGCCCCGGATCCAGGACAGCGAGCCAGAAGTCATCGTGGTCGAGCTCGCCTCGCCCGGATCGCGGATCCTGGCCCGGATCATCGACGTGGCGATCGCCGCGGCCTTCACGCTTCCGGTCACGTTGACGCTGGGCATCATGGCGCACAGCGCGGACCACAACTATGTGCAGCAGCTGCGTGTACATGCCACGACCACCTATAAGACGCTCGGCGTGAACGCCTCCGGGTTCGCGCTGTGGGGCGCGGCCATTGCCGTCCTGCTGGTCACGGTGATCGGCACCGACGCCATCCTCACCGCGCGCAGAGGACAGACCATCGGCGGCCGGCTGCTCGGGATCCAGGTGGTCGGCGCGGGCGACGCGCGCGAGATCGGCTCGGCCAAGGCGCTCACCCGGGAACTGACCTTCTGGCTGTTCGGGCTGCTGCCGCTGATCGACATCCTGGCGCTGGGCGGCGCGCTGTGGGGGCGGCCCTACCACCAGGGCTGGCACGAGAAGGCCAGCCGCACCATGACGATCAACATCTGAGCCGCGCGGCATCCGAGCGGCGCGGCATCCGGGCCGCGGCGCCTTCCCTCGTCTGGCCGCCAGGCCGCGCCGCCCCTGATCCGCGGTGTTAGACAGGAGCCGGCGCACACCGCAGGGGCCGGCGAGGGAAGGTCGATCGACATGGCGGCGAAGGCATACGCTCCCGGCGAGCCGTGCTGGGCAGAGCTCGGCACCTCGGACCCGGCGGCGGCGAAGGCGTTCTACGGCAGCGTGTTCGGCTGGTCCGCAGAGACCGACCCGCGGCCCGAGGCCGGCGGCTACACGATGATGCAGCTCGGCGGAGAGCCGGTGGTGGCGATCTCGCCGCTCTACGCGCCCGGCCAGCCGACCGCGTGGAACGTCAGCTTCGCCACCGACGACGCCGACGCGACCGCCGCGACCGCGCGGAAGGCCGGCGGCTCGGTGGTGATCGAGCCGATGGACGTCTTCGACGCGGGCCGCTTCGCCGTGCTGGCCGACCCGGCCGGGGCCGTGTTCCAGATCTGGCAGCCGGGGGCGTTCCGCGGGGCGGCCCGGTTCGCCGAGCCGGACGCGCTGGGCTGGGTCGAGCTGGCCACCCGCGACGTCGAGGGCGCGCACAGGTTCTACCCGGAGCTGTTCGGCTGGTCGGTCGCCCCGTCCGGGCAATACACGCAGTGGGGTCTCGGCGGCGCCGACTTCGGCGGCGCGGCCGACATGGGCGACCGTTTCCCGGCCGAGGTGCCGCCGCACTGGATGCCGTACTTCGCGGTCGCCGACGTGGACGCCACCGCGGAGAAGGCCGCGCAGGCCGGAGCCTCGCTCACCCTGCCGCCCTCGGACGTGCCGGACGGCCCGCGCATCGCAGTGCTGCGCGACCCGCACGGCGCCGCCTTCGGCATCCACCTGCAGCGCGCCGCGCACTGAGCCGCACCGCGCCGGAACCGCATGCCGCGTGCGGAATTCCGCGCGCCGTTGATATTCCGTTGCGGACCGGCGCGGGGTTCGCCAGACTGGGTCCACCCAATAGGGAGGGTCCATGAATATTAGCTCGGCCAGCGCCGGCGACCAGGCCGGCACGATCGTCGCCGAGAACCTCACGAAGGTCTTCTTCAGCACGGCGCGGGTCCCGGGGCCGCTCGGCGCCGTCAGGTCCCTGATCCACCCGCGGCGGGTGGCCACGACGGCGGTCGACGGCGTCGGCTTCCGGATCGAGCCGGGCCGGCTGGCCGCGTTCCTCGGCCCGAACGGCGCGGGCAAGTCCACCACGATCAAGATGCTGACCGGGATCCTCACTCCGACCGGGGGCCGGGTCGAGGTCAACGGCCTGGTCCCGCACAAGGCGCGGATCGCCAACGCGCGGCTGGTCGGCGCGGTCTTCGGGCAGCGCTCGCAGCTGTGGTGGGACCTGCCGGCGATCGACTCGCTGCGGGTGCTCGCCGACATCCACGGCGTGCCCCCGGCCGAGCTGCGCGTCCGGCTGGCCCGGTTCGACCGGATCCTGGAGCTGTCCGCGTTCTGGGACAACCGGGCCCGCCAGCTCTCGCTCGGCCAGCGGGTGCGCTGCGACCTGGCCGCGGCGCTGATCCACGACCCGCCGGTGCTCTACCTCGACGAGCCGACCATTGGCATGGACGTGGTGGTCAAGGAGCAGGTCAGGGAGTTCCTGCGGGAGCAGGTCGAGCAGCGCGGCCGGACCGTGGTGCTCACCACGCACGACATGACCGAGGTTGAGCGGCTGGCCGGGCGGGTCATCCTGATCAACAGCGGCCGGATCGTCTACGACGGGGACCTGGACGGGCTGCGCGCGACGCACGCCGACGCGCAGGATCCGACCGACCTCGAAGCGATCATGCGGCACGCCTTCACGGCCGATACAGATCAGGACCTTGACACTTTGGACATGGAGCAGGCGGTACCGGCCGGATGACCCTCGCAGCAATCGACCCGCCGCAGCTGCAGCGGCAGTCGCGGCGGCAGTCGCAACGGGCCTGGCGCGCCGCGCGGGTCACCCTGCTGGCCGAGTTCAACCAGTGGGGCCGGGTCGGCTCGGTGCTGTTCATGCTGCTCGCGCGCACCTGCCTGTGCTTCTGGCTCTGGCAGGCGCTCTACCGCTCGACGAGCACGAGCGCCGGCATGAACCGCTCACAGGCCACGACGTACGCACTGCTCGGCGTCTTCTACATGTCCTTCCGATCGGTCAACCGGTGGGCGAACCGGGACATGATGGTCCAGCACATGCTCGACGGCACCATCGCCTACTGGTTCCTGCGACCGGTCACGCCGCGGCGCTACTACTGCGTCCGCGCGTTGGGCGACCTGGCCTACGGCGGCGCGTGGGCCGCGCTGGCCTACACGGTGTGCCGGAGCACCGGGCTGATCGCGGCGCCGGTAAGCGCGGCCGCCGGGCTCGGCGCGGCCGGATCGCTGGTCCTGGGCCTGGCGATCCTCTACTACCTGCAGCAGCTGATCGACCTGGCCTGCTTCTGGACCGTGGTCAACTTCCAGCTGGTGGTCATGTACGGGATCGTGCAGAACGTGCTGGCCGGCGCGCTGGTCCCGCTGTGGTTCTTCCCCGGCTGGTTCGTCGGCTTCGACCGCTGGCTGCCGTTCCAGGGCACGCTCAACGTGCCGCTCTCGCTCTACCTCGGCGTGCTGCCGATGTCCGGGCTGGTCCGCGATCTGGCGCTGCAGGCCGGCTGGATCGCGCTGCTGGCCGTGCTGACCGCCCTGGTCTGGCGGCGCGCCGGGGCCAGGGTCACCGTGCTGGGAGGCTGAGCCGGCGTCATGAGCATCCTGAATCCGCTGCGGACCCCCGGACCCGCCGATGCGGGCCTGCCGATGCGGGCGTACCGGTCCGTGCGCGGCACACCGGCCCGCTGGGCGCTTTACGGCCGCATCACCGCGCTCAACTTCAAGGCGCAGGCGAGCTACCGCGGCGAGTTCCTGCTCGGCCTGCTGTTCGGCCTGGTGTGGCAGGGCGCGCTGGTGCTATTCGCCGGGGTGCTGCTGCTGCGGTTCCCGGGCCTCGGCGGCTGGACGCAGGGCGACGTGCTGCTGATCGCGGCGATGCGGCTGCTCTCGCACGGCGGATACGTGGCTTTCTTCCCGAACGTCAGCAACCTGTCGTTCCTGGTGCAGCAGGGGAACGTGGACGGCTACCTGTTGCGGCCGCTGCCGCTCTACCGGCAGGTGCTGCTGGCCAGGTTCCCGATAAACAGCCTCGGCGACCTGTTGGCCGGCGTCGGCGTGTTCGCGGTCGCGCTGGCGCGGCTCGACGTGGCCTGGACGCCGGTGAAGGCCTTGTACGTGGCGGCCGGGATCATCGGCGGGATGCTGGTCGAGGGCTCGCTGCAGACCGCGCTGTCGATCGCGGCCTTCCGCTTCACGGGCCTGGCGACCTGGACCGCGTGGGTCGACGAAACCCTGTCCACATATGGCAACTACCCGCTCAATGTGCTGCCGGGCGCGGTGCGCGGCACGCTGACCTTCGGCCTGCCGCTCGCCTTCATCGCGTATCTGCCTGCGTCGATAGTCACCGGACACGCCGGGACCACCGGCGTGCCGGCCTGGCTCGCGGCCGCCTCGCCGGCGGTCGGCCTGCTGCTCTTCCTGGCGGTGAAGGCCGGCTGGTACGGCTCGGTGCGCTGGTACCAGTCGCCGGGCGGCTGAACCGCCGGCGGCGCGGCGCGGCTCAGCCCTCGACCGCGCCCACGCCGACCGTGTCGACGCCGGCCTGCGCGAAGTCGGCCAGCGCGCGCTCGCGGGTCTCTGGGCCCACCGCCGCCGTCATGCCCAGCAGAACCCTGGTCTCGAAACCCTCCCGCGAGGCGTCCAGGGCGGTGGCGCGCACGCAGTAGTCGGTCGCGATGCCGACGACGTCGACTGCTGTGACGCCGCGCCCGCGCAGCCAGTCGGCCAGGCCGGTGCCGTCCTCGGTCGCGCCTTCGAAGCCCGAGTAGGCGGCCGCGAGCGCGCCCTTGCGGAACTCGGCGTCGAAGGCGATGCCTGCGACCGCCGGGTGCAGCAGCGCGCCGTCGGTGCCGACGACGCAGTGCACCGGCCAGGTGTGCACGAAGTCGGGTCCCTCCGGCCCGGCGAAGTGTGCGCCGGGGTCCAGGTGATAGTCACGTGTCGCCACAGCGAAATCGGCGCCGCCGGAGCCCCCGGATATGTACCGCGCGATCGCCTCGGCCGCGGCGACACCGCCGGTCACCGGCAGCGAGCCGCCCTCGCAGAAGTCGTTCTGCACGTCCACCACGATCAGTGCCCTGCTCATCAGTGCCTTTGGTTCCTCTCGAGAGCCGTCGTGTCAGATACCGTAGACGGTCGGGATGACCGGCTCGCCGCGGGAGAGCTGGGTCGCGGAGAGCGGGAGCTCGGCGAGCGAGCGGCGCAGCAGGTCGCGCCCTTCGTAGAGGGCGGGCCGGGCGACCGGCTCGCCGTGCTCCATGAACGGGACGAGCAGATCACGCCTGTGCTCGTCGGGCGTCCGGGTGTGGTCCGTGGCCGGCGCTCCGGCCTGTTCCGGCACGACGACCTCCTCGATCGCCACGCCGTCCGGGTCGAGCCGCCGGAACGCCTGCTTGCGGCCGCCCCGGCTCGGCTTGTCCGGCGCGCGCTTCTCCACCGGCACCATCGGCGCTTCGGGATCGTCCGACCCGGCGCGGGCGACCAGCTTGTAGACCATCGACGCGGTCGGCGCGCCGCTGCCGGTGACCAGTTGCGTGCCGACTCCATAGGCGTCCACCGGTGCGATAGCCAGCGCCGCGATCGCGTATTCGTCCAGATCGCTGGTCACCACGATCTTGGTGCCGCGCGCGCCGAGCTCGTCGAGCTGCCTGCGCACCCGGTGCGCCATCCACAGCAGGTCGCCGGAGTCGAGCCGGACCGCGCCGAGGTCGGCCCCGGCCACGTCGACCGCGACCCGCACCGCCTCGGCCACGTCGTAGGTGTCGACCAGCAGCGTGGTGCCCTTCCCGAGGGTGTCGACCTGGGTCTGGAACGCCTCCCGCTCGCTGTCGTGCACCAGCGTGAAGGCGTGCGCGGCAGTGCCCTGGGTGGGGATGCCGTAGCGGTACCCGGCCTCCAGGTTGGAGGTCGAGGCGAAGCCGGCCAGGTACGCGGCCCGGGCGGCGGCCACCGCGGCGTGCTCGTGGGTGCGCCGCGACCCCATCTCGATGCAGGGCCGGCCGGCCGCGGCCGAGGTCATCCGGGAGGCCGCGGCGGCGATCGCCGAGTCGTGGTTGAGGATCGAGAGGATCACCGTCTCGAGGACCACCGCCTCGGCGAAGCTGCCCTCGACGGTGAGGATCGGAGACTGCGGGAAGTAGCACTCGCCCTCGGGATATCCCCGCACCGTGCCCCGGAAGCGGTAGTCCGCCAGCCAGTCGACCGTCGCCCGGTCCACGACGCCGGTCCGGGCGAGGTACGCCAGCTGCGCCTCGTCGAACCGGAAGGCCTCGATCGCCTCGATCACCCGTCCGGTCCCGCCGACCACGCCGTAGCGGCGCCCGTCGGGCAGCCGCCGGGAGAAGACCTCGAAGACCGATCGGCGCCGGGCCGCCCCGCTGCGCAGCGCGGCCTGAAGCATCGTCAGCTCGTAGTGGTCGGTCAGCAGCGCCGGGGTGCCGCTGCCGGGGTGCCCGGCGCTGTGCCGCGTCGATCCGCTCTGGACCGACCCACTTATCGTCACCATGACGCTAAGTCTACGCGCCCGGCGCCGCCTTGTCGCGCGCCGGGTTGAGCTGCGCGTGTGAGCCCCGTCTCAAGACCAGTGGGATGATGGCCGGGTGACCACTGCCCCGGTTGAAATCGAACGGCCGGAGGTCGACGAGGCCACCGAGCCGACCGTCGACGCCGAAAAGCCCTGGACCACGGTCGTCTGGAACGATCCGATCAACCTGATGAGCTACGTCGCCTATGTGTTCGAATCGTATTTCGGCTATCCGAAGTCGAAGGCGCGCAAGCTCATGCTCGATGTCCACCAGCGTGGCAAGGCCGCCGTCTCCAAGGGCACCCGCGAGGAGATGGAGCGCGACGTATCGGCGATGCACTCCTACGGACTTTGGGCCACCCTCCAGCGCGCCTGAGCCGGCCTGTGAGCCGGCCCGCCGCCGCGAGCTTCGAAAGGACTGTCAACGCGTGATCGGGGCGTTCACCCGAGGACCGGGCCGCACTGTGGCCATCGAGCTGCACAGCGTCGAGGCCCGGCTGCTCGCCGACCTGTTCGAGAGCCTGTGCGACCTGCTCGGCAACGAGGACGGGGAGGAGTCGAAGCCGGACGCCGACCCGCTGGCCGAGCAGCTCGGCCTGTCCGGGCTGGGCGACGGCACCGCCGCCGCGGCCCCGCGGGACCCGGCGCTGGCCCGGCTGCTGCCGGACGCCTACCCGGACGATCCCGAGGCCTCCGCCGAGTTCCGCCGCTTCACCCGCGGCGACCTGACCGCGCAGCGCCGGGAGCGGGCCGAGACCGCCGTGCGGACGCTCGACCGCACCTCCGACGGCGGCCGGCTCACCCTGCAGCCGGACGAGTCCGCCGCCTGGCTCGGCGCGCTCAACGACCTGCGGCTGGTGCTCGGCACCCGGCTGGAGATCGTCCGGGACGGCCAGGAGCCGGGCGAGGGCTTAAACCGGGACGACCCGCGCAGCACCACGGTGCCGATCTACCAGTACCTCGGCTTCCTGCAGGAGACGCTGATCGAGGCGATGTCCGCTTGAGCGCGGCCCGGCCGGGCCCGGATCGGCGGGCCGGAGCGCAGAGCCGCACCGCGGAGCCGGATCGCCCGGTGCCCTACCCTGGAGCGGTGCTGACCATCGACCGGGCGATCCGCGACGCCATCGTCGCGCACGCCAGAGCCGACCACCCGGACGAGGCCTGCGGCATCGTCGCCGGACCCGCCGGATCGGACCGGCCGGCCCGGTTCGTCCCGATGGCCAACGCCGAGCGCTCGCCGACCTTCTACCGCTTCGACTCGATGGAGCAGTTCAAGGTCTGGCGCGAGATGGACGAGCGGGACGAGGAGCCGGTCGTCGTCTACCACTCGCACTCGGCGACCGAGGCCTATCCCTCTCGCACCGACATCTCCTACGCCTCCGAGCCGTACGCCCACTACGTGCTCGTATCCACCCGGGACGCGGACGGGCTCGGCGAGTTCCAGTTCCGCTCGTTCCGGATCGTGGACGGAGTCGTCTCGGAGGAGGAGGTCGAGGTGGTCGGGCCGGCGGACGGCGGGGGCGCGTCCCCCGGCACGGCAAGGCCTGCAGGCGCGTGACGGTACAGCAACGGTCCGGACACGGCGGCCCCGCGGCACGAGTCGGCAGCGCCGTTGGGCCTACCATCGGTGACCGAGGACGCCCGGCGCCGGATGCAGCGCCTGACACAAGAGTGGGCAGCAAGACCGGATCGGGAGGGAACACCGCCATGGGATCACCACGGCAGTCACCCCTGCGACGTCCGTTCCGTCGCCTGCGCCGCGCGCACGTCTTCACCCCGCAGTACCGCCGCCCGCTGTACTGGTGGCTCGGCACCCGCACGCTGCTCATGCTCTGGGCGCTCAACTACGTGCCGTACTTCTCCCGCGGCGCGGTGCTCGGCGACGTGGTCACCTACTCGAACTGGTCGAGCATCATGGTGCACGGCTCGTTCCCGTCGGGCGACCCCGAGTGGCAGTACCCGCCCGCGGCCGCGCTGGTCATGCTGTTCCCGAAGATCATCGCGTTCACCGGCATCGGATACATCGACTCGTTCTTCATCTTCGCGCTGGCAGCCGACTTCGCACTGCTGGCGATGCTGGTCGGGCAGGCCGATCGGATATCCCGCCAGACGGCGCAGCCCGGCCAGACGGCCGGCACGCCCCATCTGGCCGGCGTGTGGGCCTGGGTGCTCGGCGGCTTCGCGCTCGGCCCGATCCTCTTCATGCGCTACGACGTGATAGTCACCGCGGTGGCCGTCGCCGGCACGCTGCTCACCGTCCGCAGCACGGCCAAGCGCGGCGCCGAGCGGGCCGAGAACCGCACCTGGCAGCTGCGCGGCGCGCTGCTCGGCCTCGGCGCGGTGGTCAAGGTCTGGCCGGTGGTGCTGCTGCTCGGCGCCCCGCCGGCCAAGCGCGGCCGGCGCACCCTGCTGTGGGCGGTGATCTCGGCCGTCGGGGTCAGCACTCTGCTGTCGGTGTTCCTGAACGGCGGGCTCTCCTTCGTCTCCAAGCAGGGCGGCCGCGGCATCGAGGTCGAGTCGGTGCTGGCCTCGCCGTTCATGATGGCCGCCTGGTTCGGCTACCCGGCGACCACGGTGCACGAGTTCGGCAACTTCCAGATCTCCGGGCCGGGCACCGAGCTGGTCGGCGGGGCGGCCATCTTCCTGACCATGCTCGGCTTCGCGGCCGTGCTGTGGTGGCGGCTGCGCCGGATGCGGCCGGAGGCGTGGAGCCCGGCGCTCATGTACGACATCGGCTTCACCACGCTGCTGATCATGGTGGTGACCAGCCGGGTGCTCAGCCCGCAGTACCTCATCTGGCTGATCGGGACGGCGGCGCTGTGCCTGGCCGAGAACGGCCCGGGGCGGCGGGCCACGCTCATGTACAAGCCGGCGCTGATCGTGATGGGCTGCACCCTGGTCAGCCAGGTGGAGTTCCCGCTGCTGTTCGGCGAGGTGATGTTCCACGGCTTCTGGGGCACCGCCCTGGTGGCCGCCCGCAACATCGCACTGGTCGTGGCGACGGTCATGGCGATGCGCGCGCTGTGGCGCTCCACGGGGCGCGCCTCGGGCTCCGGCACGGACCGCAGCGGACCGGAGGCTGCCGCGGGCATCGACGCCGGGGTCGCGGTCGTCATTCCCGAACCTGCCATCCCCGGACCAGCGCAAGGAGCGGCGGATCTCGGCGATCCGGTCGGCGCGGGAGGCGCGTCAGGGCCCTCGCTCGCCGCCTCGGCGCCGCCCGGCGGCGGCGTTGGAAAACTCTAGCGACTATCATCCTGGCCGAGGCTCTAATCCGGCTCCACGCGACAATCGGGCTGCCGCGTGCCAGTGCCGGACGCGGACTTGAGTAGGGAGCGATGAGCGAATCGGCCTCCCGGGGCGGTGGCACGGCCACCGTCGCGGGTTCGGCACCGGCGCCCGCGCAGCAGAAACCGCGCAGGCTGGCCGGGCCGCGACGCTGGCTGTCCGAGACGGTCGAGTTCGTGTATCGGCTGGCCGGATCGACGCTGGCCACCCCCAGGGTCGCGCTCGGCATCTCGCTGGCCGGCCTGGTCCTCGTCATGGTGGTGGGCATCCTCTCGCCCAACTTCAACACCCTGCCGCCCAACCACAGCGGCGACCCGTCGCTGCTCAAGCCGATCGTCCTGCCCCTGTCCGGGCACCTGTGGGAAATGCCGTGGTGGCTGTCGTTCCCACTGACCTACCTCGCGATCGTGTTGCAATGCCTGGGCCTGGCCGGACTGCTGTGGGCGAACAGCCGCGGCTGGCGACCGAATCCGCGGCACCTGATACTGGCCGCCGCCGTGATCGTGGCGATCATGGTGAACATCACTCCGGTCGGCTCCTCGGACGCGGCCAGTTACGCCGCGTATGGCCGCATGGCCTACTACGGCATCGATCCGTATTCCAACGGCCCGCAGATCCTCGGCGAGGAGAACTCGTACGCCAAGGTCGTCGGGCCGATGTGGACGAACACACCCTCGGTCTACGGGCCGCTGGGCACCTGGGTTCAACAGCTTGCGGCGTGGCTCGGCGGGGAGAACCCCAGCTCGACCGTGCACTACCTGATGATCTTCAACGGCGCGGTGTTCCTCGCCGTCGGGCTGTTCCTGCTGAAGGTCGCCGACGACCCGGTGCGGGCGACCCTGATGTGGGTGGCCAATCCGGTACTCATCCAGCAGCTGGTCTCCGGCGGCCACCTCGACACCTATATGGCCGCGGCGACGGTGGTCGGGGTCCAGTTGGCCCGGCGCGGGACGAACGGCTGGCGGTATGTGGCGGTCGGCGTGGCCATCGGCATGGCCTGCGACTTCAAGATCAATGCGGCGCTGGTCGGCCTGGGGGTCGGCTGGGCGCTGCTGATGAAGCGCGAGTGGGCCAACATCGCCCGGCTCGCGGTCGGCGGCTTCGGCACGGTGATCGTCGGATATTCGATTTACGGGATGCATGCGCTCGGCCAGGCGTTCGCCGCTTCCAGCCTGACCGCGACCCCATCCCCGTGGCGCGCGTTGCAACTGGCCCTGCAGGGGATCTTCGCCCTGTTCGGGGACGCGCATCTCGGGATAGAGATCGGCTCGACGCTCACCTCGGTCCTGTGGCCGATTCTCACGGTGTTGTGCGCCGTGCTGATCTATCGGCGCATCTCGCCGGAGCAGCCGGCGGTGATCACGGTGCCGTTCGCACTCTGCTTCGCCTGGGTGATTGTCGCGCCATGGGCGCTGCCCTGGTACGCGGCGCTGGCCTGGGTCATCGTGGCACTGCTGCCGCGCAATCCGATGACGAGATGGCTGACCCTTTTCACGGTGTTCCTGGCCCTGATGCACTCCTCCGGCGGCGGCCCGGCACCGTGGGCGAACTCGAACTGACGCTGTCTGATCCTGCCTAACCGCCGCTCCCGCGTGGTGCGACGGCGCTCCACTCCACCGTCAGCTCGCCGAGCCGCCACCGGCCGGGCCGGCGCACCACCGGCCAGTCGCGGGTCAGCGTCTGCGCCGCCGCGATCCAGCGCTGCCTGACGCCGTAGGCGCTGTAAGGCGCGGCGGCGAGCCAGGCTCGTTCGAATGCCGCGAGAAACGCGTGCACAGGCTCACCTGGGACGTTGCGGTGGATGAGCGCCTTGGGCAGGCGCTCGGCGAAGACCGCGGGCGATTCGAGCGAGCCGAGCCGAGCGCCGAAGGTCAGCGTGCGCGGGCCGCCGCGGTCCAGCGCGACCCAGACCGCGACCCGGCCCGACTCGGAGCACGTGCCCTCGACCAGCAGTCCGCCCGGTGCCAGCCGGCCGGTCAGCGCCTGCCACGCCGCGGCCACGTCGGCTTCGTCGTACTGGCGCAACACGTTGAACGCGCGGACGACGGCCGGCTCCCCAGCTATCGGCAGCTCGAAGCCGCCGAGCCGGAACTCCAGCCCCGGCGCGGCGAACTCGCGCGCCGCATCGACCCGCGCCGGGTCGATCTCGAGGCCGACGATCCGCGCGTCCGGGCGAACCGACCACACCCGCCGGGCCAGTTCGACGGTCGTGATCGGGTAGGCACCGTACCCGAGGTCGACGACGAGTGGCGGCTGCGTCGACCGGCGCAGCGCGCTCCCGTGCACGCCGACGAGCCAGCGGTCGACGCGGCGCAGCCGATTAGGCGCGGTAGTCCCACGCGTGACGGTGCCGACCGGTCGCGTCCGCTTCGCACCGGGGCGGCGCGTGTCGTCAGGCGGTGCCGTGTCAGGCAGTGCGGTGCACCTTGAACGAGGTGGCCTGCGCGACCGGGCGGATGATCATCAGGTCGATGTCGAGGTGCGCGGGGCGCGTCACCGCGAAGGTGATGCAGTCCGCGATGTCCTCCGCGGTCAGCGGCGCCGCGACGCCGCGGTAGGGCGCCATCGCCTTCTCCTCGTCGCCGCCGAACCGGACCAGCCCGAACTCGTCGGTCTTCACCATGCCCGGGGCGATCTCGGTGACCCGTACCGGCAGGCCGTTCAGCTCGAGGCGCAGCGCGTTGTTCACCGCGTGCTGCGCGAACTTCGCGGCGCTGTAGCCACCGCCGCCCTCATAGACCTCGTGGCCGGCGATCGAGGTGATGTTCACCACATGACCGCGGCCATAGGCCAGCATGGCCGGGAGCAGGGCCTTGGTGACCCGGGCCGAGCCGAGCACGTTGACGTCGAACATCCGCTGCCACAGGCTCAGATCGGCTTTGGCGATCGGGTCCAGGCCGAGCGCGCCGCCGGCGTTGTTGATCAGCACGGCGCACTGGGGCACGGTTTCGGCCAACTCGGCGACCGAGTCGTCGTCGGTCACATCCAGCCGCACCGGCAGCACGCCGATCTCCTCGGCCAGCTTCTCCAGCCGGTCCACCCGGCGGGCCGCGGCGACCACCCGGAAGCCCTCGCCGACCAGCCGGCGCGCGGTGGCGGCGCCGATCCCGCTGCTCGCACCGGTTACCACGGCGACCGGCAGCTCGGCAGGACCGGGATCGGGAACAAGGTGCGCAGGCTCGTAGGGACCATCGGCGGGGAATGCGGGCTCGGCAGTCATGCGTGCATTCTTTCGCACCGCTCCCCCGATCCCAGCAGGGATCATTTGCGGCGAACGTGTCTGATTACGACGCCTCGGAATAAGCAGCGACAGGCGTGCTGTTGCACCCTTCCGGCGCAAGATGCCTTCGACGCGACAGCAGGAGGACCGAGATTGATTCCCCGGCGGATCGCGACCATCTCGGTTCACACCTCGCCGCTCCATCAGCCGGGCACCGGGGACGCCGGGGGCATGAACGTCTACATCGTCGAGGTGTCCAAGCAGCTGGCGGCACGCGGCGTCGAGGTGGAGATATTCACCCGGGCGACCGGCGGGGACCAGAGCCCCTGCGTCGAGCTCAGTCCGGGCGTGCTGGTGCGGCACGTGACCGCCGGCCCTTATGAGGGCCTGGCGAAGGAAGAACTGCCAGGCCAGCTGTGCGCCTTCACCTCGGGGGTGCTACGCGCGGAGGCACGCCGGGACCGCGGGTACTACGACGTCATCCATTCGCACTACTGGCTGTCCGGCCAGGTCGGCTGGCTGGCGAAGGCGCGCTGGGGGGTGCCGCTGGTGCACTCCATGCACACCATGGCGAAGGTCAAGAACGCCTCGCTGGCCGGCTCGGACTCCCCGGAGCCGGCCGGCCGGCTGATCGGCGAGGAGCAGGTGGTCGAGGCCGCCGACCGGCTGGTCGCGAACACCGGCCAGGAGGCCGAGCAGCTGGTGCGCTACTACGACGCGGACCCGGACCGGGTCTCGGTCGCGCACCCCGGCGTGGACCTGGAGACCTTCCGCCCCGGCGACCGGCCGGCCGCGCGGGCCCGGCTCGGCCTGCCGCCGCACGCCCCGCTGCTGCTGTTCGTCGGCCGGATCCAGCCGCTCAAGGCGCCCGACGTGCTGCTCCGGCTGGCCGCCGACCTGATCGCCCGCGACCCCGAGCGGTACCGCGACCTGATGATCGCCGTGGTCGGGGGCCCGAGCGGCACTGGTCTGACCGAGCCGCACCACCTGACCAGGCTGGCCCGGCACCTCGGCATCGCGGACCGCACCCGGTTCGTGAAGCCGGCGCCGCAGTCACGGCTGGCCGACTGGTACCGCGCCGCCGACCTGCTCTACATGCCCTCGTACAACGAGACCTTCGGCCTGGTCGCAGTCGAGGCGCAGGCCTGCGGCACGCCTGTGGTCGCAGCCCGGGTCGGCGGCCTGGCTACCGCGGTACACGACGGTGAATCCGGCGTGCTGATCGATGGGCACGACCCGACCGACTACGCGGACGTGACGGCGCGACTGCTGGACAACCCGAGGCTGATGGAACAGATGCGCGTCGCGGCGCGTCAGCACGCGGTCGAGTTCGGCTGGGGCGCTACCGCGGAGAACATCCTGAGCGTGTACAGCGACGCACTCTGCACGCACTCCATACAGCGTTCGCAGAGGGCCGGCCAGGCGCAGGCGCCCCAGCAGCGCAATCCGGGCGGACGCGTAAGCTCGAGCGTGTGAGCCAGGTACAGAACCCCGCTGTGCATAACTCCACCGTGCATAACTCCACCGCGCATAACTCCACCGCCGCAGCGCGGGCGGCGCACGCGATCGAGGCGGCGCTGGCCGGGACCGAGGCCGAGTTCGAGCGGCCGGCCGAGGATCGTTTCGTAATCTCGCTGCCGGGCACGCACAAGCTGCGCACCACCTGCTCGCTGCTGATCGGCGACCACACGCTCTCGGTGAACGCCTTCGTGGTGCGCGCGGCGGACGAGAACCACGCCGCGGTCTACCGCTGGCTGCTGGAGCGCAACGCGCGGCTTTCCGGCATCGCCTTCGCCCTCGACCGGCTCGGCGACGTCTACCTGGTCGGCCGGCTGCCTTTGGAGTCGGTGACGGAGGATCAGGTCGACCGGCTGCTCGGCGCGGTGCTCGAGGCCTCCGACGGCAGCTTCGACCAGTTGCTCGGTCTCGGCTTCGCCTCCTCGATCCGACGCGAGTGGGCCTGGCGGCTCAAGCGGGGCGAGTCCACCGCGAACCTGGCCGCCTTCGAGCGGCTGCGCCCCGCGCCGGACGGGGACGAGGAGCAGCAGGGCGTCTGACGCCCTCTCAGGCTGTGCTCTTAGGCGGTGCTGAGCGCCGGCTCCTCGAGCTCGGGATCTGATGCGATCTCGATGTGCTGCACCGTTACCGGGGTCACCAGGCGGTGCGCGATCCGAACTCCGACACGTAGTTGCGCGGATGCAGCGATCACGGTCAGCCCGAGGCAGCCGAGCCACAGCGGAGCAGCACCGAGCGTGGTGAGTATCGCCCCTCCGGCCAGCGGCGCCGCGATGCTCCCCCCGTTCCAGGACAGCTGGTAGAGACCCTGATACCGACCGCGCAGATGAGCCGGCGAGAGCTTGGCCACCACAGCCTGCATGGTGGGCGTGTAGCCGATCTCCCCGAGGGTCCAGACGAAGCAGGACAGCGCATAGATCCACACCGAGTGGCCGACCAGCAGCACCGCGAACCCGACGCCGATGACTATCGAGGAGCCGGCCAATATGCGCCCTGCGGGGTAGCGGCCGAGCCAACGCGTCATCGGCATCTGGAGCAGGACGATCACCACGCCGTTGATCGCGCCGACCCAGCCGACCTGCGCTGCGGAGAGCCCATCGCGAGCCATCTCCATAGGCATGCCGGCGTTGCACTGCAAGTACACGAACATCGTGACGCAGGCGGCGGCGACAAGGGCGACGAAGGCCCTGTCGCGGAACACCGTGTGTAGACCGTCGCGCTGCCCGATCCTGGTCCCGGCATCCGTGCTCGCCGCCGAGCCGGAGGCATTGAGGGTCACGATGTGGGGTTCCGGCGTGGTGTCAGCGACCTTGACCAGCACGATGATCGCGCACAGCACGGTCGAACCGGCGTCGCCGTAGAAGAGGGTCCGATAGCCGAACACGTCGGCCAAGCCGACCGCGGACATCGCGAAGGCGAACCCGAGGTTGATCGCCCAGAAGTTCAGCGCGTAGGCGCGGACCCGGTCCGCCGCCGGCACCAGGTCGGCGATCATCGCGGACAGCGCGGGCCGGAAGGCGGCGTTCGAGATGCCCACCACGAACGAGCACAGAGCCAGCGCGAGCGCCGACCGGGCGAAGCCGAGCGCCGTGATCGCGGCGGCGTTGGCCAGCAGCGCGCCGGTGAGCGTGGCCTTGCGGCCGACCCGGTCGGCGAGCACCCCGCCGAGCAGCGCACCCGACGCGCTGCCGAGGCCGAACACTGCGCCGATCATCCCGGCGAAGGCAGACGTGCGGTGCAGCGGGCCGGTGAGGTAGAACGCGAACAGCGGAACCACCAGGGCGCCGAGCCGGTTCACCAGCGTGCTGAGCCAGAGCCACCAGAAGGCCTGCGGCAGCCCGCTGTACGTCGAACCCGCGGCCGCCCGCATCCGGCGCAGCGCTCCCCCCGGTTGTAACCCCACGGACTCTCCCACCGCTGTAATAGTCGATCAGCCGCATGGGATATTACAGATGCGATCTTCGGCGCGCCACCGGTTTTCTCCCTATTTCCGCAAGCCCGGGACCCTGAGGTAGGTGGCCGTGGGCACTCGAATAGCCGTATAGGCGTAGCCGATACGCTCGGGGCTATGACGGACACGTACCGACTCGTACTGCTTCGCCACGGCGAGAGCGCCTGGAACGCCAAGAACCTCTTCACCGGCTGGGTCGACGTCGACCTGACCCCCGAGGGCGAGCAGGAGGCGATCCGCGGCGGCGAACTCCTCGCCCAGCGCGGCCTGCTGCCCGACGTC
Organism: Actinocrinis sp.; assembly: GCA_036501535.1. GTDB lineage: Bacteria > Actinomycetota > Actinomycetes > Streptomycetales > Catenulisporaceae > DASYAE01. The sequence goes on along the minus strand of DASYAE010000129.1, from coordinate 13,119 downwards.
CTGCACACATCGGTCCTGCGCCGGGCTATCCGCACCTCGGAGCTCGCCCTAGATGCCGCCGACCGCCTGTGGATCCCGGTGCGCCGCAGCTGGCGGCTCAACGAGCGGCACTACGGCGCGCTGCAGGGCAAGGACAAGGCGCAGACCCTCGCCGAGTTCGGCGAGGAGCAGTTCATGCTGTGGCGCCGCTCCTACGACACGCCCCCGCCGCCGCTGGCCGAGGACGACGAATACTCGCAGTTCGGCGACGCCCGCTACCGCGCACTGCCCTCAGAGCTGCGCCCGCGCACCGAGTGCCTCAAGGATGTCGTCGGCCGCATGCTGCCCTACTGGTACGACGCGATCGTGCCGGATCTGCTCGGCGGCGGCACCGTGCTTATCGCCGCACACGGCAACTCGCTACGCGCCCTGGTCAAGCACCTCGACGGGATCAGCGACGACGCGATCGCCGCGCTCAACATCCCCACCGGCATCCCGCTGCTCTACGAGCTGGATGCGGACCTGCGACCGGTGACCGTCGGCGGCGAATACCTCGACCCCGACGCGGCCGCGGCGTCGATCGAGGCGGTCAAGAACCAGGGCCGCAAGTAATCCGACATATCAGCAGTCAGCAGTCAAACGAATGCCGCATTCACCCGGCCGACGGGTGAATGCGGCATCAGTGTCGCCCGGCGCGTCAGTCCTCGCCGGTCACCAGGAAGATCAGCCGCTTCGAGACCGAGACCGCGTGGTCCGCGAAGCGCTCGTAGTACCGGCTCAGCAGCGTCACGTCGACGGCCATCTCGGTGGAGAACTCCGCCTTCTTGTCCAGCAGCGTGCTGAACAGCGCCCTGTGCAGCTCGTCCATCGCGTCGTCATCCTCGGGCAGCTCGCGCGCGGATTCCACGTCGCGGCCCTGGATTATCGCGCCGGTCTTCGCGGCCAGGTCCCCGGCGATCTCCCCCATCTGACTGAACGTCGGGCGCAGGTCCTCCGGAATGGCGACCTCCGGGTAACGCAGCCGGGCCACCTTGGCCACGTGCCGGGCGAGGTCGCCCATCCGCTCCAGGTCCGAGCTCATCCGCAGCGACGTGATGATCGTGCGCAGGTCGCCAGCCACCGGCTGCTGGCGGGCCAGAAGGTCGAGGGCGCGCAGGTCGAGCTCGCGCTGGAGGGCGTCCACGGCGTCGTCGGCGGATATCACCGATTCGGCGGTCTGCAGATCGGCCTCCAACAGCGCCTTGGTCGCGCGTGTCATCGCCCTGCCCACCAGGCCGGTCATCTCGACCAGAGTGCTGCCGATGGAGTTGAGTTCTTCGTGATACACATCGCGCATGGCATACGCTCCCGGCCGCTCAGGGTTGGGTTACTGCAGGCATATTGCCCGCCGAGTATGCACCGTAAGGCTACCCGTCACGCCCCGGCCACCCGCGAGCGTGAATCACATGGAACCCTGACATGAAATCTTGGCGACGCATGCGTCCGCGGCGACATCACCCCCTCTGAGCATGGGCGGTCAAGATTTACTCTGGACGTGTGTACTACCTCGCGGCCACGACCCACATCGCCGCGGTGTCGGCCGCCGCGCTGGTCGCGCTCGGAGTCGGCGTCGCGGCCGGTCTCGCCTTCCGCTGGAGCGAACGGGAGCGCCGGCGCGTGGAGCCCGTCGCCCCGGAGCCGGTGGTGCCGCCCGGAGCGGCCGCGGTGCTCCAGGTGCTGCGCTCCTCCGCCGTGCTGCTCGATTCCAGCGACGCGGTGGTCAAGGCCTCGCCGGCCGCCCACGCGCTCGGCCTGGTGCGGGGCCAGCGGATGGTCTCCGACGAGCTGGTCTCGGTGGCCCGCAAGGTGCGCCGGGACGGCGAGATCCGGCAGGTCGAGCTGGAGATCCCGCGCGGCCCGCTGGGCGGCGACACGCTGGCGGTCTCGGTCCGGGTCGCCCCGCTCGGCGCGCACCTGGTGCTGGTCCTGGTCGAGGACCGCACCGAGGCGCGCCGGATCGACGCGATCCGGCGGGACTTCGTGGCGAACGTCAGCCACGAGCTGAAGACCCCGGTCGGCGCGCTGGCGCTGCTGTCCGAGGCGGTGATCGCGGCCAGCGACGACCCGGAGGCGGTGCGCCGCTTCGCCGGCCGGATGCAGAACGAGGCGCAGCGGCTGGCCGCGCTGGTCCAGGACCTGATCGACCTGTCCCGGCTGGAGAGCGACGACCCGTTCACCAAGGCCGAGCGGGTGGAGATCGGCGAGGTGGTGGAGCAGGCGCTGACCCGGGCCCGGGAGGTGGCCGGGGCGCGGCTGATCGACCTGGTCGCCAGCTGCCCGCCGGACCTGACCGTGCTGGGCGACTTCGACCAGCTGGTCACCGCGGTCAACAACCTGGTCGGCAACGCGGTGAACTACTCGCCGGACCGCACCAAGGTCGCCGTCGCGGTGCGCCGGGACGGCGACCTGGTCGAGATCTCGGTGACCGACCAGGGGGTCGGCATCCCGGAGCGCGACCTCAAACGGATCTTCGAGCGCTTCTACCGGGTCGACCCGGCGCGCTCGCGGGTGACCGGCGGGACAGGCCTCGGCCTGTCCATCGTCAAGCACATCGCCGCCACACACGGCGGGGATGTGGCGGTCTGGAGCGTGGAGGGCGCCGGGTCCACCTTCACCCTGCGCCTGCCGGTGCTCGTCGATCAGGGCGCCGGCGCACAGCCGGGGCAGGACGCGATCGAACCGCACAGGACCGGGCCGTCGCACAACACAGCGGCGGCACAGAACGCATCGACCTTACAGAGAACAGGGAGCCGGACGACGTGACCAGGGTGCTTGTGGTCGAGGACGAGGATTCGTTCAGCGACCCGCTGTCCTACATGCTGCGCAACGAGGGGTTCGAGGTCGCGGTGGCGCCGACCGGGCCCGAGGCGCTGGAGGAGTTCGACCGGCACGGCGCCGACCTGGTGCTGCTCGACCTGATGCTGCCCGGCCTGCCCGGCACCGAGGTCTGCCGGCAGCTGCGCAACCGTTCCGCGGTCCCGGTGATCATGCTCACCGCGAAGGACGGCGAGATCGACAAGGTGGTCGGGCTGGAGCTCGGCGCGGACGACTACGTGACGAAACCGTTCTCCTCGCGCGAGCTGGTGGCCCGGATACGCGCGGTGCTGCGCCGCCACGGGCAGGCGGAAGAGCCGGACGACGCAGCGCTCGAGGCCGGTCCGGTCCGGATGGACGTCGAGCGGCACACGGTGAGCGTCTCGGGCCGCGGGGTCCAGCTGCCGCTCAAGGAGTTCGAGCTGCTGGAGATGCTGCTGCGCAACGCCGGGCGGGTGCTGACCCGGATGCAGCTCATAGACCGGGTCTGGGGCGCGGACTACGTCGGCGACACCAAGACCCTCGACGTACACGTCAAGCGGCTGCGCGCGAAGATCGAGCCGGACCCGGCAGTGCCGCGGTACCTGGTGACGGTGCGCGGGCTGGGCTACAAGTTCGAGCCGTGACCGGCCGCCCGCCACCCGGCGGCCGCGTGGCCTACGACGCGGTGACTAAGCCGGATGGCGGTAGGTAATCAACCCGATCGTGCGATTCGCGCTCCGAGTATCGGAGCCGGGGAGCTGACGGCGCGTCAGGAAGCCGACGGGCTCGGGCTCGCCGAAGCGGAAGCCGTCGCCGTGGGCGAGACCGCCCCCTGGGCGGCTTCGGACGCCGGAATGACCGGGGACGACGACACGGACGCGCTGGTCGAGGCCGAGGCCGAGACCGACGGCTTCGCGATGTTCGGGCCGTTCGGGTTGTACGAGGCCCACAGCCCGGTGTCGGTCACGACCTGCGCGACGATGTGCGCGCTGCCGGCGCCGGCGAAGGTGAAGGCCACCGTGGTGAGCGAGCCGAGCTGCAGGTGCGCCCCGGGGATCTCGAGCTCGGGGAAGCCCGGCTGGCCGAAGTTGACCGAGAACGCCGGGCCGATCCCCACGTGCTTCGCGCCGACGACGAGCTGGCTGCTCTCGCTCTTCGGGAACGGCATCTGCGGGGTGGACATCGGCGAGGCGATGGCGGCGGTGTGGCCGGAGACCTCCACGCCTGTCATCGTGCCGGCCGTGCTGCCGGTGTTCGCGACCGCGCCGATGATCTCGGCGTTGCCGGTCTTCGCGTCCTGCACCACCCACACATTGTTGATCTTGAACGGGCCGACCGACCCGTTGCCCGAGTCGGGCTTGATCGCCTGCGTCTCGGAGGTGAACCCGGCGCCGCAGCCCGCGGCGAGCGGCACGACGGCGGCGAGTGCGATGGCGGCCAGTGCGCGGCCCCGGCGAGAGGGGGCCGACCGGCGGGTCGGGCTCGGCGAGTGGAGGCTGCTCACGGTCGGTCTGGCTCCTTGGCACGCGGCTTGACGGTGTGGCGCGGAATAATCACCGAGCCACAGCGTACTGACCGCCGCCGGAGAGCCGACGGGGGGATGCCTCTTACGCGCTTTCAGATGGCAGGCGCAGCCGCCGTTCGGGCGATGGGGCGGGCCGACCGGGCCGGACGCCGCTCCGGCCTGGCCCCCGACGCGTATCCCCCGGTGTCGGCGCAAGGCCGGCCGGCGGGCTGTCCGAGGGGGCGTCAGGTCCGCGTCCGCCTCAGGGCGCGCGGTAGTTCATCGAGCGGCGGGCAGCAGCAGGGCGAGCGCCGAGGCCGCGATCGCGGCGAGCAGGAGGCCCGCGATCAGGACTTGGGGCGAGCCGATGCGATGCGCCACAGCGGCACATTTCGTCCGGCGCCGGGACCATCGCAGCGATCGCCGATAGCGACGCGCGTCCGTACTCAGGGCGCGCGCATCATCCGGCGCGCGACAGTCGGAATCGGTGATCGCGGTTCCGTCGGGCCACCGCCCGACCACCACGCCGCCGCTCTCGGCATTCTGTCCGTTCCAACCGGCGTCATCCGGCCGTTCAACAGCGTCCACCGACCGCTCACCCCAACCGGCGTGTGCGAAGCGCCATCGCATGACGGTCTCTTGGACCGTTCGAGTCCTTCTCGTGATTGTGCGACGGGAAACCGGTTCTGCCCAGAGGGATTCGAGGCCGCGCGCCGCGGGTTCCGGGGTGCGGGAGGGGTCGGCGCAGGGTGTGCGCGAGGGCCCCGGAACGGGGGGAGCACGGCGGCCGCTTCCTTGTCAAGTGCCCCTCCTTCGCCTGACCTGCGCAAACACCCTTGGGAAAGTCGGCGTGCCGTGTTATCCTGGATACCCACGGAAGGGGTACGCATCACATGACGTTCAAGGTTGGCGAGACCGTCGTCTATCCCCACCACGGGGCCGCTCTCATCGAGGCGATCGAGACCCGGATGGTCAAGGGCGAGGAGCGTCCCTACCTCCGGCTCAAGGTTGCACAGGGCGACCTCACCCTCATGGTTCCCACCGACAAGGTGGAATATGTCGGCGTGCGCGACGTGGTCGGCCAGGAGGGCCTCGACCGCGTGTTCGAGGTGCTGCGGGCCCCGCACACCGAGGAGCCGACGAACTGGTCCCGGCGGTACAAGGCCAATCTGGAGAAGCTCGCTTCGGGCGACGTGATCAAGGTAGCCGAAGTGGTGCGCGACCTGTGGCGGCGCGAGAGGGAGCGCGGGCTGTCCGCGGGCGAGAAGCGGATGCTGGGCAAGGCCCGGCAGATCCTGGTCAGCGAGCTGGCGCTGGCCGAGAACACCAACGAGGACAAGGCGGAGACCATCCTCGACGAGGTGCTCGCTTCCTGAGGACCCGCCGCGGCGCACGATGGTGGGCCGCGCCTTCTGCGGGATGACGCCCCGCTGCATCGTCTCGAGCCTTGCCGGCGTCCCGTTTCCCGCGGTCTCCCGTTCTCGGTCCGGTTCTCAGTACCCTCAATACCCTCAATACGACGCGGCACCTGATTGCGGCACTCGATGCAGTGCGGTGTTCAGCACGGTGCTGGTTCGATTCGGCGCGTGCTCAATGCAGCGCTTGTTCAATGCGGTGCAGTGTTCAATGGTGCAGTGTTCAATACAGTGCAGCAGTGAGCAGAGCACACACCGCCGAAACATCACACCCACCCCTTCGCGAGCCGGGCCCGGAAGCCGTGCATGAGGACGAGCACGCTGTGCACAAGGCTGTCCGGGCCCGGGTGGCCGCCATCGTTCCCGCGGCAGGCCGAGGGGAGCGCCTCGGCGGCGGAGCCCCTAAGGCGCTGCGCCGCATCGGCGGCATCCCGATCCTCGTGCACGCCGTCGCGGCGCTGTTGGACAGCGGCCGCGTCGGTCTGGTGGTCGTCGCTGCGCCGCCGGGCGGCGAGGACGAGGTGGCCGGGCTGCTGGAGGAGTTCGAGCCCCATGTCCGCGTGGTGGCCGGCGGCACCACGCGGCAGCGGTCCGTCGCGCTGGCGCTGGCCGCGATCCCCGAGCAGACCGAAGTCGTGCTGGTGCACGACGCGGCCCGCGCCCTGACGCCGCCGAGCGTGATCGCCGCCGTGGCCGATGCCGTCACCGGTTCGGGTGACGGCGGCGCGGACGCGGTGATCCCGGTTCTGCCCGTGGCGGACACGATCAAGGCAGTGGACCGGGACGGCCTGCTGGTCACCGGAACCGTCGACCGGTCCGGCCTGCGCGCGGTGCAGACCCCGCAGGGCTTCCGCCGCTCGGTCCTGGCGCTGGCGCACGAGAAGGCCGGCGCCCCGGCGGACGAGGCGGCCGCGGCCACGGACGACGCCGGGCTGGTCGAGCGGCTCGGCCTGCCGGTCGCCGTGGTGCCCGGCCATGCCGAGGCGTTCAAGGTGACCACCCCGTTCGACCTGATCATCGCCGAGGCGGTGTACGCCGCACGGCGCCCCGTGGCGGCTGCCGACGTAGTTGAGGAGAGCGCCGATGTCTGACGCCGGAGCCGGAGCCGTATCTGAACCGTCGTCCGCGTCGGCGGAACCCGCGCTGCCACTGGTCGGGATCGGGGTGGACATTCACCCTTTCGAACTAGGCCGCCCGATGTGGTTGGCCGGTCTCGAATGGCCCGGGGAGACCGGGCTGGCCGGCCACTCGGACGCCGACGTAGCCGCGCACGCCGCGTGCAACGCGCTGTTCTCCGCGGCCGGGCTCGGCGACCTGGGCTCGAACTTCGGGGTGGATGACCAGCCGCGGTGGCGCGGCGCCTCGGGCGCGGCGCTGCTGGAAGAGGCGGGCCGGCGGGTGCGCGCGGCCGGTTACCGGATCGGCAACGTCTCGGTGCAGATCATCGGAGCCCGGCCCAAGATCGGCCCGCGCCGGCTGGAGGCGGAGAAGACGCTCTCGGCGGTGCTCGGCGCACCGGTGCGGATCAGCGCGGCGACGACGGACGGACTCGGCATGATCGGGCGCGGCGAGGGCATGGCCGCGATCGCGACCGCACTGGTCGTCGCGGCCGGTTGACCGGCCGCAGCCGGGATGAGACGAGCCGGCTCGGCACCGCCGGCACTGCCTCGGATCCCGGACGATCAACCGCCGGACTCGAGCGCACCCGCCACGCGTCGGCGCCGGCGCCGCAGCAGCAGCGCGAAGGCCGCGGCCCGGCCCGGGATCCCGCTCACCGCGCCGCCCCGCCGCGCGCCCGAGCCGCAGATCAGCACGTTCGGCAGGTCGGTCTCCACGCCCCAGCGGCCGGCCTCGTCCGAGTCGGCCGCCCAGGGCCAGTCCAGGTCGCCGTGGAAGATGTGCCCACCCGGCATGGCGAGTTCGCGCTCGATGTCCAGCGGCGTGCGTGCCTCGATGCAGGGATCGCCGTGCGCGTCGCGGGCCAGGCAGTCCTCGATCGGCTCAGCGAGGTAGCGGTTCAATCCCTCCAGCGCCCTCTGCACGGCGACGTCCCGGACCGCCTCCTCCGTGAGGTCGTGAGCGCCGTACAGCCGCGCCGGCGTGTGCAGCCCGAACAGGGTGAGCGTGTGCAGGCCACGGGAGAGCGCGTCGCGGCCCAGGATGCTGCGATCGGTCAGGGTGTGGCAGTAGACCTCAGTCGGCAGCGGGTCGGGCAGCCGGCCCGCTTCTGACGCCTCGTAGGCCGCGCTCAGGGTGGAGTAGGCCTCGTCGATGTGAAAGGTGCCGGCGAACGCGGTCTCGGGCGGAGCGCCGCTGCGCAGCCGCGGCAGCCGGGCGAGCACCATGTTGACCTTGAGCTGGTTGCCCTCCGGCTTCGGCCGCGGCGCTCGGCCGAGCAGCGCGTCGAGCACCGTCGGCGCGGTGTTCGCAAGCACGAACTTGGCATCGATCCGCCGCTCGCCGTCCCCGGTGCGGTAGACGACCGAGGCCCGCCGGCCGTCGGACTCGATCCGCTGCACCGTGGCCCCGGTGACGAGCACCGCGCCGGCCTTCTCCGCGGCCCGGGACAGCGAGTCGGTCACCGCGCCCATGCCGCCGATCGGCACCCGCCACTCGCCGGTGCCCGACCCGATGACGTGGTAGAGGAAGCAGCGGTTCTGCCGCAGCGACGGGTCGTGCGCATGGCTCTGCGTCCCGATCAGCGCGTCGGTCAGCACGACGCCGCGCACGTGATCGTTGCCGAACGTGCGTTCGACGACCTCACCGAGCGGCCGCTCCATGAAGTCGTCCCAGAACTTCGCGCCGCACGCCTCGCGCACCGCCTTCATGGCGACGCCCTTGCCCACCAGCGGTTCCAGCAGCGTCGGCGCGAGTGCCCGCGCGGCCCGCTCGATCCGCCCGTAGAACTCCCGCCAGGCATTCCAGTCCTGCTCCGAACCGGTCACCCGATGGAATGAATCACGAGTATGCGGCCCCGGCCGCCGCTCGACCAGCAGCGCGTCGTGCCGGCCGTTGCGCGCGACCGGAGTGAAGGACGACACCGGCCGCGACCGCAGCTCGACATCGAGTTCAAGATCGCGCACGATCGCATAGGGCAGCAGCGAGACAAGGTACGAATAGCGGGAAAGGCGCACGTCGACACCAGGAAACGGCTGCTCGCTGACCGCGGCCCCACCGGTCCGGTCAAGCCGTTCGAGCAGCGTGACCTGCATACCGAACCTGGCCAGATACGCCGCCGCGACGAGCCCGTTGTGACCGCCACCGACGATCACCGCGTCGGTCGACGCCGGCGGCACGATCCGCGACCCGCCGCCCTGCTCGCTCTCCGCCATCGGCCTCCTGTCCAGACGGTAGAACGCCAGGATACGGGCGGTGACCGGGAGGGATCTAGTTCAGCCGGGATCTGTGTGCCGAATCCGCCCCGGGCCCGCCCGGCCGCGGACGGCCCGCCTACAGCCTCACCGGTGCGGACCGTTCGGGTTGTTCGGATTATTCGGATTGTTCCGCCGCCGCCCGAACGCGTGCGCGAAGTTGACCGCCGCGATGCCGCACCAGGAAATGAAGATCGCCGCCACGGAGTTGGGGTGCCCGAGCGACCCCGCGATGGCCGTGATCGGAATACCCGCGACGAGCGAGACGACCGGCAGCCCCAGCGAGAAGTCCCGCTGCCTCTTCGGCGGCGGCATATACGGATTCTGGTACGGCGCCGGCCCGCTGCGCTGCGCGATCTGCTGGTTGAGCCGGTTGGAGATCTCCTTCTCCATATGGTCGACCAGGGACGCAGCGATCACATCGTCGTACTCCGCCCCCAACTCCCGGCGCGCCCCGACAGCGGCCGCGATGTCCTTAGGATCCAAGTTTGCGTCACCCACGTTGGCACTGTAATCGAACAGCGTGTTCAACGGCGCAATTACACCCCTCCTTCAGGCAGTTCGAGCGCGATACGCCGCGCCGCGGCAGTGGCCGTGCACATGCCATCAATCCAGCCCGCTCATCGTGGACTGCGCGGAGGGGTTCTTCGCGGCGCGCCGCCGGTTGCGCCGCTCGTCCTGACGGCCGCCTACACAGCCCCACCTGTCGTGACGACGTTGACGTCTCTGACCCTGTTGACGCCTCTGATCATCACGGGTACCGACAACCGACGGGTGGGGCCGGGTCGCTGTGCCACTGCCGACCATCACCCGTCCGAGTGGCCGAAGTCTCCGAAGGTGTCCCGCAGAGCGGTCAATGCCCGTGAGGCCTGACTGGTCACCGTTGCCGGGCTGCACTCCAGAATGCGGGCCGTCTGCGCCACACTCAGGTCCTCCCACAAGCGCAGCACTATGACCGCACGTTGACGGGGCCCGAGCCGGGAAAGCGCCGCGAAGAGCAAGAGCCGATCCTCCACCTGCACCCCCGAGGCGGCGTCGCCTTCCGGAATCTGCTCGACCAACTCCTCACGCTGATGGCGAACCCGCCGACGCTCCATGAGAAACGCGTTGACCAGTACCCGCCGTGCGAACGGTAGGGCATTGCGCGAAGTGCGTAGGCGGCGCCAGTGCCGCAGCACTGCGATCAACGCCACCTGGACCAGGTCATCTGCCTCGTGCCAGTCGTTGCACAGCAGATACGCACTACGCCGTAGCTGCCCGCGCGAGGTCCGAACGAACGTGGTGAACTGCTCATCCTCGATGGCGTCCCACCGGGCCATAACCGCTCCCCTGGCTATCTGTCCTTCCGATGCAGCATTCGAACGCCCCGACCGCATCTGAGTATGTGAGACCACTTGCTCCGGACAGCAAGTTCGAACTCTACATGACCTGAATTCCCGTGCCTATACCTTTTGTCCTCGTCATTCGCGCGCGGACATTCTCTGAACCGCGCCCTGAGCGCGTCGCACGACAGACCCCGCGGAACCATGAAACGGAGACCTCTTGTGTCGCCCGTCCACTCGCTACGTCGCGTGCTGCTGATACCCACGCTTGCGAGCCTGGTGCTCGCCGGCTCGATCGGGCCGTCCAGCGCCACTTCAAGCGGCAGCACCGGCTCAACCCCCTGGCAGACGAGCACTGCGACGCACGACTGCGCCGCGAGCCTGCACCTGCTCGTGCCCACCCAGACGCCGGCCTACTTCGCTCAGCACCCGGCCCAACTCCTCGTCGATCAGAACGCCGGCCAGGACCAGCAGGGTTTCTCCGCGCTGCTCAACAAGATCGCAGCGGCGAACATCCACTACAAGACATCTCTCAGCTGCGCTGAAGGACACAACGGCCAGCCGATACCGGCCCACACCCGTGCCACGGGGGCATCATCCGACGTCCAGTCCGACAACTGGTCCGGATATGTCTCGCCGCAGTTCACCGAGAACTGGCTCGGCGCCGAGATGGAGTGGAACGTGCCGCTCGTCAACGAACCGAGCAATCTGACCGTCGTCTCCTCGGTCTGGCCCGGCATCGGGACCGGCGACTCGGACGACGACACCCTGGTCCAGGCCGGCACCGAGCAGGACGGCATCTGCGTGCTCGAATGCGTGGCCCACACGACCGACTACTATTTCTGGCTCGAGCTGTTCCCCCAGGAAAGCCAGGAAGAGATCACGAACCTCACCGCGAACCCTCGTGACAACGTCGCGGCGATCGTCGAGTACAACCCCGCCGCGACGCAGGCCTTCTTCCAACTCGACGACTTCACGACCGGGCAGGGCGTCTACGCGTACCAGGACGTGTCCGGGAGCCCGGTCGGCTCAGGCTCCCAGGTTGAATGGATCCTGGAACGCACTTCGGAGCACAACGGGCTGGGCGATGCGATCTGGCCGAGCCTGGACGACTACGGAGTCGAGGGCATCACCAACGCAGCCGCCGCGAGCGGTCCGGACTGGTCGGATGTCACGACCGACGACGCGAACTCCTCCGCTGTCGATGCGACGCCATGGGACATCTACGACTGCGCCGGCCTGCAGCTCGACCAGACCGACGCGTTCAACAGCAGCACGGCGTTCGATCTGAGCTGGCTCAACTACGGACCCACCGATCCGGTCGGCTGCTGATGACCGAACGACGGCGCGTCGGCGCGGACGGCGACAACCGTCCGCGCCGACGCACGTTGCGCCGGCATCATCCCCTGGCTGTGGGCGTGTCGACCACCATCACCCTGCTGATGACTGCCTGTTGTAGCTGTGTCAACAATCCGGGTCCGAGCGTGGTCATCTGCGGAACCGTCCTGGACAGCGGTGAGGCGGCGCCCAGAGTGTCCTCATTGCCCGCCCCCGAAGCAGTGGCACATCCAGGACCGCCCCCGAAGCATTCACAACTCCCCGCCACCCAGCCGCCCCATGAAGAGCACCCCGAACCGGTCTACCTGCGCACCAGCCGTTCCTGTACGACGGGTGCAATCGTCATAGTCACCCCGGTCGCCGACGCCCGCCTGTTCGGCATCGCCCGCGCCGACGACGGCAACATCGCGGCCATCGTCTTCACCGTCGTCAACGGCCCGGTCACGGTCAGCGCCTGGCAGGACGAAAAGCTCACCGGCATCGACGTCTTCAATCCCACTTAGGACTCCTAACAGAATGAGTTGCGCAGTCGTCGCCAGCAGATGATGGCGCAGCCGAGGGTGAGGAAGGCTTCGTGGATGTCGTCGCGGATCTCCCAGCGGATGCGCAGGCGGCGGAACCAGTGCAGCAGCGCGAGCGCTCCTTCCACCACCGAGCGGTGTACGCCCGGGCCGGAGCCGTGTTCGACGCCGCGCCGGGCGATCTCGGGCCGGATGCCTACCTCGCGGAGCAGGCGGCGGTACTTGTCGTGGTCGTAGCCGCGGTCGGCGTACACCACGCCGGGGCGCCGGCGCGGGCGCCCGCGCTTGCCGCGCAGCGGGGGGACGGCCTGGATCAGCGGGATCAGTTGGGTGACATCGTTGCGGTTGCCGCCGGTCAGCGTGGCGGCCAGCGCGATGCCGTGGGCCTCGACGATGGCGTGGTGCTTGCTGCCGGGTTTGCCGCGCTCCACCGGGGACGGGCCGGTCTTGGGCCCGCCCTTCATCGCCCGAAGGTGACTGGAGTCGAGCGAGGCGCGGGAGAGGTCCAGCAGGTCCGCGGCCCGCAACTCGGCCGGCAGCGGTTCGTGCAGGCGCTGCCAGACCCCGGCGTCGTTCCCGTCGCGCAGCCGCCGCCAGCAGGTCATCGCGGAGCCGAAGCCCAGTTCCTGGGGCAGGAACTCCCAGCGGATCCCGGTGTAGAGCACGAACAGGATCCCGCACAGCACCCTGCGGTTGTCCAGGCGCTTACGGCCTGGGTGTCGGTAGTTGCGCTCGACCACGGGCAGCAGCGGCTCGATGCGCGCCCACAGTCCGTCCTCGATCTCCCACGGCTTGGCCGTGCTCTTCCTCGTGTTGGCTGGCTCCACCCCTCTC
>DASYAE010000128.1:0-21152 GCA_036501535.1 Actinocrinis sp. | reverse complement strand
GGCGTCGGTGAGCCGTGTGCGGGAGAACCGCACGCACGGTTCGAGGCGGCGGGGGCTGAGGAGGAGCCATGCATGGGACTGCCCCAAGTCCTGGGATGTAGGTACATAGATGACTCCAAATCAGTCCCCGACCCTACTCGGCGCCCGGTCAGACGATCTGGGTGACCGCCGCGGTGAGCTGCCGGATCGTGGAGACCTCGAAGGCGGCGGTGCAGTGCGCCTCGTACTCGCTCGCCCGCGAGTCTGTCGTGTCCCACTCCCGGCGCGGCTCGGGGTTGAGCCAGTAGAGCCGCCGGGCCCGGTGGTCGAGCTCGGCGATGACCGAGGTCGCCGGCTCGCGGTCGTGCGAGCGCGCGTCGCCGGCGATGATGACGGTGGTCTTGGCGGTGACGGCGTCGCTCCAGGTCGCCAGGAACGTCGTCAGGGCGCGGGCGTAGTCGCTGCGCCCGTCCTTGGCCACCAGCCCGCGCTTCGCGAGCAGGTGGCGCGGGTCGAGCACGCCGGGGCTGCGCTCGAGGATCTCGGTGATCTCGACGATGCCGTCGACGAACGCGAACGACCGCACCCGGCGGAACTCCTGGTGCACCGCGTGCAGGAGCGTCAGCGTGAAGGGGGCGAACTGCGCCGTCGAACCCGACACGTCGCAGAGCACGACCAGGTCCGGCCTGGTCGGGCGGCGGCGCCGCAGGACCGGCTCGACCGGCACGCCGCCGCTGCCCATGGAGGCCCGGATCGTGCGGCGCATGTCGAGGCCCGAGCCGCCGCGCCGGCGCAGGGCGCCGAGCCTGGCCGCGAGCCGGCGGGCCAGGGGCCGCATCGCCATCCGCATCGCGACGAGCCCGTCCGCGCCGGCGCGCAGCAGCGGCCGGTCCTGGACGTCCTCGAGCTGCTGGAGCGCCACGCCGTCGCCCTCGCGCAGGCGGCCGGCGAACTGGTCCTCGAGTCGGCGTCCCAGCTGCTCCATGACGGCGCGGGCCTCGGTGGCGGTCACGGACCTGTCGAAGCCGGGCTCATCCAGCGTGCCGTCCAGGTAGCGCCGGTAGAGGTCGGGCAGGTTCATCCTGCGCAGGGTCCGCTGGGCGTGGTGGCCGGCCGAGCGGCCGTCGTCGGCGGCGCCGCCGAAGGTGTCGATGACGTGTTCGAGCGCCTGCTCGATGTTCGCCTCCTCGCCCTCACGCAGGGCACGGATAACGGAGTCAAGGAGCTCATCCTCGGTGGCCGGGCCAATGGCGGCCTCGCTGCCGGGGTCCGAAGGCGGCGGCTGCCTACGGGCTCGGGGGAGGACCGCGTCGAAGGAGCGCCGGAAGAGCACGTCGTGGCTGACGTCCTTGACGAGCGTTGCGCGCAGGGCGCTGCGGACCTGCGACCGGCTTGTCAGGTCCGTGTGCGCCAATGCCTCGTGGGCATCAAGGAGCTCACTCGTCGAGACCGGCACGCCGCCCTCGCGCAACCGCGCCACGAGCGCGATCAGCAGAACCGGCGCGATGTCGCCGAGGTCCGCGCGGGCTCGTCCGAGCCCTGTCGTGCTCACGCCGCCGAGGAGGCGGGCAGGCGCAGCTGCTCGCGCACCTTCGCCTTGTCCGGGTCGTTCTTGAGCACGACGCCGAGCGTCTGCCCCGCCACGGCGTCGGTGAGCTCGTGGTGGCCCAGTGCGGCCACCGCCTGCGCCCAGTCGATGGCCTCCGCCACGCTCGGCGGCTTTCGCAGGTCGAGCGCCCGCATCGCGCGCACCGCCTTGACGATCTGCTCCGCGAGCCGCTCGGTCGCCGAGGGGACGCGGGCGCGCACGATCGCTCGCTCGCGCGCCGCGTCAGGGTATTCGACCTGTGCGTGGAGGCAGCGGCGTTTGAGCGCTTCCGACAGTTCGCGGGTGGAGTTCGAGGTGAGCACGACCAGAGGCCGTTGCGTCGCCGCGATGGTGCCGAGCTCCGGGATGGTCACCTGGAAGTCGCTGAGCAGTTCGAGGAACAGGCCCTCGACCTCGACGTCGGCCTTGTCGGTCTCGTCGATGAGCAGCACCGCCGGGCCCTCGTGCCGGATCGCGGCCAGGAGCGGGCGCTCGAGCAGGAACTCCTCGCCGAAGATGTCGTCGTGGACGTCGTCCCAGGAGCTGCCGCCGTCGGTCGCCGCCTGGGCCGTCTGGATGCGCAGCAGCTGCTTGCGGTAGTTCCACTCGTAGAGCGCTCTCGCCTCGTCGAGGCCTTCGTAGCACTGCAGCCTGATCAGGGTCGCGCCCGTGGCCTGCGCGACGGCCTTCGCCAGCCCCGTCTTGCCGGTGCCGGCCGGCCCTTCGAGGAGGATCGGCTTGCCCATCGCGTCGCCGAGGAAGACGACCGTGGCCAGCTCGGTGTCCACGAGGTAGCCGGTGCCGGCGAGCCTGTCACGGGCGTCGTCGACCGAAGAGAACAGGGACATGTCCTCACCTTCACCCCCTGTGTCGGCCCGAAGCCATGCGCAGCGCTCCGCTTGGCGGAAATCGGAACGTCGCGATCGCGCCGTCGCGCGGGGCCGAACGGGTGACGCAGGCGGGGCCGGACGGGCTCACGCCCCTTGGCGCAGGCGCTCCATCCAGTCCGCGGGGACGCGGTCGGCCGGTCCGGGGGCGCTCTGGTCGGCGGGGTGGCTGGTCGGGTCGGCGAGCGCCGGCCCGGACTCGTACAGCTCGGACGTGTCGTAGTTCCAGAACCACTCCTCGCCCGGCTCGAAGCTCTGGATCACCGGATGCCCGGTCGCCTTCGCGTGCGCGGTGGCGTGCTTGGAGGGCGAGTCGTCGCAGCAGCCGACGTGGCCGCACTGGGCGCAGCGGCGCAGGTGGAACCACCATCCGCCGTCGGCCTCGCACTCGGCGCAGCCCGGGCCGCTCGGCGGGACGGCGGGATCGATTCCGGCCGGTGTGGTCATGGCGCCTCCTGCGGGTCGGGCTGAGGAGCGGGCTGTGGATCGAGCTCGGGGGCGGGGTTCGGTCCGGCGGCGGTGATCGGCAGGCGGACCTGGAAGCGGGTGTCGCCGGGCACCGACTCGACCCGCAGGTCGCCGCCGTGCTTGTTCACGACGATACGCCAGGATATGTCCAGGCCGAGGCCGGTGCCCTCGCCGACCGGCTTCGTGGTGAAGAAGGGGTCGAAGATGCGGTCGCGGATCCCGGGCGGCACGCCGGGGCCCGTGTCGCGGAACTCGATCAGGAGGCGGTCGCGGTCCCGCGCGGTGCGCACGGTCAGCGTGCCTGTGGCGCCGGCGCCGTTCATCGCCGCGGCGGCGTTGTCGATCAGGTTCGTCCAGACCTGGTTCAGCTCGCCGGGGTAGCAGGGGATCTTCGGCAGTGAGCGGTCGTAGTCCTTGACGACCGCGATCCCGGCGCCCAGCTTTCCGGCGAGCATCACCAGGGTGCTGTCGAGCAGGTCGTGGACGTCGGCGACCTGATACGGCGCGCGGTCGAGCTGGGAGTACTGCTTGGCCGCGCCGACGAGGTTGGAGACGCGGGTGGTCGAGTCGGTGATCTCGTTCATCAGCAGCTCGGTCTCGACGGTGTAGTTCAGCCACCGGACCGCGCCTTCGAGCACCGACTCGTCGACCGCGGCGGCGACCTGCTCCAGCCAGGGCACGTCGAGCCCGGCCTGGACGAACGCTGGCGCGAGCTGCCATCCGCCGCTCACGCCGTGCTCGTCGAGCCAGTCCGTGAGCGCGTCCTCGCGGTCGGCGGCCTCCAGCGGGCCCAGCGGCGCCGCCTTCGAGACCTGTTCCGCGGTGCGCTCCTGGATCTCGATCAGGGTCTCGAGCATTTCGCGCCGATACGCGCCCGAGGCGATGGCGCGCAGCTTGCCGCGCATTCCGGCGACCCGCTCGCGCAGGTCGGAGGTGGCGCGCACGGCGGCCGCCGCGGGGTTGTTGAGCTCGTGCGTCAGGCCGGCGGACAGCGACCCGAGGGCGAGCAGCCGTTCGCGCTGGCCGATGGCCTCCTGGGTGTTCTTGTTGCCGAAGAAGAGCCCTTCCAACAGGTGCACGGCCATGGGGAACCAGTCGTGCATGACCTGGGCGAAGGTCTCCGCGGGCAGGACGAAGAAGCGCGACGGCTCGGTGACCCTCATGGTGTTGTTGTACAGCTGCGGCATCCGGTCGCCGAGGTAGGCCATGAAGGCCCCCGAGTAGACCCCCGGGTTGGAGCTGCGGGTGGTCTCCACGTCGTCCGTGCCGACCCGGCGCAGCAACACGACCGCGCCCTCCAGCAGCACGTAGAAGCAGGTGGCGGGTTGGCCCTCGGTGTAGACGGTCCCGGGTTCGAACTCTTCCGTGCGCCCCTCGCGGCACAGCCGCGCCAGCTGCTGCGCGTCGAGCTTCTCGAACAGGAAGAGGCGGCCGAGCTCGGCCTCGTCGCACGTCGCCGGCTGCCCGTTCACGACTGCTCCAGGTACCGGTGCACGAGCATGACGGCCATGGCCCCCTCGCCGACCGCGGACGCGACCCGCTTGGCCGACTCGGCCCGCGCGTCCCCGGCCACGAACACCCCCGGCACGCTGGTCTCCAGGTGGTACGGCGGCCGGTCCAGCTCCCAGCCGGCCGGCGGGCGCCCCTCGCTGCTCAGGTCGGGGCCGGCCAGGATGAATCCGCGGGAGTCCCGTAGCACGGTGCGCTCGAGCCAGTCCGTGTGCGGGGCCGCGCCGATGAACACGAACGTCCACTGGGCGTCGACCAGCTCGGTGCGGCCGGTCGCCGCGTCCCGCAGCGTCAGCTGCTCCAGGTGCTCCGAGCCGTGCGCCGCGTCGACCACCGTGCTCGTGCGCACGGCGATGTTGGGCGCCTGCTCGATCTGCTGGATGAGGTAGTACGACATCGAGTCCTGCAGGGACGCGCCGCGGATCACCAGGGTGACGGACTTGGCCCGGCGGGACAGGTACATCGCGGCCTGCCCCGCGGAGTTCGCGCCGCCGACGATGTAGATGTCCTGCCCCTGGCACGACTCCGCCTCGGTCAGCGCCGAGCCGTAGAACACGCCGCACCCGGTCAGCTCCCGCATGCCCGGTGCGTCGAGCTGCCGGTAGGAGACCCCGGTCGCCAGGATCACGCACTGGGCGGCGATCGCGGACCCGTCCGAGAAGCGGACGGTGCGCGAGGCCCCGTCCACCTCCAGGCCGGTGACCTCGCGCGCGGCCAGGATCTCCGCGCCGAACTTGGCCGCCTGCCGGCGGGCCCGGTCGGTGAGCTGCGCCCCGGACACGCCGTCCGGGAAGCCGAGGTAGTTCTCGATCCGCGAGCTCTGCCCCGCCTGCCCGCCGGTGGCCGAGCGCTCGACGAGCACGGTCCGCAGCCCCTCGGACGCCCCGTACACGGCGGCGCCGAGCCCGGCCGGGCCGCCGCCGATGACGATCAGGTCGTAGAACTGCGCGGCCGGGGTCGTGGCCAGCCCGACGTGCGCGGCCAGCTCGGAGTCCGCGGGCTCGACGAGCGGCGTGCCGTCCGGGGTGATCACCAGCGGGAGCCTGAGCCCGTCCTGCCCGGCCGCGGCCAGCAGCCGCCCGCCCTCCGGCTCGTCGGACGAATACCACCGGTACGGCACCTGGTTGCGGGCCAGGAACTCCCGCACCGCCGAGGAGCGCGCCGACCAGCGGTGTCCGACGACCTTGGTGGTGGGCACCGGCCGGAACCCGGCGGCCCGCCACGACTCCAGCAGGTCGTCCAGGACGGGGTACAGCTTCTCCTCGGGCGGATCCCAGGGCTTGAGCAGGTAGTAGTCGAGGTCGATCACGTTGATCGCCTCGATCGCGGCGTCGGTGTCCGCGTAGGCGGTCAGCAGCACCCGCCGCGCCTCCGGGTGCACGTCCAGCGCCTGCTCGAGGAACTCGATCCCGTTCATCTGCGGCATCCGGTAGTCGGCCAGGATCGCCGCCACCTGGTCGCCGCGCAGCTTCAGCTCGCGCAGCGCGCCGAGGGCCGTCGCCCCGGACTCCGCGCGCACGATCCGGTACGACTCGCCGTAGCGGCGCCGCAGGTCGCGGGCGACGGCGCGGGAGACCCCCGGGTCGTCGTCCACCGTCAGGATGACGGTCCGCGCCGGGCTGCCGGCCTGCGTCGTCATAGCGCTCCCCTCGTGCCGGCGTAGCCGGTACATCCGAGCCGGAGCGCCGACGAGATCCATCCTATGGACGGCGCGGCGGTTCGCGAAGTGGGAGGCGGCTCACCTGCGGACCGCTGCGCGCCCCCAGGCCGCCGACCGTTGGGACTCCCGGGCCGTGGGCGGCCGAGCGGCTGAGCGGCTGAGGCGTTGTACCACCGAATTATCAAGGTGCTCGCACTACTGGAGATAAGAATCATAGAGTTTATGCCTCAGTTCGTATGCCGATAGGCGAGTGCTTGAGAAGGGTTCGGAATCGTGCCGGATCCGGGTGTCATCGTGATCAACGAGTGTGACAGGGATCGCTGATAAGGCACGCTCTCATGCTACTAGAGCAATGAATCTTGGTAAATCAATGCTTCGTCATGCAATTGCATCTCGCTGGAACCGTGCCGCCTGTTTTGGAGGGTCTAGGTCGACCACGACAACAGCCGTGCTCACAAAAGGCATGGTGAGAGGCATAAAAGTGCCATGGAAGCGACAGTCGGGCGGCTTGTGAAACAATAGACTTATAACTGTAGACTGTTATTGAGGAAGCGACGGGAGCTTCTGGAGGCGGGATCTCTGCGGCGGGCGACAGCATTCGAATGGGCCGAAGTGTGTTGACCGGACGGCGCCCGGCGGGTTAACCTGGTCACAGTTCTCTGCTATTGCTGGATCATCCGACCGATCGTCCAGTGCCACGGGCTCAGTGGTATGACGGGTTATGTTAACGGGGAAATTTCAGGGGCTCCCCTTTGGCGTGTCGAATGGCGCTTCAACGGAACACAGATGGGGACGACATGAATTCGGGGATTGAACGCGAAGCGCTGTCTCAGAGGCTCTTCGCCCTGCTGTCCGAGGTCACCGACGGCTCACTGGACGGCGACCGCATCGCCGCGAACGCGGAGTTCACCGACACCGGGATGAGCTCGATCGAGTACCTCGCGCTGGTGGAGAAGATCGAGACCACGTTCGACGTCGTCATCGACCTGGAGGACGGGTCGCTGACCAGCGTCGACAACTTCTTGGACCTCCTGGTGGCGCAGGGCGCGTCGGCCTAGGGGGCGTGGACGAGTCGTAAGGGCTTGTGATCATGCACGCAAGGATGTTCGGTAGTTTCCTGCCGCCGCTGCACGACCCGAAGACCAGTCCCCACGCAGCGCTGATGCAGGACATCGAACTGTGCTGCCAACTCGACGACCTGGGCTTCGACGAGGTCTGGCTGGGCGAGCACCACTCCAGCGGATGGAGCACGCTGAGCTCCCCCGAGCTGCTCATCGCGGCGCTGGCCCGGGAGACCCGCCGGATCCGGTTCGCGACCGGCGTGATTCCGCTTCCGTATCATCACCCTGTTCACACCGCCGAGCGGATCCTGCTGCTGGACCACCTGACGGCGGGCCGGGTGATCCTCGGCTGCGGGACCGGGACGTACGTCCACGACATGGAGATGATCGGCGTCGATCCGGAGTCGATCCGCGCGCACTTCCGGGCGGCGCTGGAGGTCGTGCAGGCGCTGATCGACGGGCAGGTCGTCGACGCCGCGACACCGTGGTTCACGGTGCACAAGGCCGTCATGCAACTACGGCCACTGAAAGGCTCGGTCGAGACCGTCATCGCGTCTTCGCTCAGCGACGAGGCGATCGAGCTGCTGACGCAGACCGAGACGACTCCGACCGTCCACGTGGTGCCGCCCTGGGGCGCGATACGACCCGGCATGGACGCGGACCCGGTCGGCTCGCTGATCGAGCGCGTCGAGAGGTACCGGCAGAAGTCCGGGGGTGCGGCCCGGATCCGGTGCAACGTCTTCGTCCACCTCTGCGACTCCGCGGCCGCAGGCGTCGACGAGCTCATGCCGGGCTGGTCCGCGCAGCGGCGCGACCTGTACCGCAACATCCTGGGCATGCCGATCCCGGACTCCCCGGCGGCTCACCGCAGGACTCTGGAAAGCCTTGTCGACAAGGGTGCGTTCATCGTCGGAGACGCCGCGACGTGCGCCGCGAAGGTCCGCGACCTCGTGGACCTGCTGGGCGACCCGGTCTCGCTGAACTTCTTCGTTCCCGGGTGGCTGCCGCGCGCGGCGGCCCTCGACCAACTGACGGCGATCGCCCGTGAGGTCGTGCCCGCCGTCCTCGGCGGCTTCGACGGCACGGCGCAGTCCATGAGGCTCACCTCGCAAGAGGCCGACCGCCAGCTGAAGCGGCGAGCCGCGCTGAGCTGAAACCACCGGCGATGGAGGCAACACGATGAGCACCGCGAGCACCAGACTGGACTTCAGTTCCGACGAATTCCTCGCCGATCCCTGGCCGATCTACAAGGAGCTGCGCCGGGGGGACCCGGTGTACTGGTCGGAGGCGTTCAAGGCGTTTCTGGTCACGAGGCTCGAAGACGTCCTCGCCCTGCTGGCGGACCGGCGGGTCGTCAGCGGGTTCCCGATGCGCAGCAGCCGCCGGCTGTTCGGACCGACGCTGCTGGACGCCGACGGGGCGCGCCACCGCGAGCTGCGCAAGATCTTCATGCCGCTGTTCGTGGGCGCCGCGGTGAAGCGGCTGCGCACCGAGATCCTCGTTCCCGCGGTGGACCAGGTCCTCGACTCGATCGCGGACGAGATGGGAGCCGCGGACGACGTCGAGGTCGAGTTCATGGAACGGGTCGCGGTCGCGGTGCCCTATGCGATGGTCACCCGCCTGTTCGGCGTGCCCCCGCAGGACGCGGCCTGGCTGCGCCCCCGGGTCCTGCCGCTGGCCGGCGCGATCGAGTTCCCGGCGACGGCGCTGGACGCGGCGGTCGCGGCCAAGGCGGAGCTGGTCGACTACCTCCGGGACGCGCTCGCGCGCCGCCGGGAGGGCGGCCGGATGCCGTTCCTCGACCTCGTCTTCCCGCCCGGGGAGCCGGTCGACGAGTCCCTGCTGGGATCGGCCACCCTGTTCCTGCTGGCCGGGACCGAGACGAGCGTCGCCACCATCGGCAAGATCATGTACGCCGTGCTGGTCCACAACGTCGAGCTGTCGGCGCTGGCAGACCTCGAATATCGCGATCAGGTGGTCCGTGAGACGCTTCGGTGGGAGCCGCCGAGCCACACCATCCTCAGATATGCGTCAACTGATATGGAGATTCACGGCGTCGACATCCCGCGCCGGTCCGCGCTGCTCCTGTCCCTGGGCAGCGCCAGCCGCGACGAGGACGCGTTCTCGGACCCGGACGCGTGGCGGCCGGGCCGGCCGGACCAGAAGATGCTGGCCTTCTCCTCCGGCCCGCACACCTGCCTGGGCATCCAGCTGGCGCTGGCCGAGTTCGACACGCTGTTCGAGCGGATGTCGCTGCGGTTCGGCGGCGTCCGGCGCAGCGGCTCGCTGGACGGCATCCGGCCGGGCTTCTGGCGGCTGCGCGAGCGGGGCCACATCTTCCGCCGGCCCGATCACCTCCACGTGCGCCTCGAGCGCCGGCGTGCCGACGGAGCCGAGATCGATGGCTGACGCGGTTGCCGTTCCGTACGATCTGACCGCCGAACTCGGCGCAGGGTCCGGCGATCAGGACCCTGCGGCGCTCGTGGTCGCGGCGTTCGCGGTGACCATGTGCCGGTGGACCGCGGCGAGCGACGTCGCGATCGAAGCCGGCGGGCGGGTGGTCAGGCTCCGGATCGACGACCACGTGCTCATCGGCGACCTCCTGCGGATGGTGCACACGACTCTCGCGACCCGAGCCGCCGACGACGAGCCCGCAGACCTCGTCATCACGTCCGACCACGCCGATCTGCGGTCCGGAGAGGTCCGTTTCATTACGCAGGTACCTGATGCCCTGTACGGATTCGCTGCCGATGCCGCCACTGCGGTGAACGAACTGGCCTCCCTCGACGGCTCCCTCGCGAACGTGCGCTGCATCGCGCCGGAACGCCGGCAGATCCTTGACGCGCTGGTCGGCGCCGACGTGCCGGTGGTCGACATCGACACTCTGTTCCTCGAGCAGGTGCGCAGCCGCCCACAGCAGGTCGCGCTGCGGGACGCCGGCGTCGAGATGACCTACGGGCAGCTCGCGCACTTTGCCGATCAGTACGCTGACACGTTGTGGCGCGCCGGGGTCCGGCCCGGTGACACGGTGCTCATCGCGACCCGGAGATCCGTCGGCGAAGTGGTGGCGCTGATCGCGGTCATCCGTCTCGGTGCCGCCTATGCGGGATTCGACGACGACGCACCGGAAGCCAGGATACTGGGAATCATCGGCAGGCTGGCCCCCGCGGCCGCCGTGGTCGACGCCGTCACGGCCGACCATCCCGGCCTGCGCGAGCTGACCCGCGTCGACGCCTGGCGCCCCGCAGAGCACGCCCCGGCAGAACCCGGGCGACTGATCCGGGCGCAGGGGACGAGCGATCCGCGCCGGACCGCGTACATCGCGTTCACCTCCGGATCCACCGGTGAACCGAAAGGCGTCGTCGTCCCGCACCGGGCGGTCACGCGGCTCGCGCTCACGACCGAGCTCCAGATGCTTCCCGGCGACCGCGTTCTGCGGATGGCGCCGCTGGCGTTCGACGCGTCGACGTACGAGATCTGGGTGACCCTGCTCAACGGCGCGACGCTGGAGGTCTTCTCCGCGCAGCGGCCGTCGGTCAGCAGGGTCGTCGCGTTCTTCGAGCAGCGCAGGATCACCGTCGCGTGGCTGACGGCCAGCCTGTTCCGGCTCATCGCGCAGTCCCGGCCGCAGGCGCTGGCCGGACTGCGCTGGCTCGTCAGCGGGGGAGAGGTCGTGCCGCACGAGATCGCGGCGCGCATGCTCGAGCTGCACCCCGGGCTGGTGATCACGAACGGGTACGGGCCCACCGAGAACACCACGTTCACGACCACGCACACCGTGCGGCAGAGCGCTGAGATCGACGGGCCGCTCCCGATCGGCCGGCCGATCGCCGGCACCGGGGTCTTCGTCCTGGACCGCAACGCCCGCCTCGTCCCGCCCGGCGCAGTCGGCGAGCTCTACGCGGCCGGATCGGGCCTGGCCGACGGCTATCTCGGCGACGAGGCCGAGACGCGCAGCCGATTCGGCCGCTTCTCCCCTGACGTCGACGAACGCTTGTACCGCACCGGCGACCTGGTCCGGCTCGACCCGGCCGGCAACCTGGTCTTCCTGGGCCGCGCGGACCGGCAGATCAAACTCAACGGGCACCGCATCGAGCCCGGGGAGATCAGCGCCGCCCTCGCCCGCCATCCCGGCGTCCGCGACGCAGTGATCGTCGTCGCCCGGCAGCAGAACCGGGACACCCAGCTGGTGGCGGCCGTCGCCGTGCACCCCGGCGCCGATGCGGATCCGCTGTCGCTGCGCACGTTCCTGGCGCAGCTGCTGCCGAGTTACGCGCTGCCGACCCTGTGGGCCGTGGTCGACGAGATCCCGGTCACCCGCAACGGAAAAGTCGACGAACAAGTCCTGATCGAATCCGCGATGCCGGCGGCCCGCGCCGCAGGGGGAGACCGCGATGTCCTCGCTGCTCGACGACCCTGACGTCCAGTTCGTGGTGCTCGTCAACGACGAACAGCAGCACAGTCTGTGGCCGGTGCCGGTCGCCGTGCCCGAGGGGTGGGCCGTCGTCTACGGACCGGCGGCGAAGGCCGACGCTCTCGGCTACGTGCGGGAGAACTGGACCGACATGCGCCCGGTGAGCGCCCGATGAAGGACGAACCGGTGCGGCTGTCATTCGGGCAGGAGCGGCTGTGGCTGCTGCAGCAGCTCGACCGGACCAGCACCGCGTACAACATCCCGATCGCGCTGCGGTTCGACGAGGGCGTCGACTCCGACGTGCTCGAGCGGGCGCTCGGCGCGCTCGTCGAGCGCCATCCTGTGCTGAGCTGGGTGTTCCGCGCGGACGGGTCCGGCACGCCGGCCGCCACGCCGCTGCCGGACTTCCGCATCCCGGTGGCGCGCGGGATCGCCGGGCCCGGCGCGGAGGACTGGCGGGCGGGCGTGGCGCAGCTGGCGGCCGAGCCGTTCGACCTCGCGGCGGCGCCACCGGTGCGTGCACTGATATGTGAGTGCTGCGACGGATCGGCCGTGCTGGCGCTGGTGATCCACCACGTCGTCATCGACGGCCGGTCGATCCAGATCCTGGCCGAGGACCTCGCCGCCCTGTACCGGTCGGTGAAGCTCGCGCCGCTCGACGCGACATACGAGGACTTCGTCGCGTGGCAGCGCACCGCCACGAGCGACGAGTCCGTCGCGGAGCACCTCGACTACTGGCGCCGGGAACTCGACGGGTTCGAACCGCTGCGGCTGCCGACGGACCGCCCGAGGCCGGCCGATCCCGGCTTCGCCGGCGGCCACGTCGACTTCGAGCTGACCGACGAGCTCACGGCGGCGCTGGGCTCGTTCGCCCTGCGCCATCGCTGCACCCTGACCAGCGCCGTGGCGGCGGTGTTCCAGGCGCTGCTGTCCGTCCAATGCGGGCAGCAGGACGTCACCATCGGGGCGGTGCTGGCCGGCCGGGACAACCGCCGGTTCGCCGACGTCGTCGGATTCTTCGTGAACACGGTGGTGCTGCGCGCCCGCATCACCCCCTCGATGTCGTTCCGCGAGCTGCTCCTGGTGGCGAACCGCAAGGTCAAGGAGGCGCACGAGCATCAGAAGGCGCCGTTCGAGCAGGTGGTCGCGGCGGTCCAGCCGGACCGGGAGCCGGGCCACAACGCGATCTTCGACGTCGTCGTCGTGCACAACGGGGAGTCCGCCGCACTCGGCGGAGCCGGAATCCGCGCGGTGCCGCTGACGCCCGAGACCACCCGGTTCGACCTGGAACTGAGCACCCAGCTGGTGGACGGCAGGCTGCTCGGCACGCTGGCCTTCCGCTCCAGCCTCTTCCACCGGTCCACCGCCGCCGGGCTGGCCGGCCGGTTCGTCCGCCTGCTCGAACAGGCGCTACAGAACCCTGATGAACCGGTCTCGCGACTCCCGCTGATCGATGCGGACGAGGTGGCGCGCAGCGAGGCGAGGTGGCGGGCCGCCGCCCGACCGGCCGCCGACGAGTCCCTCGGAACGCTGTTCGAGGCACAGGTCGCCCGGACTCCGGACGACATCGCGGTGGTCGCGCCGCCCGACGTGCGGCTCACCTACGCGCAGCTCGACGCACAGACGAATCAGCTCGCTCACCGGTTGATCGCGGCGGGCGCCGGAGTCGGCGACGTGATCGGCGTGCTGGGGGAGCGCGGGCCAGGGATCCTCGTCGCGTTCCTGGCGATCGTCAAGGCGGGCGCGGCCTACCTGCCGCTGTCGACCGGCGATCCGGTCGCCAGGCAGCGCTCTGAGCTGCGCGACGCGGGTGTCCGGCTGCTGCTTTCCGACCAGGTGTCAGCGTTCGACGACATGGTGGTGCTCGGCTTCGACGCGGCCGGACTGCCGACACGGTCTCCGGGCATTGATATCTGCGCCGGCGCGCTGGCGTACGTGATGTACACCTCAGGCTCGACCGGTGAGCCGAAGGGCGTGGCGATCACCCACCGGCAGGTGGCAGAGCTGGCGCTGGACCGAGGCTGGACCGCGATCGAGCGGGTGCTGCACCATTCGCCGCACACCTTCGACGCGGCGACGTTCGAGATCTGGGTGCCGCTGCTGTCCGGCGGCCGGGTCGTGCTCGCCCCGCCCGGCCGGCTCGACGTCGCAGCGCTCGAACGCATCGTCCGCGAGGAGTCCGTGACGAGCGCGTTCCTGACCGAGGGCCTGTTCCGGGTGATCGCCGAGGAGCGGCCCCGGGCGTTCGCCGGGCTGCGGGAGGTCTGGACCGGAGGCGACGTCGTCTCCCCCCGCGCGGTCGCCGCAGTGCTCGAACACTGCCCGGGAGTCGTCGTCGTGAACGGATACGGTCCGACTGAGACGACCACGTTCGCGACGTCATACCGCGTGCGGGACGTGAGGCAGACCGCGGAGCCTCTCCCCATCGGCGCACCGCTCGACAACACGCGTTGCCATGTGCTGAACGACGAGCTGCGGCCGGTGCCTGAAGGCGTGATCGGCGAGTTGTTCATCGCGGGCACCGGCGTAGGCCTCGGGTACCTCAACAGCCCCGACCTCACCGCCGCGCGCTTCGTCGCGGACCCGTTCGGCCCGCCGGGCAGCCGCATGTATCGCACCGGCGACCTCGCGAGGTGGCGCGCCGACGGCGTGCTGGACTTCCAGGGCCGCGCGGACGGCCAGGTGAAGATCCGCGGACACCGGGTGGAGACCGGCGAGATCGAGCATGCGCTGACCGGGCTGCCCGGCGTCGGCCAGGCCGCCGTGGTGGCGCACGGGGACGGTGACAGGACACTGGTCGCCTACGTGGTGCCGGCGCCGCCCGCTCAGCTCGGCGAAGAGGAGTTGCGCAGGTCGCTGGCCGAGATCCTGCCCGGCTACCTGGTTCCGTCGGCGTTCGTCGTCCTGGACTCGATACCGGTCACGGCGAACGGCAAGGTGGATCGTCGAGCCCTGCCGTCGCCGGCGCCGCGTTCCGCCCGCGCCGCCGGCCGCGCCGCGCAGACCGTTCAGGAGGAGGTGCTGTGCGCGGTCTTCGCCGAGTTGCTCGGCACGCCGAGCGTCGGCGCCGACGAGGACTTCTTCGCGCTGGGCGGGCACTCGCTGCTCGCCGCCAGGGTCGCCAGCAGGGCGCGAACCCTGTTCGACGTCGACCTCACCGTGCGCGACGTCTTCGAGAACCCCACCGCGGCGGGACTGGCCGCAGTGCTCGACCATGCGGCGCTGGCCCGTCCCGCGCTGACCGCACGGCCGCGGCCCGCGCAGGTTCCCCTCTCGTCGGCGCAGCAGCGGCTGTGGTTCATCGACCAGGCCCACGACGGACCGAACGCCACGTACAACATCCCGATCGTGCTGAGGCTCCGCGGCCGGTTGGACGCCGAGGCGCTGCGGACGGCGCTGCTCGACGTCATGGGCCGCCACGAGTCCCTGCGCACGGTGTTCCCGGCGCAGGACGGCATGCCGCACCAGGTCGTACTCCCTGCAGGCGAGGTGGACATCAACCTCCTGCGAGACGTCACCGACGTCGCAGAGCCCGGATTGCACCGGGCGCTCGACACTGCCGCCATGTACTCCTTCGACCTGCGGGCCGAGGTGCCGATCCGGGCCCGCCTGTTCCGGGTCTCGGCGGAGGACCACGTACTGCTGGTCCTGATTCACCACATCGCCGGCGACGGCTGGTCGATGGGCCCGCTGCACCGCGACCTCGCCGCGGCGTACACGGCGCGGTCCGCCGGCGCGGCGCCCGACTGGCGCCCGCTGCCCGTGCAGTACGCCGACTACAGCCTGTGGGAGAAGGAGGTCCTCGGCCGCGAGGACGATCCGGACAGCATCGCCGCGACGCAGGCGCGATACTGGCGAGAGGCGCTTGCCTCGCTGCCGGTCGAGCTCCCGCTGCCCGTCGACCGCGGGCGCGGCACCGTCGTCACCGGGGAGGGCGACTGGGTCGCCGTCGACATCGATCCCCCGATGCACGAGACACTGCGCGATCTCGCCGTGAGCCGTCAGGCAAGCCTGTACATGGTGTTGCAGGCGGGCCTCGCAACGCTCCTGTCCAAACTCGGCTGCGGCACCGACATCCCGATCGGCGGCGTGGTGGCGGGCCGCTCGGACGAGGCGCTGGCCGACCTGGTCGGCTTCTTCGTGAACACCCAGGTGCTGCGCTACGACCTCGGCGGCGCCCCGACGTTCGGCGAGGTGGTCGCGCGGGTGCGCCGGACCGACCTGGCGGCGTATCAGCACCAGGATCTGGCGTTCGACCGCGTCGTCGAGATCGCGTCCCCGCCGCGCGCGCTCGCCAGGCACCCGCTCTTCCAGGTGGCCCTGACCTTCCAGGCGGGCCCGGACGGCGCGTTCGCGATGGGTGCGCTCGAGGTCGAGCCGATGGTGGCGCACCTGGGAACCGCGAAGTTCGACCTGCACTTCGACTTCACCGAGCAGATCGGCGCGGACGGCGGTGCGCTGGGCGTGCACGGGGAGCTCGGATACCACACAGGGCTCTTCGATCGTCCGACCGCCGAGCGGATCGCCCGCGGCCTGACCGGCCTGCTGCGCGCGGTCGCCGCGAGCCCGGACGTGCCGGTCCGGCAGATCGACGTGGTGGACGAAGCCGACACGCGGCTGTTGGAGGAATGGAACGACACTGCGACCGAGGTCGCACCCGCGACGCTCACCGAGTTGATCGAGCGACAGGTGGCGCGGACACCGCACGCCGATGCCGTCGTGTTCGAGGGCGAACGGCTCTCGTACACGGAACTCGACTCGCGCGCCGAACGCCTCGCCGCGCTTCTGGTCGAACGCGGGGCGGGTCCCGAGCGGTTCGTCGGCGTCGCGTTGCCGCGTTCGGCCGACCTCGTGGTGGCGCTGGTGGCGGTGCTCAAGTCCGGTGCGGCTTACCTGCCGATCGACGCCGACCAGCCGGCCGACCGGATCGCGCGGCTCCTGGAGGAATCAGCCCCCGTCGTCGTGATCGCCACGCGGGAGAGCGCGGGGAACCTGCCGGTCGGCGCGCAGCGGGTGGTGCTCGACGACGACGCGGTCATCGCCGACCTAGCTGACCTCGCCGGGAGTGCGCCGCCGGACGGAACCGCGCGGCGAGTCGCGCCGCTGCCGGAACATCCGGCCTACCTCATCTACACGTCCGGCTCGACCGGGCGCCCCAAGGGCGTGGTCGTGCAGCACGACGCGATCGTGAACCGGCTCGCCTGGATGCAGGCGAAGTTCGGTCTGGCGGCCGATGACCGTGTTCTGCACAAGACGCCGCTCGGCTTCGACGTGTCAGTGTGGGAATTCTTCTGGCCGCTGCTGGCCGGCGCCGCGATCGTGGTCGCGCGTCCGGGCGGACACCGTGATCCGGACTATCTCGCCGAGCTGATTCGCGAGCAAGGCGTGACCACCGCCCACTTCGTGCCGTCGATGCTGCACGTCTTCCTGGGCAGCCCGGCGGCCGCGGCGTGCACCGGGTTGCGACGGGTCGTGTGCAGCGGCGAGGCGCTGCCCGCACCGCTGGTGGAACGGTTCTTTGCGACGCTGCCGGTGCCGCTGCACAACCTGTACGGGCCCACGGAGGCGGCGGTCGACGTGACCTGCTGGGACTGCGAACCGGGGACGGACGCCGCGTCGATCCCCATCGGCACGCCGGTGTGGAACACCCGCATGCACGTGCTGGACCCGATGCTGCGCCCCGTCCCGATCGGCGTTCGCGGCGAGCTGTACATCGCAGGCGGGCAGGTGGCCAGGGGGTACGTCGGCAGGCCGGACCTGACTGCGGAACGGTTCGTGGCAGACCCCTTCGGACCCGCAGGCTCGCGGATGTACCGCACCGGAGACGTCGCGCGGTGGACGGCCGACGGCGTCCTGGAATACCTCGGCCGTGCCGACGACCAGGTGAAGATCCGCGGCGTGCGCATCGAGCCGGGCGAGATCGCCGCGGTACTCGGCGAGCACGGGGCCGTGGAACGAGCCGTGGTCGTGGCGAGGCAGGATCGGCTGGTCGCGTATGTTGTAGCCGTTCCACCGTCGCGCGGGCCTGATACCGAAGCGCTCACTGCCGGACTACGTGCAGCGTTGCGTGCGCGGCTCCCGGATTACATGGTGCCGGGCGACTTCGTCTATCTTGAGTCGCTGCCGGTCTCGCACAACGGCAAGCTGGACCACAAGGCGCTGCCCGAACTGGTCCGCGCGTCGTCCGCGACCGGCCGCGGGCCGGCGAATCGCGTGCAGGAGGTTCTCTGCGGCCTGTTCGCCGAGGCGGTGGGACTCGACCGGGTCGGCGTGGACGACGACTTCTTCGAGATCGGCGGCCACTCGCTGCTCGCCGCCCGCCTCGTGGGCGCGATCAGATCAGCGCTCGATGTGGAGCTCTCCATCAGCGGGCTGTTCCAGGCGCCGACCGTCGCGCGGCTCAGTGAGCTGATCGCCACCGCCGACCGGCCGCACGTCGAGGACGTGCTGCTGCCGATCCGGGCGAAGGGCGGGCAGCCGCCAGTCTTCTTCGTCCATCCCGGGATCGGGCTGGGCTGGTGCTACGCGGGATTCGCCGGGCACCTGCGCGATACTCCGATCTACGCGCTGCAGGCGAGGGCGGTGGCGGACGTGAATCAGGTCGCGCCGACGCTGAACGACATGGCGCTGGACTACATCGAGCGGATCCGCGAGGTGCGGCCCGAAGGTCCGTACCGACTCGCAGGCTGGTCGTTCGGCGGGAACGTGGCCCACAGCATCGCGGCGATGCTGCGCGGGGCCGGCGAAGAGGTCGACCTGCTCGCGCTGATCGACGGCTACCCGTACGCCGGCCGGCCGCCGGGCTCGGACACCTCGTACGGACCCCAGGACATTGAGACGGTACGCCGGCTGCACCTCGACGGCACCGCGCTGTCCGACGTGGACGACGAACGCGCCGCCGAACTGGCCACCGTCCTGGTCCACAACACCCGGCTCGCCGAGGAGCACAAGCCCCCGCTGTTCAACGGGGACATGCTGTTCTTCAGCGCGACCGGCCACCCCGACACGGCCGAGCTGAAGCCCGCCGCCTGGCAGCCCTTCATCACAGGGTCCGTACGCACGCACGTCATCGCCGCGGAGCACCACGAGATGCTGCGGCCGGAAGCGCTGGCGAGGATCGCCGGGGTGCTGGGCGAGGAGCTGGCCCGGACGGACCAGGCGCGGGCCAGGTGAATCTCAGCCCTCGCCGAGCGAGACACGAGCCGAGACGGAGCGACGACCATCGTGGAAACCGACATCGCGAAGACACGGGACGGCGGGCCGGGACCCGGGACCTCCGCCCGCCGGACGATCGCGGCATCCTGCACGTTGATGTTCCTGATCTCGCTGGACGTCACCATCGTCAACGTCGCCCTGCCGACGATTCAGCACGCGTTGACGGTGTCGACCGGGTCGCTCGGTTGGGCGCTGGTGGCTTACACGCTGCCTTTCGCGACGCTGATGCTCTCCGGCGGAGCGCTGTCGGACCGGTTCGGCGCGGCCCGGGTCTTCCTCGCCGGCATCGTCCTGCTCGGGATCGGCTCGACGATCGACGCGGCCGCGCCGAGCTTCTCGCTCCTGGTGCTCGGCCGCGTCGTCCAGGGCTTCGGCGCAGCCTTCTGCATGCCGTCCGCATTGGCCGTGCTGCGTTCCAGCGTTCCGCTGGAGAACCTGGGGCGGGCGATCGCGATGTGGACGTTCTCCGCCTCGATGGCCATTTCCGCGGGGCCGATCATGAGCGGGGTGCTCGTCCAGTTCTGGACCTGGCGCGGGGTCTTCCTGATCAACATTCCGATCGCCGTGCTGGTCGTGTACCTGATCCTGCCCGAGGTGCGCAATGCCCGGCGCGGGCCGTCCGCGCCGGGCGGAACGGCGGACGTGCTGGGGCAGGCGCTCTACGTCGTCTCCTTCAGCATGCTGATCGGCGGGCTGATCTTCCTGCGCAACCAGGTCGGCGCCTTCCAGTGGCAGGTGCCGGTGGCGCTGTTGGCGCTGTCCGCAGGCGGCCTGGCCGCCTTCTCCTGGTGCGAGCGGCGGGCCGCCGACCCGGTGGTCCCGGCGTCGCTGATGGCGAACAAGGTGTTCCAGTCCGCGGTGATCGTCGGAGGCTCGATCAGCCTCGTCAACTTCGGCCTGGTGTACTGCCTCGGCCTGTACTACGGCGGCGCGCAGGGTTCCAGCGCCCTGAGATCCGGTGCGCTCTTCCTGCCGATGATGGTCGCCTGCGGCGTCTCGACATCGTGCGTGGAGCAGATCAGGCGGGCGATCGGCGACCGCATGACGGTGACCGCCGGCCTCGCCTCGCAGCTCGCGGGCTCGGTCTTCATCTGCCTTCTGCCGCACGACGTCGGCTGGGTCTGCGCGAACGCCGCGTTCCTCGGGTTCGGCGTCGGACTCGCCCTGCCTCCCATCACCGCCGGCCTGCTCGCCGCAGTGGACGTGCAGATCGCCGGAGTGGCCAGCGGTGCGCTCAGCTCGATCCGCCAGTTCGCCAGCGCGATCGGGGTAGCCGCCCTGGGCCTGCTGGTGCAGGGCTCTGACAACTCGATCCAGGTGAACCTCCGCGCCGCGAGCGCCATCTGTGCGGCGGCGTTGGCGGTCGCGCTCGCCACGTACCTGGCCACCTCCAGGTCGAGGGTCGGAGTGCTGCACAAGGCACTGCAGATGGACGCGCGCTAGCGATGTCCCAGTCAGCCCTCGACCAGAGTCAGAGCGTCCCGCTGCTCGACCCGGCCCACCTGCGCCGGGTCTACGCGGCCTTCCCCACCGGAGTGACCGCCGTCGCAGGACTCGTCGACGACGCCCCGACGGGCTTCACAGCCAGCTCGTTCACCTCCGTCTCCGTCGACCCGCCGCTGGTCTCCTTCTGCGTCGCGCACACCTCGACCACCTGGCCCCGGCTGCGCCGCGCCGAGCGCCTGGGCATCAGCGTCCTGGCTGCAGCACAGCACGGCGTCGGCCGCCGCCTAGCCTCCCGCGGCACCGACAGGTTCGCCGGCCTGGGCTGGTACGCCACCCCTGGCGGCGCCGTGCTGCTCCACGGAGCGGCGGCCTGGCTGGAGACCGGCATCCTGAAGTCGCTGTCCGCCGGAGACCACGACATCGTGGTGCTGACCGTGCACGCCCTCGACCTGCACCGCGGTGTCGATCCGCTCGTCTTCCACGCCAGCCGCTTCGGCACGGTCGGGCCGGCTGCGTGACTCGGCCGGCTGCGAGGTCACAGGTCGAGGGCTATGAAGCAATAGGCGACGTAGGTCGCTACGCCAAAGACCAGCACTATGTAGATCACCGCAGCGATGAGTGCATTACGGGGAAGAGCACCAAGCGCTCTTATGGACCAGTATGAGCGCAATGCCGCTCAGCGTAGTGGGTCGGGCTTGTGACCTGTGTGTTCGTGTCGTGATTGGGGGGCGTTACGGTCGGTGGGTGTCGCATAGTGCTGTGGGGGCTCTGTCGGGCCGTTTGACGGATCATGTCTCGGTCGGGTTGTTGGCGGCGGTGGTGCCGCGCGTGGTGATCGATGACGCGGTGGCGGAGTTCGGCAGGGGTGCGAAGTGTTCGGATGCGAAGCTTCCGGCGCATGTCATGGTGTATTTCGCGATGGCGA
>DASYAE010000127.1:0-24025 GCA_036501535.1 Actinocrinis sp. | reverse complement strand
CCGGCTTCGCGACATTCGTGTCCTCGGGCATCGGTTCCCCCGTGTGGTTTTCCGCCCGGCCGCTGAAGCCGGTGGCTGAAAGCTACCGGACCGCATGCCCCTTGTCCCTCGGCCGATGCCCCGTCAGAACCTACTCATCCGAGCCGATGTCCTCGTACCAGAGCACTGGGTTCGCCGCGATGAAATCCGTCATCATCCGGACACACTCCGGATCGTCCAGCAGCACCACCTTGACGCCGTGCTCGGCCAGCCACGCGTGCCCGCCGAAGAAGGTGCGCGCCTCGCCGATCACCACGGTCGAGATGCCGAACTGCCGGACCAGCCCGCTGCAGTACCAGCACGGGGAGAGCGTCGTGGCCATCGTCGTGCCGCGATACGAGCGCTGCCGGCCGGCCGCCCTGAACGCCGCGGTCTCGCCGTGCGCGGAGGGGTCGCCGTCCTGGACCCGCCGGTTGTGGCCGCGGCCGAGCAGCCGTCCGTCCGGGCCGAACAGCGCCCCGCCGATCGGGATGCCGCCCTCGGCCAGCCCGGCCCTGGCCTCCTCGATCGCGACCGCGAGCATCCGCCGCGGTCCGTCGGCGAACTCGCTGGGCTCGTCGGGCTCCATCGCCCGCCTCCGCTCTGTGCTGTCCGGCTATGGGCTGTCCGGACCGGTGGTCTGTCAGACAGCCGGGCCGTCCGTCGGCGGCGCCGGGCTCCACCGCCCCGCCTCCAGGGAGTGGAACAACCAGTAGAGCAGGGCGGCCAGGACCGTGCCCACCTCGAAGGTGGGGTCCCCGAAGGCGGGGTGGTGCTTGGGCACCCAGCCGACGTATCCGGGCAGCCCCTGGCCGGGGTTCTGGTTGGAGAACAGCCAGATCGCGACGCCGCCGCCGATCAGCATGGCCAGGAAGCCGGCCACCGGGTTGTGCCGGCGGTTGTAGAGCAGGTGGTCGACCCGCTGGCCGCGGCGCAGGACCTGGTCGGTGAAGAAGACGCCGAGCCACGGCCCGATCCAGTAGGCGATGATCAGCAGGAAGTCGTTGTACTTCGCGCCCGCGTCGCTCAGCCCGGACCAGGCCAGGAAGAAGCCGGCCAGGCCGAACACCAGGGCGACCAGGGCGCGCCGCAGGTTGAACGGGATCCGGATGCCGAGGGCGAGGAACGACATCGCGCCGGAGTAGACGTTCAGCACGTTCGCCGCGATCGCGCCGAGCGCGATGGCCAGCAGGGTCGCGTCGGCCAGCCAGTGCGGGGCCACGCCGACGAAGGACGCGGTCGGGTTGTCGAACCAGCCGGCCGCCGGCCCGGCGTCCTTGCCGGTCGCGGTGAAGCCGACGGTGGCCGCCGCGGCGCCGCCGAGTTCGAGCAGGACGCAGGAGGCGAACACGCCGAGGCCGGCCCACATGCCCACGGCCCGGCGGTTCGAGTCCGGCGCGAGGTAGCGGGTGTAGTCGGAGGCGTAGGGGTTCCAGCCGGCCGCGTAGCCGAAGGCCGCGCCGAACGAGATCAGGAAGCCGCCGATGCCGCCGGGCGAGCCGACGCCGCCGCCGAGCGCGCCCGGGGTGGCCTTGCTGAAGGCCGTGATCGTCATCGCCACGAAGATCAGCATCAGCACCGGGAAGGCGTACCGCTCGAAGGCGTGCACCAGGTTGTGGCCGACGAACGCGATGCCGATCTGCAGCACCACGATGATCAGCAGCGCGCCGACCTCAGGCAGGCCGTTCCACAGCGCGTGCAGGGCGAGCGAGCCGGAGACGCTGTTGACCGCGAACCAGCCGACCCCCGCCACCAGGGAGTTGATGCCGGCCGGCAGCCAGTTGCCCCAGTAGCCGAAGCCGATCCTGGACAGGACCATCTGGGGTACCCCGAACAGCGGCCCGCGGGCGGACAGGAAGCCCATCGACACCGAGCCGAGCGCGGTGCCGAGCAGCACCGCGAGGGCGGCCTGCGCGAAGGTCAGGCCGAAGAAGATGATCGGGATGGCGCCGACGAACACCGTGGCGAACTCGAAGTTCGGCGAGGTCCAGGTCCAGAAGAGGCCCAGCGGCCGGCCGTGCCGCTCGTCCAGCGGGATGAACTCCGCCCCGCCCGGCTCGACGGCGGTGATCTTGCCGCCGTAGCTGCCCTCCCGCACCTCGGTCAGGACCGTCGTGGCCCCCGGCTCCTGCCCCGGCTCAGCCGTCGTCATGGCTGGCGGACCTCCTGCTCGATCACGGTTCGGGTTGGCGTGGCGCCGCATCCGGCGCAACATCCGGCACAGTCTGGCGCACCGTACGGTTCCGCTGTGACCATGGCATGACCTCGCTATTTCGGACAGATTTCGCGGATCGCGATTAGGTCACGGGATGGACGCGATCAGGCAACTCGACATGAATGCCAGTACCTCGCCGCACGCATATGCTGCTGTTTTAACATGCTTCCCAGCCGCGCCGCTGGCGGAACTCGTCGGATCAGTACACGTCACCGCTGTGACGATACCGAGCGCAGATGCCTATCGCATCGGCAGATCTCCACTCTCGTGCGGTGGGCGGCGGGGCGCGGATATCTGACTGATCGAGAAGTTCCATCGCTGATGAAGGTTTCACCTCGGACCGGCGGCCGGCGGTGGGAGTCCGCTGGTTGCGCGGTCGCTGCGGCGCGAGCCGGCGCAGGGCGGAAACCGTTTGCTTGACGTTTCCGGACGACCTCCCCATGTTAGCGCTAACAATTACCTCCTCCACCAGACCAAGGTGGTACTCCATGACCAAGACCGGAAAGAGAGCGGGTTTCCCCCGCCGGCCGGCCGGCCGCGTGCTCGCGGCTGTCGTCGCGGCGGTGGTGGGCTCGGGCGCGCTGCTCGCCGTCGACCTGTCGGCCGACGCCGCCACCGGGTGTCAGGCCTCATATACGATCTCCTCGCAGTGGACCGGCGGCTTCGGGGCGGCCGTCTCGGTGACGAACCTGGGCAGCGCGGTGACCTCGTGGACGGTCGGCTGGACCTTCCCGGGCAACCAGCAGATCACCCAGATCTGGAACGCGACCGACACCCAGTCGGGCGAGGGCGTCACCGCCGTCAACGTGTCCTACAACGGGTCCGTGGCGACCGGCGCCAGCGTCTCGTTCGGCTTCAACGGCTCGTTCACCGGGACCAACGCCGTCCCGTCCCAGCTGACCTTCAACGGCACCGCCTGCACCGGCTCGGTGACGAGCGCCTCGCCGTCCGCCAGCTCCACGCCGAGCTCGAGCCCGACCTCGAGCCCGAGTTCCAGCCCGAGTTCGAGCCCGTCGGCGTCGGCCTCGCCCTCACCCACCGGCTCGGCGAGCCCGCCGCCGAACCAGGGCACGTGGACGGCGGCGCCGGTCAACCCCGGCACCGGCGGCGCGGCCACGTTCCTGTGGCTGCTCAGCGACGGCAGCATCCTGTCGAACGGCGGCAACCTGAGCGAGTGGGTCAAGCTCGTGCCCGACGCAAAGGGCAACTACGCCGACGGCACCTGGGAGACGCTGGCGTCCAGCCCGTACGGCATGGGCGCGGCGCAGGACCACATCCTGCCGGACGGGCGCTTCTACCAGGCCGGCGGCGAGTTCATCTACGAGTTCCCGTCCGGAAGCTCGACCAGCGACCATGACGCGGTGCAGCTCTACAACCCGGTGACCAACACCTGGACCCTCGGCCAGCAGGGTCTGTACGGCAACCTGGACGACAGCGGCAGCGCGAGCCTGGCGAACGGCAGCATCCTGTCGAGCGACATCTCGCAGGCGCAGACCCAGGAGTTCAGCCCGACCACCAACGCGTGGACCGCGATCGGCCCGCGGCCGGCGCCCTCCGGCGAGGACGGCTGGGTGACCCTGTCCGACGGCTCCGTGGTCGCGATGAGCGCGGGCGGGCAGTACCGTTTCAACCCGGCGACCAACACCTGGATCAAGCTGCCCGCGGCGCCGTCCGGGTACGAGAACGGGTCCATCGACCCGGCGACGACGACGCTGATGTACAACGGCAAGATCCTGGTCATGGGCGGGAACAGCTCGGCGGTCTACACGCCGGGCTCGACGGCCACCTCGTCGGGCAGTTGGGCGCAGGGTCCGGGCATGCTGCAGGGCAGCTACGTCGACGACTCGTACGCCGACCCGGAGCCGAACGGCAACGTGCTGTTCGACATCATCAAGTGCAGCTGGATCACCAACGCGTGCGGGTCCGCGTCCGGGCCCGAGCTCTCCGAGTACAACCCGAACACGAACACGATGACGCAGATCGCCGAGCCGCCCGACGGGTCCGGCCAGGCGGTCAACTTCATCAACCTGCCCAACGGCCAGGTGCTCGCCGCGGCGGGCGACCGGGACTGGATCTACACCCCGGTCGGCTCTCCGCAGAACGCGTGGGCGCCCACGGTGTCCTCGGTCACCGCGAACAGCGACGGCTCGTATCTGCTGCACGGCACGCAGCTCTCCGGCTTCGTGACCACCGGCGAGGACGACTATCAGGACCCGCAGAACTTCCCGGTCGTGTACCTGAAGAACTCGTCCGGCAACGTGTACTACGCGCGCACGTACAACTTCAGCACGATGGCCGTGAGCACGCCGGGGGAGGCGGAGACCACCGACTTCGCCCTGCCCTCGGGCCTTCCGCACGGCACGTACAGCCTTTACGTGTCCAGCTGCGGCGTCTCGTCCACGACCGGGTACTCGTTCACCTACTGAGCCGAGCCTGCTCAGAGTCGGATCGGTCGGATTGAACACCCGCCCGGCCGCCTTCGTGGCGGCCGGGCGGCTCTGTCGACTGGGGTCCGTCAGACGGCCTATCGGGTCTCGTTCCAGCGGTGGGTGAGGGTTTCCAGACCGGCGGGTGTAAGCGGGCCGAGGACGCGCACGCGGGCCATGCCGCCGTCTGGATAGACGTCGATGCGCAGATGCGTGACCGGCGCGGTCGCTGAATCGGCCGAGCGGTGGGTCGGCGCGGTCGAATCGGCGGGAGGCGGCGGGAGAAGGAAGCGGTGCTCGGTGTCGGGCTGGAGGCGGGTCGGCGGCAGCAGCTCGAACCAGTGCGCCGACTGTCCGGCGGCCTGCGCTGCTGAGGTCGTGCCCGTGCTCATGCTCGTGCCGACGCTGGCGGTTCCGTTGCGGCCGGCGGGAATCGCGGCTGGAACGCGTGTGCCGGGCGCCTGGTCCCGCGGTGCGGCGGTCTCGCGGATCAGGCGGGCGCCCCGGACCCGCACCTTGTACGGCGCGTTGCCCTTGAAGTGCGTCGTGTCGAGCTCCAGGACGCGCGGCCGGCCCTCGGCGATCAGGGCGATCTCGACCCAGTCGTTGCCGGCGCCGCGCCGTCGCGCGTTCTCCCAGCCCTCGCCCATGGTGTGCGGCCGGCCGGGCATCAGCAGGTTGTCGGGGCGGCCGTAGAACGCGTCGCTGCACGCGGTGATGCGGGCTCCGTCGCGCAGTGCGGCGAGGTCGGCGGTCAGCCCGGCGAGGAACGCGGGATCCGCGACCGGCTCGCCGTGGACGCGCAGCCGGGCGATTCCCCCGTCCGGCAGCATGTTGAGCCGGACGTGGGTGAAGCGGCGGTCCAGTCCCCGGATCGGCAGGTAGTGCACCGCGCCGCCATGCAGTGCGTGCGGCGGTACCACCGTCACCCATCCGGCCCGCTGCAACTCCGTCGGGCCCGGGTAGCCCTCGTAGCAGGTTGCTTCGATCGAGCAGCGCGGCGGGTAGTTGCCGAGGAAGAAGGCCGTGTCGACGACGATCCCGCGTAGAACACCCGGTGCGCCCAAGCGGATGATCGCGCTGTCGTGCTCGCCCCGGTCGCTCGGACGGCGGCGCCTGGTCTCCCAACCGTCGTAGCGCTGGCCCTTGTGGGTGAAGTCGCCGGGGGTGAACATCGGCGGCTCCGACCGGATCAGGTTCTCCTTGTCGGCGAAGAACTCGTCGTTGGCCCACATGACGCTGCCGCCGAGCAGGCGCGCCGCCAGGTCGGGCAGAAGAGCGAAGGCAGGCGGGGGAGTGGCGGCTGCGGCGGTGCCTGCGGCCGCGGCCGGCTCGTCACGGTCACGGGACGCGGCGGGGGGCTGGCTCATGGCAGCAGCTTTCCCCGCGGCGCGGCTGGGGCCTGCCCGAGCAACGGCTCGCCGCGCAGGTAAGTCTCGATGACGCGGCCGGTCAGGCTACTGCCGTGGTAGGGGCTGATCGGGTGGCGGTGTGCGAGTTCGGCGGCGTCGACGGTCCACTCGAGGGAGGGGTCGAACACGGCCAGGTCGGCGGCGCAGCCGACGGCGATGCGGCCTTTCGTGTGAAGCCCGACGAGGTCCGCCGGCCGCTGCGCCATCCACCCGACTACCTCTGACAGGCCATAACCGCGCTCGCGGGCCGCGGTCCAGACGAGCGACAGGCCGAGCTGGACCGAGGCGATGCCGCCCCTCGCGCGGGTGAAATCTCCGGTTCCGGCGAGCTTCATGGCCGGCGGGCAGGGCGAGTGGTCGCTGACCACGATGTCGATCAGGCCCTCGCCGAGGGCGTCCCACAGCCGCTTGCGGTTCGCGGCGCTGCGGATCGGCGGGCAGCACTTGAACTCGGTCGTGCCATCGGGCACCCCTTCCGCGCTGAGCGTGAGGTAGTGCGGGCAGGTCTCCACGGTCACGGCGACACCGTCCTCGCGCGCCTGCCGGATCGGGGCCAGAGCCGCGGCGCTGGAGAGGTGCAGGATGTGGATCCGCGCGCGCTTGCGGTGTTTCCGGGCGGCGTCGAGGACCGCGGCGACGGCGGCCGCCTCGGCCTCGTCGGGCCGCGAGGCGACGAAGGACGCGAACGAGTGCCGGTCGCTCGCGGTGCCGGTGCTCAGCGACTGTTTCGGCGGCTGTATCGGCGACTGCTGACTCAACACCTCGGCGTCCTCGGCGTGGACGATCAGCAGGGCGCCGAGTTCCGCGGTAGCGCGTACGGCCTCGTCGAGCGTCGCGCCGTCGAGTGGCGGGAACTCGGGCACGCCCGAGTCGGCGAGGAAGCATTTGAAGCCGAACACGCCGGCCCCGTGCAGCCTCGCCAGCTCGGCCGGGCCGTCCGGTCCTGTTAGGTTCTGCGGCACCGCGCCGCCCCAGAACCCGACGTCGACGGCGCACTGTGCCGCGGCGGCCGCGCGCTTGGCCTCGAGGGCTGCGACGCTCGTCGTCGGCGGCAGGCTGTTGAGTGGCATGTCGATCAGGGTCGTGATCCCGCCGAGTGCCGCGGCCCGGGTCGCCGTCGCGAAGCCCTCCCATTCGGTCCGGCCCGGCTCGTTGACGTGCACGTGCGTGTCGACCAGGCCGGGCAGCAGGGCCAGGCCCGCAAGATCGGCGTCGCTGCCGTCCGGTCTCGTCTCGACCGGCGCGTCATAAGGCAGGATCGCGGATATCAGGCCATTGGCGATGCCGACCGCTGCGGGCCGTTCGCCGTCGGGCAGCACGGTGCGGCGGGAGCGCAGCACGAGGTCGAACGGGCCGGCGGCGCCCGACGCGCCGGTCATGTGCGGACCCTGGCCTGCAGATACGTGCGCCAGTCGGCGAAATCCGAGATGTCGGTGAAGCGGCCCGGCGGCTCGGCGAACGGGGCGCGCCGCAGCATGGCCAGGCAGCCGGAACCGTCGTCGAGCTCGATGACGCCGAGCTCGAGCTCGGGCGGCTCGGCCGGCAGAAGGTCCTCGCGCAACAGCGACCAGCCCAGGTCGTAGAGCTCCCCGGCGACCGAGACGCCGGGGCCGGGGCCGGGCGATGTCAGGCCGCTGTCCGGGTCCGGCACCGGCACGAGCGCCGGGAAGCGGCCGGCGACCGAATAGAAGCGGTAGCGCGCTGCGGTGCGCGCCACCCGGACCAGCGGCGCCCCGCCCAGCAGGTGGTGCAGCTCGCCGCCGCGCATCGCGCCGCCGTTGAGGAACATCAGGGGCATTGCGCCGCTCCTTCCATCGTCCGCTCCTCCCGCCGCCGACCCGTTCTGTCAGCAGGCTGACTCTGCGGGGGACCGCGGCGACCGGTGCAGCGGACCCCCGGTCTCCCGCAGCGGCCGCCCGCTGCCGCCGTGCGCCAGCGCGACGATCTCCGCGCCGATGGCCAGCGCGGTCTGCTCCGGGCTGCGTCCGCCGAGGTCGAGGCCGATCGGGGCGCGCAGCCTGGCCGCCTCGCGGTCGGTCACGCCGGCCGCGCGGAGCCGGTCGATCCGCTCGGCGCAGGTGCGCCGCGAGCCGATCGCGCCGACGTACTCGGCCGGCGTGCGCAGCGCCACGGCGAGCACCGGGACGTCGTAGCGGACATCGTGTGTCAGGACACAGATGGCAGTGTCCGGCCGCACCTCGGTGCCGGACAGGTACTCGTGCGGCCACGCGACGACGACCTCGTCGGCGTCGGGGAAGCGCTCAGGCGTGGTGAAGGCCGGCCGGGCGTCGCAGACGGTCACCCGGTATCCGAGCAGCGCGCCGACCCGGGCCAGCGCCGCGGCGAACTGCGCGCCGCCGAAGATCAGCATGCGCGGGCGCTCGTCGCCGTCCGCGGTCTCGTGTTCCATCCTTGTCTCGCTCACCGAACCAGGGTCGACCCGGCGGATCTCGATGTCGAGCGACCCGCCGCACACGAGCGACGGGGCGAACGGGTCGTCCGGGTCGGACTCGAACCGGCGCAGCACCACGCCGCCGCCGTCGAGCACTTCCTGGCACAGCGCGTAGATCTCGGCGTCGACGCAGCCGCCTGAGACGCCGCCCTCGACGCGGCCGTCCGCGGCCAGCGCGAGCGAGGCGCCGACCTCGAGCGGCGCGCTGCCTTCCACGGCGACGACGCTGGCCAGCGCATAGGGCTTTCCGGCGGCCTGCCATTCGCGCAGCAGCGCGCGCATGTCGCGGTTCACGGCCCGCTCCCGCTGCCGCTGCCGTCATCGGCCGGCGCTGGCCGGGCGATGTGCTCGGGGCGGATGGGGACGCGGCCGAGCGGCAGTCCGGTGGCGTCGCGGACCGCGGCGGCGATCGCCGGGGTCGAGCTGAGCGTCGGCGGCTCGCCGGCGCCGCGCAGTCCGTAAGGCGACGCAGGGTCCGGATACTCAAGGATCTTCATGCCCATCGGCGGCATGTCCAGGATGGTCGGGATCAGGTAGTCGGTGAACGAGGGATTGCGGACCCTGCCGTCCGCGGTGACGATCTCCTCCAGCACGGCCAGCCCGAGGCCCTGCGCGGTGCCGCCCTGGATCTGGCCTTCCAGCGACTGCCGGTTCATGATCCGCCCGACGTCCTGCACCACGTCGAGCTGCACGACCCTGACAAGGCCGAGCTCCACGTCCACGTCGACCACCGCCCGGTGCACCGCGAAGGCGAACTGGACGTGCGAATCCCCTTGCCCGGTCGAGGAATCGAGCACGCCGGTGCGCCGGTGCCGGTACTCCCGGGTCGCCTCGACCGGCGAGTCGCCGAGCACCCGGGCCAGGTCCGCGACCGGCTCGCCGAGCGCGCTGAGGATCTTGCCGCCGCCGAGCCGCGCGCCGCCCGGCACCGCGACGCCCTGGCTGCGCGCGCGGTCGAAGACGAGGTCCCGCACCGCTTCGCAGGCCGCTTTCACCGCGCCGCCGGTCATATAAGACTGCCGCGACGCGGACGACGATCCGGCCGAGCCGACCCGCGTGTCGGCGCGCGCGACGGTCACGTTCTCCACGCCCAGCTCGGT
Source organism: Actinocrinis sp. (assembly GCA_036501535.1). Taxonomy (GTDB): domain Bacteria; phylum Actinomycetota; class Actinomycetes; order Streptomycetales; family Catenulisporaceae; genus DASYAE01. The sequence goes on along the minus strand of DASYAE010000127.1, from coordinate 14,402 downwards.
GCGCGCGATCTGGCCCTGCAGGGTGACCAGGCCCTGGCCCACCTCGGCCGCCGCGGTGTGCACGGTCGCGGCCGGCGCGCCGCCCTCGGCACCGAGCGTGACGCGCGCGGTGGAGAAGTCGTCGAAGCCCTCTGAGTAGCAGATGTTCTTGATGCCGACGGCGTACCCGAGGCCGCGCTTTACGCCCTCGCCGTGGGTAGTATTGCCGTAACCGCCGGGCAGCAGGCCGCCGGCTGCGCCAGTTTCGGGCGGCATCGGCATGGTGCGCAGCTCCTCGAACATCTCGGCCAGCGGCGCCGGGGAGTTGATCGCCTGGCCGGTGGCGATCCGCGAGCCCTCGCGCACCGCGTTGACGGCGCGCAGGTCCAGCGGATCCATGCCGAGCGCCTGCGCGAGCGCGTCCATCTGCGACTCGTAGGCGAAGCAGGCCTGGACCGCGCCGAAGCCGCGCATCGCGCCGCAGGGCGGGTTGTTCGTGTAGGCGCCATAGGCGTCGATGGCCAAATGTTCGACCTCGTACGGACCGATGCCGAGCGAGGCGGCGTTGCCGGTCACCGCGCTGGTCGTCGAGGCGTAGGCGCCGCCGTCCAGCAGGATCTCGGCGACGACGTAGACGAGCTTGCCGTCAGCCCGCGCGCCGTGCGTGTAGCGCATCAGGGCTGGATGACGATGTACGTGCCCGAAGAAGGATTCCAGCCGGTTGTAGGCCATCTTCACCGGGCGGCCGGTGCGTAGCGCCAGCAGCGCGGCGTGGATCTGCATCGAGAGGTCTTCGCGGCCGCCGAACGCGCCGCCGACTCCGGCCAGCGCGAGCCGGACCTTATCCTCCGGCAGGTCCAGCGCCGGGGCGATCTGCTCCAGGTCGGCGTGCAGCCACTGGGTGGCGATGTGCAGCTCGACGCCGCCGTCCGGCAGCGGGACGGCGAGGCCCGACTCCGGGCCGAGGAAGGCCTGGTCCTGCATGCCGACCTCGTACTGCCGGGTGACCTCGACTGCGGCCAGGGCCCGGATCTGAGGGTCGAACGGCCGGCCGCGGCGGACCGGCTGGTGGCGCACGCAGTTGCGGACCTCGGCGGCGCCGTCCGCGGGAGCCGCGCCGGGCCCGCGCTCGTGCACCAGCGGGCCCGCCGGGTCGAACAGGGCACTGCGAAGGTCGGCGATCGGCGGCAGGACGTCGTAGTCGACCCGGATCGCCTTCACCGCGCGGCGCGCCGTGTCCGCGTCGTCTGCCGCGACGATCGCAATCGGCTCGCCGTGGTACCGGACCTCGCCGATCGCCAGGATCGGGCAGTCCTGCACGACCAGGCCGTAGTGCTTGCGGCCCGGGATGTCCTCGTGGGTCAGCACCGCGTGCACGCCGGGTAGCGCCAGCGCGGGCGCCGGATCGACCGCGCGGATCAGGGCTCGTGGATGCGGGCTGCGCAGCGTGGCGCCGAACAGCATGCCGTCGGCGTACAGGTCGGAGGCGTACCCGAAGCCGCCGGTCACCTTGAGCCGGCCGTCCGGCCGGGTCGGGCTCTCGCCGACGCCGCCGCGGGTGCCGGACACGGCGCTGGTGTCGGCCTTTCCAAGAGCACCGTTGTTCGCGGTCACGGCCGGCTCCCTTCTTCCGCCATGCGCCGCGCGGCGGTGCGCGCCTCCCGGGCCAGCCGGCCGGCGTCCGCGTTGCAGAGCACGCCGTCCTCGACCACCGGCCGGCCCTGCACCGTCAGCAGCCTGAGCGGCGCCGGCGGTCCGAGGACCAGCGCGGCCACCGGGTCGTCGATGTCTGCGTGGCCGAGCCCGTCGAGCCGCCAGAGCGCGATGTCCGCGCACTTGCCCGGCTCCAGCGAGCCGATCTCGCCGCCCCGGCCGAGCAGGCGCGCGCCGCCGATCGTGCCGAGGCGCAACGCTGCGCGGGCGTCCAGTGCCCGGTGCGGGCTCGGCGTGCCGGCTCGCAGCCGCGACAGATACAGGGCACTGCGAAGCTCCTCGACCAGCATGCCCGACTCCTGCGAGGCCGGCCCGTCCACCCCGAGGCCGACCGGCGCGCCCGCGTCGATCAGGTCCTTGACCGGGGCCAGTCCGCTGCCGAGCCGGGCGTTCGAGCTCGGGCAGTGTGCGGCGCCGGTGCCGGTCGCGGCCAGCCGCTTGACCGCGGCCTCGTTGAGGTGCACGCAGTGCGCGAGCCAGACGTCGGGGCCGAGCCAGCCGAGCGAGTCGGCGTACTCGGCCGGGGTGCGGCCGTGCCGGGCGACGCAGAACTCCTCCTCGTCCGCGGTCTCGGCCAGGTGGGTGTGCAGCCGCACGCCGTTCGCCCGGGCCAGCGCGGCCGACTCGGTCATCAGCTCGCTGCTGACCGAGAACGGCGAGCAGGGCGCCAGCGCGATCCGGGTCAGCGCGCCGGGCGCCGGGTCGTGGAACCGGTCGATCGCGTCCTGCGACGCGGCGAGGATCGCGTCGAGGTCCTCGACCACTGCATCCGGGGGCAGGCCGCCGGCCGAACGGCCGCGGTCCATCGAGCCGCGGGACGGGTCGAAGCGCAGGCCGACCAGCCGGGCCGCGTCGATCGTGGCGGCGAGCAGGTCGCCGCGCCCGCGCGGGAACACGTAGTGGTGGTCGCTGCTGGTGGTGCAGCCGGACAGGGCCAGCCAGGCCAACCCGGCCTGCGCCGCGGCGCGCACCGCGTCTTCGTCGATGCGGGCCCAGCGCGGGTAGAGCTCTGTCAGCCAGCCGAACAGCGTCTCGTCCTGGGCCAGGCCGCGGAAGATCCACTGGTAGAGGTGATGATGGGTGTTGACAAGGCCGGGGGTGGCCAGGCAGCCGGAGGCGTCGATGCGCTTGGCCGCCGGCGTCGCGGCCGGAGCCGGTCCCGGACCGACGGCGGCGATCCGGCCGTCGGACACCACGATGTGCCCGTTCCGGTATTCGGTGCCGTGTTCGTCGACCGTCGCGACCGCACAGCCCTCGATGATCAGGTCGCCAGTCATCGTGACATCCCCTCCGTTGCCACGTGCTGCGTGTCCTGATCCGCGACGAGCTCGGCCGCGCGGCCGACAGCCTCGATGATCTTCTCGTATCCCGTGCACCGGCACAGGTTCCCGGCCAGCGCCTCGCGGACCTCGGCCGCGCCGGGCGGCCGTCCGGGGCTGCTGTGTACGAGGGCGTCGACGGCCACGATCAGGCCGGGCGTGCAGAAGCCGCACTGCACCGCGCCGCACTCGACGAAGGCCTGCTGGACCGCGCCGAGCGCCCCGTCGGCGTCGCCGAGCCCTTCCACGGTGCGCACCTCGCGGCCCTCGGCCTGCCAGGCCGCCACCAGGCAGGAGCAGACCGGCTCGCCGTCCAGGCAGACCGTGCAGGACCCGCACTCGCCCTGCTCGCAGGCGTTCTTCGCGCCGGGCAGGCCGAAGTCCTCGCGCAGCGCGGTCAGCAGGCTGCGCCACGGCGGCACCGGCCCGGCGGCGGTCCGCTCCCGGCCGTTGACCGTGATCGTCAGGGCTCTGCCGATGCTGCCGCGGGGCTTCGCGGCCTCCTGGGAACTCATGCGGGAACCGGTTCCTCTCTCCCGGCGCCGCCGGGCCCCGTCCGGGCGTCGGCGAGGCACCAGCTCAGGGTTCTGGCCGCGAGCACGGCCAGGGCGTGGCGCCGGTAGTCGGCGGTGCCGCGCACGTCGTCGATCGGCCGGGCGGCCGCGGCGACCAGCGCGCCGAACCGCCGCGCGGCGCCCTCCGGCAGCCGCAGGCCGGGCCAGTCCAGCTCGCCGGCCAGGAAGGCCTCGGCAGTCGGCGCGGCCAGCGGGGTCGGCCCGGCCGAGCCGATCCCGGTGCCGACCCGGCGCCGGTCCGGGTCCAGCGCCAGGGCGAACGAGCACACTGCGATCACCATGGCGTTGCGCGAGCCGACCTTCGCGAACTGCTGCGGCCCGGCCGCGGCGGGGATCGCGACCGCGCGGATCAGCTCGTCCGGCTCCAGCGCGTTGCGCTTGACGCCGAGGAAGAACTCGCGGATCGGGATGGCCCGGCGACCGCGCACGGATTCGGCCTCGACGACTGCGTCCGTCGCCAGCAGCACCGGATGCGCGTCGCCGGCCGGCGAGGCGGTGCCGAGGTTGCCGCCGACGCTGCCCCGGCTGCGGATCTGCGGCGAGCCGATCGTGCGCGAGGCCTGGGCCAACGCCGGCGCCGGACCGCTCAGCTCCCTGATGATGCGGGCGTAGGGCACGGCCGCGCCGAGCCGGATCGCGGCGCCGGAACCCTCGCCCCGGCGGGACCACTCCCGCAGCTCGCCGATCCGGCTGAGGTCGAGCAGCGCGGGCGGCCGGCGCAGGTCGAAGTTGAGCTCGACCATCACGTCGGTGCCGCCGCAGATCGGCAGCGAGTCCGGCCGCTCGGCCTTCGCGGCCAGCGCGTCGGCCCAGCTTGTCGGGGCGGTGAAGTCCATGTCCATGTCCACGGTCCGGCTCCTCAGTCCCCTCAGTCCCACGCGTCGCCCGGGTCGGCCGCGCCGCCGCGCAGCACGGTGCCCTCGATCAGCCCGTACGGCCGGTCGGCGGGATGGAAGACCTCGTTGTTCTCGACGACGCCGAACGGCGCCAGGTCCACGGCGAAGTGGTGCTTGTTGGGCAGCGCGAGGCGCACTTCGCGGACCTCGGGGTCCTTCTCCAGCAGCCGCCGGCCCATCGCGTAAAGGGTCTGCTGCAGCGAGTAGCTGTATGTGTCGGCGAAGGCGGCGGTGAGCGAGCCGACGGCCTGCTCGTGGCTCTTGTCCCAATCCGGCTCAGCAGTGCTATGTGTCCTGCTCCGGTCGGGCGTCCAGCTGTGCTGCCACCGGGCGGTGACGGCCGTGGCGAGGATGCGGTCGGTCGTCTCGGGCAGCGTGGTGTATTCGTCCCGGAAGAAGCCGTGGAACTCGGAGCCGGTCGTGTTCAGCAGCACCAGGTCCTTCAGGCCGCTGATCACGCTCGCCGCGCCGTCGCTCGCGCAGCGTACGAGCGCGGTGCGGGTGAGCCGGCCGGAGCGGGCGAACGAGTGCCGGCTCCGGGTGCCCGGGATGCGGTCCCAGCCGTATTCGTCGACGCGGATCCCGGCCCGCGTTATGTACGAGCACGTGGAGAGGAAGTGCCGGGCCAGCCGCAGCGCGAAGGACTCCGGCGCGCCGACGCCGTCCTTGCGGGCCAGCGCGTAGACCGCGTTCTTCTGCGCATCGGTGGTCAGGACCTTGGCGTTGTCGCCGGTCAGATGCGTGTCGGCCTGGTCGCCGGACAGCGCGACGCTGATGTTCAGATCCCTGATGCCGTGCTCGGCGGAGCCCCGGACCACGTGCAGCAGCCGGACTTCGGCCTTGCCGTACCGGGTCGGGCCGAGCGTGATCCCGGGTGGCGCGGTCTCGGACACCGTCAGCTCCCTCGGTAGGTGGAGTAGGAGAACGGGCCGAGCAGCAGCGGCACGTGGTAGTGCTCGGCCGGGTCGGCGATCCGGAAGCAGATCACCACCTCGGGGAAGAAGAACTCGTCGATCCCGGCCGAGGCGAAGTAGGCGGCGGTGTCGAAGACCAGCCGGTGCTCCCCGGCCTGCATCGGCATCTCGAACCACTCCCGGATCCGGCCGTCCCGGCCGGTCACGTCCGCGCCGAGGCGCTGCCAGCGGTGTTCGGGCGTGCCCCGGTCGAGCCGCACCGGCACTCCGGCGGCGGGCCGGCCGCGCAGCGCGTCGAGGACGTGGGTCGAGACGGTCATCGCGGGCCGCCCGACTCGGCGGCAGCACCGAGATCGTCCAGCATCCGGTCCAGCCGCAGCCGCATGATCTGGTCCAGTTCGTCGCGCACGACCGCCTGCTCGGTCGGCTCGTCGTTTCCGAGCCGGTCCCGGGCCGCGTCGAGGATCTGCTGCGCGCTGCGTCCCGCCGCGCGGATCAGGAATATGAACCCGAACCTGGCTTCGTACGCGGCGTTGAGCGCGGCCTGCGCGGCGACCGCGTCGGCGCCGGAGACGCCGGCCTGCTCGGCCCGCGACCAGGCTGCTTCGGGGCCGTCGCCGGCCGGCCGCCGTCCGATCCGCGGATGAGCATCCAGCGCCTCGAGGACGTCCGGCCAGGTCAGGGCCGCCAGCTCGCGCGATGCGTTTTCGCGCAAGGCGTCAACGGTGGTGAAGGGGCGTAATGCGGCGACGGCGCACGCCCAGCGCCGGGAAGCGCAGCATGTGGACAAGCGCGCTTCCGCCCGAGCGCCGGAAAGTTCGTTGAGACGTCCAGTTCCATCATTCGACCGGGTGAGGCCGTCAATTCGACTAGTACGCACACCGGACACCTGTGCGCTTGTCGCCGAACCCTCCATCGCGCCCACCCGGTGCCTTCCGTCGAATGACCACTGCCTGCGATTTCAGTCAATCCCGCGATGCGGGCCGGTTCCATCAGGCATTGGCACGAAGCGGACGGCTTCGTTCGGCCCATGACCTTGGACATTTGTACGAGGTACGCTGCATTCCCACACGGGGTGCGCGCACGGACGGTGGGACCTAGGAGGCCGGTATGCGTATACGCGAACTGGTAGAGGAACCCGGCCTCGGTCTGACCGCAGTGGCCGGGCTGCCCGGCCTCGACCGCGATTTCGCCACCGCGATGGTGACCGACCTGCCGGACCCCAGCCGCTACCTGCGCGGCGGCGAGCTGGTCATCTCCGGCCTGGTGTGGCTCGCCGACCAGCGGCGCAGCCGGGCGGAGCACTGCGAGACCTTCGTCGCGGCGGTGGCCCGGGCCGGCTGCGCGGGCCTGGCCGCGGGCGACGCCACGGACGGGCCGCTGCCGGCCGAGCTGCTGGACTCCTGCGGCCGCCACGGACTCCCGCTGCTGCACGTGCCCGCCGCGCTGGCCTTCGGCGATCTCACCGAGTGGATATCGCGGCGCACCTCGGCCAAACGGGTCGAGGACGCCGGGGAGCTGCTGGCCCGGCACCGCCGGCTGCTGGAGAACGACCCGCGGGCCGGGCTGGCCGGAATCGTCCGGCTCATCGGCTACGAGACCGGGATGCCGTGCCTTATCTTGAGCGCGGCCGGCCAGGTTGTGGCGGGGAGCCTGCGCGGGACGCCGGCCGGAACCGCGGATACGCGCACCCCGGAGACCCGGCAGGCTGACGCGAGGGTCGCTGAGTTGGCGGTGATCGTCGCACGCGAGGCCCTGCGAACGGCCGCCCAACCGGAGCGTCTCATCACCCACCGCGGCGTCACCTATACGGCATATTCGGTGCCGGGGCGGCCGGGCACGGCGATCACCGATTGGTATGCGGTGTTCGAGGGAGACTCGCGGACCTGGTCGCGCGAACGGCGGGAGGCGGCGCGCGGCGCGGCCCGCCTGGTCGGCGCCGAACGGGTTAGGTCGTCCGAGATGCAGCGGGCGGTGCGGCGGGTCGGCCGGGAGATGGTCGAGCTCGCGGCGGCCGGCGGACCGGTCGAGCAGATCGCGGCCCGGCTCACCCTGGCCGAGCTGGACCCGGCGGACGGTCTGCGCGCGATCGCGGTCGCCGCGGCGGGCACCGTGCGGCCCGGCCGGCTGGCCCGGACCCTCGTCGACGTGCCGGGCACGGCGGCGCCCGCGCCGATCGCCGTGTTCCCGTACCCTCCTGCCGCCGGCCGCGCCCGGCAGCCCGCGAACGTGGGCGCGGCCGTCCGCACTGCGTCGGCCCAAACCGGGCCGGGCCAGGCCGCACCGGACCAGGAGCGGGCGCAGCCCGGCCCGCAGCAGGACCGGGCGCCGGAACAGGCCTCGTGGAGCGAGGCAGAGCACGCATATACGTATGCGGTCGCGGTCGTCCCGGCGGCGGCGCCGCTGCCGGGCATGCCGGCCGGCGGCTGCCGCCCGCCCCCGCCGATCCGGTCGCCGCGCTGCGCAGCGTGCTGGGCGCGCTCGCCCCCGGCCTCGGCGCCGACCGGGTGGCGATCGGCGTGAGCGACCGCGCGATCGGCCCGGCCGCGCTGGCCGGCGCGGTCGAGGAGGCGAAGCTGGCCATGCGGCTGGCGATGCGCCGGCCCGGCCGGATGGAGGTGGCCGGGCACGGCGAGCTCTCCTCGCACCTGGTGCTGCTCGCGCACGTCCCGGACGAGCTGCGGCGCGGGTACCGGGACCGGCTGCTCGGCCCGCTGCGCGAGTACGACGCCCGGCACCACTCCCGGCTGGAGAGCACCCTGGAGTGCTTCCTGGGCTGCTCCGCCTCGTGGAGCCGCAGCGCGAAGGAGCTGCACGTCCACGTCAACACCCTGCGCTACCGGATCGACAAGATCAACCAGCTGACCGGTCGCGACCTGGCCCGGCTCGACCACCAGGTCGACTTCTACCTCGCGCTGCGCTCCCGGTAGCGGCCGGGCCCGGTCCGGACCGCTTCACCGCCGGTATCGGCGGTGGTACCTTCGAGCCGGCATGGGCCAAACAGGCCCTTGTGCCGCGTTCTCTTTGGAGTGGTGCCCGTCGTGGCCACCGACGGTGTCCACCCGTGCCGGTAGTGTGTACGCCGATGAGTCTGATTCCCTTGCTGCTGCTGGCCGACAGCGACCTGCCGGCCGGTACGCACGCGCACTCCGGTGGCCTGGAGGCGGCCGTGGCCGCGGGCCGGGTGTGCGACGCGGAGACGCTGCGGGTCTTCCTGCTCGGGCGGCTGGGCAGCGCGGGGCTCACGGCGGCGGCCTTCGCGGCCGCAGCAGCATCGCAGGTTTCTGCGGATCGGCTCGCGCTCCTCGACGCCGAGTACGAGGCGCGCACCCCGTCGCCGGCCCAGCGCGAGGTCTCCCGCACGCTCGGCAGCCAGCTGCTGCGGGTCGCCCGCGCCGGCTGGCCCGGCCCGGCGATCGACGTGGCCATGGCGGTGCATCCGCAGGGCCCGCACCAGCCGATCGCCTTCGGCGTGGCCGCGGCCGCGGCGGGGGTCGACGAATACGAGACCGCCGCCGCGGCGGCGCTCGCCTCGGTCACCGGCCCGGCCAACGCCGCGAACCGGCTGCTCACCCTCGCCCCCGATGCCGTGATCGCCGCGCTGGCCGGGCTTTCCGCGCAGGTGCACCTCGTCGCGACGGCCGCGGCGCGGGTCGCCCTGGGCCCGGCCGAGGACCTGCCGTCGGTCTGCGCGCCCGTGCTCGACATCAGCGCGGAACAGCACGCCACGTGGGAGGTGCGTCGCTTTGCCTCGTGACCGCGGCGCCCGGCGGGACGGGGAGGACGGGGACCGGTGAAGGCCTCGGCCCGGATCGTCGCGCGCACCGAGCCGGACGACGGCGCGACCCGGCTGAAGACCCTGGCCGGCGAGGCGCCGCTGCTGCTGCGCCGCACCTCGCCGGCCGATCCGCTGGCGCCGGCCAGGGTGCACCTGGTCGCCGGCACGGCCGGGCCGATCGGCGGGGACGAGCTGCGCTGCACGATCGACGTGGGGCCGGGGGCGCGGCTGGAGGTGCGCAGCGTCGCGGCATCGGTGGCGCTGCCCGGCCCGCAGCGCCGCGCCTCCCGGATGGACATCGAGGCGAAGGTGGGGGAGCGGGCCCGGCTGGCCTGGCGCCCGGAGCCGACCATCGCCGCGCGCGGGGCGAACCACCGGGTCCGGGCGCGGGTGGAGCTGAGCGCGGACGCGGCGCTGGTGTGGCGCAACGAGCTGCTGCTGGGCCGGGACGGCGAGGACCCCGGCTCGGTCGCGGCCCGGCTGCGCGTGGTCCGGGACGGCAGGGTTCTGCTGGACCACGAGATCGCCGTGGGGCCGGAGTACCCGGGCTCGCTCGGCGCCGGCGTGGCCGGCGGGCACCGGGCGGTCGGCACGCTGCTGATCGTCGAGCCGCGCTGGGACCGGGACCCGCCGAAGCTCGCAGAACCATGCGACGTCGTCGGCGGCGGCTGCGCGGTGTTGCGCCTTTCCGGCCCGGCGGTGCTGATCACCGCGGTGGCGCCGGACCGGCCGACACTCAGCCGGCTGCTGGAGGGCGCGACTCCGGCTTGAAGCGGGCTTGAGCCTGGCTAGAGCCCGGCTCGGTGGTGTGACGGGCGCCGTGGCAGGGCGGCGCGCCGCTCTGGGAGGCCACCGTGACGCGTCATAACATTGCCTGGTGGATACGGGTGCAGAACAGGCGGACCCTGAGGCGGCATCGGCCGAATGGCTGAAGCGCGCATCGTCGTTCGGTGCGGCCGCGGCGCAATACGCGCAGCACCGCCCCGGCTACGCCGAAGCGGCGATCCGCTGGTGCCTGGCGCCGGTCGGCGACGCGTCGCAGCCGGTGCGGGTACTGGATCTGGGTGCCGGGACAGGCATCCTGACCGGTGGGATCGCCCGCCTCGGCGCGGACGTGGTCGCGGTGGAGCCGGACCCGGAGATGCGCGCGGAGCTGCGCCGCCGGCTGCCCGCGGTGCGCGTCCTGGAGGGCCGGGCCGAGGAGCTTCCGCTGCCGGACCAGAGTGTGGACGCGGTGCTCTGCGGCCAGGCGATGCACTGGTTCGACATGGACCGGGCGCTGCCCGAGATCGCCAGGGTGCTGACACCCGGGGGCGTGCTGGCCGGGCTGTGGAACGTGGAGGACGACCGGGTCGGCTGGGTCGCCGAGCTGGCCGCGATGACCGAGAGCGGATCGACGCTGTCGCTCTGGCGGTCGGCCCAGAAGGAGGACGACGAGCACAGCCCGCTGCGCGTGGGCACCGACCGGTTCGCCCCGGCGCAGGTGGGCGAGTTCGACAACGCCGAGCCGCGCAGCCCCGAGTCGCTGGTCGCCTTCATCGCGACCACTTCGCGGTTCCTGTTGATGCCGCAGGAGCAGCGCACTGAGACGCTCGCTGCGATCGGCGAGTTTCTGGGGCGTCGGCCGGAGACTTCGGGTGGGGAGTTCACCATGCCGCTGATCACCGCGGCGCTGCGTGCGGTGCGGCGGTCCTAGCGCGGTCCCCGCGTCCGCGGCGCCGGAGAAAGTTGCAGCGCGCGATCGGCCGGATCCGCGCAGGCGGAAGCCTGGCCGCGGGGGCGGTCGCGGCGCGGCTGTTGACATCCCCGTAACACAGGACTAAAAACCACATCACTCGGAGAGCGCTCTCCGGCCGGTTCCGGAAACGTTTCCGGAACCAGGTGGCACCAACGCAGTACCCACACAGCACCGACCACGGGCGCTCATGCAGAACCGTGCGACAGCCGGGGCAGACCCCGACCGGCAGTGCCCGGGACCGCAGTGCCCGCAACCGAATCGGAGCCACCGGCTCCCCGGCACGACACAGCACAGCACAGCACAGCACAGCACGACACCACAGCGCAGTAGCAGAGCACTACCGGCGCAGCGCCCCGCGGGCATCAGTGCGGTACCCGCGCGGCGTGGGACGGGCGGCCGGCCACCGCCCGCCCCGGCGCCCTGGATCACAGCGTTGACTCGAGCGGCTGACTCGTACGCATCGGGCCGCCGGATCGGCGGCACCTGCCCACGCAAAGGAAGCGATCCATGGAAGACTCCGCAAGCGCGCCGGCCCCGGCCGGCCGGCGCCGACGCACCCTCAACGCTTTACTGGCCATGCTCGCCTCGGGCGCCCTGCTCGCGATCGGCGTGGTCGCCGTGACCGGCACCTCGGCCTCCGCAGCGGTGCCGGCCCCGCCCGCGGGCTGGTCCACCGTGTTCAGCGACGACTTCGCCGGCGCGGCCGGCTCCGGGATCAACACCGCGAACTGGAAGTACGACACCGGGGCCGGCTCGACCTTCGGCACCGGCGAGATCGAGACCATGACGAACTCGACCGCGAACGTGCACCTCGACGGCAACGGCGACCTGGACATCACCGCGCTCGAGTCGGGCAGCGCGTGGACCTCCGGCCGGATCCAGACCAACAGCGCGAACGTCGGCGCCCCGTCCGGCGGCGAGCTCGAGGTCACCGCCTCCATCCAGCAGCCCACCGGCGGCCTCGGCTACTGGCCGGCGTTCTGGATGCTCGGCCCCGGCTCGTGGCCCTCGACCGGCGAGCTGGACATCCTCGAGGACGTCAATGCCCTGTCCGAGCACTCCGGCACCATGCACTGCGGCACCGACCCCGGCGGCCCGTGCAACGAGACCAACGGCATCGGCAGCGGTCTGCAGTCCTGCTCCGGCTGCCAGAGCGGCTTCCACACCTACACGGTCATCGTCAACCGGACCAACACCTCGGCCGAGTCGGTGACCTGGTACCTCGACGGCAACCAGTTCTTCAACATCAACGAGAGCCAGGTGCCGACCGCCACCTGGCAGGCCGCGATCGACCACGACTTCTCGATCATCTTCGACCTGGCCATGGGCGGCGGATACCCGAACGGCGTCTGCGGCTGCACCACGCCGACCAGCGCCACCACCTCCGGCGGCACGATGCAGGTCGCCTACGTGGCCGCGTACCAGAGCACCGGCAGCGCCCCGCCGCCCACCTCCGCCTCGCCGACCACGCCGCCGCCGACCTCGTCCTCGCCCACCCCGCCGCCGAGCGGCACCTGCACGACCACCGCGACCTCGAACATCTCCGCGGACTGCTACAAGTCGTCGCAGGGCACGATCTCGGTGGCCGCGGCGAGCGGCGACAGCAACCCGTCCGGCGTGGACGGCAACCAGCTCTCGCAGCTGAAGACCGGCGAGTGGGTCGAGTATCCGGGCATCAACTTCGGATCCGGATCCACGCAGTTCGACGCGCGTGTCGCCTCCGGCGCCGCGGCCGGTGTCAGCGGTCTGGTAGAGGTCGGCATCGGTAGCCCGACCAACATCGTCGGCAGCTTCGCGGTGGGCAACACCGGGGGCTGGAGCACCTGGAAGACCGTCCCGGCCAACATCTCCACGGTGACCGGAACGCAGAACGTGTACCTGGTCTTCTCCTCCGGCGCCGGCGGCAGCCCGCCGTTCGTCAGCCTGCACTACTTCGACTTCCCGTGATCCACCGGTGAACCCCGCACGACCCGCATGATGCGGTGACCAGCGCGAAATCCCCATCCCCGGCCCCTAAGGCCGGCGCCGGGCACAGGAGCAGCTGTGCCCGGCGCCGAGCCGTCCGACCGGGGCCTCCGACTCCCTCGAAGGAGGCAATTCCGATGCGTGCGATCAGAAGCCGTGCATACGTGCTCTGCGTAGCCGTGGCGGCGACCGTCCTGTCCGCCGCGGCGTGCGGCGGCGGGACCGGGACCGCGAGCAACACCAGCCCGAAGACGCTGACCTACTGGGCCAGCGACCAGGGCAGCTCGATCGCGGACGACCAGAAGGTGCTCGCCCCGGAGCTCGCCGCGTTCCAGAAACAGACCGGGATCAAGGTCAACCTCGAGGTCATCAGCTGGAGCAACCTGCTCGACCGGGTGCTGGCGGCGGCCAGCTCGGGTCAGGGTCCGGACGTGCTCAACATCGGCAACACCTGGTCCGCCTCGCTGCAGGCGACCGGCGCCTTCCTGCCGATCACCGACAGCGTGATGAGCCGGCTCGGCGACACCGGCCGGTTCCTGCCCGGCGCGCTGGCCGCCACCGGCGCCTCCGGCAAGCCGCCGGTCGGCGTCCCGCTCTACTCGCTCGCGTACGGGCTCTACTACAACAAGGCCATGTTCGCCGCCGCCGGCATCACCTCGGCGCCGGCGACGTGGGAGCAGCTGGTCGCGGACGGCCAGAAGCTCACCCACGGCAGCCAGTGGGGCATCACCGTCGAGGGCGGCAGCACCCCGGAGAACGCGCACCACGCGTTCATCTTCAGCGAGCAGCAGGGCGGCTCGTTCTTCGGCCCGTCCGGCAGCCCGACCTTCGACACCCCGCAGAACATAGCCGGGATCCAGGAGTACATCGACTTCCTGGGGTCGGACAAGATCGCAGACCCCAGCGACGCCGAGTACTCCAACGGCACCGAGGCGGTGCAGGACTTCGCCAACGGCAAGGCGGCGATGCTGCTCTGGCAGGACGCCGGCTCGTCGCTGTCCAACTACGGCATGAGCCCGAGCCAGTACGGCGTGGTGCCGGTGCCGTTCCCGGCCACCGCCCCGCCCGGCGGCAAGCACGTCGACTCGATCGTGGCGGGGATCAACATGTGCATCTTCGGCGACACCAAGAACCTGACCGGTGCGGAGGAGTTCGTCAAGTTCATGACCGGCAAGAGCGTGCAGATCGAGCTGAACAAGGCGTACGGCTCGATGCCCTCGGTCAAGGACGCCTACACCGACCCGGCCTTCACCACGCCGGCCGACCAGATGTTCCAGGGCGTGCTGGGCAGCACCGCGATTTCGATGCCTGAGATCGCGCAGGAGAGCGAGTTCGAGACGGTGATCGGCGCGGTGATGAAGAACCTGTTCGCCGACGCGGCGCAGGGCCAGGCGATCACCTCGTCGCTGGTCGCCGCGCAGCTCGACCAGGCGCAGCAACAGATGCAGGCCGCCGGATAACGCCGGACGACGGCCCCGGCTTCACCGCGACACAGAGCCGCATCGGCGCGGACGGCGAACAGCCG
>DASYAE010000126.1:0-14373 GCA_036501535.1 Actinocrinis sp. | reverse complement strand
GGCAGCGGACCGCGAAGCCGCGGCCGGCGGGCCCAGCCGCTTGTGGGTGGTGCGGGACGTTCACGTGGCCGCAGAGCCTTGTTATTCTCATCGGGCCCTGTCATGCTCTGGTTGAGCCGCGAAGCGGCGCGGACCGCGGGGCGGGGGCGGGATGGGCGAGGAATCGGAGCCGGCGGTGTACGGGCCGCAGGCGGAGTTGGCCGCCGAGGAACAACAGTTGCAGCACTTTCGACGGCTGGCTGCCGACGATCCCGGCTTTGAAGCCGACCTCGCCGACCGGCTGCACGACGTCGGAGCGCACCTGCAGGAGGCCGGGCGGGAGCCGGAGGCGCTGGCCGCGACTGAAGAGGCGATCGAGATCTGGCGGCGGCTGGCCGACGACGACCCCGCCGCATACGAATTCGGCCTGGCCGAATGTCTGCACAGCCTCGCCGTGTATCTGAAGCGGGTCGGGCGACACCGGGAAGCTGTCGTCGCCGCCGAGCAGTCGGTGCAGCTTTGCCGGCGGCTGGCCGCAGCCGATCCCGCCGACTATGAACCCGCCCTTGCCGCTGCCCTGTCCAACTACAGCATGAGCCTGGGGGAGGTGAGACGGTCGCTGGACGCGCTGAGCCTGGAGCAGGAGGCGGTGCAGATCCGCCGGCGGCTGGCCGCCGCCGATCCGGCCGCCTACGAATCTGACCTCGCTCGCTCGTTGCACAGCCTCGCCCAGCGCCTGGTGCCGATGCGCACGAAGCGCTGGCAGGCCATGACCGCGATCGAGGAGGCGAGCGAGATCTACTGGCGGCTGGCCGCGAGCAATCCCGGCGTCTACGAGCCTGAATTCGCCAATTGTCTGCAGACGTACGGCGCCATCCTGGCGGACGGGCGGCTTTACGGGTCCGCCCTGGCGCCCATCGAGCAGGCGGTGGAGATCTGGCGGCGGCTGGCTGCAGCCGAGCCGGCCGCACACGAACCCGGCCTCGCGCTCGCCTTGCACACGCTCGGCAGATTGCTGTCGCACAAGCGGCGCCGGCCCGAAGCACTCACCGCCATCGAGCAGGCCATCGAACTCTACCGCCGACACGGCCCGGCCTTGCCCGGCCTGGCCCCGAAACTGCGCTCCGCCCAGCAGATCCAGGCGAACCTGCTCGACAAACTCGGCCGCAAGCAGGAGGCTCGGAACCTGCGTCGACGCCTCAAAGCCGAACCCGGAGACCCCGGTTCCGGCCACTGACCAGATCGGTGACGGCGGTCCGGCGACCGGCTAAGACCGGATCACCGTTGCGGCTCACGGTCCAGCCTGGTGGACGAGGCGTGATCGACCGGACGATAGATCCTGGCAGTCAGCTCGGCGGTGGCGAGCATCCGGGTCAGGTCCGGCGGCATCTTCTTGAAGTCGAAGTACACGACATCCCCCGGCGAGACCTCATGCTCTTCGCCGTCGTAGCCTCGGACGGCGAGCATGTAGTTCGGCCCGCGCGAGTCATGCCGCACGCGCCAGGACGCACCGTGCTTGCGGATCAGGACCTCCGCGACGTACGCCGAGAGAAACGTGTGCAGCAGGAAGAAGTCGTCCTCGTCCATGGAGTCGTAGTCCTGATACTCCACGAACCGGTTGAGCACGGGGAGCAGCGCGAGTGGGTCGTCACCCAGCTCGCGCTCGTCGATCTCCAGGGCCTCCAGCAACCCGGAGAGGGTCTCGCGCCGCTGACGCTCCCAGGTCGCGACATCGACTTCCTGCATCGGCATGGTTTCTGCCCCTCGCTACTTGTGCTCAATGAATATGATGCCTGCCTTACATGTGTCAGCGAATGGTGAGCGCCGCGGCGAGACCCGCGGTTCCGCCGTCGATGACGACGACGTCCCAGCGGGTCTCGAAGGAGCTTTCGGTGCGTTCGATACGTTCGCTGCCGGCGGCGCGTGTGCTCACGCCGCGAGTTCCGGTTCCAGTGGCCGCTCTTCCTTGTCTGCGACGTCGGTGAAGTAGTCCGGCGGCGCCGTCTGGTCGGTGCCGCCCCTGACCTTGAGCAGCTTGAGCAACGCCGTGCCCGCGAAGGCGACGACCAGATTGACCACGACGCCGATGAACCCGATGTAGAGCTGGACCTCGGTGTGCATGCCGAGGTGGCTGAGGGCGAACGCGGTGCCGCCCCAGTGCGGCTGCTTGAGCGCCGTGTTGGGGGTCAGGTAGAAGGTCCAGATGCTGGTGGCGATGCCGGCCACCCAGCCCGCGATCAGGGCGCCGCGATGCAGCCAGGCCGTGTAGAGGCCGATGAACACCGAGGGCAGCGTCTGCAGGATGATCGCGCCGCCGAGCAGTTGCAGGTCGATGGAGAACTGCGGGTCGATGAGCAGGATGAACAGCAGCGCGCCGGCCTTGACGACCAGGGACGCGATCTTGCTGACCTCCGTCTCCTCCCGCGCCGAGGCGCCGCGCCGCAGGTACTCCTTGTAGATGTTGCGGGTGAAGAGGTTCGCCGCGGCGATCGACATGAAGGCGGCCGGGACCAGCGCGCCGATCACGATCATCCCGAAGGCCAGTCCGGTGAACCAGTGCGGGAATATGTTCTCGAACATGTTGGGCACCACGGTGTTCGTGTCCGGCTTTCCGTTGGCGCCGGTGAGCGGTTTGGTGCCGGCCGCGATCGCCATGACTCCGAACAGGGCGATCAGTCCGAGGACGAAGCTGTATATGGGCAGCCCGGCCAGGGTCCGCTTGACTACGGCCCGGTTCTTCGTGGTGAGCACGCCGGTGACCGAGTGCGGGTAGAGGAAGATGGCGAACGCCGAGCCGAGCGCCAGCGTAATGTACTGATACTGGTTGGCGCTGGTCAGCAGCGTCGCGGTGTGCGGCGGCGCGGCCTCGAAGTGCGCGTTGTAGGAGTCGAAGATGTGCGTCCAGCCGCCCAGCCGCATCGGGATGTAGATGATCGCCACCCCGATCACCACGTAGACCAGGATGTCCTTGACGAACGAGATCAGCGCGGGCGCCCGCACGCCGGACCGGTAGGTGAACGCCGCGAGCACTGCAAAAGCGATGACCAGCGGCCAGTGCCCGCTGACGCCGATGGTGGTGAACACCGCCTGGATGCCGAGCAGGTTGAGGGCGATGTACGGCATGGTGGCCACGATGCCCGTGATGGCGACGGCGAGCGCGAGCGTGGGAGATCCGAAGCGGCCCCGGACGAAGTCCGCGGGCGTGACGTAGCCGTGCGTCTTGCACACCGACCACAGCCGGATCATGAGCAGGAACACCAGCGGGTACTCGATGGCGACGTACGGCAAGGCGTAGAAGCCGATGGCTCCCGACCCGAACAGCAGCGCCGGCACGGCGACGTACGTGTACGCCGTGTAGAGATCGCCGCCGACCACGAACCAGCTGATCCAGCTGCGGAAGCCGCGGCCGGCCAGGGCCCACTGGTCCAGCGTGTGCAGGGGTTCCGCCCGGCGCCAGCGGGTGGCGACGAATCCCAGGGCGCTGACGAGGGCGAACACGACGATGGTGATGGTGAGCTCGGTGGCGTGGACCTGCATGGTCAGCTCCTCGGCTTCGTCAGCAGGAAGACCAGGGCGGTCACCGCGGCCGCGAGCAGCGTGAAGAGCAGCTGGAACCAGAAGAAGAACGGGAAGCCGAGAAGGCGGGGCGTCTCCCTGTTGTAGACGAACGTGAGCAGCGGCAGCACGACGGGGATCAGCAGGAGCCAGTTCCACGGGCTGCGGTCGCTCCGGCGCGCCGTGGCCGCGGCCCGCGCCGCCGGCTCATTGGGATTGGATGATTCGGACATTGATCTCTCCTGCCTGCGCTCTGGAACGGCTTGGCGCACGAGCTGGTTGAGACGGGTGAAGGAGGAAGAGGACCGGGACTGCTGGTACAGACCCCTGATGCAGACCGTTGATGCGGTTTTATTGATGCGGTCTGACGCGGACCGCCGCCGCAGCAGCAGCCGGATCAGCGGTCCGGCCAGCCGAAGCTCGGCTCCGGGTGCGGGAGCGGCGGCAGCTGCCAGGTGGCGGCCGAGGGCTGGACCGCCTCCGGCTCGACCAGGACGTCGACCACGGTCGGCCGGCCCGAGTCCAGCGCCGTCTTCAGCGCCGGTCCGAGATCGCCGGGCGTCTCGACCCGCAGGCCCTCGGCGCCCATGGCCCTGGCCATCGCCGCGTGGTCGGCCGAGTACGGCTCGCCGCTCGCCTCGTACCGGAAGCTGGTGGCCAGCTCGCGTCCGGCGCCGAAGTAAGCGCGCTGCTGGTCCCGGATGGAGACATAGCCGCCGTTGTTCCAGACCAGCCAGACCGCGGGCAGCCCGTACTCGACGGCGGTGGCGACGACGCCCGGCAGCATCAGGAAGCCGCCGTCGCCGACCACTGCGACGGCGGGCGTGTCCGGAGCGGCCAGCCTGGCGCCGAGGACGCCGGCCATGCCGAAGCACATGGAGGCGAACCCCCAGCACTGCAGCAGCGTCCCGGGCCCGCCCGGCTGCCATTCCTGCACGATCCAGTTGTGGTGCGAGCCGACGTCGCTGAGCAGGATGCCGTCCTGGGGGAGTACTGCGCGCAGGTCGGCGAGCACCCGCTCCGGGCGCAGCGGCGCGGCGTCCGAGGCCCGGTTCGGCGCGACGTGCTCCTCCCACGCGCGGGTCCAGCTCGCGATCTCGGCCAGCCAGCCCGCGTTGCCGACGGGCGCGGCCGCGTCCGCGCCGAGCCCGTCGCGCAGCTGGACCAGGACGTCCTTCGGGTTCGCCGCGATCCCGAGCGCGACGGGGTAGTTGCGTGCGAGCTCGGCCGGGTCGGCGTCGATCTGGATCAGCCGGGTCGGCGGGATGGAGTAGGTGTAGCCGGACAGCCAGGAACTGGTCGACCGGTCGTCGAACCGCGTGCCGAGAGCGAGGATCACGTCGGCGCCGCGGGTCGCGCGGTTGGCCTGGTAGGTGCCGTTGCGGCCGGTGGCGCCCAGGTTCAGCGCCGCCGGGAGACGGCCGACGATCTTGCCGAGCGGCGAGGTGGCCACCGGGATCCGGGCCGCCTCGGCGAAGGCGACGAGTTGCGCGGCGGCCTCGGCGTTCTGCACGCCGCTGCCGGCCACGATCACCGGCCGCTCGGCGCCGCGCAGCAGGTCGAGCACGGCCGCGACGTCTTGCGCCGCCGCTGCCGACCGGCGCGAGATGCCGTGGTCCCACAGCGCGGGCTCCGGCACCTCTTCGGCGGACGTCTCGACGAACACGTCGAGCGGGACGTCCAGGTGCACCGGCCCCGGCCGGCCGGCCCGCATCGTGGCGAACGCCTGACGCAGCATCAGCGGCAGCTGGTCGGCGCGGGTGGCCTGGTAACTGCGTTTGACGTACGGCCGCAGCAGGCTCGGCGCGTCGGCCTGGAAGTGCCGTCCGGTCTCCTGGAACGGGCCGCGGTTGAACTGCGTCGTCGGCACGTTGCCGGTGATCGCGAGGAACGCCGAGCCGTCCATGAACGCCGACCCGAGCGCGACCGGAAGGTTGGCCGTGCCCGGCCCGACGGAGGTGAAGGTGGCCAGCGGCCGGTGCCGGATCCGGTAGTAGACGTCTGCGATGAAGCCGGCCGCGGACTCGTGGTGGACCGACAGGGTACGGATGTCGCCGCGCCGGTCGTGGAGGGCGTCCAGCAGGCCCAGGTCGCCGTGGCCGCAGGTGCCCACGGCGTAGGGGACGCCCTCGCGGACGAGGTACTCGGCGATGATCTCAGCGCCCTTCAAGGCGACCCTCTCCGTCCTCTGCGTCGGGAAGGCTTTGCGTATGGTGCAAGGTATTGCGTAGTGCGCGACGGTATGGCAGCGTGTGCCACGCGTCAAGAGGAATCGAGGAAACATGCCTGATGAATCGGACGCCCCGTCAGTCGATCTTCTGCGCACCGCCTGCGGCGGCGCGACTGGGCTGCTGGTGGACGGGCGGTGGCGGGCGGGCCAGGGCACCTTCGAGGTCGTGGACAAGTACACCGGTCGGCAGATCGCGGCCGTCCGGCTGGCCGGACCCCGTGACGTCGACGACGCGGTGGCCGGAGCGCTCGCAGCGTCCGGACATCCGCTGCCGCCCGCGTGCCGGCACGAGATCCTCAGCACCGCGGCACGCCTGCTGCGAGAGCGCCGCGACGAGGTCGCCGCCGTCTACATCGCAGAGACCGGATTCACCGCCGCAGACGCGGACACGGAGCTGACCCGCGCGATGGCCACCCTGCAGCTGTCGGCCGAGGAGTCCGTGCGGATCGCCGGGGAGGAGATCCCCGTCGCTGCGACCCCCGGCAGTGAGGGGCGGCTCGCCTTCACCGTCCGGGTCCCGGTCGGCGTGGTCGGTGCGATCACGCCGTTCAACGCCCCGCTCAACACCGTCGTGCACAAGGTCGCGCCGGCTCTCGCGGCAGGCAACGCGGTGGTGCTCAAGCCCGCCCTGCAGACGCCGCTGTGCTCGGTGCTGCTGGCCTCGATCCTGCTGGAGGCCGGCCTGCCGCCGGGATACCTGCAACTGGTCTGCGGGCCGGGATCCACGGTCGGCGCCGCGCTGGTGGCCGACCGCAGGATCCGCTTCTTCACCTTCACCGGCTCGACCGCGGTGGGCCTGTCCGTCAAGCAGAACTCCGGGATCGCCAAGACCCACCTCGAGCTCGGCTCCAACAGCGCGTCGATCGTCGCCACCGACGCAGACCTCGAACTCGTTGTGGAGCAGGTCGCGCGGGCCGGCTACCGCAAGGCGGGGCAGGTCTGCACGAGCGTCCAGCGCCTGGTCGCGCATGCCTCGGTGGTCGAGGAACTCGCCGCCCTGCTCGCCAAGAGAGTCAGCGCACTGCGAGCCGGCGACCCCCGCGATCCGGGCGTCCAGGTCGGCCCGCTGATCGCCGCCGCGGAGGCCGAGCGCGCGCACGCCTGGATCCGGCAGGCCGTGCTGGGCGGGGCGGCCGTGCTGGCCGGCGGGGAGCGCGAGGGCGCGGTGCTCACCCCGACGCTGCTGCGCGACCCGCCCGCCGACAGCCACATCATGACCAGCGAGATCTTCGCGCCGACCGTCGCCCTGGTCGCAGTCAGTAGCCTGAACGAGGCCATCGACCTGGTCAACAGTGGGCCGTACGGGCTACAGGCCGGGATGTTCACCCGCGATCTCGACGCCGCGTTCTACGCACTGCGGCGGCTGCGCGTCGGCGGAGTCATGGTCAACGACACCTCCAGCTACCACGCCGACGCCATGCCGTACGGCGGCGTCAAAGACAGCGGATACGGCCTTGAAGGTCCCCGCTACGCGGTCCGGGAGATGACCGACCCGCGCATCGTCGTCTTCAACCTCCGGGAGCAGACGTGGCGCTGACACTGTCGGGATGCACGTTCGGATGGCTGCACCGAGCTCCGCTGCCGGACGCGATCAGGGCGCTGGCCCGCCAGGGCTTCAGCACGCTGGAGCTCACCACCGCGCCGCCGCACCTGTTCGCCCGGAACCTCGGGCCGTACGAACGCAGGGAACTGGCACGCCTGCTGCGCGAGCACGGCCTCGAGGCCGTCTCGGTCAACCCGAGCTTCGCCGACATCAACCTGATCAGCACCAACCCGGAGATACGCGCGGTCAGCGAGCGGCAGCTGCGCGCGGAACTGGAGCTCGCCGCCGACCTCGGCGCGCGGTACGCGGTGCTGATCCCAGGACGCCGGCACGCCCTCGCGCCGGCGCCCGACGAGTCGGCGCGGGCGGTGCTCGACCAGGCGCTCGGCCGGCTGCTGCCCCGAGCCGAGAAGCTCGGCGTCACCATCTGCCTGGAGAACAGCCCCTACGGATATCTGGGCACTGCGGCCGACCTGGTCGGGATCGTCGAGCGCTGGAAGTCGCGGCACCTGCGCATCACGTACGACGTGGCCAACGCGCTCGGGGTCGAGGACCCGGCCGAGGGCGTGCGCACGGTCGGCGGGCACCTCGCGCTGGCGCACGTCAGCGACTCCTGGCGCGGCCGCTGGGCGCACACGTCGGCCGGACGCGGCGAGGTGGACTTCGGCGGCTTCGCCCGCGCGCTGCAGGAGGTCGGCTTCCAGGGGCCGACCGTATACGAGCTCGTCGACGGCGAGGACCCGGAGCCCAGACTGCCCGGAGACCTCGCGACACTCGCCGCGGCAGGGTGGTCGCGATGACCGCCGATCCGATGGACCCGCCAAGTCAGGTGCCAGAGTCGGTCGACGTCCTGGTGGCGGGCAGTGGCGCAGCCGGGCTCACCGCCGCGCTGGCCGTAGCCGCGAACGGCGCCACGGTGCTGGTGGCGGAACGCGCCGAGAAGCTGGGCGGCACCACGGCGCTCTCCGGCGGACGCGTCTGGGTGCCCGGCAACCATCTGCAGGCAGCCGGCGATGGAGACGACGACGGTCCGCACGCCGGCGCCGCCTATCTCAAGGGCCTGTTCAGCGACCGCTACCCGGAGATGACCGAGGCCTTCCTGCGCGACGCTCCCCGGATGGCGCGCTTCGTCGAGCAGCACAGCCCCCATAGATTCGTGGCCTGCCCCGGCTACCCGGACTACTTCCCGTCCCGGCCGGGAGCCACCGTCGGCGGCCGCGCCCTGGACGCCGAGCCCCTCGACACCGCCGGTCTCAGCCCGCTGGTACAGGACGTCCTCGTGCCGCCGGGCTACCTGCCGATGACCTTCGCCGAGTGGGAGCGCCTGCGCTATCCCGGCCGATACGACTGGCGGCTGCTCGACGAACGGCGGCGCACCGGCATCCGAACCGGCGGCGTGGCACTGGTGGCGGCGCTTCTGCACGGTGCCGAGAAAGCAGGTGTCCGGGTGCTCGCAGGCGTCCGCCTGACCGGGATTGAGCTGACGGAGATGACGGAGAACCAGCCGACGCGCGCCAGCGCATCGCTCGAGATCCAGCGCTCCGGCCAGGAGACTCGGATCGCGGCGCACAGCGTAATCCTCGCCACCGGCGGCTTCGACTGGGACCGTGAGCTGCGCGGCAGGTTCCACCCCCGCGCGCAGCGTGCCAGCGGGGCGCCGCCGAGCAATACCGGTGACGGGCTGCGCATCGCCGAGCGGGCAGGAGCGCGCCTCGACAACCTGTCCGAGGGCTGGTGGATGCCGATGATGGCCATCCCCGGCGAGAACCTGGGCGGCGAGCAGTTCTACCGCTCGCTCATCCGCGAGCGCGGCCTGCCGCGCCAGATCATGGTGAACGCCGCAGGCCGCCGCTTCGTCGACGAGGCGCTGCCGTACAACGAGATCGGCAAGGCCCTGCACGCCCAGGCCGGAAAGGTCCACCTCGTCTTCGATGCCGCATATCGGGACCGGTACCCGCTTCCCGGCCTTGACCGCGAGGGCCCGGTGCCCGACTGGATCGCGCACGGCGCCTCGCTCGCCGGACTGGCGGCCCGGATCGGAGTCGACCCGGACGTATTGGAGAACACCGTCAGCCGGTGGAACGAAGGATGCGCGAGCGGGGCCGATCCGGACTTCGGGAGGGGTGAGAACGCTTACGAGCGATTCTGCGGTGACCCGGCCATTCGCCCGAACGGCTCCATCGGGCCTATCGACGAGGCGCCCTACTTCGCCGTCGAGGTGTTGGCGGGCACCATCGGGACCAAGGGCGGACCGGTCACCGACACCCACGGCGTTGTCCAGGGCCGCGGCGGCGATCCGATCCTCGGGCTCTACGCCGTCGGCAACACCGCGGCATTCTGGACCTCCGACGGATACCCGGGCCCGGGCGCCACGCTCGCCGTAGGCATGACGATGGGGTATCGGGCCGGTCTGCACGCGGCGGCGGGTGCGCGGTCCGTACGCTGATCCCATGACGACGGACACGGCGAAGGGACTGGTCGGCTCGCTCCTGCATGGATTGGAGATCCTGGACATGTACGGGCGCGACCGGACCGAGATCGGCATCGGCGAGATGGCGCAGCAGCTCGGCCTGCACCGGTCCACCACGTCCCGGCTCGCGGCCACGCTCGCGGTCGCCGGATACCTGGAGCCGACCGGAGACCCCGGGCGGTACCGGCTGTCCGGCAAGCTGGCCGCGCTCGGCGAGCTCGTGGTCTCCGGCGGCGAGATCCGCCGGGCCGCCCTGCCGTACCTCCAGGACCTGGTGGCGCAGCTCGGCGAGACAGGGCACCTGGCCGTGCTCGAGGGCGGCGAAGCCGTCACGGTCGAGGTGATCGACGGCTGGCAGACCGTCAGAATGCACTCCTGGGTGGGCAAGCGCTCGCCCGCGCACTGCAGCTCCATGGGGAAGGCGCTGCTGGCGGGGCTGGACGGCGCGGGCATCGAGGCACGCTACCCCGGTCCACGGCTCGAGGCCCGGACCGAGCGGACGATCACGCAGCTCACCGCGCTCAAGGACGAACTGGCCGCCGTGCGACGACGCGGCTATGCCGTGGACCGCGAGGAACTGGAGCGGCACCTGTGCTGTGTGGCCGCCCCGGTCTTCGACCAGACCGGCACGGTCGTGGCCAGCATCAGCGTCTCAGGCCCCGACTCGCGCATCGACGAATCCCAGATCCCTGCGACGGCCGATGCGGTGCGGCGCGCCGCCCGGCAGATCAGCGCCCGTCTGGGCGCTCCGCGTGAAGTACCCGGATGGAGGACGCCGTGAGCCGTATCGCCTTTCTCGGACTCGGCCGGATGGGCGCGCCGATGGCCCGGCGCCTGCTCGAACACGAACACGAGCACGAACACGAACACGAGCTGGTCGTGTGGAACCGGACGGCCGAGCGTACGCAACCGCTGGTGGCGGCAGGCGCTGTAGCCGCGCCCACGCCGGCCGAGGCCGCCGACCGGGCCGACGTCGTCATCACGATGCTCGCCGACCCTGCCGCACTCGAAGCGGTCCTGTTCGGTGCGGAAGGCGTGGCCCGCACCATCCGGCCGTCGGCATGCCTGGTGGAGATGTCCACCGTCGGGCCCGGGGCCGTGCTGGCGCTCAAGGCCCGGCTGCCGGCCGGGACGGGCTTCGTCGACGCGCCGGTGATGGGCAGCGTCGGCCCGGCCGCCAGGGGAGAGCTCACCGTCCTGGCGGGCGGCGACGTCGGCCGGGTGGAGGAGCTGCTCGGCACCTTCGGCCGCGTGGTGAACTGCGGCGAGGCGGGGTCCGGCGCGGCCCGCAAACTGGTGCTCATCAGCGCGGCGCTCGCCGGGGTCACCCTGGTCGGCGAGGTGCTCGCGCTGGCCGAGGCGCTGGGCGTGTCGCGCGATGTCGCCATGGACGGGCTCGCCGGCGGACCGCTCGTCGGCAGTGTCCAGAGGATCCGCGGCACCGAGGGCGACTTCGACGTCTCACTCGCGGCGAAGGACCTGACGCTCGCCACGGACGCAGCCGCCCTGCCCCAACTGGCGGCCGCCCGCGACTGGCTGCGCACCGCCGCGGCCGAGGGCGCGGCCGGACGCGACATGCGCAACGTCGTCGACCACATCCACGCCGGCTGACCGCCTGAAGCGCCTGCCTCTATTCCGCTATACCGCCGTAAGTCCGCCTCCACCCGGCCCCATTCACCGTACGGTGCCGTATCAGTACGGTGCCGTGTCGCCTGTTGTGCGCATCAAATCGCGGGCCGGTCCGCGTCATGTGGCGTCGCTACGACTACGGCGCCAAGGCCTATCAATGGGCTCAGACCGACGACGCGGGCAGAACGCCGGTCGACGACCGCACGCAGTGGATGACCGGGCAGGAGGCGGCGCAACGACGCCGCTATTCGGCCCCGCAGACGGACGCGCAGGCAGGAGCGCGCTATCGGCTCGACTACCGCAGCAACGTCTACGAGTGGGAGGACCCGCGCTCCCCCGGGCACCTGGTTGGGCCAGACCGAGTTCTCCGCTTCACGCGCCGATGTCGGTGCGGCCGGGACAGCTGGGGCGGAGCAGTTCACCGAGCCGAAGTTCGACGAGACCTACGGCATGTGGTACCGCTACGACCGCAGTGCCGAGGCTTATCAGTGGACGGAGGGCGCACCGAATGCCACGCCGGCTCCAAGCGCCGTCTGGATGACGCAGGCCGAGGCGGAAATGCGCCTGAGCGCCACCGCGCCGGGCGCCGGGGACGGGGCTGCCGAGGCCGCGGCAGGCGGGTCGGCGGCCGAACGGCAGCGGCGGGACGCGGCGCGAATGCTCAGAAGCCAGGCCGTCGACCTTGCGGTGGCGCAGGTTCTGTCGAAGCTGGACCCGGCTGTCGTCGACCGGGGCGGTGAGCGGCTGGTCCAGGAGATCAGGCGAAGGGTTGTGGACGGCACGGCGCACGCGATAGCGAGCGCGGTCGCGGCGTGAACGGAAGGGCTGTGTGATGACGTCTACACCGGAGTTCGGCCTTTCGCAGAGCCAGAACGCCAGTTGGGACCTGCCGGGGTCGCAGTCGCAGCTGTCGCAGACGAACGCCCCGGGCGACTCCTCGTTCGATTCCGATATCGGACTGTCCATGGAAGACGTGCAGACGTACGTGGACACCGCCGTCGAAGAGCTCGCCGTGCCGTTGCTGTCGGCGCCGAGCGCATCCGGCATGCTGCAGAGCTTCGGCGGCATGTCGTCCCACGAGATCGCTCAGCTGCTGCTGAACGAATACCCGACGGCGTCGTCGACTCGGTCGACAATGCCCCCGGGCCCGTCCGACCCCGCGGCCGGGGCGCCTCGGGAGTTGATGACGGTGGAGGCGGTGGAACTGCTGTCGTCGGACGGCGGGCCCGCCGGCACGGCGACGGCTCCGGCGGACGAGGAACCGGAGGAGGACTTCGCCGACATCGACGAGGCCAAGAGTTACGCGGAGGCCGTCTCCCGAGAGATTCTCGACGAGATTCTGGACGAGTTGAACCACGAGTTCGAGCATCTGCTCTCGGGCAAAGCACTGGACGGCTCTGAGAAGGAGCGGCTCACCAAAGTCTTCATCTATCCGGAGGTGTGGGAAGCCATGCAGAAGGCTGCATAGGACGTCGGCGCCGAGAGCGAGTGGAGTAAGACATGACCCCGAAGAGGCGCCGTCCGAGCGATGACGACGACGATGACGATGACTACAAGCAGGATGCGGACGACGACTACGACAGCGACAAGGAGGAGGAGCAGGCCGCCCGGACCAAGAAGCGGAACACGGGGAAGAAGAAGCTCGACACCGACGGGAGGAACCGGGTCAAGGGCAGGACCAAGGCGGACATCGCCGCGGAGCTGTACAGCTCGGTGCGGTATTTCTCGGCGCCGGCGATCGATCTCGAACAGTTCGAAGTCATCCGGGCCTTCCATCCCACCCCCTTCGCCGACCCCGCCGGCGCGCCGGCCGGGGGAGGCTACAAGGGCTGTCAGAAGATCGAGATCACGCTGGGCCCCAAGCAGCAGTTCGGCGAGATGGGGACCAACGCCTCGGCGACCTACCCGAAAGCGTTGGACGACGTCAAGGCGAACTATCACGGCATGACCTTCTATTCCGGGCATATGCTGAATGCTGATTTCGGGGGCGAGGACAGCGCGGACAACATGACCATTCTTACTTCCGGGGCCAATACCAACCAGAAGGCGTTCGACTCGAACGTCAAGAACGCGCGGAACACGCTCTACGGGATCTATCAGGACCTTGTCTCGTTCAACCCGAAGAACGGGGTCGGCTACTTCACCGCGATGGGCCTCGGCATCCAGGTCACGATCGAGATGACCGGGAACCCGTGGGGAAACATGTATCCGCACAACTGCATCACGGATGAAATGACGGTCGATGCCCAGATCGTCGGGTTGGCTGCGCTGGAGAACGACGTCAAGAATCCGAACGACGTCTTCAACGACGCCAAGCCGTCGACGATCAATTACCTGGAGGGCAAGATCGACGCGCTCAAAAAGAACATCGCCGCGGCGATGGTGAGGCGGGCGATCGACAACTCGTCGAATTCCTGAGCGGGGCCGACCGCCGCCGTTCACGGGGCGGCGGCGTTCATCGCCTGGACTGCGGGATCCGGCAGCCGGGTCGCCCGCCCGGATTGCGCCGCCCCTGAGGTCAATGGATTGCGGCCGGCGAGGCCACCTCCGACAGTCAGATCAGAGCTGAGCTTTGCAGCGTTCGCACAGGGGGTTGCCCCCGGTGCCATACCTGTGGCAGGGCGCTGAGCAGCGTGCGCAGCGGCCGGTCTCGGTCGGGGGCCAGGCGAATGTTCCCTCGATGTGCCACAGGAGCGGATGCGCACGAGGGGCGTCCGGCGCGAACCGCGGCGGCACCGGGATCGCCGGTGCGTGGGCCGGGCACAGATAGCCGGAAATGAACTGTCTGACCCCGGTGGTGACGCCGCACGGACAGGCCTTCGACGCCTTGCGCTGCCTGAGCGTCTCAGCAGTGATGCTCGGCACCCAGTCGGCCACCTCGATCGGCTCGCCGCTGTCGCGCGGTGGCTTGATGTGGCGTGCTGCGGACGGTTCTCCGTAGTGGTACAGGGGATCGATCGGGCGCGG
>DASYAE010000125.1:0-7166 GCA_036501535.1 Actinocrinis sp. | reverse complement strand
CGACCAGCGCGCACCCCGACCACCGCGGTCACGTGGTCACTGCGCTACCGGTAGTAGGTACCGGGGAATCGGGGTAGCACCAGATCCGGGTCGGTGGCTGGCGGTGATGTGCCGAGGGGTTGGCGGAAGGAAGGCTTACTGGGAGCGAGAAGGAATCTCGTCCTGGTGCGTCCGCTCCGGTATCGGGTGATCTCGCCGTGCCGTTAGTCGGCAGCAACGTCGCGGCGGTAGGGAACCAAACGATGGCCCAGGAGGACATGTCCACGATGGCAGCTGTAAGGAAAGACGGAAAGCATGAGCACGGACAAGACGACTATGACGTCTAGTGGAGTTGCGGTTTTGCGTGACCCGATCCGTAACCGGGGCACCGTGTTCACCCATGCGCAGGTGGAGCGGCCGCTGATTTTCCCGCTGTCGAACCCGACCAAGAAGATCGAGGCGCACCCAGCCGACCTGGTCCGGGGCAGCGAGGGCCGGGCGCTGATCGGCACCGGCACTCCCTGGGAGCCGGTCGCCTACCACGGGGTGCACTACAAGATCGGGCAGGCCAACAATGCGCTGATCTATCCCGTCCGCGGGCTGGGCACCGTGGTCGCCCGCGCCGAACACGTCACCCTAGGCATGATCCGCGCCGCCGCCGAGGCCGTCGCTGGCCTGGTCGACACCACCACCCCCGGCGCGTCTGCTACTGCCCGAAGTGGCCAACTTGCGCGCCACCTCGGCCACCGTCGCGGTCGCGGTTGTGCGGCAAGCGGCCGAGGAGGGTGTGGCCCGGCCTACCCACGATCACGTCGTGCGAGCCGTGCCGGACGCGATGTGGCAACCCACCTACCCCGAGATGGTGGCGTGATGACCCCCGCCGGGGACACCACCGTGCCCATCGGCACCGGCCTCACCGAAACACGCCTCGAGAGCGACTCGATTAGCCAGCTCGGCGTGCCGGCCGAGCACTACCGGGGAGCGCAGACTCAACGGTCGTTCGACATGGAGAGACGACCGGGAGAGGGTTGCCGTCGCCAGGCCGCTCCCCGACGCCAAGACGCCGGGCCGGTGACTTCTCTGGCGAGCAGGAACGCGCACAGCAGGCTGCCCGACGATGCGGGGGGTATGACATTGCGCTGCCTGATCGTCGATGACAGCCGGCGCTTCCTGGACGCTGCCCGCCGCCTCTTGGAGCGCCAGGGGATCACTGTTGTCGGCGAGGCATCGACTAGCGCTGAGGCGCTCCGGCTGGTGGTGGAGCTACAGCCGGACGTGACGCTGCTGGACATCGACCTCGGCAGCGAGAGCGGCTGCGAGCTGGCCAGGCGGCTGAACCGCGAGACCGACACGGCCCTGTCGAGAATGATCCTGATATCTACCCACGCCGAGCAGGACTATGCCGATCTGATCGCGGCCAGTCCGGCGGTCGGGTTCCTGTCCAAATCCACGCTATCGGCCGGCGCCATCCGCGATCTGCTCGGCAGCCAGCGCGACCGCGACCCAGGCGATTGAGGCCCTGTCCCGCAGAACTTCGGCGGCGGCGAGCGTGCTCAACTCCTTGCGCGCCTGCGCGTTCGCGATCGTGGTCGCGACGAGCTCGGTGAATTCGGCCAGCCGATCCTCCGTGCCAGCGGGAAACGCGTCTTAGTGCGTCGACGCGACGATCATCACCCCCCACAGCCGACCCTCGACGCTGATCGGCCACGCATCCCCCGGGGGCGCGCGATTTCTCCGTAGCGAGGCCCGTTCACCCGCTAGGCCCGCTGAGGGCGAGGTCGTGCAAGGTCTCGTCGCCGCCCTTGATGATCTCAGAGTCCACGCGCAGGCCGGTGACCGGGCACAGGTACTCGCGGTATCGCATCAGGTAACCGGCCCGGCCTTCCGGGGTGGCGAACTCCGGGGCGACCGTATGCAGCGGGCGTTCCAGCACGGCGCAACCGTCCTTGAAGTTGCCGCTGGCCCGGGCAAGCACTGCTCGGCCGGTGACGGTCACGAACGCCTCAGGGCGACCGTCTCGTTCCATCACGGCCAACTCGCCGGCGAGAACCCGCAGCGGCACATTCGCCGGGACCGTGGCCGGCGTGTCGGCGGGTGGGACGGCGCCAGCGAGCCGGGCGGCAAGGCGCTCGGCGCGCAGCCGCAGCGTCTGGGTAGCACTGTCGCCGGACACAACGCCGTATACCCGCTCGGCCGTGTCGACCGACAGTGCCCCGGTGGCGATGTCGAGTTCCACCTGGGCAGGATCCCGGATAAGCGGGTCGCCGAAGCCAGGGGCGTTCGCACCTGTCCATTCCCACACCGCGTCAGCGCCAATCATCAGCATCGGGCCCTTCGCTTCGACCACAGTCTCGGCGCCGTCGATCGCGTCGAAGTCCTGCGGCATCTCCCCGGCGGCGAGCCGAGCGATGACGTCCGTGCCGTGCTTGAGCCGGAAGTGCCCGGCCGAGCCGGGATTGCCGCCGAAGGGCCCGACGGCCTTGGGGAAGGACTCGTCCACGTACACCGCCGCGGCGATGCTCGGCACGGTCCACGGGATCCCAGCTTCGACGAACCCGCGCCCGCCGCGGAACCGCCCGGCGCCGTCCGCGCCAGCCTTGAGCGCCCGCCGGTACAGGAACAGCATCGGCCAGAGCAGCTCGAGCTCCTCGATGTTGCTTGCGGTGCCCTCAGGAATCCAGAAGTGGCCACCGAAGTCGACGCCGTCGCCTGCCGGCGACGCGGCCAGCGAGCCAATCATGTTGTCGGCGTTGGTCGCGACGAACGGCTGGCCCGTCGAGTGCACGCCGCCGCAGATGAGGCCGTAGAACACCGGATGTGCCGGGCCGATGGCGAGCTCGGCCACTTCCGGCTCGGCACACGCCAACATCTTGCCGATCACCGCGCCGGACAGGCTGATCAGCGTTTCCATCGTGTAGATGCCGGAGGGGCTGACCGCGGCGGGAAAGTCCGCGCAGGACAACGTGCCGGGTACCGGTTGGAAGTGCACCCGCCGGTACACGCCGCCGTACGCGCCGGCGAGGTCGGCGGTGAGCGACGCGGTCAGCGCGGCGAGGAAAGCACCGGAGAAACCTGCGTAGGTGACGTTGATGGAGCCGGTCTGCGGGTCGGTTCCGGCGTTGTCGACGTAGAGGTGCTCGCCCTGCTTTCGCACCGTGATCTGGTAGGTGTAGAGCCCGTTGTCACCGGTGTGTGCGGCCTCGGCGTAGAGCCGGTGGCTCCACCGGCCGTCCGGGATCTTCGACAGCCGCTGCGCCACCATCCGTTCGCCGGCGTCGAGCACCCGGTTCATCACTGCCTTCACCGCATCCGCGCCGTACCGGTCGACCAGCGCGGCGATCCTGCCCACGGCCATCCGGTTCGCCGAGATCGCGGCGCGCAGGTCCATGTGCACGTTGGTCGGCACCCGCGACTGGCGCAGGAACATCTCCTCCAGGTCCCGGCGCACCTGCCCACGGCTGACCAGCTTGAACGGCGGGAACGCCGGCGGGTCGGCGAAGATGTCGGTCGCGTCGACGCAGAAGCTGCCCATCACCGAGCCGCCGACGTCGGCGTGGTGCAGGACGTTGGCCGCCCAGCAGAACAGCTCGTCGCCGACGAACACCGGTGCGGCCACGATCGTGTCCGGCTGGTGCGGGGTGCCGACGTACGGATCGTTGGACAGGAACATGTCGCCGGGCTCGATGCCGGGGTTCTCGGCCCGGTTCTCCAGGATCCATTTGATGGTCAGCGCTTGGGCGTTGGAGAAGTACTGCAGGTAGGGGCCGAGGAACACGAGGTCGCCGGACTCGGTGATGATCGAGGGCTGGAAATCCCGGGTGATCATCGTGACCGGTGAGACGGCCAGCCGCTGGATTGTCTGCCCATGCTCGAGGTTGGTATTCATCAGCGAGTAGCGGATGACCTCGAAGGTCACCGGGTCCACGTCAGCGGTGCCCGTGTGTAGTTTCAGCGTGTCGGGAATGCGAAGCGTCTCGCCGGGAATGTAGCCCCGCTGCACGCCGTCCCAAATGATCATCAGAGCCCCTTCAGGCTTAGCTCACCGAGCGGGCCGACCGACAGTGACGCGCCGTGCGGGACGGCGACGGTGGTGTGCGCGAGCTCGACGAGGGCGGGGCCGCTGACGGTCCCGTCGGGTGCGCCGCGGTACACGTCGGTCCTGGTCCAGCCATGGCCATGCCCGGGCCAGTAGACGTGGGCCTGCTCAGGGCCGGCCGATAGCGGCGATACAGTCAGCTCCGGCCGGGCGAGGGGGATGCCGGCCGGGACCGACACCCGAGCCCGCAACGAGAACACCTCTACTGCTTGGAAAAGTGCCGTGCCGGCCTCGCCGTAGCGCCGCACGTACTCCCTGTCGAAGTCGGCCAGCAGGGTGACGCCGTCCGCAGGTGGCGAAACCGGAATCTCCAGGCTATGCATCAGCTGCTCGCGGTAGCGCATCAGAGCGTCGATCTCCACCAGCGGTGCCCCGGGGACACCGCTGGCTGCCAACTCGGCCAGTGCCGCGTCGCGTACCTCAGCGACCGCGGTCGAGAGCGCGGCGTTGTCGAACGGCGCCCGCAGCGAGCGCTCAAGTTCGTAGTACAGCACCACATCACCGGAGGCGATGCCGTACGCCGAGAGCGTGGATGCGCCGTTGCCGAGCGGGATCACGACCTCGCGGACTCCGGACTCGGCGGCGTACCCGAATGCGTGCACCGGACCCGCGCCGCCGAACGCGTACAGGACGAAGTCGCGGGGATCGAGGCCACGTTCCACCGTCTGCTGGCGGATCACCGTCGCCGCCTGCATGTTGTTGATCCGCAGAATGCCCGCCGCCGTCTCCTCGACGGTCAGGTCGAGCCGCTTGGCGAGCCGGCCCACGGCGGCGACGGCGGCGTCGCGATCGAGTGGCATCCGGCCGTCGAGGAACTCCTCGGCACGGACCAGGCCGAGCACGACGTCGGCATCGGTCACCGTCGGCTTGACGCCGCCGCGGCCGTAGCAGGCCGGGCCCGGCTCGGCACCGGCGCTGGCCGGGCCGACCCGAAGCCCGCCAGTCGCCTCGTCGAACCAGGCGATCGAGCCGCCGCCGCAGGCGATCGAGCGCACGTCCAAGTTGGGCAGCCGGTAGGTGTACTGGTCGATGACGTTCTCCTCGGCCACTACTGGTTTGCCATCGATCACCAGGCCGAGGTCGAACGACGTGCCGCCCATGTCGGTGGCGACCACGTGGTCGTGGCCGTAGGCGCCGGTGAGGGTGGCCACGCCGATCAGCCCGCCGGCCGGGCCGGAGTCGATCGTGCCCAACGGGGTCGCGGTGGACTCGGGCAGCACCCCGCCGTTGGACTGCATGACCAACAACGGGGTCGCGAGCCGGCTCTTCAGCTCACTCAGGTACCGCGCGCAGGCCGGACCGACGTAACCGTTCAGCACCGTGGCGACCGTGCGCTCGTACTCGCCGAGCCGGGGAGACACCTCTGATGAACAGGACACGAACACTTCGGGAATCACCTGGGAGATCGCCTCTGCCAACGCCTTCTCGTGCGCTGGGTTCGCGAACGACCACAACAGCGCGACGGCGATGGAGTCCAGCTCGTACTCCGCGATCATCTGGGTGATCCGCTCGACGGCCGTGTCGGTGTCCATCTCGACCACCACCTTGCCGCCCGCGTCGATCCGCTCCTGCACCTCGATGACGGCACCCGGCACGATCAGCGGCGCCGGCAACCTGCTGCCGTGCACCGAGAACACACCTTCGATCGGCCGGCCGGCGACCCGTCCGGCACCACGCATCATCGCGAGCGCGTCACCGTGCCCGGCGGTGGCGACCAGCCCGACCCGTGCACCCCGCCGTTCGAGGACCGCGTTCGTGCCGATGGTGGTTCCGTGCCCTAAACGCTCGGTCCGCTCGAGCAGGGTAGGCAGGTCGACGCCAGCGGTTTCGGCCAGCCGGCTCAGCCCAGCGAGCACCCCGGCCACCGGATCATCCTTGGTGGACAAGACCTTCGCGGTCCGGTGGTTCCCCTGCCGATCAACGAGAACGCAGTCGGTGAACGTGCCACCGATATCCACGCCGACGTAGTAGTACACGGGTCACTCCTTCAGCGAGGAACGCCGAGTGGGCGCCGACCATTGCGGGATGCGTGGCGTGGGAGCGCGCTCGACACGCAGGGGATGCAAGAGCACTGAGTGTTGGAGGTATCCGAGCTCTGTGCAGGCCGAGGCGTCCGGTTGCGTGTCGCCGCGATCGTCGGTGGCACGTAGCCGAAGGATGTGTTCGCCGGGTCTGGAGCCCGATGTAGCTGATCGGTTCCCGAAGGCATCCCGCTGCAGCTGCTTCGCCGAGCAGCTCGGCCCGCCGCCGACGCAGATCCTTCTTGCATAGCCCCGTCCTGAAGCGAGCTTCCTGCACCTCGCACCTCCCAGAGCCGAGTGCGTGATGACCTTGCGGCTTTTCAGTTTCGCCGCGACGGCCGTCCTGGCCATCACGGCCAGCACCCGTTTCCATGGCGCGGTAGTAGGAATGCATGTCTCCCGCTAGCTGCAAGGACCTGTTCCGACCAACACGGGATGGTCGCTGCTGACACGGTGGGACTCGCAACGGCCGCGACTACGTCGTGCTGCTCGCCGCAGAGGATCTCGAGTCCATCGAGGCGACCCTGGAGCTGCTCGCCGATCCTTAGGCCCAGCAGCGCATCGCCGCCGGCGAAGCCAACTTCGATCGAGGTGATGTGCTCGACGAACAGCAACTACGAGCCCTGATCGCGAAGCGACACCGGGCCCAACCCGAGTGACCTACCCGGTGCACGTCGCTCGTACCGCGGCACGCCAACTCACCGAACGCCTGCCCGAGGCCGTCGCGCGGCATGCGTGGAGTTCCTCTATGGACCACTAGCGGAGAACCCACGTCGCGTGGGGACTCCGCTGCGTAAACCTTCGAGTGTTGCTGGCGCGCTCGGCGCGGGGAATATCGAGTTCACCATCGTCAACAGCACCGAGACCGTCGAAGTTCTCGACATCAGCCACCGGCGGGATGCCTACCGCGATCGCGACTTCGGCCGGTCTCGCCGTCCGCGCAGAAGATCCCGGTACCCTGTGCTCATTCGCTTAGCGCGGCTCATTCGCTCAGCGCGCAAATGCTGTGTCGGGCCGCTGCCGGGCTGTTTGATGCGTAAGCACACCAGCCGCGGCCTGAACCGGGGCCC
>DASYAE010000124.1:0-13343 GCA_036501535.1 Actinocrinis sp. | reverse complement strand
CGGACCGGCGGGTCAGGGTTCGTTGGCGGTCAGTCGCCCGAGCCGCCGTGGCAAGTGGTCGACGGGGTGAACAGCGCCGTGGTGTCCACCGGCTCGGTCTTCGATGGGCTGGTGATGACCGTGGCGTGGGTGGTCCACTGGTCCTCGCAGTCGAGCAGGGCGCTCTTCTCGGGGTTCTTGGTGGAGTTCGAGTCGCCGCCCATCCACAGGTCGACGTGGTTCGAGTTCACGCCGCCGCACGGGTCGCACTGGTCCTCGTGGATGAAGTACTTCTTGAGGAACGGCACGTAGATGATCTGGCACCACGGTCCGTTCAGATCGTTGGGCTCGGCGAAGGTCACCGGGTCGCTGTAGGTGCCGACGCCGCCCGCCTGAGAGTGGATGCAGGGGTGCGCGATCGCCCGGCCGGGCGGCGAGTTGTCGACGTAGCCGTAGAACGTGACGTAGTCGGTGACCGACGAGGCGGGCTGCGCCGCCGCGGGGCCGGGCGTGGTCGCGCTCGCCACCGTCGTGCCGAGCAGCAGGGAGGCGCCGAGCGCCAGCGCGGCCGCGGCGACCAGGGAGAACTTGCCGAGAGCGGACTTACTTAGCCTGGTGAACATCATCCTTCCTCCAGGTCTGTCGGGGTGGGTATTTCCTAGTTAGGAAAGTTGCCTAACTAGACTGCGCGGAGCGTAGGCCCGTGCGCGCACGCCGTCAAGGCGCCCTCGCCATACGGAGGCTGATGCTGGAGGCCGGGGGCCGCGATCGCAAAGGATCGG
The DNA here is from genome assembly GCA_036501535.1 of Actinocrinis sp. Classification (GTDB taxonomy): domain Bacteria; phylum Actinomycetota; class Actinomycetes; order Streptomycetales; family Catenulisporaceae; genus DASYAE01. The sequence goes on along the minus strand of DASYAE010000124.1, from coordinate 12,582 downwards.
CCACGAGGGGGCACAAGTCGGCCCGCGGCCCTTGACCGACCCGCACGCCGAGCGTACCGTCCTGCTGACGATTAGTTAGGAAGATTGCCTTACTAATCGACTCTCCGTTCTGCTGCCGCGGGCGAACCGGCGCTGCCCCGGCGGATCCGGTGGCGTGGCGTGGAGGAGATACGTGTCCCGAGACGAGTATTGCCGCGGTCGGCACAGGATCGCCGTGGTGCGCACCGTGCTCGCCCTGGCGGCGCTGGCAGTGATCGGCGCCGCAGGATGCTCGAGCCCTGCGCCGGCGCGGGTCGCCGCGGTGTCGCCGCTCTATCATGGTCCTGATCCGCTGCGCTCGGCGAGCGTCGACCTCAGGCCCGGGCCGGCCGACGCCGTACTGACGCAGCGCGGCGATCTGACCCGGCTCGGCTGGGACTCGACCGAGACGAGCCTGACCGTCGCGTCGGTCTCGTCCGGCGGCTTCGGGCGGCGGGTCGCCTATCCGGTGGACGGCAAGATCTATGCGCAGCCGCTTTATGCGCCTGGCCTGACCATCGATGGAGCAACGCACAACGTCGTCATCGCCGCGACGCAGACGGACACCGTATACGCCTTCGATGCCGACGCCACATCGCCGAGCACTCCCCCGCTTTGGAAGGCGTCGGTGCTGGCACCCGGAGCGCACGTGTTCGACGCCGCGAAGACGCCTACTGCGACCGGGCTGTGCACGTCGATCACCCCTGATGTGGGCATCAGCTCGACTCCGGTGATCGACTGGGCCACCAAGACGATCTACGTGATGGCGCTCGACGTCGAGCACGGCGCTCTGGTCTACCGGCTGCACGCTCTCGACCTGCTGACCGGCCGGGAGAAGCAGGCCTCGACGGTGGTGGCCGGGTCGACGCCGGGCGACGGCCTGGACGCGGTGAACGGCGCCGTCGCCTTCGCCGCCGGGAAGGAGCAGCAGCGGATGGGGCTCGCCCTGGTCGGCGGGACGGTCTACGCCGGCTTCTCGTCGTGGTGCGGCTGGAATCCTTACCACGGCTGGGTCATGGGCTTCGCCGCCGCGGGGCTCAAGCAGACCATCGTCTACGACACCAGCCCGAACGCATGGGGCGGCGGACTGTGGGAGTCGGAGGCGGGGATCACCGCCGATGCGCACGGCCATCTCTACATCGTGACCGGCAACGGCCCCTACGACCTGAACACCGGCGGCGCCGACGCCGGCGACTCGGTCCTGGAGATGGAGCCGCGCGACGGCACACTGGTCGCAGTGGACGAATTCACGCCGTACGACCAGGCGTGCCGGGCGAAGAACGACCAGGACCTCGGCTCGGGCTCGCCGCTGACGGTGCCGGGGCGCGGCGAGATGATCCTCTCCTCGAAGACCGGCTCGGTGTACGTGCTCGACCAGTCGGGCCTCGGCGGCTACAGGAGCGCGCCGATGCCGAAGTCGTGCGGGGACTGGCCGGCGAGCACCGGCATCGACAAGGTCAAGCAGGAGCTGACCGTCCAGACCGTGCCCGGCGGGATGTGGGGGACCTGGGGGTATTGGAGCGACGGGACGACTGCGTACGTCTACGGCAGCGGAGCGAATGGGAAGCTGACGCAGTGGCAGCTGGCGGCCGACGGGACCATCGTGCCGACCGCGGTCGCGCAGACTGCGCTGGCCTACGACTATCCGGGCGCCATCCCGGTGGTCAGCAGCGACGGCGGCGACCCGGCCAGTGCGATCCTGTGGACGGTCGACCAGACCGACGGTGCGACCCTGCGGGCTTATCAGGCCTCAGACGTCTCGCGGCAGATCTGGACCAGCGCGCAGGATCCGGCCCGCGACGGCCTCGACTCCGGCGAGTTCGACCACTTCACCGTGCCGACGACGGCCGACGGCCTGGTGATCGTGGGCGATCAGGGGCAGCTGGACATCTACGGCGCGCTGGGCGGCTCGCGGTGACGATCGGCAGTGCCGGTGCCGGTGCCGGTGCCGCGGCCGGGATTGGCCCGATGTCTGCGGTAAACGCTTGCGCGGGCCGATGCGTGCGCTTATACCTTGATCACATGGTTAAGGCGGGCTGAAATGCAGGTTCGCCGGAACCGAAGACCGTGATCACCGCTGCGAGTGTCGGCGTCAAGATACTTTTCTTCCGATGTATTATCCGGATTCGTCTTGACTGAGCGACGAGGCCAGGCCACTCTCATACCGACCGCCGGGCCGGAGCCGCCGCAGGACCACGCCGTACCACCACGCGTGGCCGGCCGCGCCTTCGCCCGGTGACCGGCCCGCCGTCCCGAGAACCGGATCCCCATCCGGGCGGCGATCTCCCCCGACAGCGGCCGGACCCACGTCAGCTCCCCGTCCTGTCCCGGGTCCGCGCCCAGCACACGTCAGCGTTCATGTCGAGCCGTGGCGCGGCCTTCCGCGAAAGGCAACGCTCCGCATGAACACTCGTACGCCGCGGGAACGAACCAGGCCGCCGACGGTCCGGCCCCCGCGTGCAAGCCGCCGATTCGCGCTGCTCGCCGGCGCCTCGGCCGTGCTGCTGACCGTGCCGGTCCTCGCCGCGGTCACCACGTCCACGGCGGTCGCCGCGACGACTCCGACGCTGTGGTCGACCCAGCTCGACTTCGACAACAACGGCACCGCCTGGTCCGAGGCCAGCTTCGCCGCACTGAAGGCCGACGGCCTGACCGAGGCCGAGATCGACATGCCGTGGGGCACCATCGAGCCCTCGGCCGGCACCTTCAACTTCACCGAGCTGGACCAGGAGCTGGCCAACGCCGCCGCGGCCGGGTTCAAGCTGGTGCCGATCTTCTGGGAGTCCGGCTGGGGCGGCAGCCCCGCGTCGTGGGTCAGCGACTTCGAGGTCAGCGACACCGGGGCGACGGGAGTCCAGCCGGCCTGGTGGGACGCGACGGACCAGTCGGACTACCTGGCCTACGTCACCGACACGGTCAAGCACATCGCCGGCGAGGCGGGCTACGGCGGCTCGATCCTCGACTACGGATTCCTCGACGCGCAGTGGGACATCAACGGCGGCGCCGGCGGCTGGGCCACGGCCGACGTCAACGAGTTCCACAACACCTACCTGCCGCAGACCTACGGCTCCATCTCCGCCTTCAACAGCGACTTCGGCACTTCGTACTCGTCGTTCAGCCAGGTGCCGGCCGCCGACCCGGGCCAGACGCTTGGCAACGTCTACCAGCTCTTCCGGGACTGGAGCGTGCAGACGACCTATGGGCAGATGACCGCCGACGTCCGCGCGGTGACCAGTGGCACGCCGCTGTATTACTACTTCGGCGGCCATGTCGGCAACGCGGTGAGCTACTCGAACATCCCCGACATCTTCTTCGCCCTGGCGAAGCAGTACACGGTCACCGTGATCGTGGACTCGGCCCAGTCCACCGGCCTGGCGCTGCTCTTCTCCAGCCTGGGCCGCGCCTACGGCGTACCGGTGGCGATGGAGTGGACCGCGCCGAGCGACAGTACCCAGCTGGCCGCGCAGGCGGTGCAGTGGATCGACAACTACGGGACGGCGCTGCCCGAAGGCGGCGGCGAGGACTTCTTCATCCACGACGGCACCCAGAAGGACACCGTCGGCTTCCCGATCTACATCAGCTGGGTGAACACGATCAAGACCCTGTCCGGCTCGTACCCGACGCAGCCGGTCGCCGTGTACGTCGACTTCTCGCAGGCGTACGGCAACGCCTCGGGCGGCAACGTCGGGACGCCGGAGGACGCCATCACCAGCCTGTGGGACTCGTACCAGGCCGGGTTCGCCGTGGTGACCAGCCAGGAGGTCAACGCCGGGATCGTGAAGCTCTCGCAGTACAAGGCGATCCTGCCGACGAACGGCGTCGACGCGAATCTGAACTCGTACAAGTCGGGCGGCGGCACGCTGCTGACGTCGAACTCGCAGCTGGCCCAGTACGCGCCCGCATACGCCTCGCTGACCGGCGGCGGGGTGCTGCAGGTGGTGCCGGTGACCGCCTCGAGCGGCACGAGCGCGCAGGTGACCCTGGGCAACGTGACGTCGGGGACGACCTACAACAGCACGGTGACGTTCAACTTCGCCGGACTCGACCTCGCGTCAGGGTCCTACCACGTGGTGAACGCGAGCGGCGCGGCGGTGGCGCAGACGGCGGTGAGCGGCGGGGTGTGCGCGGCCGCGAACGTGTCGCCGGCCTCGCTCGCGGAGTGGAACATCGTCTCCGGGGCGATCCCGTCCGGGACGGCGGCCGCATCCGGCTGCTCCGGCGGGACGACGTCGCCCCCGCCGAGCTGCGGCACGCTGACCGCGAACCAGTCGCTGGGCTCCAACCAGTCGCTGGCCTCCTGCAACGGCGAGTTCTCGCTGATCATGCAGGGCGACGGCAACCTGGTGCTGTATCAGGGCAGCACCGCGCTGTGGGCCTCGAACACGGTCGGGTCGGGCGCCGACAAGGCGATCATGCAGGGGGACGGCAACTTCGTCCTCTACACCAGCAGCGGATCGGCGGTGTGGGCCAGCAACACGGCCGGGAACTCCGGCGCGTACATCGAGCTGCAGAACGACGCGAACCTGGTGATCTACAGCGCGGCCGGGGCCGCGCTGTGGGCGTCGAACACGGCCGGCAAGTGAGCAGGCATGTGAGCGCACTGAGCACTGAGCCGGCCTGACGGCGACCGGTGCGGCCCTCCCGCCGGGTGACGGGAGGGCCGCACACCCGTGCAAGGGGCCTGTCTGACTAGACGATGACCCGGCCGCGCAGGATGATCCGGCGCGGGTGCGCCAGGGTGGCCGGCTCGGCGACCGGGTCCGCGTCGTAGACCACGAGGTCGGCGGGGGCGCCGTCGGCCAAGCCGGGCAGGCCGAGCCAGGAGCGGGCCGTCCAGGACGCCGCGCCGAGCGCCTGCTCCGCCGGCACGCCCGCCTTGACGAGCCATGCGGCCTCGGTGGCGACGTTGCCGAACGGCGCGCTGTCGGTCCCGGCCAGAACCGTGACGCCGGCCTCGTGCGCGGCGCGGACCATGGGGAGCATGCCCTCCCAGCCGATGAGGATCCAGTCGCGCCGGACGCTCGGCTCCCGGGCCCGCAGCCGGTCGACGACCTCGCCGAACGCCGTGAGGGTCGGAACCATCGCCGTGCCCTGGCTCGCCATCCGGTCCAGCAGCGCCGGGTCGAGGTGCATGCCGTGCTCCAGGCTGTCCGCCCCGGCCAGCACGGCGTTGCGACAGCCTTCGGCGGTCTGGCAGTGCACGGCGACCTTGCCGCCGCGCGCGTGGACCGCGGCGACGGCCTCGGCGAGCAGGTCGGACGGGACCGGCGGGGCCTCCGGCATCCAGTCGCCGATGATCTTGCACCAACCGCCCGGCCCGGTCGAGGCCGACTCCTCGACGGCGGCCCGGACGAGTTCGGCCTCGGCGATGTCGCGGCCGTAGCCGGGGAAGAACCGGTCGGGCGTCGCCAGCCAGCGGCCGGCCGAGCGGACGCGGGGAAGGTCGGGGGCCTCCTCGATCCACGCGGGCATGCGGGCGGCGGTGCCGGGCGTGCGCACGAGCAGGACCCCGGCGTCGCGGTGTTCGATCAGCTGCCTGCGAAGCACCTCGTCGTCGAAGGCCTCTGCGGTGCTGGGCAGCTGCTCGGTGCCGGGGTGGGTGTGCACGTCGACGAGCCCGGGCAGGATCCAGCCGCCGTCGCTGATCAGTTCGGCGGAGGAGGACGGATCCAGCCGGAGGGTCTCCCCGTCGATGGTGAAGGTCCGCTCCTGCCGCTCGGGCAGCGCGATTCCCCGTACGCCGAAAGTCATGACAGCCCCTTGCTAGCATATGACCGTACTGAGGGCCGCCGCGGCGCTCGCGCGGCGTTCGCCCCGTTTTGCCGATCATGCTAGCGCGATGTGAACCGCGCGGGGCGCAACTGCGCTACCGCGGGGCGGCGAAGCTTGGCGGGCTCTATGCTTCCGCCGGATCAGGTCGGCGCATCTGTGCCCACGACGGGAAGACGAAGGGCGCGAGCGTGGTGATCAGGTATACGGCCCCGAAGGCGAGTAAGGCGTCCCGGATTCCCCAGGCCTCGACCGCGTATCCGCCGAACAGCGAGCCGAACGGGATGCCGACCCAGGCGCTGGCGCGCACGACGCCGAGGACGCGGGCGCGCAGATGCTCGGGTATTCGCTCGTACGCCGTCGCGCCGATCACAGAGTTCAGCGATCCGCCGAAGACCTCGCACAGAAGGAAGGCGCCCAGCACCGGGGGCACGGTCGCGGCGAAGGCCACCACGACGAACCGCGGCGCGCCGCTGACCAGGAAGCCCACACTGTAGAGCGGTCGGCGGGCGAGGCGCGGGCCGAGCCACGCGCTGGCCAGGTTGCCCACCAGCGCGCCGAGCCCCATCGCGCCGGTGAGCAGCCCGAGGGCGCCGGCCGAGCCGATCCGCTGGTGCACCCAGACCGGCAGCATGACCACGGCCATGCCCTGATCCAGCAGGTTCGCCACCGCGACCATGGTGATGATGCCGAGCAGCAGCCGGTCCCCGCGCACGAACTGCAGGCCGGTGTTGAGATCCCGGCCGTAGTTGCGCACGAGGGCGAGCGGGCCGCGGCGCCGACCGGCATCGGCATTGACATTGGCACCAGTATCGGGGCTGATATCAGAGCTCGCATCTGCCGCGGGCGCCGGCCGCTCGCCTCCGGGAACGCGTACCCAGATCGCCATCATCACGGCGGCCGCCGCGAAGCTCGCGGCGTCGATGCCCACGACGTCGGGCGAACCGATGAGGCCGACCAGTGCGCCGCCGAGCGGTGCCCCGACCAGCAGCGCCATGCGGTTCGCCCCGGAGTTCAGGCTCGCGGCGCGCTCCATCGGCACGCCGCCGGCCTCGGCGGTGGTCGGAACCAGGGCGCTGTTGGCGCAGTCGGCCGCGCCGCGGACGACTCCGGCGAAGGCGACGAGCGCCAGCAGCGCGCCGAGCGTGAGGCCGCCGACGGCGTGCAGCAACGGAATCGCGCCCAAGGCGAGCGCGGCCGCGATGTCTCCGGCGACGAACGAGCGGCGCAGCCCGACCCGGTCGACGATCGGCCCGGCGAGCATCTGCGACACGGCATAGGCGGCGGTCTCGGCGAAGGCGACCAGGCCGGTCTTCGCCGCGCTGCCGGTGCTGGTCAGCACCAACCACGGAATCGCGATCGCAGACATCGACGTTCCGGTCACCGAGACGGCGTAGGAGGTGATCAGCGCGATGAACGGGGCCCGGCGCCGGACCGGGACCGCAGCCACGGCCGCGGCCGCGGCCGGTGGATCGGACTGCTGCGGCGCGGGCGGAGTCGAGGATGCGGGCGCGGAGGTCATGGCGTCTCTTCGGCCGGCGCGGGTTCATCGGGCAGCACCTGGAACTGGAAGATCGCGCGTACCGCGCCGTCGCGGGGGCCGGATGCAGCGGATTGGTCGGTCTGGTCCGACCTGCGCCGGATGTGGGGCTGAAGCAGTGCGCTGACCTTCGCCGTCAGCTCGCGCGCCTCGTCGTAGGTGAGTTCGAGGGCGTATTCATTGAGGCTCCAGGGCAGCGTCGGCAGTTCGTCGAGCCGGCCGGCCAGGCTGTCGACGTACTTGAGCATCCGCTCGTGGTAGCTGTCTGCGACCAGGCGCATGTACTGCTCGGTGACCTCGATGCTCTCCGGATCGCCGGGGTCGTCCGGCGAGCGCAGGGTCAGGCCGGAGGATCGGTAGGTCGCGCGCCACCACCGGTCCCGGCCGTTGCCGAGCTCGGCGGCCTCCTCGACGAAGCCGAGCCCGGCCAGGAAGCGCAGGTGATAGCTCGTCACCCCGCTGGAGTGCCCGATCCGCCGGCCGAGCTGCGAGGCGGTCGCCGGTCCGTCGGACTCCAGCAGGAAGAGCAGCCGGACCCTGATGGGGTGGACCAGCCCGCGCAGCCGCCGCGGGGTCAGCATCAGGTCGCGGGCCGGATCGACCCAGGCCGGCCAGCCGCCGGGAGGCGGGGCGGGCAAGTCCTTCGCGGCAGACATGACCCCACCATAGACCGCAAAGGAAGTTTTGCAAATATTCCTTTGCGGTTTCCTGCCGGACGGACGGCTCGGCCGGATCTCACTCAGTCGGACTGGGCGCCGGGGGTGATCAGGCCGGTCTCGTATGCCACGACCACCGCCTGGGCCCGGTCGCGCAGGTGGAGCTTGGCCAGGATCCGGGCCACGTGCGTTTTCACGGTCGCCTCGCTGAGCTGGAAGCGGGCGGCGAGTTCGGCGTTCGTCAGGCCGGTGGCCAGCAGGCGCAGCACGTCGAGTTCGCGCGGGGTGAGCGAGGCGAGGTCGCGGTGCATGCCCGTGGCCTCGCTGGTGCGTGTGGCGAAGCGCTCGACGAGCCGCCGCGTGATGGTCGGGGCGAGCAGGGCGTCGCCCGAGCGCACGAGGCGCACGGCGGCCACCAGGTGTTCCGGCGTGACGTCCTTGAGCAGGAAGCCGGAGGCGCCGGCCGACAGCGCGGCGTAGACGTACTGATCCAGGTCGAAGGTCGTCAGGATGATGATGCGCGGCATCGTTGCAGAGCGCGTATTCGAGTCGGGCGAACCGGCGCCGCCGCCGGTGCCCAGGATCCGGCGGGTCGCCTCCAGGCCGTCGACCTCGGGCATGCGGATGTCCATGAGCACCACGTCGGGCCGGGTGCGGCGGACCGCGTCGACGGCCTGTCCGCCATCCGCGGCCTCGGCCACCACCTCGATGCCGTCGGCGGCCAGGATCATCCGGAAGCCGGTGCGCACGAGGGCCTGGTCGTCGGCGACCACGACCCGCGGCCGCGCGGCCGTCACGGCTGCTCCAGCGGGATGACCGCGCGGACCCGGAATCCGCCGGTCGGCCGCCGGCCGGCCTGCAGCGTTCCGCCGTACATCGCCAGCCGCTCGCGCAGGCCGATCAGGCCTCTGCCGTTGCCGGGGCCGGCCGGGGCGCCGGGCCGCCCGCCGCTGTCCGCCACCTCGACGCGCACCGTCTCCGGCGCGTAGTCGACGATCACCTGCACGCTTGCGCCCGCCGCGTGCTTGACCGCGTTCGTCAGCGCCTCCTGCACCACGCGGTATGCGGCCAGGTCCACGCCGGCCGGCAGCGGGGAGGGGGTGCCGCTCACCGTCAGCTCCACCGGAACGCCGGCGTCCCGGATCCGGCCGGCCAGCGCGGCGACCTGGCCCAGGCCAGGTTGCGGGGCGAGCTCGAGCCCTGACTCCGGGCACGTCGTTCCAGCCGCGGCCGGCGAGCCGTCGCGGGCCGGGCGCTCGGCTGCATCGAGCGGGATCAGCGTCGATGCCGACAGTGTTGATACCGTGTGGCCGGATCCGGGCTCCTCGGCGGTGCTCGTCAACAACCCCATCACGTGCCTCAGCTCGGCCATCGCCGCGCGCCCGCCGGACTCGACCGCCAGCAGCGCCTGCCGGGCCTGTTCCGGCTCGGCGTCCATGATCTTACGCGCCGCGCCGGCCTGGATCACCATGACGCTGACGTTGTGGGTCACCACGTCGTGCAACTCGCGGGCGATCCGGGCGCGCTCCCGCTCGACCGCGAGCCGGGTCGCGGTCTGCTGCTCCGCCTCCAGGGCCCTGATCCGCTCCCGCCCGCTCTCCACCCGCTGGCGCCAGATGTGCACCGAGTTGACCCCCAGGCCCACCGCGCCGAGCACCAGGAACGGCACGACGACCGCCGGGATGGCCGGAATCGTGGTCAGTCCGCCGAGCATCGCGGCTGCGGGCAGCAGGCTGAGGACCGCGGCCACCCGGTACCGGCTGTACATCAGGGAGCTGTAGGCCGCGATGAGGCAGCTCGCGATCGGGACCGACGGGTCCAGGCCGCGGTGGACGTGGTGCAGCACCGACGCCAGGATCGTGATCCAGAACACGGTCAGCGGAAGGCGCCGGCGCAGCAGCAGCGGCACCGAGGCCAGCGCGCCCGCGGCCAGCACGACCGACGAGGGGAGCGAGGGCTGGGGGTGGAGCGTGCGCAGCTGCCCCAGGATGGACCCGGCGAACTGCTCGTATTCGTCGCGCAGCTGCTGCGGAGGAGCGTTGAGCCACCGCGACGTGGTCCACAGCGTGTAGGCCGTCATCACCAGCATGAGCAGCGCGTCGAACGTCCACTGCCGGCGCGACAGCCGCTGCTTCGGGCCGGAGTCGCGCACCAGCGCCCGGCCCGCCGCGCTGACGGTCCCTTTCGCCGTCCTCGCCACGCCCGCCGCGTCCACCAGCCCCAAGTTCACCAGCCCATTGTGGCAAGTGACGCGATCGGAGACATCCCTCTGCACGCTCACGCGCGTACATCTTCCGCATACATCGCCGGGATGACGCCGCGGAGCGTACGCCGAACGCGTTAGCAGACTTCCACATCGCGGGCGACGCGGCGGCCGCGCGGCCGCACCTACCGTTTCGCCCCGAACGGACCGCGGCTGCGGTCCCCGGGGTATGGGAGGACCCAGTGACCGAACCGGTCATCGACCTGCGCGAGGTGTGCAAGAGCTATGACGACGGACCGCCCGCGCTGGCCGGGCTGTCCCTGACGGTGCAGCGGGGCTCGGCGGTGGCCGTGCTCGGGCCGTCCGGCAGCGGCAAGTCGACCCTGCTCAACCTGATCGCCGGGCTGGACAAGCCGACCGCCGGCAGCGTCACGGTGGACGGCGTGCGCGTCGACGGGCTCGGCGAAGCCGCCTCGGCCCGGTACCGCAGGGCCCGCATCGGCATGGTGTTCCAGTTCTTCAACCTGCTCGACGACCTGACCGTGGCGGACAACGTGGCGCTGCCGGCCCAGCTCGGCGGCTCCTCCCGCGCGGCCGCTCGCGCCCGGACCGCCGAACTGCTCGAGACGCTCGGCATCGACCGGTTCGCCGACACCTACCCGGGCCGGCTCTCCGGCGGCCAGCGCCAGCGCGTCGCGGTCGCCAGGGCCCTGATCAACCGGCCGGCGCTGCTGCTGGCCGACGAGCCGACCGGCGCGCTGGACACCGCTTCCGGCCGCGACGTGCGCGACCTGCTGACCGAGCTGAACCGGGACGGCCAGACCATCCTGCTGGTCACGCACGACCTGGCGCTGGCGCAGTCCTGCGCGACCCGGACCATCGAGCTGGTGGACGGGCAGATCGCCCGGGACGTCCTGGCGGTGCGGCGATGAGCGCGCTGGGACGGGTCGTGCGCAGCGGCGTCGGCCGCCGGAAGCTGCAGACCGCGGTGACGACGCTGACCACGCTGATGGCGGTGACCGCCTGCGTCCTGGCCGCCGGGCTGCTGGTCGCCTCCCAAGCGCCCTTCGAGCACGCCTTCGACGCGCAGAAGGGCGCGGATCTCGGGGTGCAGTTCGACGGCTCGAAGGCGACGGCCGCCCAGGTCGCCGCGACCGCGCCGCGCGCACCCGGCTCAGCCGGCTCCCGCTGCCCCGGCCGCTCACCCTCGGCCTGGCCAATCCGATGGCCCGTCCGGTGCGGACCGCGACCATCGCCGCCGCGCTGCTCTTCGGCGCCGTCGCGGTCACCTTCGCGGTCGGGCTCGGCACCTCGATCGGCGATGTCCAGGCCGCGCTGAACCGCGACGACTCCGGGGCGGTGACCGTCAGCGCGAACGACGGCGGGACAGGTCCGAGAGGCGCGCGCGCGGCCGACACCAACCCGGCCGACGCGGCCGCGATCACTGCGGCGATCCGTGCGCAGCCCGGCACCGAGGCGTACTACGGCATCAGCTGGCAGGATGTGGACGTCTCCGGGATCGCCGGGACCACCAGCGTCGTCGGATATCAGGGTGATTCATCGTGGGCCGCGCTGCAGATGGTCGCCGGGACCTGGTTCACCGGACCGGGTGAGGCGGTCGTCCCGACCGCCTTCCTGCAGAACGCCGGGGTGAGCATCGGCGACAGCATCACGCTCACCGACGCCGGCCGCACGGTTCGGCTGCGCGTCGTCGGCGAGGCGGTCAGCCTGCGCGACAGCGGCAACGACGTGTACACCGACTACTCCACGTTCACCGCGCTCGGAATCGACATGCCGCCGCAGAACTACCAGATCGAACTCGAGCCGGGCACCGCGGAGGGCGGCTACATCGCCTCGCTCAGCACTGCTCTCGGCCGGCTCGACGGCGATCCGCAGGCATCCGCAGACACCAACGGGATCAGCCCGACCGTCCTGGCCATGGACACGCTGATCATCATCCTGACGGTGATGCTGGTCGCCGTCGCCGGGCTCGGAGTGCTGAACACGGTGGTGCTCGACACCCGCGAGCGGGTGCACGACTTCGGGGTCTTCAAGGCGCTCGGCATGACGCCGCGGCAGACCGTTGCGATGGTCCTCACCTCGGTCGGCGCCGTGGCGCTGCCGATGGGCATCGTCGCGGTCCCGATCGGCGTGCTGGTGCACGACATCGTGGTGCCGGTCATGGGCCACGCGGCGGGCACGAACCTGCCGCCCTCCGACGTGGCGGTCTACGGGATGCCCGCCCTGGTGCTGCTCGCGTTCGGCGGGCTGGCCATCGCGATGCTCGGGGCGCTGATGCCCGCGGGCTGGGCGGCGCGGACCGGCACGGCGACCGCGCTGCGCACGGAGTGATCCGGGCGCTCTGCGCGGTCCGCGCGGATCGGGGCGGTGCGGCG
>DASYAE010000123.1:0-29442 GCA_036501535.1 Actinocrinis sp. | reverse complement strand
GGCGTCGGTGAGCCGTGTGCGGGAGAACCGCACGCACGGTTCGAGGCGGCGGGGGCTGAGGAGGAGCCATGCATGGGACTGCCCCAAGTCCTGGGATGTAGGTACATAGATGACTCCAAATCAGTCCCCGACCCTACTCGGTTCGGGTCAGCGGCCGCGGCCGACCAGTGCCGCGCCCGCGGCGACGGCCGGCAGCACCATGATCAGGATGAACAGCTGCGTGGGGAGTTGCGGTACGGCCGGCGGTTTCGACGCCGCCATCGGTGCGACGAACAGCAGGCTGGGACTCGCGCTCGGCGCCGGCGGGGGCGGCGGGGACGGCGGCGGTGATGAGGGCGGGGGCGGTGACGGGGGCGGGGGCTGCGGTGCGATCGCCAGCGGCGGCGCGGGTTTCGGCGGCGCGGTGACGTGCGCCGGAGAGGGTGGTGGCGGGGGCGGGGGCGGGGGCGGCGCTGACGAGGGTGCGGGGGGAGCCGGCAGGTCGAGCGGGATCTGCACCTGCGCGGCGACCCGGCACGCGGGCCGGTCGCCGGAGAAGTCGACCTGCCAGGGCGGCAGCAGGCCGAGCGCCAGGGGGAAGTTCCAGATCCCGGCGTCCCATCCGGTGGCGGTCAGGGTGGCCGTGTACTCGCCCGGCCCGAGGGTGAGCGACACGGAACAGGACACTGACGCGCCCGGGACGAGCCAGAGCAGGCCGCCGGGCCCGGGCTCCGGCAGCCACGGATCAGAGCGCTGCGGCGTGCAGGAGAAGCCGGTGCCGCCGCCCGCGGTGTTCGTGAGCTGACCGGACAGCGCGATGCCGTGTACGGCGCCGTCGCCGTCGTCGGCCACCGTGTACGTCAGCGAGACGCCGTAGCTCGAAGGGCTCCCGCTCGGGCCGCTGATCTGCGCCGATCCGGAAGCGGCCAGGACGCCGCCCGGCCGGTCCGGCGCGTCGGCGCCGACGCCGGCTGTGGCGGCGCTCCCCGCGCCCGACCCGAGCGCGAGGAGGATCAGGGCCGGAATGAGCAGGCGGCGTGCCGCGGGGTAGGTCCGCAGTTCACGAGGACGCAGTGCAGGAAGACGCTGCATAACCGGCAAGTTAGCGGCGTGGCCGCGGCGTCCCGGCGGGTCCCCGGGCCAAACCACCGGATCAGGTGACGATGTCGCCGCACGACACCGTACGGCGCGCGCATATCAGGAGCCGCTGTCCCGCGCCGCGGTGTGCCATGGACGGAATATCCGGTCTGAATCGTTTTGGGACTGGTTCTCCGACGGAAGCCCCCCGGCGCGGGGCCGGGCGAGCACCGGCCGCCGCGGGACGGGCCCGCGGCGGCCGGCCGGAGTCATCGTCCGGTCAGCTCGGAATGGCGCTCGGTGAGCCGGTATGCGAGCGAGTGGCGCCCGGCCCTGTGCAGCGCGAGCCGCTGCGCCTCGTAGTCGTCCCGCCGGGCGATGCCGGTGATCACCGAGTCCAGGTCGGCGAGCGCGTCCTGCTCGGCCAGGCTCACGCACAGCTCGAGCAGGTCCGGGCCGGGCAGCGCGCGGGCCAGCTGCTCGAGGTGCCGGCTGATCACGGCCCAGGCCCCGGCCCGCCGGATCGCGGCCAGGAACGCGCCCGCGTCGGTCCGGCCGGTCAGCGCCGCCACGGCGACCAGGTCGGTGCCGCCGCGGCCGGCCTGCTCCAGCAGCACGAACAGGGCCGCCGCATCCGCTGCGGGCGCGTGGCTGCCGTAGTGGTCCAGCAGGGCGCCGGCGTCCGCGGCCAGGCCCCGGTCGACCAGCGCCAGCGCCGCGTCGAGCACCAGCCGCGGCGGGCCGGACCGCAGCAGCGCGAGCAGCCGCTCGGCCGCCGTCTCCGCGTCGTGCCCCGCGTCCGGCATCCCTTCTACGGGCTCGATGACGCTCTCGCCGCGGTCCCTGGCGTGCTGCTCCTGCCGGCCCCGCTCGAGCGCGGCGCGCTCGCGCAGCGTCCGCACGGCCGCCGCGAACTCCTCCGCCGACCGGTACAGCAGCCGGGCGGCCAGCGGGTGCATGTCGCCGGGCCGGCCGCCGCGGCTCGGCAGCGCGGCCACCAGCGCCGGGGCGAGGTCGACCAGCGGCCAGTCGGCCAGCGAGCCGAGCAGCTGCTCGGCGTCCGCGTCGTCGCCGGCGAGCCACAGCGCCTGGCCGGCCGCGGCGCAGACCTCGGGAGAGCTGCCGGCCAGCAGCTCGAGCAGCCGGCCCGCGTCCGCCTCGCGCCCCGCCCCGCGCAGCGCGCCGAGCAGGTCGGCGGCCAGCGCCGGGCGGGCCAGCAGCACCCGGGTGACCAGCAGGTCCGCGCCGGCCGCCTGGCCGTGCCGGCGCAGCGTGTCGGCGTAGCCGATGGTCGCCGACGCCGGGCGGGCCATCGCGGCCGCGGCGAACGCGTGGACGGACAGCTCCTTCTGCCGCCCGGCGTCCAGATACGAGGTCAGCGACGCCAGCTCGACGTCGGTCAGCGCGGGCGCGGTGCGGTCGAGCAGCTCCTTCGCCGTCTCCGGCAGGCCGGCGTTGACCAGCGCAGTGGCCAGATATGCGGTCATCGACGGAAAACCGCCGATGCTCTTGACCGCGGCGTCGAACAGCAGGCCGGCCGCGTCGCCGAGCCCCGCGCCGTCCATCCGGTGCATCACCGCGGCCAGCCGGTCGGCCGGCCAGTTCTGCGCGATCACCTCGCCGGCCTGGGCGTAGCAGCGCAGTGCGACCGCGTCGGCGCCGATCGAGTCCAGGTGCTCGGCCAGCGCGAGCAGCCGGTCCGGCGACCACTCGCGCACCACGCTCCACAGCGCGGGCCAGGCGGGGCCGCCCATGCCGTCGGCGCAGAGCTCGAGGATGAGCGTGTCGAGCATCCGGGTGCGCGCGGACTGCGCCGCCGCCTCGGCCAGGAACTGGGCCGACTGCCCCGGCAGCTCGGCCGCGAGCAGCGCCTTGGCCAGCGGTCCGACCCGGCCCGGCGGCCGGTGCGCGGCGGCGGCCAGCAGCATGCCGCACTCCACGCTGCCGCCGAGCCGCAGCAGGCCGTGCGTCACGACGGCGGTGTGCCGCTCCGGACCGCTCGCCGCGGTCTCGATGGCCAGGTCGGCCTCCGGCCCCCGGTTCTCCAGCCGCAACAGCACGATCAGCAGCGCGGCGTCGGTGCCGTCCCCGCCGGCCGCCGCGGCGCGCAGCAGCGCGTCCGCCGCGGGCTTGTGGCCGGTGTTGCGCAGTTCACGTATCCGCTCGACCAGCCGGGGTGTCGGCAGGGACAGATCCGACCGGTATTGGTCTGAGATGTCCACCGCCAAAGGTTGTTCGGGGTTAACCAATGGGTCCGCCCCCCTTGGGGAGTCGCCGTGGGACCCGGCGCGCGCCCCGGCCGGGCAGCGGGGGAGAGGGTTGCGCGCGGTACCGGGTGAGTTCGCTGGGAATTAATTGTCCGGTCCTTTGGCGGCAACGCAAGCCACTTGCAAGTTCCTGCCGAATCGCTTGAGTATACGCCGGGTTCAAGGTATTTCAGTTTACATATTGCCAGTCCATGCCAATGCCAGGAGAATCGGGGCAAACAACCGCATCCTGCTGTGGCGGGAGGGAATACACGGCACCACCGGTATCCGTGCGACCGGTGAGGTCGATCGTCCGAGGGCGTCCGCGTCCGGCATGGACACGCGGCAGGCGGCGCGGTCGGCGCTCGCGGTAGGCGCGGCCTTTCATGGCGCCTTCATGGGGCGCCTCGACGGCTCTATAGCCATATTCGCATATCGCGCGCCGGGCATTGGATCACCCCCCCCGGGTCAAGGTGCCGATCCGGGCGCCGGCGGTGCGGGCGCGGCCGAATCGGTCGGGCGGCGGCGGCCCGGATCCGGGGGCGGCGGTCCAGGGGCGCGCGTCCGGCGCGCGGCGCGGGTCTTCGCACCCTGAAGGTGCGGGGCCTGAGTCGCCTCCTGGGGCGGGCCGCGACCGATGGGACGCGCAATACGCTGATTCACCGCCGGTAACCGGGAATTCACACTACAATGCGGTCACACGCCTTGACCGCGGGTGATCTGCGGACGTCGAATGACCTGCGGACGGGATCCCGCCGCCGGCCACAGCCGGGCAGTCGGGGCCCAGGGGCACAAATCGGCAATACAGCGGCGGCGGGCGCGCCGCCGGGGGAGTTCAGGGGGTCCTGGTGACCGGTCTCGTGCTGCACGAGCAGCTTTTCCTGGTGGCCCACGGCGAATCGGCCGGGCCGGCGGCCCGGCCGCCGTCGCTCGGACCCGGCCTGGTGGCGGCGCTGCTGGTGGAGCTGCTGCTGGCCGGCCGGCTGGACCCGGCGCCCGGGCCGGGCCCGCAGGCCGATCAGCAGGGGTCTGATCAGCAGGGGTTTGATGACGATCCGGCGGCGCCCGGATCCGGCGCCGCCGCGGACGCGGGGCTGTCCCCGGTGGCCGCCGCGGTGCTGGCCGAGATCGCGGCCGCCGAGGCGCGGCCGCCCGGGTACTGGATGCGCTCGCTGGCCGACGGCGTCTACGAGACGGTCGCCGCGCGCATGGCCGAGGCCGGCCTGGTCCGGGTCGGCACCCGGCGCCGGCTGGTCCAGCGCCGCACCAGCGTGGAGGTCGGCGACCCGCTGGCGCTGGCCCGGCTGCAGACCGACCTGCTGCACCTGGTCAACGGCCGGCGCGAGATGGACGTCACCGCCTGCGCGCTGTGCGGCCTGGTCGCGGTGCTGCGGCTGGAGGACACCCTCGAGGCGTACGCGGACCCTGAGTTCGGTGCCGCGCTGCGGGAGGTGGCCAAGATCAACGTCCCGCGGGCCGAGATCGTGCTCGACGCGCTGGAGGTCGTGCTGCGCGGAGCTCCCGCGGCGATCCACCGCCAGGCGCTGCTCTGGCCCCGCTGATCGAGCACCGATCGGCGCACGACGCCGTCAGGCTGCTGAGCTCAGGGTCTGTCGAACGGGCCCGCAGGGGCCGGAACGTTCATCTCGTCACCGGCAGGTGCGCGGCCGCCCGGAGCCCACGCCGAGCCGAACGGCCCGCGCACCCTACCACCGATGGTTGCCTGTCGACTGCGCCGCGTGTTCAGGCGTTCGTCAGCATACGTGGTCGCGGTCGCGCGAGTCCAGCCCGGCGCACGGATTTCTCGGGCATGCCTCATCGTGACCGAAACAGGGTGCGCAGACCCGGCCGGCCCGGCTCCGGTTCAAGATCTGACCAGGGCGGTTCAAGATCGGTGAAAGCCTCGGCGCGTCGTTGTTGCGGGGTAGTGCACAGGTTGTAACCTTCCCGCGGGTTTCCCGGCGAACAGTGTGCGGCAGGGTCCAGAGTGTGGTGGCGCGGACCGTGCCGCCGGGCCCGGCGGGATCGGCGACGGCGGGAGGGCAGAGCCTTGCGCGGTGTGGATGGACGGTTCCGGCGGATACGCGCGGTCCACCGGGCGTTCTGGCATCTGGTCGCCTTCCTCTTGATCAGTGGCCTGGTAGGTCTGCTGGTCGGCGCGCTGACGATGCCGCTGGTCGCCCCGGCCGGGCTGGGCGCGGAGAGCGCCTCGGACGCGTTCCAGAACGTGCCGTCGAACTTCGTCGACCCGGATCTGACGCAGCGCAACGTGATCGAGGCCGACGACGGCTCGGTGATCGCCTCGATGTGGGACCCGGACAACGAGGGCGACCGGGTCGTGGTGCCCTACTCGCAGATCAACCCGGTGATGTCGCAGGCGCTGGTGGCGATCGAGGACTCGCGCTTCTACCAGGACAGCGCGATCGACCTGCGCGGCACGCTCAGGGCCCTGGTCAACGACTCGCAGAGCGGGGCGCAGCTGCAGGGCGGCTCGACGCTGGCCCAGCAGTACGTCAAGAACGTGCTGATCCTCGAGGCGGGGACCAACCCGCAGCTGCTCGAGGCGGCCACCGCGGACACGCTGAACCGCAAGATAACCGAGCTGAAGGACGCGATCGCGGTCGAGCAGGAGCTGAGCAAGCAGCAGATCCTGGAGCGCTACCTCAACCTGGTCTTCTTCGGCGAGGGGGCCTACGGCGTGCAGGTCGCCGCCGAGACCTATTTCTCGACTAGCGCCGCGGACCTGACGGTGACCCAGGCCGCGCTGCTGGCCGCGATCGTCAACAGTCCGAGCTACTACGACCCGATGAACAACCCGAAGGCGGCCCTGGCCCGGCGCAACATCGTGATCAAGGACATGGCCGCGCCGAGCCTGCACTACCTGACCCCGGCCCAGGCCAAGGCGGACGAGGCGCTGCCGCTGGGCCTGAACCCCGGCCAGCAGGTGAACGGCTGCCTCGGCGCCGGGTCCGACGCGTTCTTCTGCCAGTACGTGTACACGACCTTCGTCAACGACTCGGCCTACGGCGCCACCTCGGCGCAGCGGATCGCGCTGTGGGACCAGGGCGGCCTGGTCGTCAAGACCACGCTGGACCCGCAGGACGAGAAGTCCGGCCAGGCCGCGGTCTCGCAGCACACGTACTCGACCGACCGGGTCTCCTCCGCGCTGGCGATGGTGCAGCCGGGCACCGGCGCGCTGCTGGGGATCGCGCAGTCCAACCCGATGGGCACCGGGTCCGGGGACACGTATCTCGACCTGGCCGCGGACCCGACGCACGACGGCAGCCAGGGCTACCAGGCCGGCTCCTCGTTCAAGATCTTCGTCGGCCTGGCCGCGCTGGAGGACGGCTGGGATCCGAACAGCGTGCTGAGCGTGCCGAGCCCGATGAACGACGCGGGCCTGTCCATTCCGGCCTGTCCGTCGAACGGCGGGCGGCCCTACGTGCTCTGGCCGGCCTCGTACTCCCCGAGCAACGACAGCGGCACCGGCTTCAGCGGGAAGATCGACGCGGCGTTCTGGGACTCGGTCAACACCTACTTCCTGACCCTGGAGACCAAGACCGGCCTGTGCAAGCCGGCCCAGATCGCCCAGTCGATGGGCGTCACCCTGGACAACGACAGCGACACCGGTTCCCCGCTGCTGCAGATCGCCTCGTTCACCCTCGGCACGAACCTGATCACCCCGATCGAGATGGCCAGCGCCTACGCCACGGTCGCGGCCCAGGGCAAGTACTGCCGGCCGTACGTCATCACCTCGGTGACCGGGACCGACGGCCGCGGCTACCCGGCGCAGAGCCCGGACTGCCGGCAGGTGCTCGACCCGAACATCGCCAACGAGCTGACCGCGCTGCTCCAGGGCGTGCTGACCGAGCCGGGCGCGACCGCCGAGGGCCTCGGCATCGACCGGCCGGCCGCCGGCAAGACCGGCACCACCACCGAGTCCGTGGCGACCTGGTTCGACGGCTTCACCCCGCAGCTGGCCACCGCGGTGTGGACCGGCTTCGTGGTCCCCAACACGCTCCAGGGCGACTACATGGGCAACATGTCGGTCGGCGGCCAGTACTACTACGGCCAGATCTTCGGCGCCACCATCTCCGCGCCGATCTGGCAGCAGGCGATGGAGGGCGCGCTGGACGGTCAACCGGTCGACCAGTTCACCACGCCGACCGGCTACCCGTCGGAGCCCGGGAGCTGAACTGAGCTGACCAAGAGCGGCCGAGGAGTGGTCGGCACGTCCGGAGCCGTCCGGGCATCCCGCCTGGCGGCGTTGTCGTCGGTCGACGCACAACACCGGTGCGCCTCCCTCCTCCGCCTTGCCAGCCGGGCGCCCGAACGCCACCGAACACACCGACCACTCCTCGGCCGCTCTAAGCTGGGCGGATGAGCGAGCTGATCGACTTCAAGCCCGAGCCGGAGCAGTACTCGTACACCTTCGGCGGCCGCGCGCCGGTCGCCCGGGTGCGGCCCGGCGACCTGCTGCGGGTCTACACCGAGGACTGCTTCGGCGGCGCCGTGCACGGCGTGGACGACCTGCCCTCGCAGGTCTGCACCTTCCCGTTCCTGAACCCGGTCACCGGGCCGTTCTTCCTGGAGGGCGCGCAGCCGGGGGACACGGTCGCGCTGCACATGGTCGCGATCACGCCGGCCCGGGACTGGGCGATCTCCTCCACCTTCCCCCACTTCGGCGCGCTGACCTCGACCCATGCCACGGCCACGCTGCAGCCGCCGCTGGAGGAGCGGGTCTGGCGGTACGACATCGACACCGCCGCGGGCATCGTGCGGTGGCACGCGCGCCGCTCGGAGCACGTGATCGAGCTGCCGCTGGACCCGATGCACGGCACGATCGGCGTCGCCCCGGGCGCCAACGAGGCCCGCCAGACGCTCGTGCCGGACGTGCACGGCGGCAACATCGACACCCCGGAGATCCGGGCTGGCGCGACCGTGTACTTCGGCGTGAACGTCGAGGGCGCGCTGTTCGCGCTCGGCGACGGCCACGCGCGGCAGGGCGAGGGAGAGTCCTGCGGCGTCGCGGTGGAGGCGGCGATGAACACGGTGCTGGCCGTCGAGCTGATCAAGGGTGTTGAGACGCCGGTGCCGCGCATCGAGACCGACGAGCACCTGATGAGCATCGGCGCCGCGCGGCCGCTGGAGGACGCCTACCGGATCAGCCAGCACGACCTGGTGACCTGGACCGCGGGCCTGACCGGGCTCGACCTGCTGGACGCCTACCAGCTGATCTCGCAGGCCGGCCAGTCCCCGGCGGGCAACGTGGTGGACCCGAACTACACCATGGTGGCCAAGGCGGCCAAGCGCTGGCTGCCCCGGCTGACCGCGTACGAGGGCGTACACGCCCGGCTGCGCGAGGCGGCCGCGGCGAGCGGACTCGCGGCGGCCGCCTGACCGTCGTCGATCAGCCTTTTGCCAGCCGCGGCAGCAGCAGCGACGCGACGGACACCGAAAGCACGGTGGCCACGATCAGCACGCCGAAGTCCAGCGGGACGTCCGCCGAGGTGCCGATCAGCAGCGAGCGCAGGCCGTCCACCTCGTAGCTCAGCGGGTTGATCCGGCTGATCGGCTGCAGCCAGCCGGGCATCACCGAGATCGGATACAGCGCCGAGGAGGTGAAGAACAGCGGCATGGTGATCGCCTGGCCGATGCCCATCAGCCGGTCCCGGGTCAGCACTATCCCGGCGATGGACATGGACAGGCAGGAGAAGAAGCCCGAGCCGAGGATCACGAGCACTGCGACGCCCAGGAGCTTCAGCGGGTTCGCGGTCATCCCGACGCCGAGCAGCGCCGCGATGACCAGTACGACCACCGCCTGGATCACCGCCTTCACCCCGGAGGCGAACGCCTTCGCGGCGATCAGCGCAGTGCGCGGGGTCGGGGTGACCAGCAGCTTGGTCAGCACGCCGGCGTCGCGCTCCCAGATGATCATGATCCCGTAGAAGATGGCGATGAACATCGCCGACTGCGCGATGATCCCGGGCGCCAGGTAGTCCAGGTACTTCACGTTGCCGGTCGGGATGGCGTGGATCCGGGTGAAGGTCTCGCCGTACACGGCCAGCCACAGCGCCGGCTGGATCGCCCGGGTGTAGAGCTCGCTGCGGTCGTGCCGCAGCTTCTGCAGCTCGACCACGCACAGGGCGCCCATCCGGAAGGGCAGCACCCGCCAGCCGGTGCGGACCCCGGACAGGCCCTCGGCGCCAGCCGGGTCAGCGGACTCGAGCAGCGGTCGCGCGGGTGCTACGGACATCGCGGATCCCTCCCTGGGTGTTCTCGTCCAGCGTGCCGCCGGTGTAGTAGCGGAACGCGTCCTCCAGCGTGGCGTCGGGCGTGGGCAGCGAGGCGCGCAGCTCCTGCGGCGAGCCGATGGCCTGGATCCGGCCGCGGTGCATGAGCGAGATCTGGTCGCAGTACTGATCCGCCTCGTCCATGTAGTGGGTGGTGACGAACACTGTCATGCCGGTGGCTGTGCGCACCTCGCTGATGCGCTCCCAGACCGAGTCGCGGGCGATCGGGTCCAGGCCGATGGTCGGCTCGTCCAGGATCAGCAGCCGCGGCCTGGTGACCAGCGCCTGCGCCAGCTCGAGCCGCCGGACCATGCCGCCGGAGTAGGTCTTGGCCAGCCGGTCGGCCGGCTCGGTCAGCGCGACCGCCTCGAGCGCGGAGGCGATCCGCTCGGCCCGCACCCGGCGCGGCACGTCGAACAGCCGGGCGAACATCGCCACGTTCTCCCGGCCGGTCAGCGAGGCGTCGGCGGAGAGCTGCTGCGGGACGTAGCCGAGCAGCCGGCGCACGCCCATCCGGTCGCGCGCGGGATCGATCCCGAAGACGCGCACCATGCCCGGCGGGACCGGAAGCAGGGTCGTGACGGTGCGGATGGCGGTGGTCTTGCCGGCGCCGTTCGGGCCGAGCAGGCCGTAGACCGAGCCGGCCGGCACGGTCAGGTCGATGCCGTCCACCGCGCGGTTCTGCTTGAACGCGTAGACGAGGCCGGTGCATTCGAGGGCCGGGACGGCCGCGGCCGCGGGTGGGGTCGACTGGGTCATCGCGCCTCCATGGGGTTCGGGCCGGCGCCTGGCGGCGGGCCGGGGGCGGCGTCGGTGTCGGCGCGGCGATCGGCGGGCGCGGCGGCGAGCGCGTCTGCCAGCCGGACCATCGCCGGCAGCGCCGCCTCCAGCAGCTCGCGGTCCGCCGGGTCCAGCAGCGCGAGCTGCTCGCCGAACAGCTGCGCGCGCCGGTCGGCCCAGCGCTCCATCCGCTCGAGGCCGTGCCGGGTGGCGGTCAGCCGGACCGCGCGGCGGTCCGCCGGATCGGTCTCCCGGACGACGTAGCCGGCCGACACGAGGTGGTTGACGAGGGTGGACACGGAGTTGCCGGCCAGGTGCAGCTCGCGCGCGGCGCCGGAGACGCCGATCCCGGGGCGCTCCATGACCAGCCGCAGCAGCTCGACCTGCGCGCCGCTGAGCGGCTCGACGCCGAGGTCGCGGCGGATCCGCCGGCGGGCCGCCCGCTGTATCCCGCCGAACGCCGCGGAGAGCCCGGCCGCAGCCGCCGACGGCACTGTCGACGGCACTGTCGGCGGCGCTGTCGACTGCCGTGCCGCGTCGCTGCCGGTGCCGGGCGTCTCCATAACGCCAAGATAACTCCTATGCAGAGCTAAATAAAGAGGAGCTATCTTCTTTTCACTTGTTCGACATGTTCGGGCCGGCGGTGCGGGCCGGTCAGCTCAGTCCCAGCTGTCCGTCTCGGCCATGTACCGCAGCAGTAGCTCGTCGAGCAGCTCGGCCCGCCGCGTCTCGTTCTGCCGGGTCATGCCGCGGCTCGGCATCTCCACGATCATCAGCAGGTACAGCCAGATCTTGTACAGCGTCAGCCGGCGCAGCTGCGGCCCGGCGAACTCGACCGGGCGGCCGAGCTGGGCCGCGTAGCCGCGCAGGAACGGGTGGTCCGGCTCCTGCTCGATGTCGCGGAACAGCGCGGTGGAGACGAAGTCGATCAGCGGGTCGCCGAACAGGCAGCGCTCAGCGTCGACCAGCCCGTTCAGGCCCCACCGTCCGTCCGGCTGCTTCGTGCACAGCACGTTGCCGTCCCAGAGGTCGAAGTGCACCAGCGCCGGGCGCTCGACCTGCCCGAGCAGCCCGGCGCTGCGGTCGATCAGCCGCCTGATCCGGTCCGCCGGGACGCAGAGGTCGACCGCCCATTCCGCCGCGTCGGCCAGGAGCCAGTCCACGATCTGCGCGAAGGCCTCCGGCCAGGTCCCGGCCTGCGCCCGCGCGCCGTCGTAGCCGAAGTGCTCGCCGGTGATCGTGTGCAGCCGCGCGATCACCGCCCCGAGGTCGGCGCGCACCTTCTCGTCGACCCGCGGGCCGTCGCCGAGCTCGGTGAGCGCGACGCCGGAGAGGAACTCGGTGAACAGCCATTCCCCCTCGAACGTCGGGGTGTCGTTGCCGTAGTGCAGCAGCCGCGGCTGCGGTATGGAGAGCGCGGCCTGCGCCACCCGCCGTAGGTAGCGGGCCTCCGCGCCGATGATTCCCTGCTCGTAGCGCAGCAGTCGGGCCGCGGGCGGCGGCCCGACCTTGAGCACCACCGTGCGGGAGTCGCTGAGCTCGAGCCGGAACACCGCGGCGAAGCCGCCGCCGGACAGCGGCCGGGCGGCGACCACGTCCACGCCGGCGCCGAACGCCTCGCGGGTCAGTTGCGCCATATCGGCCGGACCGATGACGCGCTGCGTCGGACTCGTCGCCATGTCCTGTCAGCCCTCTTCTTCCCCGCTCGGGTCGCGCTGCGTCGCACGAGTCTCCCCTATCGCGGCCCGGTTGGCAGCCGCCGGATCGGTTCCCGGGCCGTCAGAGGGCGGTAAGTCCCGATTTGCCGGGTGAAACAGCCCATGAGCGGCGTCTGGCGGCGCCGGACGGACCGCCACGGCCAACACCGGGCCGAGGCGGTCCGTCCGGCTTGCCATACTTGCTCCTGAGCTGTTTCACCGTGCCCGCTCACCTGGGCCTATCACGTGCCGCTTTCCGGCGGGGCAGGTTACGGCAAATCGGAACTTACCGCCCTCTCACAGCTCGCGCACGACGAGGTCGATCGCCCCCGGTCCGCGCTGCTCAGCCGGATGACCGAGGTCCCGCAGCAGCCCGGCGAACCGATCCGGAGTGCTCGGCATCTCACCGGAGCGCAGCAGCGCGAGAGCGAGCCGTCCCTTTGTGGCCTTGTTGAAGTGGGAGACGACGGTCCGCCGCACCGTCCCGCCGACCGTCCGCTCATGCAGCACTCTGACGGTCACCGCGCGCTCCGGGTTCCCCGGCGCCCTCCACATGCCCGCGTACGCCGACGAGCGCAGGTCGACCACCAGCCGGTCGCCGACCAGCTGCGCCAGCGGACCGGCCAGCTCCCGGCGCCAGAGCGCGGAGACCGAGCCGACGCCCGGCAGCTTCACTCCCGCGGAGCAGCGGTAGCGCGGAATCCGGTCGTCCGGCCGCAGCACGCCCCACAGGCCCGAGAAGATCAGCAGCCGCTCCCGCGCTGCCTGATACAGCGTCAGGCTCTCCGCGTCCCGCGCCTCGGACAGCTGGGCCAGCCCCAGGGCGTCATACAGCACACCCCGGTAAAGCTGCGCCGCCGGAGCCGCCGGAGCCTTCAACAGGTCCCGGTTGTGATCCAGCTCGCCGCGCTGCCCCTCGCTCAGCCCGAGCACCGAGGCCGCCGTGTCGGCTGGCCCGGCGCACAGCCCGGCCAGCGCCGAGACCGCGCGCTGCCGGGCGCCGGCCAGGACGGGCAGCGCGAGGGAACCGAAATCCACCGGATCGGCGTCCGCCGGAACGGCTTTACCCTCTGACGGCGGCAGCAGGATGAACATGGTCGATCGAGTCTCCGGTCGGCCGGGCTGCGGTCGCCGCAGCGCAATGAGCTGGCTGTCTGACCGTAGCGTACGGGCCCTAGGATGCTGACCGACCGCGCCGCGGCGGACAGCACGCCCCGCTCCAAAACCCCACCCGACCACGCGCAACGCAGTGCCGATGCAGCGCAAAGCAGGGAGTACAGCGCACGATGACAGACAGCCGACGCCGAATCCAGCGCCGGATCCAGTGGGCCGCGATCGGCTGGCTGGTGACCAGGGTCATCCTGGTCCTGCTGGTCACGGGGCACGCCGGACGCCTGGACGGGTACGGCGCGAAGAGCCAGGGCGATATCTACGACTACGGCGAATGGGCCAACAGCTACCTGGTCCACATGTCGATGCCTACCGGCACCAACTGGCAGTACCCGCCGCTGGTCGCCCCGATCCTGCTGCTGCCCAAGCTCATCCCGGACATGAGCTACTACTCGGCGTTCATCGTGTGGGCCTTCCTGGCCGACGCGGTCATCGCGGTGACGCTGCTGTGGACCGCCGCGCGGCGCAACGGCAGCGTGCTCGGCGTCTGGTACTGGACCCTCGCCATCCCGCTGCTCGGCTCGCTGGTCTACGGGCGCTTCGACGTCTTCTCCGCCGTCTTCGTGGTGGTCTCGCTGGCCCTGCTCGGGCGCGGCGTGCCGAGCCGGATCGGGGGCGGCAGGGCGCTGAACAACCGCCGCTGGATCGCCGGGGCGCTGATCGGCCTCGGCGCCGCGGTGAAGATCTGGCCGGGGCTGACGGTCTTCGGCCTGCCGCGCACCAAGCGCGGCGTGCAGACGGCGATCGCCGCCGTGGTGGCCGGCGTGGGCGGCACCGCGATCGTCTCCTCGCTGTTCACCAACGGCTGGAGCTTCGTCGGCTCGCAGAGCAGCCGCGGCATCGAGATGGAGTCGGTCTGGGCGGCGCCGTTCCTGGCCGCCCGGCAGGCACACCTGTGGTCCGGCCACCGGCAGTTCCGCTACGGCTCCTACGAGATCGTCGGCCCCGGGGTCACCGCGGTCGACGCGTTCGCGCTGCTCTCGACCCTGGCCGTGTTCGCGCTGCTGGCCTGGTGGTGGTGGCGCATGGAGTGGCGCCCGGCGGTCGCCGCGGACGCGACCCTGGTGGCGACCATGCTGATGATCGTCACCAGCCGGGTGATCAGCCCGCAGTACATGATCTGGCTGATCGCCGTCGCCGCGTTCTGCCTGCTGTACAAGGACACCAGCCAGCGTCGCAGCGCCCTGGTGCTGCTGGTCTGCATGCCGCTGACCCAGCTGGAGTTCCCGTTCGGGTTCCACGGGCTGATCTACTACCACCTCGGCCCGTTCCTCGCGCTGGCGCTGCGCAACCTGCTGCTCGTGGTGGCCGCGGTGATCGGGTTCCGGGACCTGTGGCGCTCGACGGTCGTCGGACCGGTGTTCGCGCGCCGTGTCGCCGCCGGCGGCGACCCCTCGGGCGACGAGCCCGAGGCGGCCCCGGCTGAGACGGCCCCAGTTGAGGCCCCGTCAGCTGCGCAGGCCGTCGACATCGCCACTTCGGGCTGACCGGGCCCGCGCGCGGCGGGATCGCAGGCGGCGCGCGGGTGTCGACGGACCGCGAAATGTGAGAAATCCGTATCGTCGCACTCCGTGCGTTTCCTCCCGTCAGCCGCTACGCTGCGCGCTGTGGCGCGGCGTGTCCTGGTCATCGACAGCGAGAAAGCGCCGGACGAAGCACAGGACGCGTTGCGGGACGGCCTGGCGGCGATCCGGCGCGAATACCAGCTGCCCGCGCAGTTCCCGGCCGAGGTGCTCGCCGAGGCCGAGCAGGCCGCCGCCGCCCCGCTGCCGGACGTGCCCGACCACACCGCGCTGCCCCTGGTCACCCTCGACCCGCCGGAATCGCTCGACCTGGACCAGGCGATGGCCCTGGAGCGGCGCCCCGGCGGCGGCTACCGGGTCTGGTACGCGATCGCCGACGTCTCCTTCTTCGTCCGGCCCGGCGGCGCGCTCGACCTCGAGGCCCGCAACCGGGTGGAGAGCTTCTACCTGCCGGACGGCCGGGTCCCGCTGCACCCCGAGGTGCTCAGCGAGGGCCGCGCCTCGCTGCTGCCGGGCCGGGACCGGCTCGCCCTGCTGTGGCGCATCGACCTGGACTCCAGCGGCGACGCCACCGACGTGGAGGTGCGCCGGGCGCTTGTGCGCTCGCGCGCCAAACTCGACTACCCGTCGGTTCAGCGCGCCCTCGACGCCGGCACCGCGCCGGAGCCGATGCAGCTGCTGCGCGAGATCGGCGGCCTGCTCGGGCAGCGCGAGGTCTCCCGCGGCGGGATGAGCCTGAACGCGCCGGTGCAGGGCGTGGTGGCGGACCGGGACAGCGGCTGGCGGCTGGAGTACAAGGCCGCGCTGCCGGTCGAGGAGTGGAACGCGCAGATATCGCTGCTGACCGGGATGGCCGCGGCGACCCTGATGATCTACGGCGAGGTCGGCGTGCTGCGGGTGCTGCCCGCGCCCGATCCCGCGACGGTGAACCGGCTGCGCCGCATCGCGCGGGCGCTGAAGGTGCGGTGGCCGGACGGGCTGCCCTACGCGGAGCTGATCCGGCGCATGGACAACGCGCGGCCGCGCGATCTGGCGTTCCTGACCGAGGCGACCTCGCTGCTGCGCGGCGCCTGCTACGAGTCCTTCGACGGCGGGATCCCGGAGCGCGCCGGGCACGCGGCGCTCGCCTGCGAATACGCGCACGTCACCGCTCCGCTGCGGCGGCTGGTCGACCGGTTCGGGCTCGAGGTGTGCGTCGCGCTGTGCTCCGGCCGGGAGCCGCCGCAGTGGGTGTGCGAGGCGCTGCCCGCGCTCCCGGCGCTGATGGAGATCGGCGACCGGCGCGCGAAGGCGGTCGAGCGGGCCTGTGTGGATCTGGCCGAGGCGGTGCTGCTGCGCGGCCGGGTCGGCGAGATCTTCGACGGCGTGGTGCTGGACCTCAACGACCGGGTGGACTGGGACCACAACGGCAAGCCCGACGCTGGCGTGGTCATGCTGCGCGAGCCGGCCGTGATAGGACGGCTCGACGGCCACGACCTGCCCCAGGGCGCCGAGCTTCGGGTGCGGCTGGTCTCCGCGGACCCGGGGACGCGGCGGGTGCTGTTCGACTGGGTCGACGCCGTTTGAGCGGGAGCCCGACCTGTCGAGAGCTCAGCATTCTGTTGCGACTGCCCACGCCGGGCCCGCCCCGGAGGTTACAGTGGTGGAATGCGTGAGCAGCACAACGCGCCGGAAGGGGCCGCGCCGCGACCGGCGGGCACGGCCGTGGCCGAGCCGGAGCCGGAGAGCCTGAGCCTGACCGCCGTGCTCGCCGCTCTGGCCGATCCCGGCCGGCTGGACATCGTGCGCACCCTCGCCGAGTGCGGCGAGGAATGCTGCACCAAGGTCGGCGAGGCGGCCGGGCTGGCCGTCGGCAAGTCCACCCTCTCGCACCATCTCAGAGTGCTGCGCGAATCCGGCATCACCCGGACCCGGGCCCAGGGCACGCACCGCTACATCTCGCTGCGCCGGGAAGACCTCGACGCGGCCTTCCCGCACCTGATGGACGCGGTGCTCAGCGCCTCACCCGGGTCGGTGGCCGGTCCGCGCTAGCCGGTCCCGCTCCCGCCTGAGCGCCGCTCAGCCGCCGACGTTCGCCGCGGTGACCGACAGATGGCTCGTCGCCGGTCCCGAGGTGGTCGGCAGCTCCTCCCGCGCGCCGTCGTCCGATCCGCCGGCGCCGGTGCGCTTTACGTAGTCCCGCCACAGCCGCTTGACCTCCGGATAGGCCACGACGACGAGCGCGCCGACTGCTACCCACACGTAGGCGCTGCCGATCACCTGCTCCCACAGCCCCCAGCGCAGCTCCCTGCTCTCGGTGTGCGGGAACCAGAACTGCGGCGCGGAGACGAACAGTGCGATACCCGCGCACGACCAGGCCAGCATCCTGCGGTTGCCCGCGCGATAAGCGCTCACCACCGCGGTAAGCAGCACCGGCGCGGCCCAGACCCAGTGGTGCGACCAGGAGACCGGCGAGACCAGCTCCTCGGCGCAGGCGGTCAGCGCGACCGCGGCCAGCGGGCGCCCGGCCCGCACCATCCGGTGCACCGCCGCCAGCGCGACCAGCCCGACCACCGCCGCCGACGCCAGCCACACGTCCCGCCCCGCCGAGCCGTTCAGGTGGGCGCGCAGGTACACGCCGTTGAGCGACTGGTTGCCGGAGAACCACAGCGGCCCGATCCGCCCGGTGTCGAACACCATGTCGGTCCAGTACTTGACCGAGTCCCGGCCGGCGAGCAGGAACCCGATCCCGGTCACCACCGCGAACGAGGCCGCCGTGGTGGCCGCGCCGCGCCAGTCCCGCCGGGCGACGAAGTAGATCAGGAACACGATCGGGGTCAGCTTCATCGCCGCGGCCAGCCCGACCAGCGTCCCGCGCGGCCACACCAGGGTGAGCCGGCCGATCCGCAGCCGGGCGAAGCCGGGCCGCGTCCCGTGGTCCGGTGCCAGGCAGTCGAACGCGACCAGCGCCATCAGCACGACGTTGATCTGACCGTACGCCAGCGTCGTGCGCACCGGCTCGATCAGCGCCGCCAGCGGCAGCAGCGCGGCGGAGCGCCGCCAGGCGCCGCGCATGTCCGCGAGCCCTGCGATCCGCAGGAACAGGGCCGTGACGGCCATCAGCAGCACGATGGTGACCGCCGTGATCACCACGCCGGCCAGCCGCGCCGGGATGACCGCCAGCGGCGCCATCACCACCGCCGAGATCGGCGGATAGGTGAAGCCGAGGTACAGGCCCGCGCCGGCCGGCGGCAGCGTCCCGTACAGATCCCGGCCGTGCAGCCACGCGGTGGACCCGAACCGGTAGACGTCCAGGTCGATCCGATAGATGCTCAGGTTCAGCCGGCCGCCGCTGTAGGTGACGAGGCTGACGCAGAGGACGAGCAGCACCAGTCCGGCGAGGCCGGCGGTGCGCATGTCGGGCAGGCGCTCGCGCAGCCGGCCCCCTTGCGGTGCCAAAGCCCGATCCACCCCCGCTTCCGTGCTGTCGTGCAGTGTCGGCGTTCGATGAGCGCACACGATCGTATCCGACCGGAGGGCTGCTACGGCTTACCGGGTGCTCTTATGGGCCGATATCGGGGCGAGCGCGGCGCCTGACACGGGTTGGACGGCACCGGTCTGGGTCGCGATGATGCCGGCGGAGCCGCCGTTGCCGTAGACCTGGACCTGGAAGGTGAGGCCGGGCCAGCCGACCACGGTCACCGGCTCGACCGGGGCGAGCCCGACGTCCGGCCGCCCGGCCTGCCGGACCACCGCGACGCGTGCGCCCGGCGCGGCCACGGTCCAGGTGGCCAGCGCGTTCTCCGCCTGGACGACCAGGGTGTCGGCCGCGCCGAGCGCGGCGCTCAGGTAGCCCCCGGAGGACTCGAACGGCTGGCCGAACACCGCGCCGATCACCATTTCGTTAAGTCCGTCCACGGTGATGTGCGCGGCGAATAACAGACAGGCGCCGGCCGCGTCGGTCGAGCCGGTCTTGATGCCGATCACGCCGTCCTGGCCGAGCAGGGTGTTGATGTTGTGGATCGTGCCGGCCACCGGGATCGTCGCGCTCGGCTCGTCGACCACCGCGGCCAGCGCCGGCTGCAGCAGCGCGGTCTGCGCGAGCAGGATCTGGTCGGTCGCGGTCGACACGGTCGCCGAGTCGAGCCCGGCCGGGTCGGCGTAGGTGGTGTGTGTCATGCCGAGCTGCGCCGCGGTGGCGTTCATCTTCGCCAGGAACGCGTCGACCGACCCGGCGTCCCACTCGGCCAGCATCGTGGCCACGTCGTCGGCCGAGGCGAGCAGGAGCGCTTCGAGCGCCTGGCGCTCCGTCAGCTGCTCGCCGACCGTGAGGGCCACGGCCGAGTCGCCCTCCTCGACGTCCTCGTTGTATAGGTCCACGTCCTGCTGGTCGACCGTGATCGTCGGACCCTGCTCCTGCGTGCTCAGCGGAAAGTCCAGCAGCACCTGATAGGCCGTCATGGTCTTGGTGACGCTCGCGATCGGCACCGGCGTGCTCATGTCGCCGGAGGTGCCGAGCATGCCGACGCCCTCCACCTCGACCGCGGCCTGTCCCGTGGAGGGCCAGGTCAGCGTGGGGGCGGTGCCCGGGATCGTGTAGGTCTCGGCTATGTCCTGGACCACCCGCTGCGCCGGGGGCGCGGGCGGATCGGCCGCCGCGGGGCTCCGCCAGCGCGCGGCGGCGCCCGACCCGCCGACCGTGGCCCCCCACACCGCCATGACCAGGGTGAACGCCACCGTCAGCGCGAGCGCCGCCTTCCACGACGTCGCGTCCACCCGGCGGGCGACGCCGCTGGTCATGAGCCACGCTCCTCGGATGTCGGCGCGCCGCCAACGGGCCACTGCTGATAACCCCTTCCACTGGTTCCTTGCACATGACGTCCGCGAGGCTGCCGGGGTTGCGAACCCGCGGCCGCTTTTTTCGTGTGTGTGAATGTCTGCTTATATGACGCGCTGCCGTGCTCGGGCGTATCAGGCGGATCAGACGTATCGGGCGTATCAAGCGCCCGGCGGCAGGGCGGGCAGGCCCGGGGTGGGCCCCCGCTCGATCAGCCGCCACAGCGCGCCGGTGTCGACGTGCTCGGCCAGCGCGTCCGCGAGCCGGTCGTACTGAGCCGTGCGGGCGGCGGCGAAGTCGACCGCCGGGCCCGGCTCGAAGGACCGCCCGGCCCAGCGCGCGGCCCAGCTCAGCAGCTCCCTGCGGAAGCCGTCCGACTCCAGGGTGCCGTGCCAGAGCGTGCCGAGCACGGATCCGTACTCGCAGCCGTCCAGCGGCGTGCCGTGGGCCGAGGTGAACAGCGCCTTCCCGTCGTGCACCGCGACCTGGCCGTGGTGGATCTCGTAGCCGGTGCGCACCTCGGCGCCGAGCCCCGTCCCGGCCGGCCGGGCCAGCGTCTTGGCCGCGGCGAAGGAGGTGCTGACCGGCAGCAGGCCCAGGCCGTCGACCCGGCCCTCCCGGCTCTCCACCGGATCGTCGATGTCCCGGCCGAGCATCTGGTAGCCGCCGCAGATGCCGAAGATCGGCCGCGCCTCGGCGGCCCGCTCCCGCAGCGCCTCGTCGATCCCGCGCTCGCGCAGCCACCGCAGGTCGGCCACCGTGGCCTTGGTGCCCGGCAGGACGACCAGGTCGGCCTCCGCGACCGAGCGCGGGCCGACCGCGAAGCGCACCTCGACGCCCGGCTCCAGGATCAGCGCGTCGGCGTCGGTGAAGTTCGAGATGCGCGGCAGGCGCACGACGCACACGGTCAGCGGGTCCTGACGTCCGCGACCCGGGTCCGCGATCGGGGCCTGGGGGCGTGCTTCGAGCGTTAGCGAGTCCTCCGCGTCAAGCCACACGTCGCGCAGATAAGGCAGCACGCCGAGCACAGGCCGGCCGGTGTAGCCCTCGATCATCCGAAGGCCGGGCTCGAGCAGCGCCGGGTCGCCGCGGAACTTATTCACCACGAAGCCCGATATCAGGGCCTGGTCGGCCGCGTCGAGCAGCGCCACGGTGCCGTGGAACGCGGCGAAGACGCCGCCGCGGTCGATGTCGCCGACCACGAGCGCGGGCAGGTTCCGGGCGCGGGCCAGGCCGAGGTTGGCCAGGTCCCCGTCGCGCAGGTTGATCTCGGCCGGCGAGCCGGCGCCCTCGCAGATCACGACGTCGTAGCGGGAGCGCAGGTCGTCGAAGGACTCGAGCACCGTGTCCAGCAGCTTCGAGCGCAGGCTGCGATAGGAGCGCGCGTCGGTCTCAGCGACCGCCCGCCCGAGCACGACGACCTGGCTCGACCGCTCGCTGCCGGGCTTGAGCAGCACCGGGTTCATGGCCGGCTCGGGCACCGCGCCGGCCGCGGCCGCCTGCATCGCCTGCGCCCGCCCGATCTCCGCGCCGCGCCCGGTGTACGGATCGAGGCACACGGCCGAGTTATTGGACATGTTCTGCGCTTTGAACGGCGCGACCCGCACGCCCTGGCGGGCCAGCCATCGGCAGATCGCCGCGGTCACCAGGCTCTTGCCGGCGTCCGACGTGGTGCCGGCGACGAGCAGCGCGCCTGTGCCGGTCGTCGGATGCGTCGAATGTGAGATCGCGCTAGCCACGGCGTGCCCGGCGGCTTGAGCGCGACGCCTTCCGCCGGGCGCGGCCCGGCTTCGGCGCAGCGAGGAACCGGACGACCAGCGCCCCGCCGCACAGCAGCATCGCGGCGGACCCGGAGACGGCGGCGGAGAGCCGATTCGCCCGCTCGACGTCGAAGCCGCGCGGCCCGCGCCCATTGCCCATGGGCGGCCGGTGCTCGATCCGAGTGCCGTACGTATTCGTCCCGCCGAGCTTTAGGCCGAGCGCTCCGGCGGCCGCCGCCTCGCATCGCCCGGCATTCGGGCTCGGATGCTT
Organism: Actinocrinis sp.; assembly: GCA_036501535.1. GTDB lineage: Bacteria > Actinomycetota > Actinomycetes > Streptomycetales > Catenulisporaceae > DASYAE01. Next base: position 7,830 of record DASYAE010000123.1, on the reverse strand, counting down.
ACCGCCGTCCGCGCGTAGGGTGCGCCAAGCCTCACGCCGCGTGCCGCCGACACGTGGAGCGAGCAATACGGTCAGGCAGCCGGTCAGGCGCGCGGGCACATAGTTCAGAACGTCGTCGAGCCGGGCCGCCGCCCAGCCGAATCGCCCGTAGCGGTCCGAGCGGTACCCGACCATCGCGTCGAGCGTATTGGCGGCCCGATACACGAGCAGGCCCGGAATCCCGGCCACAGCGCCCCAGAACAGCGGCGCGACGACGGCATCTGACGTGTTCTCAGCAACCGACTCGACCGCGGCCCGCGCGAGCTCCCCGGCGGACAGCCGGCGCGGATCGCGGCCGCACAGCCTGGGCAGCCGCTCGCGCGCCGCATCGAGGTCGCCCGCCTCGAGCAGGTCGCCGATCGCGGCGGCCTCCCGGCGCAGCGAGGCGGCGCCGAGCACAGTCCAGGTCGCGGCGGCCGCGGCCAGGGCCGCCGAGACCGGCCTGCCGCGGGTCGCCCGCTCGGCAGCGATTCCGAGCCCGCCAGCCGAAACGATGCAAACTGCCGCATAGGCGGCGCCACGCGCTCGCGAGTCCTGATAGACCTGCCCCTCGAGCGCCCGCGCGGCCCGCCCGAAGCCGGCCACGGGATGCCAGGCCGCCGGATCGGCCAGCAGCCGGTCCGCGGCGAACCCGGCGGCGAGGCCGACGGACAGCCCGACGGCTCTCGCCGGCCTCGATGATCTCGTGCGCACGGCAAGCACCATACCGGGGCGAAGGCCGTCGATGGGCGCCCGGATTGGTGTGCCGGACACGGCCCGGCGAGAATGCGACGGTGCAGGAGGGACCGGCCGATCCCGGCGGCGCCGTTTGGGCGCGCGAGTGGCCATCCGATACGGATGGCCACAGCGGCGTTGGCGGTGTCGGCGGCGTCGGCAGCGTCTCGACCCGCCGCGGCCGGTACGCGGACGACGTCGACCTGAGCCACCACGGCGACCAGGACGTGGCCGCAGGGCTGGTCGATCTCGCGGTCAACGTGCGGGTACCGCACCCGCCCCCCTGGCTGCTCGAGCGGATAGCGGCCTCACTCACCGGTCTTGCGGCATATCCGGATCCTGCACGAGCAACCGCTGCCGTAGCCGCGCGACACGGACGCGACCCCCGCGAAGTCCTCCTTACGTCGGGCGCAGCGGAGGCCTTTGTGCTTATCGCGCACGCGTTCGTGCCGCGTCGAGCCGTCGTCGTGCACCCACAGTTCACCGAGCCGGAGGCGGCACTATGCGCCGCCGGGCACCGCGTCGAGCGCGTGCTGCTTGATGAGAGCGACGGCTTCGCACTCGATCCGGACCTGATCCCGGCAGACGCCGACCTCGTGCTCGTCGGGAACCCGACGAACCCGACCGCCGTCCTCCATCCCGCGCAGACCCTGGCAGCCTTGGCGGCGGTACCGGGCCGGGTCCTGGTCGTGGATGAGGCATTCATCGACGCGATCCCGGGTGAGGCCCACTCGCTGGCCGCGACGAGCAGCCGCAAGGCACCTCAGATCCTGGTCATCCGCAGCCTGACGAAGACCTGGGGCCTGGCCGGCCTCCGCATCGGCTACGTCCTGGGCGCTACGCACCTCCTGGACCGTCTGCGTCGCGGACAGCCGCTCTGGTCGGTCTCGAGCCCGGCCCTGGCCGCAGCGACCGCGTGCAGCGAGCCGCACGCAGTCGCAGAAGCCGAGGAACTAGCAGTCCGCGCCGAAGCCGACCGCCGCTACCTAGAACAGCGTCTCGCCGCCCTATCCGGCGTGCACCTACCCGCAGCGGCCGTCGAGGATAGGCCACGCGCTCCGTTCGTCCTCGTCCACGCGCGCGGCGCCGACACCATAAGGCAGCACCTCCGCGACGCCGGCTTCGCACTCCGCCGCGGCGACACCTTCCCCGGCCTAGGGCAGGACTGGCTGCGTATCGCCGTGCGCGAACCCGCTGTCACTGACGCGCTTATCGCAGCCTGGCCTCAATAAGCCCCGAGCCAAGCCCTAGCCGCTAGCCACTAGCCACTAGCCGAATGCTCCCGGCGGCCCAATGCTTGCGCTGACGATCGAGGAGTTCGGCAACAGGATCGTGCCGTGCTCGGTGACCAGCTTCACATAGGTCAGGTTCATGTCCGCGACCAGCCCGGTCAGCACCCCGCCGAGCGGCCCGGAGCGCAGCGAGACCTCGTCCCCGATCTCGAACGGCCGGGTCAGCAGCAGCATCAGCCCGGCGAAGAGGTTGCCGAGCGACTGCTGCGCGGCGATGCCCAGAATCACCCCGGTCACCGCGCCGCCGACCAGAAGCCGCTCGACCGGCACGTCCAGCGCGCCGAGCGTGCCCAGGATGATCAGCAGATACCCGACCAGCAGGCAGAACCAGCGCAGCCCGTTCTTGCGGTGGTCACCAAAGGTGTCCGGGACGGTCTTAAGGATCTCCTTCGTGGCAGACCGCACCGCAGTCACCCCGAAGATAAGGAAGATCCCGGCCCCAAGGCAGGCGCAGGCCACGCCGAGCCCGCGATGCGCATTCGAGTTGAAGTACCGGATCGGCGCATTGTCCGTCGGCAGGACACCGCCGGAAGCATAGGTCAGCGCAAGCCCGGCACACGCAGCCACCGTGGCGACGATGGCCCGCCGGAAGTTCGCACTTATCGCATTGGTGATCGAAGCGAGCGCGGAATGGTCCTCGTGCCCGTGTTCGTGCTCCCGCTCGTGGCCCGGCTCGTGGGTGTGCTCGTGCTGGTGCTTGTGGTTGTGATTGTGGTTATGCGGATGCTTGGCGTGCTGGTGGTCATGCGTATGCGTGATTGGCCGCTTGATACCACTCCGCGACTGCGGAATCCCTGCCAGCGGACCGTCCGCGCCCGCCCTACCCGCTCCATCCGCCCCACCTACGCCCGCTTCGCCCGCACCCGCGCCGTCCACCGTCCCCTCTGCCGCCACCGATGCCGATGCCGCCGATGCCGCCTCAACCGCCGCCACCTGTGCCGCACCAAGCAACTCCGCCTCAGCCGCCGCCACACCGACCGACGGCGCGTCAACCGACGCAGGACCCGCCGGCATCGATGCCTGGGCCTGCGCCGACCCGTCCGCGCCAGCCGCCTCGGCCTGCCTGTCGGGCCCGGCCGCGCCCACCGCACTGGCTGCACCAGCTGCGCCGGCCGCGCTGGCTGCGCCGGGATCGTTCATCGCCGAGTCCGCCTTCCCTTCAGCTTCCGCTCATTCCAGTAGTCCGCCCCGCCCCGCTCAACCGCCCATCAGCCGGTCATCGTAGTTTCGCGCGCCCGCCCGAGTCTCGACGGGCCGGTCGGACCGCCTGGTGTGACGATGAAATCCGAGGTCATCGACCGCGAGCACGGCGCGAGACAGGGAGCCGGAGATGAGTCAAGCACTGGGCGGTTACAACGTGGACCGCGGGGACGCGGGGAGCGCAGGCGGCGCGGGAGGACGGGGACCCGGCAACCCTAATCGATCCGCCGATCAGACCGGCTACCGGCGAGACCCCCACGAATGGGCCAGCGTCTGGCGCATCCCCGTCGCCTTCGGCGTCCTCTCGGTCGCCCTCGGCGTCACGGTGGTGGTCTGGCCGGGTCACACCATCGGTGCGCTGACCGTCATGTTCGGCGTCTTCCTGCTGGTCGTCGGCGTCTACCGCTTCGCACACGCGTTCCACCTACGCGGCGGCCACACCAGCTCCCGCGTGGCGGCCGTGATCCTCGGCCTGCTCGCAGTGCTCCTCGGCATCGTCTGCCTGATCAACCTGTTCGCCACGGCCTCCGCCTTCGCCATCGTGGTCGGCGCGTTCTGGATGGTCGCCGGCCTGATCATGATCTTCGCCGGCTGGCGCCGCCAGGACATCCCGACCCGAGCAGGCCGCGCGGCCACCATCATCACCGGCGTCTGCAATGTGATCATCGGCCTGCTGATCGAGTTCTTCCCGGTCCTCGGCCTGTTGTTCATGGCCCTTCTCCTGGGCTTCTACCTGGTGTTCCTCGGCATCAGCGCGATCATGACCGGCCTCGCCGTGCGCAGACTGCTCAAGGACACCCCCACCTCGGCGCTCTACTGGTCCTGACGGATTGCCCTACACTTGCCGAGCGGCGAGTCGGTCGGGCGGCCGCGGACCCCGGCACCCGACGGATGCCGAGGCCCGAGGAAAGTCCGGGCTCCACAGGGCAGGGTGGTTGGCAACACCAACCCGGGGCGACCCGCGGGACAGTGCCACAGAGAAAAGACCGCCGCCGGACACCGAAAGGCGCCCGGCGGTAAGGGTGAAACGGCGGGGTAAGAGCCCACCAGCGCCCGGGGCGACCCGGGCGGCTAGGTAAACCCCACCCGGAGCAAGGTCAAAAAAGGGCGGAGCGCAAGCCCCGCCCGCGCGAGCGTCCGAGGGCGGCCCGCCCAAGCTCGCGGGTAGACCGCTGGAGGCACGCGGCAACGCGCGCCGTAGATGGATGGCCGCCACGCACTCCCAGAGCGCGTACAGAACCCGGCTTACAGGCCGGTCTCGCTGCACCCCAGGCCTTCTGGCCTGGGGTTTTGCCTTTTCTTGGTGTCCGAAATGTCGCTGCGGGTCAGCACCAGGTCAGCACCATGCAGAGTCGTCCGCGTTTCCGCAGGTCAGCGCGTCGCAAGGTTCATATGGCGATTTTGCCACCAACCGGGTCGTGTTTTTCGCGACATTTCGCTACCGGCTGAGCACTCTCCAAGGAGGTCTATTTTCGTCGTCGTACCTGAATTCGCATGCGATCTACTTTTGCTGAGATCCTTTCAGGTGCGGCGCAACCGGTGCCTAAAGGTATCGGCGGGTGCCATTGTGGCGCGAGCGGTGCCGTTGGCGATCTGTTGGGGCCGGGATGGCCCTGTGCGCCACCCTACGGGCCGGACGGGGTTGGGGCGGCGTAGCTGGTCACTGTGGTTGCGCTGGCGCGGACGTGCGCCCCATCCGTGGCGCTGTTATCGCCAGGGTGGATCGCCTTGTGGATGTAGCGGCGCTGCAACCCCGGCGGATCCGCACACGATCACCGTGTCCCTGCAAAGCCGCGAGTCTGAGCGGCAGCGGCGGATTCGACGGCGGAGCGGACGGGCTGCCGATGCGGCTAATAATCTCCGCGCATTCGATGCGTTGCCAGGCCGCCAGGTTGTGGCCGCGCCCGAATCGGGATCGTCGTGGTCGGCGCGGGGCGCAAAACGGTTGCCGGGCTGCGTACTGAGGCTGAGATGGCGGCGCTCACTATAGCGGAGGCGAAGCTGCTCTTGAGGGTGTGCGTTCCGCCGCGTCCTCCGCGGGCCAGACCTCCCATCGGTTCGCTCGTCCGCGTGTGGCGCGGGCGTCGGGGTGGGCGGCTTGGATCTCGGCGAGTCTGGCCATAAGTTCGGTCAGCGGCAGGCCGGAGGGGATGACCGCGAGTGGCTGAGCACGTGGCGCTGCGGGTGCGGCTGGGCTGGGCGCGGACATGAGGATTTCGCGGGCTTTGCGCACGCGGGCGGCCCAGCCGGGCCACCGGGGGCACGGGCCGGCGTAGAAGGCCATGCCGCCGGTGGTACTCCAGCAGTCCCAGGCCACGGGGTGGGGGTAGTCGGCGCACATCTGGTCGGCGGTCGGGCGGGGGACCGCGAGCAGGGCTTCGAGCCTGCACCCGTCCAGGCTGATCTGAGTGCGTATCTTGCTCTTCGCCGCCTTGTCGTCCGTGGTTTTCAGCGTGGTCCTGGCGGTGTCGAGGCGCTTGCGCAGGCGTGTCACTTCGCAGTATCGCCAAGTGCGGAACATGCTGAGCGCTGTCTCACGCCGCTCGCCGGGCAGGGCGCCGTTGGCGTCGACGACCGTCTCGACGTCCCCGACTTGGTCGCGCAGGCGGACGACGCGGGCCAGGCGGTCGTCGAGCGACCGCTCGAGAGTTGTTATCTCCTCGGTGCGCCGTCGGCTGTCCATGCTCGGGAAACGGGTGCCGTCGCGCAGTTCAGCGAGCTCGGTTTGCTTGTGCCTGATGAGGGACTCGTTTTCGAGCAGTTCTAGGCGGGCGGCTTCCCGGGCGGGGTTGTAGAGCTTCTTGCGGGCCTCACGCTGCCGGGCTTGTTCCGCCTGTTCGGCTTCTCGCTGCGTGCGTCGCTGTTCGCAGCGTTGCTCGAATTCCTGGTCCGTCAGCGGTCGAAAGCCCGGTTCCGCCCGAGTCCACTGGTCGAGGACTTCCTCAAGGCGGGATAACTCTTGATCGTGGCTCTCCCGATTCCACGGATTCCATGACTGGTCGTCCATGATCTGCGTCAACCGGGCCTTCGCGCTCAGGAACGCCTCGAAGCTGACGGTCCCGCCCGCAGCCGACTTCCACAGCAGCCCGTCGTGCTTGACGATCAGCGTGCTGTCGCTTTGGATTCGCGATCTGGATCGTGTCGCCATGCCAGTCCCTCGGCCGCCTGCTGCTGACGCTCGCCGTGCTCGCCCGGCACCCTCGGCAGGGCATGTCGCGGGCCACGGACCAGCGCCGATGCATCTTGGCTCACCGTGGACCTTCATCCGGAATGGCGCAACGGGATCAGCCATCCATTCACCCGATCGAGTCGGCGCGCGCCACGGCGCCCACTCGATCGGGTGTGCCCGAGCACGTTGGGGCAGTGGCTGCAGCAGGGAGGCGAGTCCTATTCGTCGCTGAGGGCGAGTTGGTGGGCGATGGCGTGAGGTTCTAACAATTGAAGTGGGGATGTGGGCACTGCGATCCATCCTTCGGCGCGTGCCTGGTCGAGTTGTTCGGGCTCTGGTCGAAGGGTTGATCCCATGGCGGCGGCGCGTGCTGTGAGCGCGGCGATGACAGCATCGAAGGCGTCGTCGCGCGTGCGGCAGCGCTTCTCGAATTCGCCCAGGTCCAGCCATGGCGCCTTGTCGAGAAGTTTGCTGACTGCCGTGTTGAGCGCGGCGGCCCCAGCGGTCCCTTTGTAACGGCGGTACGGCAGGCCCCAGGCACGCAGGGATCCGGCGGGATAGACCTCGACGAGGGCGCCGGCCCCCGTGCGGTCCACTGGACGGCCCGCCTCCGCGAGACGGGCTTGGAGCACGGCACAGCGCAGGGCGACATGGGCGATGCGGTCAGCGGCGACGCTGAGCGGCACGAGACCGGTTCTGACGCGGACCACCTCATCGGTCAGACGCCACAGCACCTGGCGACGACCGTGCTTATCCTGGGCGTACCCCGGGTTTGCGACGCTGCCGGCTCGGTGTTGCGTGACGAACGTGGTGAACGAGTCCGGCCAGCCGAGCGGAGAGTCGATGCCCGCCTTTTCCACCGACGTCAGTTCGCTAAGGGCAGTGTCGTCGTCGATGCCGACGACGAGGTCCCGCACGACCGCGCCTGATGGTGCCCACTGGATGCGGGCGAGCGCTGTCTTGGCCGGTTCGGCGGCCAGATCGATGCCGATCACGAACTCGCCCGTCATGTACCGTCAACTTCCAGACGAGTTCCCCATCGCGACCGAGGGGCGCCGATGGTCGGCGAAAGCTGCGTTTGTGACGTCGGCCACGAACTCCGCCGCCTGGTAGCCATAGGTGCTGGACGAGTTTACGCGCAGGACGATGCAGAACCCAATGCCGCTCAGCGTGGTGGGGTCGGGCTTGTGACCTGTGTGTTCGTGTCGTGATTGGGGGGGCGTTACGGTCGGTGGGTGTCGCATAGTGCTGTGGGGGCTCTGTCGGGCCGTTTGGCGGATCATGTCTCGGTCGGGTTGTTGGCGGCGGTGGTGCCGCGCGTGGTGATCGATGACGCGGTGGCGGAGTTCGGCAGGGGTGCGAAGTGTTCGGATGCGAAGCTTCCGGCGCATGTCATGGTGTATTTCGCGATGGCGA
>DASYAE010000122.1:0-12606 GCA_036501535.1 Actinocrinis sp. | reverse complement strand
CGGCGTCGGCGTCACCTGGTACACCTGGCTCGAACAAGGCCGACCCATCAACGCCAGCACCCACGTCCTCGACGCCATCGCCCGCACCCTGCACCTCGACCGCGACGAACACGACCACCTCTACCGCCTCGCCGGCGTGCCCTCGCCGCTGCGCGCCCCGGGCCTGTACCCCGACGTGGCGCCCGAGGTGCGGCAGGTGGTGGACACCCTGGGCCACATGGCGCTGGTGATCAACGACCGGTTCGACGTGCTGGCCTGGAACCGGGCGTTCGAGCGCTGGTTCCCGGGGCTGGCGTCGAGCACGGAGAAGTACCACAACCTGCTGTGGGCCACCTTCTCGGTGCCCTGCTGGTCCTGCCCGATGGTCAACCGGCGCGAGGAGATGCGCTGGTCGGTGGCGAACCTGCGGGGCGCGTACGCGCGGCACCTCGGCGAGCCGTGCTGGGAGCGGTTCATCGCGGACCTGCTGGAGATCAGCGAGGACTTCGCGGAGCTGTGGAACACGCACGACGTGGCCTCGCCGGGCACCCGGCTGCGCACCTTCCGGCATCCGACGGTCGGCGACCTGACGTTCAAGGTGACCAGCTTCGGCGTGCACGCGATGCCGGGGACGCGGATGGTGGTCTACGTCCCGCACGGCGAGGTCTCCGAGCGCGCGGCGCGCATCCTCGACGAGCTCGACCTGCCGTTCGAGGCGCTGGAGCGCATGCCGTCGCTGACCGAGGGCCGGTAAGCAGGCCGCGGGCCACTATCGGCGCACGAGCGCGGCGTAGATCTCGCAGAGCTCGTCGACGACCTCGGGCAGGCCGGCCAGCGCGCCGGCGCGCGCGACACCGGCCGCGCGCAGCCGGGCGTGCTCGGCCGGGTCGGCCAGCACCTGCTTGACGGCCTGCGCCAGTGCGGCGGGGTCTCCCGGCGGGACGAGCAGCGCCGCGCCGCCGGCCAGCTCGGGCGTCCCGCCGACCGCGGTGGCGACGACGGGCAGGCCGGCGCGCATCGCCTCCTGGACGACCAGCGCGCGCGCCTCCCAGCGCGAGCAGAGCACGAACACGTCCGCGGCGGCCATGAGGTCAGCGACGTCCGAGCGGTGGCCGAGCAGGACGGCGTTCAGACCGTCCGCGTCGATGCGGGCCTGGAGTTCCGCGCGCAGCGGTCCGTCGCCGGCGATCGTCACGCGTGCGCCGCCGAACGAGGCGGCCGCTTCGAGCAGGCTCGGGTAGTCCTTCTGCGGGGCCAGGCGGCCGACCGCGAGGACGAGCCGGGTCGCGTCGTCCAGGCCGAGCTCCGCGCGCACCTGCGCGCGATCGCGCTGCGGCGAGGCGGGGGGCGCGGGCACCGGGCCGAGCCGTGCGGCGCGGGCGCCGAGGCGGCGGGCCCGCTCGACCAGGTCCTGGGAGGCGCCGAGGACGATCGCGTTGCGGCGCACGGCGAGCCGTTCGAGCCCGGTCAGCAGCACGGCCTTGGGGCCGGAGGCGAGCATGGCGTTGTGCAGGGTGACCACGCGGCCGGTCGGCCGTCCGGTCAGCGCGAGCCCGGTCAGCGCTCCCGCGCGCACGCCGTGGGCGTGGGCGATCTGATAGCCGGTCAGTGCGCGGCGCAGGTCGCGCAGCGCGATCGGGTCGCGGACCGGGTGCGGCGCGGCGGCGATCCGCACCGGCCGGAACGCGGCGCCCGTGGCGGTGAAGGCGAAGTGGTCCTGCGTCTGCTGCGGACCGGCGACCAGCACGTCGTGTCCGCGTCCGGCGAACTCCGCAGCGAGGTCGTGCACGAATACGCCGATGCCGCCGACGCTGGTACCCAACGTGAGGGCGATGCGCAGCCGTTCCGGACCCGGCGCGGTCACCGGCGCCACCGGTATATGCGCAGGGCGACGCGGCGCAGCCGCATGCCGCGCAGGCTGTGCAGGAGCAGCGGCCACATGTCGCCGTCGTCGAGGGCGAGCAGGATGACGGCGAAGACGACGATCGCGATGGTGGCGCACAGCACGGCGACCGGAATGGCGAACGTCGCGCTGGTCGGGCCGATGCCGCCGGCGGTCAGCCAGCCGGCGGCCCCGGCCGCCGCGGCGGCTATGGCACCGACGGCGGCGGCGCGCGGCAGGCCGGTGAAGGCGCCCGAACCCGCGTGCCGATGGACCGCGACCAGCAGCAGCACGCCGGCCAGCGTCATGCCGACCGCGTTTCCGAGGCCGAAGGCGGCGACGGCCTGGCCCGGCGGGAAGATCCAGACCAGCAGGCAGTCCGCGCTGAGCACGGCGAGCCAGCCGATGACGGTCGCGGTGGCCGCGGCCCGGCCCTGGCCGCCGGCGTAGAGGGCCCGGCCGAGGTGCGCGATGGCCGCGTACCCGGGCACGCCGAGGGCGAAGGCGAGCAGTCCGTAGGCCATCATCGACGGCCGCGGGCCGCCGGGCGCGGAGATGAACAGGTAGGACATCGGCCAGGCGGTGGCCGCGAGCAGCGCGGAGCCCAGGCAGGCGGCGATGACCACCGCGCGGCTGGTCGCGGCGACGCCGGTGCTGTAGCCGTCCGCGTCGCCCTCGTCCGAGCGTGCGGACAGGTCGGTGAACGCGGTGGTCGCGATAGGCACGGCGAGAACGGCGTAGGGCAGCACGTAGACGGCCCAGCTGAACGTGTAGACGGTCAGGGAGCCGTCGGTGGCGTGCGTATGGCTGGTCAGCAGCACGATGCCGATGGTGGCGACGTTCTGCGCCGCGAGGGTGGCGACGCCGGCGGCGGCCAGCCCGCGGGCCCGGTGCGCCACGCCCGGCGGGAAGCGCAGGCGGGGCCGCAGGTGCAGGCCGCTGCGCCGCAGCGCGGGCAGCAGGCTGAGCGCGAGCGTCGCCACGCCGAGCGTGGTGCCCAGGCCCAGGAACAGCTCCGAGCCGTGGCCGAGCCCGGACAGGTCGCCGCCGGCCGCCTTCGGGTCCAGCTCGCCGAACGCCAGGTACGTGGTGACCACGACGAGGCTGGAGAGCAGCGGGGCCAGCGCCGGGGCCAGGAAGCGCCGGTCGGCCTGCAGGGTGGCGGAGAGCACCACGGCCACGCCGTAGAGCGGGATCTGCGGCAGGAACATCACGAGGAACCGGCCGACCGTCGCGCCGTACACGCCCAGCGGCGGGTGGTCGCCGCCGAGCAGGTCGCCGAGCGGCCCGGAGATCGCCATGCCGACCAGGCTCAGCGGCAGCAGCACGCCCATCGCCCAGGTCAGCAGGGCCGAGGTGATCGCCTCGGCCTCGTGCCGCTCGCCCCGAGAGAACGGCCCGGCCAGCAACGGCACCGCGACGCTGGCCAGCGCGCCGCCGGCGACGATGTCGAAGATGGTGTTCGGGATCTGGTTCGCCGTGTTGTAGGCGTCGGCGAGCGCCTGGGTGCCGACCGTGTGCGAGAAGGTCAGCGTGCGCAGGAAGCCGACCATCCGGGAGAGCACGGTGACCGCGGCGATGAGCGCGGCGCCGCCGGCCACGCCGCGCATGCCGTGCGCCCGCAGGCCGCCGCCCGCCTCCGGCCCCGCGGTGGCGCGGTCGAGCGCGCCGACCGGCGCGATCGGCTGGACCAGCGGATCATCGACCGAGGGAAGCGGGGCGACGTGATCAGGCACGTCGGCCGAGCCCGTCCAGGGCGCGCAGCGGCGGGCAGGCGGCGATCACCTTGGTGAAGGAGACCTTCTCGCTGGCCAGGGTCACCGCGGTCATCGCGGCGGCGCGCCAGACCAGTCCGGCGCGGGAGGCGGAGGCGGCCGCGGCGGTGCCCAGCACGGCGCCGAGCGCGTTCGCGCCGGCGTCGCCGAGCATCGCGCTCTCGCCGAGGTCTTCGGGCAGCAGGGCCAGCGCCGCGCCGAGGCCGGCCGCGCGCGCCACGCCGGCCGCCCCGTCCCGGTCTCGGACCAGGTCGAGCGCATAGGCCGGCGCCGCTGCGATCGCCGCGGCCTTGATCGCCCGGCCGGGCCGCAGGTCGAACAGGTTCACCGCGTTCGCCGCGCCCGCGATCACCACGCCGGCCAGCAGCTTGTCCACCAGCGTGTCGGACGGCCCGCGCCGCACCAGCGCGCCGGCGACCAGGCCGGTGCCGCCGATGCCGAGGATCTTGACCGCGCCGGTGGTCACCTCGCCCTTGGCGAGGGCGGCCAGGTGGCCGCGCATGCCGCGCCGGTCCCCGTTGCCGCGCAGGTCGTCGTAGACGCCGAAGGCGCCGGCGCCGGCCGCGGCCCCGACCGCCGCGGTGCGCAGGCCGGCCGGCAGGCCGGGGGTCAGGGCGAGCGCGGCGGCCGCGCCGGCCGCGTACGCCGGCCCCTCGAGCAGCGTGACCGGCTCGCCGCGGTGGTTGGTCCGGTTCCACTGCTTCGGCTCGGGGCCGGGGGGGTTGCGGCGTGCCGCGGTGAAGGCCAGCCGGGCGGCGGTGGCGCCGAGTGCGGTGGCGAGCGCCTTGGCCGCGAATCCCATAGTCCGAACTCCCGTTCCTGGTCGGGTGCAGATGCCGATGTGGTGCCGGGCGCCGGGGTCAGCCCGACGCGCCCGAGGAGGGCAGCGCGGGCAGCAGCCCGTCGTTGGAGCCGACGAGGCCGTAGTGCCCCGCGTTGGCGCCCGCGTCCGCCGCCACCTGGACCATCACGAACACGACGGCGACCTGGCCCATCGTCCGGTCCGTGTCGTCCACGGTGTAGACGTTCTTGGCCGCAGTCGAGTCCGCGAGCACCGCGGCGATCAGGCCGCCGGCCTGGGCGGAGTTGGACGTCCCGCCGACCACCGGCCCGACGCCGTCCGCGTGCAGGCTCTCTGCCAGCGCCAGGTAGTCGTTGTTCTGGGCCGTCGAGTTCACCTGGTCGGGCGCCGCGATGAACGCCGCCACCAGCGTCCCGGTGGGCGACGGGCCCGAGTTGACGGTGATGACGCCCTGGCCCTGGTAGGCGTCGAGGGTCGTCAGCGCCCAGGACGGAGTCATGTTAGCCGGTTTCTGGGGGCCGCAGCCGGCAGGGCTGCTGCTGGGTGTCGCCGAGGCAGACGCCGACGGGTTGGTGTTCGGTTCCTCGGTTCCCTGCGTGGAGGCGGTGATCGCGGCGGTGAGCAGCTGCATGGCGGCCACCGCGCCGCTGCCGCTGATCGGCGTGTTGCCCGGCGTGCAGGTGCTCACCAGCTGGTTGAGCACCCCTGCGTAGTTCGAGTCACTGAACGAGGTGTTCACCGTCAGGTCGATGCCGATGCCGGCGTTGGCCGACTTGCTGATCAGCTGGCTCGTGCTGGTCACCGCGGCGCTGTTCGCGCCGGCGATCTGCACCACGGCCACGGACTTGTTGACCAGCTGGTCCGAGGTCAGGGTGCCGCTGGTCTCGTCGATGTACTGCTCCTGCTGCGAGGCGCTGCCCTGCAGGTCGCGCAGCTGCTGCTGGGCGTTGAGCTTGGCGTTGTTGGCGTCGTTGTACTCCCGCTGCAGCAGCGCGACGGAGTCCTGGTTGATGACCGAGGCGCCGATGACCAGCCCGACGGTCAGGGCCAGGAACACCGCGATGATCGACACGACGTGGTACCGGAAGTCGATCACGAGAAGAGCCCCTGGATCTGGAAAATGAGCGAATCCCACCATCCGCGCACCACGGTCCAGTAGGCGTGCGCCAGCGGCGTGTACCAGGCCACGACGAGTATCGCGGCCAGCGCCGCGAGGACCAGGAACAGCAGCGACGAGTTCGAGACCTGGCTCTTGTAGAGCCGGGAGACGCCCTTGGCGTCGACCAGCTTGCCGCCGATCCGCAGCCGGGTCAGGAAGGTCGAGGCCATGCCGGGCCGGCCCTTGTCGAGGAACTCGGCCACCGTGAAGTGGGTGCCCACCGCGACGATGAGCTCGGCGCCCTTGTCGTCGGCCAGCAGCATCGCCACGTCCTCGCTGGTGCCGGTGGCCGGGAACACCACGCACCGCTGGCCGAGCACGCGCAGCCGCTCCAGGCCCGGCGCGCGGCCGTCCCGATAGGCGTGCACGACGATCTCCGCGCCGCAGGTGAGCGCTTCGTCGGATACGGAGTCCATGTCGCCGACGATCATATGCGGTTTGTATCCGGCTTCGATGATGGCGTCGGCGCCGCCGTCCACGCCGATCAGCACCGGCTGGTGCTCCCGGATGTACGGGCGCAGGGCCCTGAGGTCCTCCCGGTAGTGGTAGCCGCGCACCACGATCAGCACGTGCTTGTCGTCGAGGTCGGTGCGCACGTCCGGCACGCCCACCCCGTCCATCAGCAGGTCGCGCTCCTTGCGCAGGTACTCCATGGTGTTCGCGGCGAAGGCCTCGATCTGCTCGTACAGGCCGGAGCGGGCGTCCTCCATGGAGGCCAGCACCGTCTCGACGTCCAGCAGCTTGCCCGCGGCCAGCGGGGTCACGCCGCGGAAGAGCACGTTGCCCTCGAGGAAGAGCCGCTCGCCCTCCTGGGCCAGCCGCATCACCTCCGGGCCGACCTCGTCGAGCAGCGGGATGCCGGCCGAGACGATGATCTCCGGGCCCAGGTTCGGGTAGCGCCCGCTGATCGAGGCCGCCGCGTTGACCACCGCGGCCGGCCGGCAGGCCACCAGGGACTCGGCGGCGACCCGGTCGATGTCCTCGTGGTCGATGATCGCTATGTCGCCGGGGCCGAGCCGCTTGGCGAGGTTCTTGGTGCGCGGGTCGACCCGCACGACCGCGCCGGCCGACCGGCTGGGACGCTGGCCGTCCCGGCCGGCCGGCGGGCCGGGGCCGCGCTCGGCGCGCACGGAGATCCTCATCGGACCAATCCTGCCAGCAGCGGCGCCTTCTGCACGCTGCGGGGAGACACTTCTTACCACCGCTTCAGCCACCCGTGACTGCGTTGTTATACGTCTGGATCTACAACGCGATCAACCGCGTTCGGCGCGCGCCGCTGCGAGGAGCTCGTCGGCGTGCGCCCGGCCGCTTTCCGAGTCCTCGAGGCCGGAGAGCATCCGGGCCAGCTCGGTGCGGCGTTCGTCCTCGCCGAGCACGGTGACCCCCGAAGAGGTGACCGACCCGTCGCTCTGCTTGCGCACCAGCAGCTGCCGGTCGGCGAACGCGGCGACCTGCGGCAGATGGGTTACCACGATCACCTGGGCGCTGCGGGCCAGCCGGGCCAGCCGGCGGCCGACCTCGACCGCGGCCTTGCCGCCGACCCCGGCGTCGACCTCGTCGAACACGAACGTGGGCACCGGGTCCGCGCCGGCGAACACGACCTCGACCGCGAGCATGACCCGGGACAGCTCGCCGCCCGAGGCGCCCTTGCCGATCGGCAGGAACGGCGCGCCGGGGTGCGGGGCGAGGCGCAGTTCGACGTCGTCGACGCCGTTGGGCCCGAAGGCCACCCGCCGCTGCTCGCCGGTGTCCGGGTCGGCCAGCGGCAGGCCTCCGGCCGGCCCGTCGAGGTCGCGCTGGGCGACCCGCACCTCGAGCCGGGCGTGCGGCATGGCCAGCTCGACCAGCTCGGTGGTGACCGCGGCGGCGAACTTCTCCGCGGCGGCCCTGCGGGCGGCGGAGACCTCCGCGGCGTGCCCGGCCAGGGTGCCGAGCAGCGCGTCCCGCCGCTCGGTCAGGGCGCTGATGCGGTCGTCGTCGCCGTCCAGCTCGGCCAGCCGGGCGGCCGCCCGCTCGCTCCAGGCCAGCACGTCCTCGACGGCCGGGCCGTAGCGGCGGCACAGGTTGTCCAGGTCGCCCATGCGCTGGTGCGCGGACTCCTGCCGGGCCGGGTCGGCCTCGATGCCGGCCAGGTAGCCGGCAAGCTCGGTGCCGGTCTCGGTCAGCTGCCAGTACAGGTCCTCGAGCCGGGCGGCCAGCGGGGCCAGCGCCGGGTCGGTGCCGCGCACCTGGTCCAGCGCCCGGCGCGCTGCGTTGACCAGGGACGACGCGTCCGCCGCAGACACCGTCTCGTCCCCGGCGACCAGCGCCTCGTGCGCGGTGGCGGCGGCCGTCCGCAGCGACTCGGCGTTGTCCAGCCGCGCGGCCTCGGCGGCCAGCTGCTCCCGCTCGCCGGCCAGCGGCTCGACCTTCTCGATCTCGGACAGGCCGTAGCGCAGCGCGTCCGCCTCCTGGGCGCGCTCGCGCGCCTGCGTGGTGAGCTGTGCCAGCTCGTCGCCGACCGCCTTGAACTCCTGGTACGCCGTGCGGTAGTCGGCCAGCGGGCGGCTCACGGCGGCGCCTGCGTACCGGTCCAGCGCGGCGCGCTGCCGGGCCGGCTGGAGCAGCCGCTGCTGCGCCGACTGCCCGTGCATCGCGATCAGCTCCTCGGAGAGCTCGGCGAGCACCGAGACCGGCACGGCCTGGCCGCCGAGGTGCGCGCGCGAGCGCACCGCGGGACCGGTCGACACGGGACCGGTCGACACAGCGCCCTGCTGTGCTGGCGAGGCGTCGACAGAGTCCTGTCGCGCCTGGTTCTGGGCCGCCCCGGCGCCGACCACCCGGGCGATCAGCAGCTCCGCGCGCTCGGTGCCGTCCGGCGCCGGGCCGACCGGGTCTATCTCCGCGCCGGCCTCGGCCGCGCGCCGGGCCACCGATCCGCCGGCCGGGATCAGGACCCTGCCCTCCACCGCGGCGCGGTCCGCGCCGGGCCGGATCCTGGTGGTCTCGGCGCGCCCGCCGAACAGCAGGTCCAAACCTGTGACGACCATGGTCTTCCCGGCGCCGGTCTCCCCGGTGACCGCGGTGAAGCCCGGCGACAGGTCGAGCACGGCGTCCTCGATCACGCCGAGGCCGCGGATCCGCATCTGCTCCAACACAGGCTTGAGCGTAGCTGAAGCTTCCGACTCGGCCCCGTCCCCGCGGCGCACGGCGCGGGCGGAAGGCAGGACCCTCACAGGATGTTCGGGCGCGGACGCGGTCAGGCGGGCTGCCACAGCTCGATCCGGTTGCCCTCGGGATCGGTGACCCAGCCGAACCGGCCGACGCCGTCCATGTCCTGCGTCTCCTCGGCCACGTCCGCGCCCGCGGCGCGAAGCTGCGCGAGCATCGCGTCCAGGTCGCGGACCCGGATGTTGAGCATGGTCCGCTGAGTGCGGGACCCGAAGTAGTCGGTCTCGGACTCGAACGTCGCGAACACCGTCGGTCCGGCGCCCTGATGCCATAGGCCGTTCTCCTCGGCGTCCAGGCCCAGGCAGTCGCGGTACCACGCGCCCAAGGCCGCCGGGTCGGTGGCCCTGAGGAAGTATCCGCCGATACCAAGCACACGCTCCATGGCGCCATCCTCCCAGGAAGGCCGTCGCACGGGAGACACCGGTGAGGTGACGGCGCGTCAGCGGGCCCGCCAGCCGTCCACCGGCAGGGCGAACTTGGCCACGAGGCGGTCGGTGAAGGGCGCGTCGCGCAGCCGGGCCAGCCGCACCGGGTGCTCGCCGCGACGCACCTCGATCCGGGCGCCGGCCGGCAGGTCGATCGTGCGGCGCCCGTCGCACCACAGCACGCCCGAGCCGTCCGCGGCCGGCTGCCCGGGCGGCGGCGCGGTGTCTTCGAGCTCTACCGCGAGCAGCGAGGTGGGCGCGGCGACCAGCGGCCGGGCGAACAGCGCGTGCGCGGAGATCGGCACCAGCAGCAGCGCCTCGACCTCGGGCCAGACCACCGGCCCGCCGCCGGAGAACGCATACGCGGTCGAGCCCGTCGGGGTGGCGCACACGACGCCGTCGCAGCCCCAGCGGGACAGCGGCCGCCCGTCGATCTCGACCAGCACCTCCAGCATCCGCTCGCGGCAGCGCTTCTCCACGCTGGCCTCGTTCAGCGCCCAGGTGCGGCCGAGCACGGCCCCGCCGGACAGCACGGTCACGTCGAGCGTCATACGCTCCTCGACCGCATAGCGCTGCTCGACGACCCGCCCGACCACCTCGTGCAGATCCTCCAGCTCCGCCTCGGCCAGGAAGCCGACCCGGCCCATGTTCACCCCGAGCAGCGGGATGTCCGCCTCGCGGGCCAGCTCCGCGCCGCGCAGCAGGGTGCCGTCGCCGCCGAGCACCACGATCAGCTCGCAGTCCCGCGCGGCCTTCCCGGCGTCGTCGAACACGTGCACGTCCGGGCCGAAGCCGTCGCCGCCGGTCTCCGCGAGCATCACGTGCACGCCGATGCCGGCGTCGGCGAGCCAGTGCGCGACCTTGCGCGCCGCGTCCCGGGCCTCGCTGCGCCCGGTGTGGGTGATCAACAGAATGTGCCGCTCGGCGTCCCCGTCCCGCTCGGGGGCGGGCGGCGGCGCGTCCTGCGGCTGCTGCTCATCCGGCCGGTTCACCTTGGGGGCTCCTCACCGTTCCGGCCCGGCTCCGGCGGAGCGCGGGTCTCGCGTTGGCCAACTCGGGTCGGCGGCGCGGCCGCCTTTCAGTGCGCGCATTCCCTGTCCGCCCGGCCGCGCACCAGACCGGTCCAGGGTGTCATCCGTTCCCGGGACCCTGCGCCACGGCACGGTCAAGTTCTGCCAAGTCCAGCGGCGGCGCCCCGGCGCGCAGCCACAGGAAGTACTCGACGTTGCCGCTCGGCCCGGGCAGCGGGCTGGCGACCACGCCGTGCACGCCCAGGCCGAGCCCGAGGGCGGCGGCGGCCACGGCGCGCACCGCCTCGGCGCGCAGCGCCGGGTCGCGCACCACGCCGCCGGAGCCGAGCCGCTCGCGCCCGACCTCGAACTGCGGTTTGACCATCAGCACGAAGTCGGCCTCCGGGACCGCGCAGCCGATCAGGGCCGGCAATACGAGGGCCAATGAGATGAACGAAAGATCGCCGACCACGAGTTCCGCCGGATCGTCGCCGATCTGGTCGGGCGTCAGCGCGCGCACGTTGGTCCGGTCGAGCACTGTGACCCGCTCGTCCGTGCGCAGCGACCAGGCCAGCTGTCCGTAGCCGACGTCGACCGCGACGACCTGCCGCGCTCCGGCGCGCAGCAGCACGTCGGTGAATCCGCCGGTGGACGCACCGGCGTCCAGGCAGCGGCGCCCGGCGACGACTAGGCCGGGCGGGCCGAAGGCGGCAAGCGCCCCGGCGAGCTTGTGGCCGCCGCGCGAGACGTACTCGGGCTGCGCCTCGCCGTCCGCGGCGGCGTTCGGCGCGACCACGACCGGCGCCGAGGTCTCCACCTGGGTGGCCGCCTTGGCCGCTACCTGTCCGCCGACGCTCACCCGCCCGGCCGCGATCAGCTCGCCGGCCTGGTCCCGGGAGCGGGCCAGGCCGCGGCGGACCAGCTCGGCGTCGAGGCGCCGCCGCTCCTGTCCGGCCATGCCCGCCGGCTACCTGGCCGCGGCCTGGTCGAGCCCGGCGAGCACGGCCTGGAGCCTCCGGTGGACGTCCTCGTACAGGTCGGGATGGGCGCCGGGGGGCTGCTCGGCGAGCTCGCGCAGCCGGTCGAGCGCGGCGTCGACCTCGTCGTTGCCGGTCGGCTCGGGCTCGGGGACCTGCGCGTCGGCGCGGGCCTGAGGCAGCTCGACGGCTTCGGGCCCGCGCGGGGCGCCGCCCTCGCTGTCCATGGCATCGTTCCTTCCGGTTCTGCGGCTGCGCGCCTCGACCGTACCGCGCCGGCCGGTGCGATGGCGGTAGGGTACGACCCGTGGCGACCAAAGATGAGTGCGCTGCGGCGCTCGAGCGCCTGGCCGCGAACCTGGCGGGCACCGACGACGAGCGGTTCAAGACCCCGTTCGAGCGCTCGGTGACCTGCTTGGTACCCGATCTCGGGGTGACCTTCCACGGAACGCTCAAAGAGGGCAGGCTGCACGGCATCACCGCGTACCAGGGCGGCGGCGCCCCGGCCGGCCAGCTCAAGCTCACCATCGGCAGCGACGACCTGGTCCGGCTGGTCAACGGCCAGCTGAACTTCGCCTCGGGCTGGGCGAGCGGCAAGGTGAAGGTGAGCGCGTCGTTCAGCGACCTGCTGCGGCTGCGCAAGCTGCTCTAGGCGCGGCGGCGGGCGATAGGCGGCGCGGTGCGGCTCGGGCTCAGCCCCAGGTAATCAGCTGCGACGGGTCGAGCAGAGCGCGCAGGTCCGGCGCCGCATAGGTCGGCTGCTGCTGCGGGGGCGCGTCCTCGAGATGGCGCCGGTCGGTCACCCCGGTGAGCACGAGCAGCGAGTCGACTCCGGCCCGGTTGGCGCCCTCGATGTCGGTGTCCAGCCGGTCGCCGACCACCAGCGGCCGCGTCGCGCCGGTGCGGATCATGGTCTCGCGGTGCAGCGCGGGCTCGGGCTTGCCGGCGATGGTGGGCCAGCCTCCGACGGCGGCGGCCACGGCGCGCACCATGGCACCGTTGCCGGGGGCGATGCCGCGGGCGGTCGGCATGGTCAGGTCGGTGTTCGCGGCGTACCAGGCCGCGCCGCCCTCGATGGCGTAGGCGGCCTCGGCCAGGTCGGTCCAGCTGGTGTCGGGCCGGTAGCCCTGGACCACGGCGACCGGCTTCTCCTGCGCCCCGGAGACCAGCTGCAGGCCGAAGTCGAGCAGCGCGGTACGCAGTCCCTCGGCACCGACCATGAAGACCTTGGCGCCGGGCGGCACGCTCTCGGCGATCAGCCGGGCGACGGCCTGCGCGGCGGTGATGACGTCCTCGGCGCCGGCCGGCAGGCCGAGCTCGACCAGGTGCCCGGCGACCGCCTCGGGGGTGCGGGAGGCGTTGTTGGTCACGTAGGCCAGGCGCATGC
>DASYAE010000121.1:0-2444 GCA_036501535.1 Actinocrinis sp. | reverse complement strand
GATGGCGGCCGTCGTGTTCACCGTGGACGCGGGCACGGCGACCGGGCACCCGGCGCTGTCGTCGGAGGAGATCGCGGATTCGGCGGCCGCGTACCCTGACGTGCTGATCCCGTTCGGTTCTGTGGACCCGCTGCGGGGCCCGCTCGCGGTGTCGCAGGCGCGGTCGCTCGTGCGCGATCACGGGGTGCGGGGGTTCAAGTTCCACCCGTCGCTGCAGGGGTTCTCGCCTGACGATCAGGCGTACTACCCGCTGTGGGCGGAGATCGAGTCGCTGGGTGTCCCGGCGCTGTTCCACACCGGGCAGACCGGGATCGGCGCGGGCCTGCCGGGCGGCCGTGGCATCAAGCTGCGGCTGTCGGACCCGATGCTGCTCGACGACGTGGCCGCGGACTTCCCTTCCCTGACGGTGATCCTGGCGCACCCGTCGGTGCCGTGGGCGGACGCGTCGATCTCCATGGCGACGCACAAGTCCAACGTGTACATCGACCTGTCGGGCTGGTCGCCGAAGTACTTCCCGCCCGCGCTGGTGCGCGCGGCGAACTCCTACCTGCAGGACAAGGTGCTGTTCGGCACCGACTACCCGCTGCTCACCCCGGAGCGGTGGCTGCGCGACTTCGACACGCTCGACCTGAAGCCCGACGTCCGCCCGAAGATCCTCAAGGACAACGCTGTCCGGGTGCTCGGCCTGGCGGACAAGCCGGGCGAGAAATGAAAAAAATGTAAAATCCGGCCTTCCAGGTCGGCGCCGGCGTGAAGACCTTCCAGGGCTACGGCATGGGCAGCTACGTGGTGTTCATCAACACGGCCGCCACGCTGCACGTCACCGAGGCGTTCCAGGTGCCGCAGGCCGCGGGCGCGGCGTTCCACGACGTATTCGGCCTGTGGATCGGCGGCTTCGGCGGTCTCGACTCGATCATCAACGGCACCGGCGGGACGGCCACCGACGAGGCCGACGCGAACCACGCCCCGGTGGACGTGGTCAGCTATCCCTGACCGGTCGCTGGCGGCGGCCGGGCCTGGCGCTACTATCCGGACATGCTGCGCGGTGAGCTGACCGGGCTCCGGGCCCGCCGTCCCGGCGACGCCGAGATCCTGCACGCGGAACTGTACGAGGACGTCGAGACGCGGGACAGGGCCGACTCCCAGCCGAGGATACCCATACCGAGCGGCCCCGCGTCGCCGTTCTGGGCCCCCGGCACCGCAGGGGCGGCCCAGCTCGCCGACGTCGCGGTCTTCTCGGTCATAGAGCTGGCCACCGGCGAGCTGGCCGGCGACGCGCTGCTGTGGGACATCGACCCGCACAACAGGTCGGCACACGTCGGGATCTCGCTGCGGCCGGCGTGCCGCGGCCGCGGGCTCGGCACCGACGCGGTCCTGGTGCTGTGCCGGTACGGGTTCGCCATCCGCGGGCTGCACCGGCTGCAGCTGGAGACCCTCGCCGACAACGGGGCGATGATCCGGGTCGCGCAGCAGGCCGGCTTCACGCGCGAGGGCGTCACCAGGGGCTCCGACTGGGTGAACGGCGCCTTCGCGGACGGGGTCATCTTCGGCCTGCTGGACAGCGACCGTCCTGGCACATGATCATCCACAGCTACGGATGCTTATCCACACGGCGTTGCCGCGGGCCGGGGCTCATCTGCTGGCCGTCGTCGGCACAGCTAATCCACCGTTGCCCACAGCCGTGGCCACAAGCCGCGCCGGCGTTTCGCACAGGTTTGTCCACAATAGTTGTGGACAAACCGCTTTGCCAGGCACCGGCCCGAGAACCCGCCCGCCTGGCTAGCCCGCCATCTTTACATCACTTTCCGCCCTTGAAATCCGGGGCGGGTTCAGGGGGTCGTCGCAACAGTGCCGGTAGACGGCTGTTTCCGCGTTCACCATACGCTTTTGGCGGCCGGTGCCGGGTGGCACGCGCAGCCGGGGGGCAGGCCTTGGCCTGGCCCTCGGGTTCCTGCCGTCCAAGGGCCGCCTTGCGTGTGTTATTCCGGGGGAATATCCCCCGGAATAACACATCTAGGCGTGTCAGCAGCGCGCCAGTAGGTCGCTCTCGCGACTTCGTATCATTTTCGGTCCTTTTCTCAACTTGGTATCAGTTCCGGCCCTTTTGCTGTCCGTTTTGCCCTGGCGGATTCAATCGGCTGGACAAACCGGACAGCGAAAGGGTCAAAAATGATGGGAAGATGAGTGTCTCTTCTATAGGTATGGAACTGTAACGCGATATGCGTTGAGAAATATTCATTTATCTGCTATAGTGTTCGGAAGCGGTTATAGCCTCGGCTGTCATGGAGAACGGACAGCCGAGCTTCACCGCGCTGACGGCGGCGGCCGCGCGTGCCGCGCACCTTGTTGTCGACGGCGAGCCGGTGATATTCGCCGACACGCTCGCGTTGGCGCTGCTGGGGGAGCGGGCCGAAGAGCTGCTCAGCTACCACACGAGCCACGGA
>DASYAE010000120.1:0-1524 GCA_036501535.1 Actinocrinis sp. | reverse complement strand
CTGGATCAGCCGCCGGTAGGCGTCCCAGGCGAACCGCTCGTTGCCCGACTGCTTGGCCAGGCCGAGCACCGACTCGTCGGACAGCCCGATGTTGAGGACGGTCTCCATCATGCCGGGCATGGAGAACTTGGCCCCGGACCTGACGCTGACCAGCAGCGGGTCGCCGGGGTCGCCGAGCTTGCGGCCCATGGCCTGCTCGAGCGCCTCCAGGTGCGCGGCTACCTCGTCGTCAAGGCCCTCGGGGGTCGTGCCATTGGCCAGGTAGTAGCGGCAGGCATCGGTGGTGATCGTGAACCCCGGCGGCACCGGCAGGCCGATGTTGGTCATCTCGGCGAGGTTCGCGCCCTTCCCCCCGAGCAGGTCCTTGAGGTCCTTGTTTCCTTCTGTGAAGTCATAGACGAACTTCGGCACTGAACGCTCCTCGCGCAGGCAGACTCGTTTTTTGGAGCCTACTCCGCTCCGGTCTGCTCTCGTGACGTGACTGTAACGGATTGCCCGATATTTGGTTTAGACCGTTGGTATAGACCGCAAGCAATCTCCGGGCGCCAGGCAACCTTCGGGCGGCGACCGGTCCGGGAAATCCGGGTACCGGAGCAACCTGACCCGTGCGGCGGCAATCTGTAGTGATGTGGACATAGACACGCGAGCGCGCCGGGCCGGCCTGCCCGACGCCAGCGTCGGCGTCGGCGTGACAGAGCTGTACCAGGCGCACGCGGTCGGGCTGATCAAGCTCGGCGTCATCATGCTCGGCGACAGGACGGCCGCCGAGGACGTCGTGCAGGACGCGTTCTTCGGCCTGTACCGGAACTGGGGCCGCCTGTCGGACCCGGATAACGCCCTGGCCTACGCGCGCGCCAGCGTGCTCAACGGCTGACGGGCCGCGCTGCGGCAGCGGATCAGGCGGGAACGCCGCGATCTCTCGGCCGTCGCCGACGCGGCTACGGCCGAGTCGGTGGAGTCGATCGTTTTGCTGGGCGAGGAGCACCGGGAGGTGCTCGCGGCGGTGCGCAGGCTGCCGGACCGGCAGCGCGAGGCGCTGGTGCTCCGGTTCTACCTCGGCGTGTCCGAGGAAGAGACCGCGCGGGCCATGGGGATCAGCCGCGGCACCGTCAAGTCGTCGACGTCCCGCGCGCTCGCGGCGCTCGGCCGGATGCTCAAGGAGGAGTCATGAGCACCGTGGCAGAGAGGACCCGCGCGGCCATGGACGCGGTCACCAGCCAGGTGGACAGCGCGCCGCCACTGCCGCTGCCCCCGCCGCTCGCCTGGGCGCCCCCGGGGTCCCGCCGCCGCTGGCGCGCGCTCGCGCCGCGACGCCGCTGGGGGACCTGGCTGGCGCCGTTGGCCGCGGCGGCCGCGGTGATCGCACTCGCGGTCTCGCTCGTCGCCGTCAGGGGAACCCCAGGCGGTTACGAGCTGGTGCCGGCCGTCAGCCCGGCTGGCGCGGCCGTCAGCTTCCCCGACTATTACCTGACGTTCAATCAGCCGGTCAGCGACGAGACCATACCGGTCGGGCTCGAGCTCCGC
>DASYAE010000119.1:0-14233 GCA_036501535.1 Actinocrinis sp. | reverse complement strand
CCCGTTAGGCAGCAACTAAGCCCCCTGTCCCACGCGATGAGGGCGCCGTGCCGAAGACGTGTCCTCGGCCCGGCGCCCTGCTCTCGTGTCGGCGCGGATCAGAGCATGGCGATCAGCATCACGCCCATCGCGACGCTCATCACCACTTCGCACAACGCGCTGGCCCGCGGCGCGAGCAGCGGCCCACGGCCGGCACCGATGCCCAACACGCCACCCTGGTGCCCGCTACCACCACCGCCGACCGCCACGGCCTGCGCGGCGGCTGCACGCAACGGAATCCGGTCGGCGACCAGAACGGCGTAGGCGAACAGCAGCAGCGCGAAGATCAGAGCGAGCGTCGGAGCGCTCGCCCCCATGCCGCCGCCGGACATGTCCATGCCGCTCGAACTGCCGGTACCGGATGCCGACGGCACGGCAAAGAGCATGTAGAGCATCGCCCCGGCCGATACGAAGTGCCCGGCGTGGTGTTGCAGCCCGAACCAGGAGCCGTGTCCGGCCCGGGACTCCAGCACGATACGCACCGCATACCACGCGGTCGCGACGGCAAACACGGTCCCCCACACCACAGCGTTGAAAACGCGGAGTCCGGACACGAACATGCCGGCCATCACTATGCCCATCAGGATGTGCAGTACGTCGGCGTCGTACGCCACACAGCGGCTGCGCAGCGGTGCGATCGCCAGACGACCGGCGCAGTACGCGGCGGTCGCCAACACGACGGCGGCCAGGATGTCGGCCAGCCACGAGGGATTCAGCATCTCAGCCTTCCTCAACTTCGCCGGTCAGGGCAGCCGGCGGCGCGGCCCCACGCTGGCGCAGCGGCCAGTAGGCCGCGGCGATCAGGATCAGCAGCGGGCCGGTGTTGACGTCGGTGCCCTGCCCACTGAAAATCGCGCCGAGCGCTTCGCCGAAGACCCAGATGGCCAGTGACACGACCACGGCGAGCACCAGGACCGCGCGGACGGTCGGTGCGGGCAGGAAGATCCCGACCGCGACGATGCCCAGCAGCACCGCGAGGATCGCGCTGACCGTGTCCCCGTGGCCGGCCACCGCCGAGGCGCCGACCCGCAGCAGGGAATTGAGCCACCCGGGGTTCGAGCCCTCCATGCCGGAGATCATGTCGTGCAGGCCGTCCGCGCCGGTCGAGGGGACCACGGCGAAGTACGCCAGCGAGCCCCACAACACCAGCCACAGGATCCGCGCGGGCAGCGCCCCGACCGGTCGCGCCGCCACGAACCGGGCCGACCGGCCGGCCGCCGCCGCGGTCGGCACCGGGTCCAGCTCGCGCGCCGGCCACAGCAGCACGGCCAGCAGGGCGTAGAGGATGACCGCGCCCGGCGCGCCGTTGACCGGATTGGCCGCTCCGTCCAGCACGCCGCCGAGCCCTTCGCCGAGCCACCACACGCCCAACGACCACGCGACCGAGGCGGCCAACGCGGCCTTGACCGTCGGCCGCCAGGCGATGCCGAGCCCGAGCAGCAGCTGGATGGTGGCGAAGGCCGCGTTCGTCGAGCCCGGATGCTCGCCGATGATCCGCGCCGACCAGGTGATCGGGTCGGCGATCACCCTCGGATTGCCCGAAGCCGTGTCGGCGAGCATCTTCGAGAACGCCGTGGTGAACATGAACGACTGGAACTGGAGAATGGCGTCGAGCAGCCAGATGAAGGCCAGGGCCAGTTGGAGCGCGCGCCGCGTATCCGGTGCGTGCCAGACCTTGGCTGCCGGGGTGTCCGCAGCGGGCCGGGCCAGGCCGCCCGGGCTGGCGGAGGAGAGCGCATCGCTGCTCATCGCGCGCCGCTCTGCTGATGCGGCCGGTTCCGCGGTCCGCCGGGTGATCCGGTGCCGGGAGCCGGTCCCGCACCGCCGAGAGGAGAAGTCACTGTCTCGTGTCCTTAAAAGCTCATCACGAGCCGTCGTCGAAGCTGAATGCAGGCACCCGGCAATCGCCGGGGCACGCGCACGCGCCGCCTTAATACGGGTACGGAGGCGCGATACACCGCGCTGTGGCTGACGGGTTACACAGGCAGAACGCCATGCGGTATGGCAGACGAAAACCCTGCCGCGCCGCCGCATCAGACGCACAGAACGAATCAGAGATCAACCGGACAACGAGGCGGCCCGCGCCGCACCAGCACATAAGCCAGCGGTTCGCACCAGGCGACGACCAACGCAGGTCGCGAGATCGACGGTAGACGAGGCAGGACCGGCACGACGACGACCGGCCCGCTCTCGTCGAACAGCGCCAGGATCGGCGCCTTGAAGGCCACGACCCACAGCAGACCGAACACGGCCCGCTCGCCCCGATAAAGCCACCATGCGCACAACAGCCCGGCGGCGCCATGGACCGCGATCATGCCCAACGGCCCATGACGCATCGCCAGATCCATCAGCCACGAGCCGGGCAGCGGCGGCCCCGGCGGCGGGCTCGGCATACCCGGCATCCCGGGCATTGGCATGGTCATCCCCGTATCGGCAGTGCGCTGAGCCGCGGAGAACAACAGGTGCAAGCCGAACTCGCCGGTAAGCATCAGCACGGCGATCGCAGCGAAGCCGCGCTGGCGCCCGGCGAAGGCCAGCGCTGCGGCGGAAACGAGCAGGAACGCCAGGATCAGCGCCCACCACGGCACCGTACGGCCGGACATCCAGACATGGCCGATCGCCGAGATCGCGACGCACACCGTGGCGAAGACCACAGCGCGCACGGTACGCATCGGCCTGCTCGCGTTCATGGTGCACTCATCGTGTCAGAGCGCGCGCTCTCGCCTCACAGCAGGGTCTTCTGCCGAAACGGCCGAGCGCCCCCGTCGACCACGGCGAAGTCGATCAAGCCTTTGCCATGAGCGGCTGTCCCGGCCGCTACCGGCGCGGTTGCCTGATGCTGATCCAGCCGGATCGCGGGTGGCCTATGAGCGTGAGCGTCGGGGCGCTCGGGTCCGGCGGCGCGGCGGCCTTGTTCCTGATGTGCGAGGTGTTGGTGCTGGACCCGTCGATCAGCACCCTCCAGCCTCGTGGCACGATCAGCCTGATGTTCCCCAGTCCACAGCTCGCCTCGATCGCGACCTCGCGGTGCGCGCAGGACGCCTCGGTGAAGTCGATCACGATGTTCGGCACGCCGGCCTCGGCGACGATCCTGCGCGGGACCGTCCACCGGCCGTTCTGTTTGACGGTGCTGCCGTGCGTCTTGAGCAGCATCGTCTCCGGACCGGGGGTGGTGAGCGCCGCGGTCGGCCGGCTGTCGGGCAGGTCGGCCAACAGGGCGTCGATCTCGCGGTACGTCTTCGCGCGGTAGGCCTGCTCGAGCCTGTCCTCCAACTCGGCGAGGTCGATACGGCCATCGCCCGCGGCGACCCGAAGCTTCTCGGCCGCCTGCTCCCGCTCGGCATCACCCGCGCGGGGCTCCGCGCCGCTCGTGGGGGCCGCTGCTTCCGGCCCCGGCTCGCTACCGCTCATGGGGGGACTGTATCCGTACCCGCGAGGCCCTAGACAGGGGGTGGCTCAGAGCACGTTGATGTCCCTGAATCGGGGCGCTCCGGTCACTTCGCCAGTCCGGACACCAGGTTGATCGAGGTCGCGATGATCACTGCGCCGAACGGGAAGGAGATCCACGCGTGGCGCAGCGCGGTGCGCCGGATCTGCTTGGTCTGGATGTCCGTGTCGGATACCTGGAACGTCATCCCGATCGTGAACGCCAGGTAGGCGAAGTCGCTGTACTGCGGGGGCTCGGATTCGTTGAAGTCGATCCCGCCGGGGCGGCCGGAGTAGTACAGGCGTGCGTACGTCAGGGTGAACACCGTGTGCACCAGGGTCCAGGTCACGAACACCGAAGCCAGCGCGAGGGCGGCCTGGAGGTACTTCGCGGCCCCGGGCTCGCCGCCCGCACCGAAGAGGACCACTCCCACGGCCGTCAGGCTGGCGACCGCGGCTCCGAGCACGACCAGGTCGGTCAGAGCGCGGCCCGGGTTCTCCCGCTGGGCGTGCCCCTCGGTCGCCCGGGCATCCAGGTTCCACACGGTGGACCACACCCAGCCGCAGAACACCACGGCCAGCACGTCCCAGCCGATCAGCGGCGCCGCCCGGCCTGCCCCCAGCACTCCGGAGACCGCACCGGCCACGAGCGCGGCGACCAGGGACACCAATAAGTGCGTACGGGCTGTCGTGGAGGCGTACGGCCCGGCGGGATCCTCAACGGTTTCAGGTTGCACGACTCCAGGTTGACATCCTGCGGCTTCACCCGCAGCGGTCGCGCCCTCGAAAACACGGGGACGTTTGCCCGGGCCGTCTCGGGCAATACGGCGGCGTGGTTCACGCTGCTCCGGCTGTTCCGGGGCCGATGGGCGGCACGTCCGAAATCGTCCATCGCCCAAGACGGGAGATCACTGTGATCGTTCTCGGCATCATTCTGCTCATCATCGGCTTCGTCGCAAAAATCGCAATCCTCTGGACCATCGGCATCATCCTCGTGATCGTCGGCGCAGTGCTGGCCCTCATGGGACGGGCCGGCCGCTCGGTCGGCGGACGCAGCCACTGGTTCTGATCCTTGTTTGATCCTTACTTGTGCAGCAGTCTGCCGAGGCGTCGGGTCGCCAGCGCCATGGCCGCGGCGCCGAAGCAGACGAGGTAGAGGGCTGCGATGAGGAGGGTCGCCACGGGGAAGCGGCCGAGCGCCGGCTCGCGGATCAGCTCGATGCTCTGGTAGAGCGGCAGCGCCTCGATGACCAGGCGCAGCCAGCCGGGATAGGTGCCCAGCGGGTAGAAGGTCGTGGCGAAGAGGTACATCGGCAGCATCACCAGCTGGATCAGCTGGAAGTCCGGGAAGTCGCGCAGATACGTGGTGACCGCCAGACCCGCCGCGGCGAACGCGAAGCCGACCAGGGCCGCGGCCGGGATCGCGAGCAGGATGCCGGGGGAGACCGCCAGGCCCAGCAGCGCCGCCGCCGCGAGGAAGCCGGTCGAGGTCAGCAGTCCGTTGATGAGCGCGCTGGCCACCTCGCCGACGGCGATGTCCGTGGGGGACAGCGGCGTCGGCACGATCGCGTCGTACGTGCCGTCGATCCTGACCCGGGTGAACACCCCGAAGCTGGTCTGGTTGAACGCCGTGTTCATCGCCGTGGTCGCCAGGATCGCCGGCGCGACGAACGCCGCGTAGCGCACCTGCACGCCGGGCACGGACCCGACCAGCGTGCCGACGCCGAAGCCGATGGTGAGCAGGTACATCATCGGCTCGACGAGGCCGAACGCCAGCGGCGTGACCGACCTGCGGTAGATCATCATGTTGCGTTCGACCAGGGCCATCGCGCGCTCGACCGTCCAGCTCGCCGGCGCGGCGTCGCCGGGGCCCGGGGGCAGCGTGGTCGTCGTCATGGATACAGCCTCCTGCGATAGGCGGCGCGGGCGAGGGCGAAGCCGAGGACGGTCAGGGCGCAGAGGTACCCGGCGTGGGCGGCGGTCGCGGCCGCTCCCGCGGTTCCCAGTGCGAGCGAGCGGCACAGGTCCACGCCCTGAGCCAGCGGCAGCGCCCCGATCAGTACCCTGACCGGGCCGGGCAGCTGGGAGAGGGCGAAGAAGCTCCCCGAGAACATGTAGAGCGGCATGATGACCATGCGGAAGGCGGTGTTGACCTGCCGCTGCACCCGCACGCCGACGGCCCAGGCCGCCGCGGGCGCGGCGAACGCCAGGCCGGTCAGCGTCGCGCCGGCCAGCACGGCCGGACCGCGCGTGCCGGGGACCAGGCCGAAGCAGGCCATGACGATGACGAACGCGGCGCTGGAGGTCAGCACGCGGAAGGCGACGTAGAGCAGGTGCCCGGCCGCCACCTGCTCCGGGTCCAGCGGCGTGGGGACGGCGCCCTGATACGCGCCGGCCGGGGCCGCCGCGCGGGCCACCGGCCCGGACGACTCCAGGAACGCGGTCTGCATCGCCGCCGCGGCCAGCAGCCCGGGCGCGAAGAACGCGGCGTAGGAGACCCCTGCCATCTGCGCCGGTGCGTGCCGGTCGACCAGGTGACCCAGGCCCGCCCCGACGCCGGCGAGGAACAGCAGCGGGTTGCCGACGCTGATGACGATCGAGGCCCGCCAGGTGCGGCGGTAGCGCATGAACCAGTACTCGAATGTGCGCAGCACGGCGCGGTTCCTCTCCGAGGGTGTCTCTCAGTCCACCAGCGAGCGGCCGGTCAGCTTGAGGAACACGTCCTCCAGCGTGGCCCGGCGCACCAGCGCGGTCAGCGGGACCAGGCCCATGCCGTGGACCGCGGCCAGCGCGGCCTCGCCGTCGTCGGCGTATACGAGCACGCGGTCGGGCAGCGGCTCCACGCGCGGCCCGGCGGCGCCGCCCTCTTCGGCCAGCGCCGAGTCGCGCAGCTTCGCGCCGGCCGCATCGGCGAGTTCGAGCGGGAACCGCAGTTCCAGCACCTCACGGGTGGCGTGCGCCTCGATCAGCTCCCGCGGCGAGCCTTGCGCGACGATCCGGCCGTGGTCGATGACGATGAGCCGGTCGCACAACTGCTCGGCCTCGTCCATGTAGTGAGTGGTCAGCAGCAGCGTGACGCCATCCTGCTTGAGCCGGTAGAGCCGGTCCCACAGCACGTGCCTGGCCTGCGGATCGAGGCCGGTGGTCGGCTCGTCCAGGAGGACCATGTCGGGGTTGTTCATCAGGGACCTGGCGATGGTCAGCCGGCGCCGCATTCCGCCGGAGAGGGCTTCGACCGGGCTGCCGGCCTTTTCACGCAATTGGGCGAAGTCGAGCAGTTCCTCGCTGCGCTCCCGGATCGCGGCGCGCTTGAGCCCGAAGTAGCGTCCGTATATGTAGAGGTTCTCCCGCACGGTCAGCTCGCGGTCCAGGGCGTCGTCCTGCGGCACGACGCCGAGCCGCGCGCGGATGGCGGAGCCGTGCGTCTCCGGGTCCATCCCCAGCACGCGCAGGGTGCCGCCGGAGCGCGGCGAGGTCGCCGCGATCATTCGCATCGTGGTGGACTTGCCCGCACCGTTCGGCCCGAGGAAGCCGAAGGCCTCGCCCCGGCGCAGCTCGAAGTCGATCCCGTCCACGGCCCGGAACTCGGGCTGCTCATCTCGCGCCGGATAGATCTTGGCGAGGCCCGCGGCCTGCACGAGCGTCGAGTCTGGGTCGTTCATGCGGCGGAGCGTATCTGATTGACGTAGATACTGAAAATCTTTTATCAATCATGCAAGATTCGACGAGTTCGACCAGGTGCCGAGCAGAACGGCGGCTGCGGCGGTGGTCGGAATACGCCGGTCGACCTCGGTGTTGAGCGGGGTGAGCAGCTGGTTGGAAACGATAACCACTGCTGTTAGAGCAGGAGGGAAGTCTGCCATGGCCCGCAACGAGTTGCGCCCGATCGTCAAGCTCCGCTCCACCGCCCGCACCGGGTACACGTACGTCACCCGCAAGAACCGGCGCAACGACCCGGACCGGCTGACGCTGCGCAAGTACGACCCGGTCGCCGGCCGGCACGTCGAGTTCCGCGAAGAGCGCTGACAAAGAGCGCCCAAATACGCCGAGTGGCCCGGGGGAAGGATCCCCCGGGCCACTGCGCGTTCGGTTCCGCGGGGACGTCGGCGCCGCCATCGCCGAGATCCGGCGGCGTCCCCACATGTCACCCGCGTGTCACCCGCCTGCCCCCGATTGCCCCTCGGATGCCCCGCCGCGCAGCCAGCATGCTCGCATAAGCGCAGACAGAGGCGCCGAACAAGCGCGGGGACCCCGGTGGGGGATCAATTCTTCGGGGATCCGCAGACAGGCTCAGCCGAAATCAGGCACCTACACGGAGACGGGTTATCCATGAAACACAGATCCTTTCTGATCGCGGCCGGATTCGCCGTGGTTCTCATGTCGGCGGCGGCACCGAGCGCGCTCGCCGCGACCGCCGCACCCGGCACCACATCGGCCTCAGCGTCGCATTCCGCAGTCACGCCGGCATCGCGGCCCGTCAAGGGCACCACGATCTGCGCGCACACGAACACCGCATACTGCGTCGACGTCGTGGGCAACAACAACTCGGCGGGCGCGAAGCTCTGGCTGTACCCGAACGGCGCCGACGACAAGTGGAACATCGTCCTGAGCCCCCAGGGCTGCCAGTGGGACGCACTGTCCTGCTACTGGATCGAGGACGCGCAGAACACCAGCCTGTGCATGAGTGCCACCGGCACCAACGGCGCGCCGATCGAGCTGGAGAAGTGCAACGACGTCGGCGGATGGTACGACGAGGGCGACTACATGCTGGGCAACGGGGCCTTCGGCTCCGCCGGGAACCTGGACGCGCAGGCGATCGGGACGCACGACTACCTGTATGCCCTCAACTGGGGCAGCGGCGGGAAGTACAACCAGTTCACCGTGTTCGGCTTCAACTAGAACCCGGGACGTGGAGCCTCCGTGTGGAGGAACCTGCACGGGGGCTCCCCGTATGCGCCCCCTGACGAGGAGAAGGTGAGCGACTGATGAGGAAGCACATTGCGGTGGTCGCAGCGATGCTGGCTGCCGCCGTTCCGGCCGTCGTGCCGGGGGCCGCCCCGGCTGCGCATGCTGCCGCGCCGGCTTTCGGGCAGTTGCCGGTCATGGGCTACAACACGTGGTACCAGTACGGCGCCGCGGCGACCCAGAGCGACGTGCTCGCACAGGCCAATTTCCTGGTCAGCAGCGGGCTCGCCGCCGCGGGCTACGACACGGTGAACCTGGACGACGGCTGGCCGGCCTCCGCGCGCACCAGCAGCGGAGCGTTGACCTGGAACACCACGAAGTACCCGAACGGCATCCCGTGGCTGGCCGCCCAGATCCACGCGCTGGGCCTGAAGTTCGGGATCTACGAGGCCATCGGCACCCAGACCTGCCAGCACCTGCCCGGCAGCGGCGGGAGTACGGCCTCGGACAACCACTACGCGCAGGACGCGAACACCTTCGCCGCCTGGGGCGTGGACTTCGTGAAGATCGACGAGTGCGGCGGCCTGCCGTCCGGCACGACCCTCAGTACGCTGACGGCCGCGTTCCAGCAGTACGGCGCCGATCTGCGTGCAGCGAACCCGGCCGTCGTCTACAGCGAGGAACTGCCCATCTACGTGCTCGGGCAGTCGGACTTCACGCAGGCCGTCCAGTCCTCGTCCACCTTCGCGAACATGTGGCGGGTGGCGGCCGACGAGTCGCCCCTGAACCCCGCCTCGGACACGATCCTCGGCCACCTCGCCGCCGACCTGCACTTGCACGGCTTCGCCGGGCCCGGCCACTGGAACGACCTGGACATGCTGGTGCCCGGCACGCCCGTCTCGCACCCGTTCGGCTGGTCGCTGGCCGACGAGCAGAGCCAGCTGTCCGTCTGGGCCGAGGAGGCCAGCCCCCTGCTGATCTCCACCGACCTGACCACGCTGACCGCGGCCGAGCTGGCCGCGCTGAAGAACCCGGACATCATCGCGATCGACCAGAGCGGATCGCAGCCTTCTACCGCCGTGACCACCGCCAGCGGGAACCTGGAGGCGGTGTTCAAGAAGGCCGACGGCGGCACGGCGGTGCTGCTCGCGAACCTGGGCACCGGCAGCACCAGCGGCACCTTCACGCTCTCCCAGCTCGGGATCAGCACCGCCGAAGCAACCGGCTACAACGTGTGGAAGAACGAGACGACCACCTTCAGCGCCGTCAGCGTCACCCTCGCAGCAGGACAGACCGAAACAGTGGTGATCAAACCCCTGAGCAGCTGATACCGGCCAGCCGGCCGCGGACGCGGCCGGCGTCGAGATCCATGCCGAGGTGCTGATAGATCTCGAGCGCCTTCTGCAGGTCGGCGGCGGCGGGCCCGGATTCGCCGCCGGACGCGTGGCACTCGCCGAGGCCCTCGAGCGCCACGGCCTCGTCGTCGGGCTTGTTCAGCTCGCGGTTCATCGCGAGGGCCTGCCGGTAGAGCTCGACGGCGCGCAGCGGGTCGCCGGTGGCGGCGACGACGGCGGCGTAGTAGTTCAGGGCCCAGGCCTCGTCGTTGCGGTTGCTGGTCGCGCGGCAGATCTCCAGCGCCTGGCAGAGGGCTTCGGCGGCCGCGGGCAGGTCTCCGGCCGCGAGCCGCACACGTCCCAGCTCGGTCAGCACGTAGGCCACGCCGTTGCGGTAGCCGTCGTGGCGGGAGATCTCCAGGGCCTGCGTGAGCGCGTCGGCGGCCCCGGGCAGGTCTCCGGCCATGCGCCGCAGGATTCCCAGCTCGGTCAGGGCGGAGGCCTCGCCGTGCCGGTGGCCCATCTCGCGGAAGAGCTCGAGCGCATGGGTGGAGGCGTCGTCGGCCCCGGGCAGGTCCCCGGCGAGCCGCCGCACCACGCCCAGTTCGGCCAGCGCGCCGGCCTCGCCGTGCCGGTGGCCGATCTGGCGGCATATCTCCACGGACCGCGCGAGCGCGTCGCCGGAGCCGGGTAGGTCCGCGGTCAGCCGCCGCATCCTTCCCAGCTCGGTCAGCGCGATGGCCTCGCCGCGGCGCGGACCGATCTCCTGAAAGATCGTCAGGGCCTGCGTGAGCGTCGCGTCGGCGCAGGCCAGGTCGCCGGTCAGCAGCTTCACGGTGCCCAGCTCGGTCAGGGCGCCGGCCTCGCCGTGGCGGTGCCCGATCTGGCGGTGGATCTCCACGGACCGCACGAACGCGTCGCTCGAGCCGGGCAGGTCCCCGCTCAGTCGCCGCACGAGCCCCAGGTCGGTCAGGGCGGCGGCGCAGGCGGCGCGGTGGCCGCTGCGCCGGGCGGTCTCGGCGGCCTCCTCGAGCATGTCAATGGCCTGGTCGAGAGGTCCGTCGGTGCGCAGGATCTCGGCCAGGCCCGCCGCGAGCGCGACGACGTGCTCGTCCAGGCCGGATGCGCGGGCATGGGCGTGGGCCGCCTCAAGATTCTCGCGCTCGGCGTGCAGCCAGTCCCGGGCCTCCCCGGGATCGGCCAGGGCAGGGGCGTGGGCGGGTGCGGGTCCGGTGGGCGCGGGCCGCAGACGGCGCGCGATGGGAATCGAGGCGCTTTGCGCGGTGTGCGCGTAGTAGTCCAGCAACCGGCCCAGCGCGGCTGCGCGCTCGCCGGCCGGATCGCGGTCGGCGAGGGTGCGTGCGTGCGCGCGGATCAGGTCGTGCATCCGGTAGCGGCCGGGAGCGTGCGCGATCAGCAGGTTGTGGTCGACCAGGTCTTCGAGCTGCCCGGTGGCGGCATCCGGATCGAGGCCGAGCAGCACGGCGGCGGCGTAGCCGTCCAGGCTCGGGCCGGGCACCAGCGCCGCGCGGCGCAGCAGCAGCCGGTGCGGCTCGCCCAGCCCGGCGTATGAGAGGTCGAACACGGCGCGTAGGTCGTGCTCGCCGTCGGTGAGGGCGGCCAGCCGCCGCTGCTGGTCGCGCAGCAGGTCGGCGAGGTACTGCGGCGTCCAGTCCGGGCGGTGGCACAGCAGCGCGCCGGCGATCCGCAGGGCGAGCGGCAGCCGCCCGCAGAGCCCGACGATCTCGCGTAGGGCCGGGTCGTCGGCACTGGCGCGCTCGGGCACGACCACCGTGCCCAGCAGGGCAAGCGCGTCCGCCTCCGCCAGTACGTCCAGCGCCAGAACATGGGCGTCGTGCAGGCCCTTCAGGCGCCGCCGGCTGGTGACCAGCACCAGGCAGCCGGGCGCTCCGGGCAGCAGCGGGCGTACCTGCGCCTCGCCGGCGGCATTGTCCAACACGACCAGGGTTCTGGTACCGGCCAGGTGCTGGCGGTAGAGCGCGGCGCGCTCCTCGCTGTCCTCGGGGATGCGCTGCGCCGAAACGCCCAGGGCGCGCAGGAGCATCCCCAGCGCGTCGCCAGGTTCCCGCGGCACAGAACCCTTCGTGTAGCCGTGCAGGTCGACGAACAGCTGCCCGTCCGGGAACCGCCCGGAAACGCGGTGCGCGGCGTGCACCGCGAGGGCGGTCTTCCCGATCCCGGCCATCCCGTCGATCGCCGAGATCACCACCGTGCCCTCCGCCACGGCCTGCCGGTCGGAGTCGTCCGCCAGCCCGGCCAGCCACGCCAGCTCGGCGCTGCGACCGGTGAAGTGCCCGGCGGCTGCGGGCAGCTGCCGAGGGACCGCCGCCGGCGGGGGCGCGACCGCCTGATCGCCGGACTGAGCCGACCCGGCAGTGTCGCTGCCCGCCCGCACCTCGTCGCCGGCCAGGATCCGCTCGTGCAGGCCGCGCAGTTCAGGCCCCGGCTCGACGCCCAGCTCCCCGACCAGGGTCTTGCGTGCGTCCTGATACACCGTCAGCGCCTCGGCTTGGCGGCCCGAGCGGGCCAGCGCGAGCATCAACTGCGCATGGAAGCGCTCGCGCATCGGATGCTGTGCGACCAGCTCCCGCAGCGGCTGGACCAAATGCTCGTGCCGTCCGAGCCGCAGATCGGCCTCGGCGCGATCCTCCAGCACCTGCACGCGCAACTGCTCGAGCCGCGGGACGAACTCGTCGCGCAGCCCCTGCGATGCGACGTCCAGCAACGGCGTACCGCGCCACAGCCCCACCGCCTGCTCGGCGGCGCTCGACGCCTCAGCCCACTGCCGGTCCTGCAGCGCCGCGCCGGCCTGCTGGCACAGCGCCTCAAACTCGAGGACGTCCACCTCGTCCTCGTCGGCCCGGCAGAGATAACCCGGCGAATGCGTGACGATCCGCTCCGCCCACGCGGGTCCGAGGCCCGCGCGCAGCCGCCGCACGTAGGAGCGCAGCGTACTTCTCGCCTTGTCCGTGGGGGCGCCGTCGAACACCAGCTCGGCGAGTTGATCCGCCGACAGCACCTGGTTCGCCCGCAGCGCGAGGGCCGCCAGCAGGATCCGCTCCCGCCCGGCCAGATGCACCTGCCGCCCTGTCTCGTCGGCCGCCAGCAGCGGCCCCAAAACCGCAAGCCTCACCGCGTCCCTTTCGCCATGGCCAGTAGGCCCCGCGCCCATGGACACCGGCTGCGACCGCACTGCGCCGCAGCCGCGGACAGACTAGCCCCGTGTGCCGCCGACTCAGAACCCGTATGTGCCGGCGCAGCACCGATTCGCCGACCGGTGATGACCGACCGTTTACCCGGTCACGGGGAAGTCATGCGCATAACCAGGCGCCCACGCCCGCGCGGCGGCAATGGCACCCCGGTCTCGGCACCGATGCGGGCGAACGCGTGACCCGAGGTGCCGGGCGGCAAAGATTCCGTAATGGTTGCGCCGGGGCGCGCTCGGCCGTGGGCTCATCTCGCCAGCTCACGGCCCCGGACGCGGGTTCGGGGCCGGGAACCCGTACTCGGCCGGTCTATTGACGGGCGCGGTCGGGGGCGGTTTCGTAGGCCCTCGACGGTCAGTGGTCCATACCAATGCAGTCCAGTTTGGTCTATGCCACTCCTCGGTTCTCCCGTCCGACGGCGCTTGGGCATTGTTGTCGACCCACTCGTGAAGGGGTGGCATATGACGTATCCCCATGCGGTCGGGCGCGCTCGGCTGCTCGTCCTGCTGACCGCGCTGGCCGGCATGATCGGACTGGTGACGTTCGCGGCGACGGTGGTACCGGCCCAGGCCGCGACCAGCTGCGCGGCGGCGTGGAACTCGTCGACCGCGTATACCGGCGGCGAACAGGTCTCCTACAACGGCGACGACTGGACCGCCAAATGGTGGACCCAGGGCGACATCCCCGGCAACAACGGCCAGGACGTGTGGACCGACGACGGAGCCTGCTCCGGCGGCGGCTCGAGCGGCGGCGGGAGCGGGAGCGGCGGCAGCTGCAGCTACCCGGCGTGGGTCGCAGGGCAGTACTACGACGTCGGCGCGATCGTCACGTACACCGCCAACGGCCAGCTTTACATCGCCACCAACGCCAATCCGGGCTACGACCCGACGATCAGCACCTGGTACTGGTCCCCGTACACCTGCTCCGGCGGTTCCAGCGGCGGCGGCGGAGGCGGCACCAGCAGCAGCGGGTTCGTGGTCAGCGAAGCGCAGTTCGACCAGATGTTCCCGAGCCGGAACTCCTTCTACACCTACAGCGGGCTGGTCACGGCGCTGAGCACGTACCCGGGCTTCGCCACCACAGGCAGCTCGACCGTGCAGGCACAGGAGGCCGCGGCGTTCCTGGCCAACGTCGACCACGAGACCGGCGGACTGGTCTACGTCAACGAGATCGACCAGTCCGGCGACTACTGCGCCAGCGAGTCCTACGGCTGCCCGGCCGGCACCTACGCCTACTACGGCCGCGGCCCGCTGCAGATCAGCTGGAACTTCAACTACGAGGCGGCCGGCCAGGCCATCGGCC
>DASYAE010000118.1:0-9235 GCA_036501535.1 Actinocrinis sp. | reverse complement strand
GCGCTGTTTGGCGGCGCGCTGCTGCCGGAGCTTCGCGCCCTCCGGATCGATCGCGAGCAGCGCCCGGTCCAGGGCCCGTCGGGTGGCTTGCAGGATCTGTCCGGGCATCTTCGGCAACACCCGTTCCTCGACTTCGCGGGCTTTGACGATGTCGTCGCCGAGCCGGTCGGTGGTCTGCACCAGCTTGGCGACCTGCTGCGCGGTGACCTGCCCGCTCGCCCACGCCTCCCAGGTGGGCAGGTGCCGATCCACCACCGTGACGGCGTGGTCGACTTGGCT
Organism: Actinocrinis sp.; assembly: GCA_036501535.1. GTDB lineage: Bacteria > Actinomycetota > Actinomycetes > Streptomycetales > Catenulisporaceae > DASYAE01. The sequence goes on along the minus strand of DASYAE010000118.1, from coordinate 8,956 downwards.
GTGTGCGGTGTTCGGGTGCAGGTTCAACGCCTGCGCGATCTCGGAGATCGCGCAGTCCGCCCCGAACAGTGCGTCCTCCCGCGTCGCCCGCTCGACCAGCAGCACCATGCCGCGCGCGATCCAGGCCTGGTGTTTGCGCACTTCCCGCTCCCACTGCACGAGGCTGTCGAGCAACTCTGCGTCGGTCTGCGAGCCGGGGTTCCCGGCACTGGTCAGCATCGGCTGGTAGTACATGATCAGTTTCCCCGTTCGATGAGCACTGATCCCAGTATACCATTACCAGACCTGATAAATACACCTTTTCATCGAAATCTTTTACCAGCGCAACCCACCCCGCACGCCACCCGACCACAACTCGCCGACCGGCAACGTGCGTGCGATTCCCGCCCGGCTCGGCCCTTCAACTCGAGCACCGCGCAAGGTGACCGCGGTATCGGTCCGTGGTAATCCGTCGCGTGTCTTGCTCGACCACCGCCTGGATGGTCGCGGCGGATTGCCACGGGGTGCTTTTGACTGAAAACTCGCCTTTGGTCTTTGCTTTAGTGCGTAGCGGATTTGAAGTCAAAAGATGCCCGTGGTAATCCGCCGCGACCACGTGTTCTGGACTACTTCGAGTCACGCGACGGATCACCACGGACCGGTTACCGCGGTCGTCTCGCGCTGTACTCAACTGGCCAAGCAGGCCCCGCGGTCGCCTCAAGTTCCAGCGAACTCACCGCCGTGGCCGAGTTCCAGCGTGGGGAGAGTGCGCGGCTGGGTCTTGTTAGAAGGTCGCGTTCCAGCGTGGAGAGCGGTCGCGTTCCGAGGCCCTAAAGCCTGCGGCGGGCCGGCGGGGTGAAGTTGCACAGGCCGGGAATGCGGCTTACGCCGTCGCGCGGGGCGGCGATCGTGCGGCACTGGTCGAAGGCGCGGTGGCCGTGGTGCTTACCGCGCGAGCCTGCGCTCAGCGATGGCCGGCCTGCGGCCTTCCGGCGACGGGCCGCGTCGCGCCATTGAGGATGCTTGTTCACCGTCGGGCCTCCCGTGTCCAGAGCGGTTGTCGCATCGTGCTGATCTCGCATTGCGGCGTTCTGGCGATCTTGCGTGGCTACGGTCAGGCGGCGGGGGCGAGTGCGCGCCGGGGCGTGCGCTCGCGTCGGGCAGCCTGGTAGTCCGCGCAGTCCGGCAGGTCGAGTTGCCGGATCACGTCGTTCATCGTGTAGATGTCGATGAAGGGGAATAGGGGTAGCAGCCTCGCGATCGGCGTGTCGTGCTTCGCGGCGATGCGGCGGTAGTCGGCATCGGGGGAGCGGTCGTTCGAAACCGATGCGGGCACTGACAGCGGTACCGGCATCCTTATCGGCGGCGCCAGGGCGGCCGTCCGGGGTAGTACCGCGGCGCCGGCTCGGCGGTCGAGCCGGAATTGCATGCCGGCTCTGTGCAGCCGGTATCCGAGGTCGAAGTCGGCGCCCTCCGGTGAGCGCATCTCCTCGTCGAACGAGCCGAGGCTATTTATTCGGTCCGCATGGACCGAGGCGTTACAGGCCTGGAAGACGAGCCAGGGTGCGGGCAGCGTGTCCAGGTCGTCGCCGTATTTCGCCAGGAAGCGCTCGCGCGGGTCGGATGTTGCGTCGAGGCTGCGCATCAGGCCATAGACGACAGCCGGTGCAAACTCGGCGTGGTGCGCCGCCAGATGCGCGCTCAGGCACCCCGGATGCGGCAGTACGCCGGCTTCCAGGAAGACGAAGATCGGCGCGCGGGCGTAGGAGATTCCGGTGTTCCGCGCCTCGGCGGCGGTGAGCGGCGGCCCCGGCTTGCAGATGTAGCGCAGTGTCAGATGCGGGCGTAAGTCGTCGATCACGGCGGGCGTCGTGTCGCAGACGCCGTCGTCGATGACCACCACCTCGAACCGGTCGGCCGGAAGGTCCTGCGCGGCGAGCGCCTCCAGCGTCGCGCGGAGCCTCAGCGCCTGATCGCGGGTTGGGATGAGCACGCTGCACGCCGGGCTTCTGCCGTTCACTGCACACCTCCTGCGCTCACCGGACCCGGCGGCGCGCGGCGGGTTCCGCCGGACCGCGCAGGTTCAAGTCCTTAGCGCTTAGGGTTGCAGGATCGACTTGCGACGCTCTGGAATCCGAGTGGAGATCCGAAGATCTGTCACGTCGGGCGGGGGCTTGGGGGCCGTCGGACGCCGATCAGGGGTAGGGGCCGTCCGGAATAGGGGTTGGTAGGTGCCGGACTGCGGTCGCGGCATAGCAGGGGTCGAGTTTACGGTGAAACCGTGAGGCGGAAGCCCGGCCGCCATGGACTTCCCGGCGCCGGCCCCTGCGAGCGGGAATCTGGTGATGCCGATGAGCCCCGTCGCCCTCGACACGCTCGAGCGGCCCGACCTGCGGGCCCTCGACGCGCTCGTCGACGCGCTCGACTTCTCCGTCGGCCGCGCGGCGCTCGCCGACGAGTTGTGCGCGATCCTCTTCGCCTCGCTCCCGCGCAGCGACCAGCGGCGGCACGGCGCGCACTACCTCCGCGGCCTGCTTGAGGTTGAGGGACGCAAGTCGGCCCGCAGCGTCGCGGCCTGGATCGGCGACCGCACCGGGGAGCAGAGCCTGCACCACTTCATCAACAGCTCGTCCTGGGACTGGTCGCCGGTGCGCCAGGCGCTGGCGGCGCACCTGCTGCGCGCGGCCGCCCCGCAGGCCTGGGTCGTGCGGTCGCTGGTGATCCCCAAGGCCGGCACCAACTCGGTCGGCGTGGACCGGCGGTTCGTCGCCTCGCTCGGCCAGGCGGTCAACGCCCAGCAGGCGGTCGGCGTGTGGGCGGCCTCGTCCTGGACGAACTGCCCGGTGACCTGGCGGCTGCGGCTCTCCCGCGGCTGGCTCGACGATGCGCGGCGGCGCAGTCAGGCCTCGATCCCGCCGGCGATGCGCCCGGAGAGCTGGACCGACTGCATCGCGCGGGCCGCGCTGGAACCGATGCGGGCCTGGGGGATGCCGGCCCTTCCTGTGGTGCTCGACGGCCGTGAGGCGGATGCGCCGGGGCTGATCCGCCGGCTGCGTGCGGCGCGGGTGCCGATGCTGGTCCGAATCAGTGCCCTGCAGCCGTTGGTGCACACCGAGTGGGCCCGGCTCGGCCGGGTCGAGCAGCCGCAGACGGCGGGGCAGATCCTGCGGCTTTTCCAGGGCGTCCGGCGGCCGATGGCGTGGGCCGGCGGCGGGGAGGGACTGGTGACGGCAGCTGTGAAGGTGCGGCTGCCGGGTCCCGGTCCGGCTGGGCCAGCCGGGTTGGGGAAGGACGAGGCGGAGCTCTATCTGCTCGGCGTCGAGGAGCCGGCGCTGCGGCGGGCGCCGCAGTTCTGGCTGACGGATCTGGACTCCGGCCGGCCGGTCACCGTGCTGCGGCTGCGCAGCCTGGCTGCCCGGGTCGGGGCCGACGCGGAGCGGATCGGCGACCGCGTGGGCCTGCGGGACTTCACCGGCCGCTCATTCGCCGGCTGGCACCGGCACGCCACGCTGGCGTCTGGGGCATACGCGGTCAGGGCACTGAGTGAAGTGTCCTGAGTCAGTGGGTCAGGGCGCGTCTCGCGGCGCTTCCGGCTGAGCCAGCGTCAGGATCGCGGCCCGATGCGCCGCCCGCGCCGCCCGGCGCGCGTGCCGGGCCGCTCCGGTCAGGGCCCTGCCGTACCGGTCGCGGCGGCTGCCCGGCGCCTCGCGCGGCGAGCCTGAGCCGGGCCGGGAGATGACGATGCGCCGGGCGAAGCTCCGGCTCCGCTGGCCGAAGCGTCCGCTCTGCGCGGCCCACAACGCTGCCGACTCCGCCTCGTCCTGCGCGTACGCATCGGCCGCGGTCTCGTCGACGTGCGTGGCCAGCTTCCCCATGAGGCTCGTCACGTGGCGCTTCACCCCGTGCTCGGAGATCGCCAGCCGGCGCGCGATCCGGTCGGTGCTCATGCCGCGGCCGAACAGCGCCATGATCTCGGTCTCGCTCTCGGTGACCGCCGAGCCGCCCTGCCAGCGGGCCGGCAGCGGCCGGGCCGGCCGGCCCTGGACGAGCGTCTCGCCGGAAGCCAGCCGGGAGACCGCGGAGCGCAGCGCCTCGGCTGTCGTCTCGCCCTGCAGCAGGAAGCCGTGCGCGCCGAGCATCGCCTGTTCGTCCACCGAGCAGGGATCGTCGTCGTCGAGCAGCAGCAGGACCCGTCCGCCGTACGCCGCGGCCCGGGCCACGATCTGCGGGGCGAACTCGTTGCTCCCGGTGCACAGCACGACGCCCGGCCGGCGCGCCACGAGCAGGGCGACCGCCTCCGGTCCGGTGGCGCAGGCCCAGACCTCGCCGATCAGGTCGATGTCGCGCAGGATGCTGATCACACCGTGCCGGACCAGGTCGTTGCCGATCACGATCAGCAGGCCGGCGGTCCCCGGCTCGCCCGGCCCGCCCGCGTGGTCGCTTGCGTCGTTCGGACCCAACTCCGCGGGCATAGTGGCGTCTCCTCCTGCGGAACCCGGGCGGCCACCCTTCACCTGCAACGCCTTTCGCGGGGATTCGCATCCCGGTGTGGAGCTGCGCCCTGTGCCGGCTGTGCGGCCTAGGGGTTGCAGTACCGCGGGTTCCCGGTCCCTCCGATGTGGTTCGCCGCCCCCTACTCCTCACCTCTTCGATGCCCATGTTGCGCCGCCGCTAACAGTCCGCAGCAAGGAGGCCTGGCCGACAGGTGTCGCACGGCCGCCGCGTGGCCGAGAATGGTCGTTGGAGCGACGCGACGACAAGGTGGTGATGATGCGCATCGCGGTACTGGGACCGCTGGAGGTCTGCGACGACGGGGGCCGTCCGGTCGAGGTCTCCGGCCGCCGACTGCGCGCCCTGCTGGTGCGGCTCTCGCTGGACGCCGGAAGGGTGGTGTCCGCGGACCGCCTGATCGACGACCTGTGGGAGGACGATCCGCCGGCCGGCGCCGCGAACGCGCTGCAGTCGCTGGTCTCCCGGCTGCGCGGCCTGCTGGGCCGGGACCTGGTCCAGTCGGCCGGCGGCGGCTATCGCCTCGCGGTCGAGCCGGCGCAGCTGGACCTGGCCGTGTTCGAGCGTTCGGTGCGGGACGGCCGCGCCGCGCTGGCACGCGGTGATCGCGCCGCCGCCGTCGCTGCGCTGCGCCGGGCCGCGGACCTCTGGCGTGGTCCCGCGCTGGACGACGTCGTGCAGGCGCCGTTCGCCGTGGCCGAGGCGGCCCGGCTCGAGGAGCTGCGGCTCACCGCGGCGGAAGATCGGATCGAGGCCGAGTCCGTGCTCGGGGATCCGGCCCGGCACGTCGCCGAGCTCGAGGCGCTGCGCGCCGCGCACCCCCTGCGGGAGCGGGTCATCGGCCTGCTCATGCGGGCGCTGTGCGCGGCCGGGCGTCCCGCGCAGGCGCTGGAAGTGTACGAGGACGTGCGCGGCGCCTTGGCCGACCGGCTGGGCGCCGATCCCTCGCCCGAGCTTTCCGCGCTGCACCTGGCCATCCTGCGCGGCGAGCCGGCCGGATCGCAGGGCCCGCAGACCGCCGGCCCGACCGCAGCCCCGGCGCCGGAACCGCCGCCCGCCGCGGCCGAGCGCTCCGGGAACCTGCCGGCCCAGATCACCAGCTTCGTCGGGCGCGAGGAGGAGATCGGCCGGCTCGGCGCGCTGCTCGCCGAGGACGTCGCCGAGAACGGCCGGGTGCAGCCGCGCCTCGTCACGCTGACCGGTCCGGGCGGGGCGGGCAAGACCCGGCTGGCGGTCGAGGCCGCGGCCGGGCGGGTCGGCCGGGTGCGCGACGGGGTCTGGTTCGTGCCGCTCGCCGCGGTCACCGACCCGATCGACGTGCCGCAGGCGGTCGCCGCCGCGGTCGGCCTCGCCGACCCGATCCGGCTCACCGTGCTGGCCAAGGATGCGCGGGACGCCGCCGGCCCGCTCAGCCGGCTCGCCGACCTGCTGGCCGGCCGCGAGCTGATCGTCATCCTGGACAACTGCGAGCACGTGATCGACGCGGCGGCCGCGCTGGCCGACCGGCTGCTCGCCGCGGCGCCCGGCGTGCGCATCCTGGCCACCAGCCGGGAGCCGCTGGCCATCACCGGCGAGACGCTCTGCCCGGTCGCCTCCCTCGCCATGCCGCCCGACGACGCCGACGCCGCCACGGCAGTCGGGCACGCCTCGGTGCAGTTGTTCGCCGAGCGGGCCCGCGCGGTGCGGCCCGGCTTCCGGGTCGGGGAGGACAACGCCGCGGCGGTGGTCCGGATCTGCCGCGCCCTCGACGGCATCCCGCTGGCGATCGAGCTGGCCGCCGCCCGGCTGCGGGCGCTGAGCGTCGACCAGGTCGCCGACCGGCTCGACGACCGGTTCCGGCTGCTGTCCAACGGGAGCCGCGCCGCGCTGCCGCGGCACCAGACGCTGCGCGCGATCGTCGACTGGAGCTGGGACCTGCTCGGCCCCGCCGAACGCAGGGTGCTGCGCCGGCTGTCGGTCTTCTCCGGCGGCGCCACGCCGGAGGCCGCGCAGCGCATCTGCGCCCCCGAATACGGTGCCGGTGCAGGCAAGGATGCGAGCACGGGCGCAAGCAAGGATCCTGCGGAGCCGGGCGAGGTCGTCGACGTCGTCGCAGCGCTCGTCGACAAGTCCCTCGTGCTGGCGGACGAGGACGGCGGCGTGCGCTACCGCCTGCTCGAGACGATGCGCGCCTACGCCGGCGAGCGGCTGGCCGAGGCCGGCGAGCAGGACGCGCTGCGGGACGCACACGCGGCCCACTTCCTGGAGCTGGCCGAGCGGGGCGAGCCGCAGCTGCGCCGGGCCGGGCAGAAGGAGTGGGCCGCCCTGTTCAAACTGGAGCAGGGCAACTGCAACGCCGCGCTGCGGCACGCGATCGACTCGCGCGACGTGCCCACCGCGCTGCGCTACATCCGGGCCCTGACCTGGTTCTGGCTGATCAGCAACTACGAGTCCGAGGGGTCCAGCTGGGCGGTCGAGGTCGCGGATCTGGCCGGGCCGGCCGCGCCGGCCGGGCTCGAGGAGGCGCACGCGGTCTGCCACCTGCTCGCCGCGATCGCCTCGGCCACGCACGACCACAAGCCGCAGCTGGAGCTCATCGGCCGGGACCTGGCCGAGGCCGCCGAGTCCCTGCAGGACGCCACGCATCCGCTGCTCGCGCTCGCCCGCCCGCTCAGCCTCCTGCTGAAGCAGGACGAGGCCGGCGCCCGGACCGAGCTGGACCGTCTGGAACAGCACCCTGATCCGTGGATCCAGGCGATGCGGCACACGCTCACCGGGATGCTCGACGTCACCGGCTCGCGCCCGGACCCCGGCGAGGCCCGGCTGCTCGAGGGCTACGCCCGGTTCAAGGAGCTCGGCGAGCGGTTCGGCGTCGTGCTCACGCTCACCTTCCTGACCGAGGTGGCGCTCTCCCGCGGCCGGTTCGATCAGGCTGTGCGGCTCGCCGCCGAGGCGCGCGAGTCGACCGCGGGCTTCGGCGGGGAGGCCCAGGCCATGCTGCTGGTCCTGCTCGGCCGCGCGCACACCTGGGCCGGGCAGGTCGAGCTCGGCCGCCGCGAGATGGAGGAGGGCGTGCGCGACGGTCTGCGCAGCGGCGAGTTCGGCGACGCGGTCGGCGGCATGGCCGAGCTGGCCGCCCTGGCCCTGCGCCTCGGCGACCGCGAGCAGGCCCGGCTGTGGCTGGACCGCGGCGCGCAGACGGCCGCGGAGCACGGCGGTCGGCCGGACCTGGGTCTGGGCCCTGCGACGCTGTACGCCCGGCGCGGGTATCTGGCCATGCTGGACGGTGATCTCGAGCTCGCCGAGGACTACTACGCGCAGGCCTTCGAGAAGGTGCGTGAGGGCACGTTCATGCTGTTCACCGCGGTCGGCATCGGCGAGATCGCGCTGGGCCTGGCCGCGCTGGCCGTGCGGCGCGGGCAGCACGAGCGCGCCGCCGAGCTGCTCGGCTGCGCGCACTCGGTGTATGGCGTCGAATATCAGGCCAGCTACTCTGCTGGTCCGGCGCGGGCCTCGGCGCTGGCCGCGCTAGGCTCCGAGGCCTTCGAGGCCGCATACCTGCGCGGCCGCCGGCGGCCCCGGGAGCGAGTGCTCGCCCTCGAGGCCCGGCCGGCGGCCGAGACGTCAGCGCTCTAACCAGCTCGCCGGTCAGGTCCGCCGCGTGTAGCGGTAGACGGCCAGCGGGAAGGTCACCAGGACCACCCCGGCCGACCAGGCCAGTGTGTAGAGCACGTGGTCGCCCACCGGGCCGCCGAGCGTCAGTGCCCGTACCGACTGCACCAGCTGGGTCACCGGGTTGACCTTCACCCAGCCCTGCAGCCATCCGGGCATCGAGGCGGAGCTGGCCAGGAACACGGTGCTGCCGAAGGTCAGCGGCATGACCCAGATCATCGACAGGCCCTGGACCGTGTCCGGCGAGGGCGCGCTCAGGCCCACGAGCACCGAGATCCAGCACATCGCCAGGTAGAACACGTACGCCAGGCCGAACGCGGCCAGGATCTGCAGCACCCCGGTGTGGAACCGGAAGCCGAGCGCCGAGCCCACGCCGACCAGCACGCCCATCGGGACGCAGAAGCGCACCGTCTCGCCGAGCACCGCGCCGATCAGCGGCGCCGGCCGGGCGATCGGCATGCTGCGGAAGCGGTCGAACACGCCCTTGTGGATGTCCTCGTTGAGCGCGACGCCCAGGCCCATCGTGCCGAACATCGCCATCTGCGCGACCAGGCCCGGCAGCAGCAGCTGGAGGTAGGCGTGCGTGTCGCCGGCCACCGCGCCGCCGAACACGTAGAGGAACAGCACCAGGAAGACCATCGGCATCAGGGTGATGTCGAGCAGCTTCTCCGGCGCGTGCTTCAGCTGGGCGATGTTGCGCCAGGCCAGGGTGAGCGACCTGGTCACGGTCTCCAGGGGGCTGATACGGGGGTAGGGCGCAGGGGCGGTCGCGGCGCCGGCAATGCCGCCGACGGCGGCCGGTATGTCCGGGCCCGTA
>DASYAE010000117.1:0-30775 GCA_036501535.1 Actinocrinis sp. | reverse complement strand
GACAGATGTCGAGTAGCGCCGCCCGGCCGCAGCACGCTTCAGTTCAAAATGTTACGCCAATAGCCTGTCATATAGCAGCAGTCTAACGACCCTGCAGCGCGCGGTACTTCTCCTGCAGCGCGTGCGTCGACGAGTCGTGGTCGCCCAGCGATCCGCCCGAGGCCAGCTCCGGCTCGATCTTCTTGGCCAGGACCTTGCCGAGCTCGACGCCCCACTGGTCGAAGGAGTTGATGTTCCACACCGCGCCCTGCGTGAAGACCTTGTGCTCGTAGAGGGCGACGAGCTGGCCGAGCACCGACGGGGTCAGCTTCGGGGCCAGGATGCTGGTCGTCGGGTGATTGCCCTGGAAGACCCGGTGCGGCACGATCGCCGGCGCCGTGCCCTCCGCCTCGACCTGCTCCTTGGTCTTCCCATAGGCCAGCGCCTCGGTCTGGGCCAGGAAGTTGGCGGTCAGCATGTCCTGGTGCGCGCCGCGCGGGTCGGCGGCCGGGACGACCGGCTCGGCGAAGCCGATGAAGTCCGCCGGGATGAGCCGGGTGCCCTGGTGGATCAGCTGGTAGTAGGCGTGCTGGCCGTTGGTGCCGGGCGTGCCCCAGACGATCGCGCCGGTCTGCCAGCCCACCGGCCGGCCGTCGCGCTGCACCGACTTGCCGTTCGACTCCATCTCCAGCTGCTGCAGATACGCCGAGAACTTCGACAGGTAGTGCGAGTAGGGCAGCACCGCGTGCGTCTGCGCGTCGAAGAAGCTGCCGTACCAGACGCCGAGCAGGCCCATCAGCACCGGCACGTTGGTCGCCAGCGGCTCGTTCCGGAAGTGCTCGTCCACCGTGTGGAAGCCGGCCAGCATCTCCCGGAACCGCTCCGGGCCGATCGCGATCATCAGCGACAGGCCGATCGCCGAGTCGTACGAGTAGCGGCCGCCGACCCAGTCCCAGAACCCGAACATGTTGGCCGTGTCGATGCCGAACTTCGCCACCTCGGCCGCGTTCGTGGAGACCGCGACGAAGTGCTTGGCCACCGCCGACCCGTCGCCGCCGAGCCCGTCGAGCAGCCAGGCCCGGGCCGAGGTCGCGTTGGTGATCGTCTCGACCGTGGTGAAGGTCTTCGACGAGATCACGAACAGGGTCTCGGCCGGGTCCAGGTCGCGGGTCGCCTCGTAGAGGTCCGCGCCGTCCACGTTGGAGACGAACTTGAAGGCCCGGCCCCGGTCGGAGTATTCGCGCAGCGCCTCGTAGGCCATCGCCGGGCCGAGGTCGGAGCCGCCGATGCCGATGTTGATCACGGTCTTGATCGGCTTGCCGGTGGCGCCCGTCCATGCGCCGCCGCGCACCCGGTCGGCGAAGTCGGCCATCCGGTCGAGCACCTCGTGCACCGCCGGGACCACGTCCTCCCCGTCCGCCACGATGTGCTCGGAGCGCGGGGCGCGCAGCGCGACGTGCAGCACCGCGCGGTTCTCGGTGATGTTGATCTTCTCGCCGGCGAACATCGCGTCGCGCAGCCCGGCGACCTCGCGCGCCTCGGCCAGCGCGACCAGCAGGCCCAGCGTCTCGTCGGTCACCAGGTGCTTCGAGAAGTCGACGGTGAGGTCGCCGACCGTGAGCGTGTGCTTAGGGCCGCGCTGCGGATCGGCTGCGAACAGCTCCTTCAGGTGGGTCGAGCCGAACTTGTCCCGGTGCGCCGCAAGGTCCCGCCATGCCGCGGTCTCGGTCAACTGCTCGGCCAACTGATGTACCACCGGTGTCTCCTCTGGTACTGGTATGCGTCACTCTTCAGACAGCACTTCTCAGACAGCACTTTTCAGCTATGGCCCCGAACCTAACACCGAGCAGGTTGACTAGGCTTCACGGTGTGCTGAACTCTCCGCTGAGCGCACCGGCGCGCAAGCTCATCCTCGTGGTGGAGGACGAGCCCGCACTCGCCGACGCGGTCGTCGCCCGATTGGCGGCGGCCGGGTTCGATACCGCCCATTCGGAGGATGGCCCGTCAGCCGTGGAGAGCGCGCGCAGGCGCAAGCCGGACGCCGTCGTGCTCGACGTGATGCTGCCCGGCTTCGACGGCCTCGAGGTCTGCCGGCGGATCCAGGCCGAGCGGCCGATCCCGGTGCTGATGCTCACCGCCCGGGACGCCGAGTCGGACCTGCTGGCCGGCCTCGGATCGGGCGCCGACGACTACCTGACCAAGCCGTTCTCCATGCGGGAGCTGATCGCCCGGGTCCAGGCGCTGCTCCGCCGGGTCGAGGTGGTCCGGCAACAGACCCTGCAGTCCGCTGGCCGGGCGCAGGGCGCGCTGCGGCTGGTCCGGCAGGCCGCGCCGCAGGCGCTGGAGATCGACCACGCGGCCCGCCGGGTCCGGGTCGGCGGCGCCGACGTGCACCTGACCCCGATCGAGTTCGACCTGCTGGACTGCCTGGCGCGCCGGCCCGGCGTGGTCGCCTCCCGGGAGGAGCTGCTGGCCGACGTGTGGGACTGGGCCGACGCCTCCGGCACCCGCACCGTGGACTCCCATGTCAAGGCTCTGCGCAAGAAGATCGGCGCGGACTGGATCCGGACCGTGCACGGCATCGGCTACGCGCTGGAAGCCGGGCCCGAACCCGACGGGGCCGCGGGCGACGCTCCGGACGCCGCGACGCCCCCGCCGGGCTGAGCACGGCCATGGCGAAGCACGACCCGGTGCCCCGCAACGGCGCGGCCGCGGACGGCGAATCCCGCGACGGCGGCGACGCACGGCGCGCGAGCACCCAGCGTGAATCCCAGCGCGAATCAGCGCAGCGCGTGTGGGTGCAGCGCCCGCGCTACATCCGCCAGCCTCCGTTCGACGAGCCGCTGGACATCCCCTGGGCGCCCGGCGTGGCCACGCTGCTGCGCAAGCTGATGGCCCGCTTCCCGCGGCTGCGCAAGATCTGGCAGGACCTGCGGCCGCTGGACCCGGTCCGCTCGATCAAGGCCAAGCTCGGCATCCTGGTCATGATCAGCGTGAGCTTCGCCGGCTCGTTCACCGCGATCGGCGTGGGCTTCGGAATCCGGGCCCGGTACGTCGTGTTCACCGCCGTGGTCATCTCGATGATCGTCACCCAGATCCTCGCGCACGGGATGACCTCGCCGCTGCGCCGGATGACCGCCGCGGCGCGGGCGATGGCCGCCGGGGACTACAGCCGCCGGATCGGCGCGACCACCCAGGACGAGGTCGGCGAGCTGGCCGGGGCGTTCAACCAGATGGCGGCCGACCTGGAGGCGGCCGACCGGCAGCGGCGCGAGCTGATCGCCAACGTCTCGCACGAGCTGCGCACCCCGATCTCGGTGCTGCGCGCGGTGCTGGAGAACGTCGTGGACGGGGTGACCAACCCGGACGACGCTGCGGTGAAGGCGGCGCTGGCGCAGACCGAGCGGCTCGGCCGGCTGGTCGGCGAGCTGCTGGACCTCTCCCGGCTGGAGGCCGGCGCGGTGCCGCTGGACCTCTCCGACTTCCTGGTCGAGCCGTTCCTGCGGCTGGCCGTGGACGAGGCGGAGGCGGCCGGACGGCCGGTCCGGTTCGTGCTCCAGGTCGAGCCGGCCGGGCTCACCGCGTGGGCCGACCAGGCCCGGATCCACCAGGTCGTGGCGAACCTGGTGGACAACGCGGCGAAGCACTCGCCGCCGGACGGCCTGGTCCGGGTCGGCGCCGTGGGCCTGCCGGGCGGCGGGGTGCGCATCGAGGTCGCCGACGAGGGGCCGGGCATCCCCGAGGGCGAGCGGCTGCGGGTCTTCGAGCGGTTCACCCGCGGCGGCGGCGCGGAGAACGGGGCCCGGCGCGGGCAGCAGACCGGCGGCGGCACCGGGCTCGGGCTGGCTATCGCGCGCTGGGCTGTCGAGTTGCACGGGGGCAGCATCGAGGTGGCGCCCTCCGAGCGGGGCGCGCTGATCCGGGTCGACCTTCCGGCCCACCCCGACTGACCGGCCCGGACACCGCCACCGCCGGCGGGGTCGAGCACATGTTCGAGCCCGACGACCCCTGTGCGGGGAGCGTAAGGAATCCGTGACCCCACTGCAGTGTTGTGTTATCCGTCGAGCCGTTCACTCTGTAAGCAGCAGCGGTGGTCACTGAACCGGCTCACGGCGCCGCCCGTGGACGAAGTACCGCCAAGTCCATAGTCAGTTGGGACCAGGCGAAGATCGTCAGACCGGGTGGTAAAGCGGGAGGTGGGTGTGATGCTCGTCGCGCCGGGGCGGGTACGGGTCGGAACCGAGCGCAAAACGGCGTAGCCTGAGTGACCGCATGCCCGAATGGGAGTACCCGCAGGGCCCACCGGCGAAACGCGGGCCGCTCGACTTTCGGCAGCAAGCTGCCGGACGGCCACCAGCCGCTCCGGCAGCGCCACGCAGGATACACGGATCTATGAACCGGAAGAGGGCGGAATCCGCCGTGTCGCCACAGTCCACGTCAGCGTCAACCCCGACGACTCCGACCGAGCCGGCGCCGACAGGCGCCGGGGAGGCAGCGCAGGTTCCGCACACGGCGCACACCGCCGCCGAGTTCGGCCCCAACGAGTGGCTGGTGGACGAGATCTACCAGCAGTACCTGCGTGACCCGGCGTCGGTGGACAAGGCCTGGTGGGACTTCTTCGCCGACTACCAGCCGGCCGACGGCTCGCAGAGCCAGGCCGCGATCGCCAGGGCGCAGGCGGCCGACGCCTCCGCGGCCGCTCCGGCCGACGCCGCGGTGCCCGCGCAGGCCCCGGCGGCGCCCGCCGCCCCGGCCGGCTCGCCGAACGGCACCCCCTCCTCCGCGCCGACCGCTCCGGCGCCGGCCGACGCCACCCCCGAGATCGCCGCGAAGCCGACCCCGCTGGCCGTCGCCCCGGTCGGCGGCCTGCCCCGGGACGCCGCGATCACCGCGCCGCCGGTCGCCTCGACGCCGTCCGGCGGCGGCTCGCAGACCACCGTGCTCAAGGGCCCGGCCGCCCGCGTGGTGGCCAACATGGAGATCTCGCTCGAGGTGCCGACCGCCACCTCGGTGCGCGCCGTGCCGGCCAAGCTCCTGATCGACAACCGGATCGTCGTCAACAACTTCCTCAAGCGCGCCCGCGGCGGCAAGGTCTCCTTCACCCACCTGATCGGCTTCGCCATGGTGCAGGCGGTCAAGGCGATCCCGAGCATGAACGCCTCCTTCAACCAGGTCGAGGGCAAGCCCGCCGTGGTGGTGCCCGAGCACGTCAACCTGGGCCTGGCCATCGACGTGACCAAGCCGGACGGCTCCCGCTCGCTGCTGGTGCCCTCCATCAAGGCCGCAGAGCTGATGGACTTCCGCGAGTTCTGGCAGGCCTACGAGGACATCGTGCGCAAGGCCCGGAACAACAAGCTGACCGCGGACGACTTCGCCGGCACCACCATCTCGCTGACCAACCCCGGCGGCATCGGCACCGTGCACTCGGTGCCGCGGCTGATGAAGGGCCAGGGCACCATCCTGGGCGTCGGGGCGATGGAGTATCCGGCCGAGTACCAGGGCGCCTCCGAGGAGACCCTGGCCAAGCTGGCGGTCAGCAAGGTGATGACGCTCACCTCGACCTACGACCACCGGATCATCCAGGGCGCCCAGTCCGGCGAGTTCCTGCGTGCGATCCACCGGCTGCTGCTGGGCGAGGACGAGTTCTACGACAAGGTCTTCGAGTCGCTGCGCATCCCGTACGAGCCGGTGCGCTGGGTGCAGGACATCCCGGCCTCGCACGAGAACGAGATCAACAAGACCGCGCGGGTCATGGAGCTGATCGACTCCTACCGCACCCGCGGCCACCTGATGGCGGACACCGACCCGCTGGAGTACAAGCAGCGACGGCACCCGGACCTCGACGTGGTCTCGCACGGCCTGACCCTCTGGGACCTGGAGCGGGAGTTCGCCACCGGCGGCTTCGGCGACAAGCCGCTGATGAAGCTGCGGGACATCCTGGGCGTGCTGCGGGACTCGTACTGCCGCACGATCGGCATCGAGTACATGCACATCCAGGATCCGGCGCAGCGCAAGTGGATCCAGGCCAAGGTCGAGCACGGCAACGGCAAGCCCAGCCGCGAGGAGCAGCTGCGCATCCTCAACCGGCTCAACGCCGCCGAGGCCTTCGAGACCTTCCTGCAGGTCAAGTACGTCGGCCAGAAGCGGTTCTCGCTGGAGGGCGGCGAGGCGGCGATCGCGCTGCTGGACCAGATCATCGGCGCGGCGGCCGAGAACGGCCTGGACGAGGCCGTGATCGGGATGCCGCACCGCGGCCGCCTCAACGTGCTGACGAACATCGTGGGCAAGCCGTACGGCGCGGTGTTCAAGGAGTTCGAGGGCAACCTCGACCCGAAGTCGATGCACGGCTCCGGCGACGTGAAGTACCACTTGGGCACCGACGGCACGTTCACCGCGCTGTCCGGCAAGCAGATCAAGGTCTCGCTGGTGGCCAACCCCTCGCACCTGGAGGCGGTGGACCCGGTGGTCGAGGGCTTCGCCCGGGCCAAGCAGGACATCATCAACAAGGCCGGCACCGCGTTCACCGTGCTGCCGATCCTGATGCACGGCGACGCGGCGTTCGCCGGCCAGGGCGTGGTGGCCGAGACGCTGAACATGTCGCAGCTGCGCGGCTTCCGCACCGGCGGCACGATCCACCTGGTGGTCAACAACCAGGTCGGGTTCACCACCTCGCCGACCTCGGCCCGCTCCTCGGTCTACGCCACCGACGTGGCCCGCATGGTCGAGGCGCCGATCTTCCACGTCAACGGGGACGACCCGGAGGCGTGCGTGCGGGTGGCCCAGCTGGCCTTCGAGTTCCGCGAGGCGTTCAACAAGGACGTCGTGATCGACATGGTCTGCTACCGGCGGCGCGGGCACAACGAGGGCGACGACCCGTCGATGACCCAGCCGCTGATGTACCGGCTTATCGAGGCGAAGCGCTCGGTGCGCAAGCTCTACACCGAGGCGCTGATCGGCCGCGGCGACATCACCCTGGAAGAGGCCGAGGCGGCGCTGAAGGACTACCAGGCCAAGCTGGAGCAGGTCTTCACCGAGACCAAGGACAGCGGGACCGGCACCGGCGAGGGCAAGAACGTCAACGGTCACAGCGACCCGGGCGTCCCGTTCCCGGCCCACGTCGCCACCGCGATCAGCGACGAGACGGTCAAGCGCATCGTCGAGGTGCACGTCAACCTGCCCGACCGCTTCGACGCGCACCCGCGGGTCATCCCGCAGCTGCAGCGCCGCGCGCAGATGATCAACGACGGCACGATCGACTGGGCGATGGGCGAGACGCTGGCCTTCGGCTCGCTGCTGATGGAGGGCGTGCCGGTCCGGCTGACCGGGCAGGACTCGCGCCGCGGCACCTTCGTGCAGCGGCACCACGTGATCGTGGACCGGCGCAGCGCGCAGGAGTACACGCCGCTCAGCTACCTCGTGGAGAACCAGGCCACGTACTCGGTCTACGACTCGATGCTCTCCGAGTTCGCCGCGATGGGCTTCGAGTACGGATACTCGGTGGCCCGGCCCGACTCGCTGGTGCTGTGGGAGGCGCAGTTCGGCGACTTCGGCAACGGCGGGCAGACGATCGTGGACGAGTTCATCTCCTCCGGTGAGCAGAAGTGGGGCCAGCACTCCGGCGTGGTGCTGCTGCTGCCGCACGGCTACGAGGGCCAGGGCCCGGACCACTCCTCGGCCCGGATCGAGCGGTACCTGCAGATGTGCGCGCAGAACAACATGACGGTCGCGGTGCCCTCGCTGCCCTCGTCCTACTTCCACCTGCTGCGCTGGCAGGCGCTGAACCCGGCGCACAAGCCGCTGGTGGTCTTCACGCCCAAGTCGATGCTGCGGCTGAAGACGGCGACCTCGCGGGTGGAGGAGTTCACCGCGGGCGAGTTCCTGCCGGTGATCGGCGACCGCAAGGTCGACCCGGCCGGCGTGCGCAAGATCCTGGTCTGCTCCGGCAAGGTCTACTGGGACCTGGTGGCCCGGCGGGACAAGGAGGGGATCAAGGACACCGCGATCCTGCGGGCCGAGCGGCTCTATCCGCTGCCGGCCGCCGAGCTGGCCAAGGAGATCGCCAACTTCCCGGCCGCCGCGGACCTGCGCTGGGTGCAGGAGGAGCCGGCCAACCAGGGCGCCTGGCCGTTCGTCGCGCTGAACCTGGCGCCGGGCCTCGGCGGGCGGCAGCTGGCCTGCGTCTCCCGCACCGCGTCCTCCTCGCCGGCGGTCGGCTCGGCCAAGCGGCACGAGGTCGAGCAGCGGCAAGTCGTCGACGACGCCTTCGCCGGCTGACCCGGCGGACGGGACCGAGCGCGATGTACTTCACCGACCGCGGGATCGAGGAGCTCGACAAGCGGCGCGGCGAGGAGGAGGTCTCCCTGGCCTGGCTCGCCGAGCGGCTGCGCGAGTTCGTCGACCTGAACCCGGAGTTCGAGACCCCGGTCGAGCGGCTGGCCACCTGGCTGGCCCGGCTCGACGACGAGGACGACGGCGACGAGGACTGACACAGCGCCGATACAGCGCCAGCGAGGCCGGGGCGGACCGGAGACGGTCCGTCCCGGCCTCGTCTGCGCGGGCGCGGCGGACGCCGGGCAGCCGAATGGGCTGACTGGGCCTCACATCTCATGATGGCGGACTATGTTGGCGGCAGATGGTTTCGGACGACCGCCGCCCGCGGGCGTGTTGCGGGGCTCGATCCGGTCGGCCGGAGGCGCGCCTGACCAGGCGTCCTTGACTTTTGGAAGACGCGATATATCGTGGGTAGTGAAAGACGCGATACATCGTGAGCACGAGGCGGGGAGGCCGCGGAGAGCATGGGTACCTGGAGCACGATCGGCGAGTTCACCGAGGACCCCTATCGCATCGAGTTCGACGAGCCGGTGCGCTCGCTGCGGTTGGCGGCGATCGCCGGGAAGGTCAACATCGTGGGCTCCGACGGGCCACCGTCGATCGAGGTGGCGCGGGCGACCGAGCAGCCGGTGCGGATCACGCTGGAGGGCGGCGAGCTGGTCGTCAAGCACGGCGAGGACCGCCGGCCGGGCGTGCTGAACTGGCTGTGCGGGGGGCGCCGGATGACCGCCGAGCTCAGCCTCGCGGTGCCGCCGGACTGCCTGGTCGACGCCCGGCTGGTGTCCGGGCCGCTGACCGTCTCGAACTTCCACGAGCGGGTCGAGATCAAGGGCGTCTCCGGCGATGTGACGCTGGCCGAGGTGCACGGCCGCGCCCGAGTCGGCACGGTGTCCGGCGCGGTCACCGTGGAGCAGGTGACCGGCGACCTGTCCGTTAAGGCAGCGTCCGGCGAGATCACCGTGCTCGGCGGGACCGGCGGGACCATCGACGTCTCGGCGATCTCCGGCGCGATCATGATCGACCTGGAGGACCCGGTGCCCTCCTCGGTCAAGCTCCATTGCATCTCGGGCGCCATCAAGGTGCGGCTGCCGCACGAGCCGGACGTCGACGTCGACCTGGTCACCTCGAACGGGCGGGTGGCCAGCGCCTTCGACGAGGTGGGCGTGCTCAACGGCCACGGGACGAGCGGCGTGCGCCGGCTCAGCGGCCGGATCGGCTCCGGCGAGGCCCGGCTGTACGGCAAGACCGTCTCCGGCTCGGTGACGCTGCTGCGGCGCGGCCCGATGGAGGATTCCGCGGAACCGGAGGACGCAGTGCCTGAGCCTGACAACCCTGACAACACGGCGCCCGGCGATATCCGCGACCAGGTGCCAGACAACCAGAACGACGACGACAACAACGAGGACGCGCGATGACCCCGGTCTTCGGCCACGGCCGCCTGCGGCTCTACCTGCTCAAGCTGTTGGACGAGAGCCCGCGGCACGGTTACGAGATCATTCAGCAGCTGCGTGAGCGGTTCGCCGGCCTTTACGCGCCCAGCGCGGGCACCGTGTACCCGCGCCTGGCCCGCCTTGAGTCCGAAGGGCTGATCAGGCACGAGACCGACGGCGGCCGGAAGGTCTACCACATCACCGACGCCGGCCGGGCCGAGCTGGCCGCGAAGGCCGGCGAGCTCGAGGCGCTGGAGAGCGAGATCCGCGCCTCGGTGCACGACCTGGCCGAGGGCATCCGCGACGAGGTCCGCGAGTCGGCCCGCACGGTGCGCGAGCAGCTCGAGGCCGAGGCCGCGCAGACTCAGCAGCGACAGCGGGAAGAGGAGCAGGACGAGCAGCGCGCGCGGGAAGGCGGGCCGCAGGACGCGGCGCCCGGCCGCCCGGCCGCGCCGGAGCCGCCCGAGCCGCCGATCGGCGCGCCGCCGTCGACCTCCTCGGACTGGACCCGCGAGCAGTGGCGCGCCTGGCGCCGCGAGCAGCAGGAGAACTGGCGGCAGTGGCGGCGCGAGCAGGCCGACTACTGGCGGCAGCAGGCTCAAGCCTTCCGCGAGCAGGAGCGCTGGCGCGAGGAGCACCACCGGCGGGAGTGGGAGCAGGACCACGGCAGCCGGCGCGACCAGCGGGACCAGTGGAAGGACTGGCAGCGCGCCTGGAAGGAGCAGTGGGCGCGGCAGTGGAAGGAGCAGTGGGACCAGCAGTGGCGCGAGCAGCGCCGGAGCTGGAGCGGCCCGATGGGCCAGCCGTGGAACGCGGAGACCTGGATGGGCCTGCTGTCCTGGATCACCTCGCCGCCGCAGCAGCACCACGCGCCCTACGAGCACCCCGGTCACACCGAGTCCGAGCCGTCCGACGCCGTCCCGGACGACGCCGGGCAGGCGCGGGAGAAGCAGCACCGGCACGAGGGCAAGCACCAGGACCGGGCCAAGGGCCGCGGCCGTCCGCACGACTGGGACCCGCGCCGGGAATGGGAGCGGTTCGGCCCGCAGCTGCAGAGCCTGTTCACCGACCTGCGCCGGGAGGGCGGAGCGCTGGCCGACGCGGCCCGGCGGCACGGCCCGCTGAACGAGGAGAGCCTGGGCACGGCCCACGAGATCCTGCACTCGACGCTCAACGACCTGCGTGACCTGTTCGAGGCCGGCCGGCCGGACTTCGGCGCGCGCTCCTCCGCGCCGGCGCCGGAGCCGGATGAGGCCGCGCCTAGCGGATCCGCGGGACCGGCCGAGGGCGCCGAACCGGGTCACCCGGCCGGACCGGAGCCGAGCACAGAGCCAGGCACAGACCCGGACGAGCCGCGCGACACGCCGCCGCAGGCGTAGCGGCCGCCACCGGAGGGGCGAATATGCCGGACCCGCTCAGTCAGGGGGCTGAGCGGGTCCGGCATCCGGCGTTCGAGGGGCCAGCCCACGCAGGACGAGTGCGGGCTCGATCAGTCGGCAGGGACCTGAGGCGTATTCAGCTCGGCTGTTGTCGCGGCTGTTCCCGGGGCCGTTCCGCGCCGCTGCGCCCGCCGCCCGCTCACGATCATGGCGACCACCGCTGCGACGGAGCCGGCGCGGATCGCCACGTCGGCGAGGTTGAACGTGGCCGGGTAGCCGTCCACGCGGATCCAGTCGACGACGGCGCCGAGGCCCGGCCCCGGCGAGCGGAGCATGCGGTCAGCGAGGTTGCCCAGCGCGCCGCCGAGCACGACGGCCCAGCAGAGCGCCGCCGCGCGGCTCCCGGCGGACCACAGCAGCACGAGCACGACGACGGTGGCCGCGGCCGCCACAATGGTGATCACGACAGGGTGGCCGGCGCCGATCCCGAAGCCGGCGCCGGTGTTGCGCAGCAGGTGGACCGAGAGCAGGCCGCCGCCGCGGCGATCCGCGGATGACGGATCCAGCGCCAGCACAAGGGCCTTGGTTCCCTGGTCGATCGCGCATACCGCCGCCGCCACGGCCCAGACCGCCCAGTGCGCCCTCGGGGCGCCGGGTTGTCGCGTCCGGGCCGGCGGCGGAGCGGTCACGCCGCCGCCTGCCCCGACCGCGGAACCGTGAAGACGACCTTGCCGACCAGCTCGCCGGCCAGCATCGCGGAAAAGCCGTCGGCGGCCTCGCGCAGCGGATGGATCGAGTCGATGACCGGCCGCACGCCGGTGACCGCGCAGAAGTTCAACAGCCCGCGCAGCTCGTCGCGCGAGCCCATGGTCGAGCCGATGATGCGCAGCTGGTGGAAGTAGACCCGGGTCAGCGCGGCCGCCGGGTTGGGGCCCGAGGTCGCGCCGGAGATCACGATGGTGCCCTCCTCGCGCACCGAGGCGACCGAGTGCGCCCAGGTGGCCGCGCCGACGGTCTCCATGACCGCGTCCACCCGCTCGGGCAGCCGCGCGTTGGACTCGAACGCCTCGTGCGCGCCGAGCTCGAGCGCGCGGGCCCGCTTCTTCTCCGAGCGCGAGGTGGCCCAGACCCGGAAGCCTGCAGCGCGGGCCAGCACGATGAGCGCGGTCGCCACGCCGCCGCCGGCGCCCTGGATCAGCACCGAGTCGCCCGGCCGCAGGTCCGAACGGGTGAAGAGCATCCGATACGCCGTCAGCCACGCCGTCGGCAGGCAGGCCGCCTCCTCGAACGACAGCTCGGCCGGCTTCGGCAGCAGGTTCCACCGCGGCACCGCCACCTTCTCGGCGAAGGTGCCCTGGTACAGCTCGGTCAGGATGGTCGGCCGCTCCCCGGACGGCACGCCGTGCCCGGTCTCGCCGACCACGGCGTGGATCACCACCTCGTTGCCGTCCTCGTCGACCCCGGCGGCGTCGCAGCCGAGGATCATCGGCAGCCGGTCGGCCGGCAGCCCGACTCCGCGCAGCGACCACAGGTCGTGGTGGTTCAGCGCGGCTGCCCTCACCTCGACGGTGGTCCAGAACTCGCGCGGCTCCGGCTCGGGCAGCTCGCCCGAGCGAAGGCCCTTGAGCGGCTCGTCCTTGTCGATCGATGCTGCGTATACGGCGAACACAACCCCACCTTACTGACCGGTAACCAGGATGCCGACAGGGCCCCGGCCGGACCGCGGCCCGGCACCGGGTGCCCCGGCGACCCAGCTTCCAAGCTCAACCGCAGGACATCCAGACATCGGCGGCGGGATGGCTCAAACCGGACGCCCCGCGCCAGACCGGTGGAGAAGGGTCCGCCGTGCGGCGCCGCCCCCGGCCTCCCGTGCCGCAATCTACCGACGGAACGCAGGCCCGGCCAGATGGCCGGAGGCGAGCAGCGACGGATGAGGCCGCGGCGTCGTGCGTGGCACGGCGCCGCGGCCCCAGCGATATCCAGCGGTATCTGTCAGACCGGCGTCAGCGCCGCGCGACGCCGTCCGCTCGGGCCGCCGCGGCGACCGCGCCGGCAACGGCCGGGGCGACCCGCGGGTCGAAGGGCGAGGGGATCACGTGGTCCGCCGAGAGCTCGTCGGCGGCCACCGCGGCCAGCGCGTCGGCGGCGGCGAGCTTCATGTTCTCGGTGATCGCCGAGGCGCGCACGGAGAGCGCGCCGGCGAAGACGCCGGGGAACGCCAGCACGTTGTTGACCTGGTTCGGGAAGTCCGAGCGGCCGGTGGCCACCACCGCGGCGTACTTGCGCGCCACGTCCGGGTGGATCTCCGGGTCCGGATTCGCCATGGCGGCGATGATGCAGTCCGGCGCCATCGTGGCGACCGCCGCCTCGGGCACGGTGCCGGCCGAGACGCCGATGAACACGTCCGCGCCGTCCAGCGCCTGCTCGAGCGAGCCGGAGCGCCCGTCCCGGTTGGTGTACGAGGCCAGCTCCCGCTTGATCGCGTTCAGGTCGGTCCGCCCGGCGTGCACGATGCCCTTGGAGTCGGCCACCGCGACGTCGCCGATCCCGGCCTCGACCAGGATCTTGGCGATGGCGACCCCGGCAGCGCCGGCGCCGGAGATCACCCCGCGCAGCGCGCCGAGCGGGCGGCCGGTGACCACCGCGGCGTTGCGCAGCGCGGCCAGCAGCACGATCGCGGTGCCGTGCTGGTCGTCGTGGAAGACCGGGATGTCCAGCCGCTCGCGCAGCCGCCGCTCGATCTCGAAGCAGCGCGGCGCGGAGATGTCCTCGAGGTTGATCCCGCCGAAGGCCGGCGCGAGCCGCACCACCGTCTCGACCAGCTCGTCGGTGTCCGTGCAGTCCAGGCAGATCGGCACCGCGTCCACGCCGCCGAACTGCTTGAACAGGATCGCCTTGCCCTCCATCACCGGCAGCGCCGCGAGCGGCCCGATGTCGCCGAGGCCGAGTACCGCGGTCCCGTCGGTGACCACGGCCACCGTGTTCGCCTTCCAGGTGTAGTCGTGCGCCAGCTCGGGCTGCGCGGCGATTGCGCTGCACACTTGGGCCACGCCCGGCGTGTAAGCCAGCGACAGGTCGCCGCGGTCGCGCAGCGGGACGGTCGCGGCGACCTCCATCTTGCCGCCGCGGTGCAGCTCGAAAACCGGCTCGACGCTCGGCTGCGGCGCCGGCCGGGACGGTCCGCCCGAGGCCTGGGGGGGCAACACCTGCCGCACCGGAATGGACTGGCCGACCATGGAACATCCTCCGGAGTAATCACCGGCGTCCCCGCGGCCGGCCGCGCGAAAGCCGGATTCGTCGAGGCGCCGTCGAAATCGATGTCGGGTGTGAATGCGGGACCCGGGGACTACCGCGCGAGGGTTGGTGAAGCGCGGTCTCAGTCCGCCGGCAGCCGTGGGTGTCCGGACACTGTGATTCTCACACTCGCGGCTCGAAGGAGGGTGGATTCCAGCCGGAAGGGTCCCGGCGCGTCGCACCGCGCCGGTAAGACGACTTTAATGCCCGCACGGCCGAAGTATCTACCGGCTCTGGCGCTCGGGGTGTGTGACATTTGTCGTCCGAGCCGGGTGGAGGCCGGAAATAGGGGTTCTGCCAAGGGCGCATGGGGGTGTTCGGGTTGCGTGAGTCTGCCCTTACACGCCTCGATCGCGTACCGTATGCGGAAAGCAGCACCGGGCCCGGTTCGCGGGGCCGGGCTCAATATCACCGACCGAGGTCAACGCTGTGGAACTCGCATCCTATGCGGACCGAGCCGTTCAGCTCGTCAACACGGCTGATCCGTACCGCGGACAGGACCGCCTGACGACGGTCGACGACGCGCGGGCGCTGCTGTCGCGGCAGGGTGCCTGCGGCAAGCTCAGCCAGGCGGACCTGGCCCAGCTCCGCTCCCTGCGGCAGCGGCTGCGCGCCGTCTTCGACGCGGTGGACGCGAGCCGGGCGACCGACGCGGTCGGCGAGCTGAACCGGCTGCTCGAGCAGTACCCCATCCGGCCGCAGATCTCCGGGCACGACGGTACCGACTGGCACCTGCATCTGGCCGAGGGCTCGCCGTCCACGGCGGCCGCCTACGGCGCCAAGGCCTGCATGGGCCTGGCCGTCCAGGCCACCGAGGTGGGAATGGACCGGCTCGGGGTGTGCCAGGCCGCGCCGTGCCGCGACGTATTCATCGACACCTCGACGAACCGGTCCCGCCGCTACTGCTCGGAGCGCTGCGCCACTCGGGCGAACGTCGCCGCCTACCGGGCCCGCCGGCGCGAGGCCGCGCTCGCTACCGCCGGCGCCTGAGGCCCGGAAGGGCCGTCCGCAGGCTTCTGAGACGGCGCTGCAGCGCGCCGCGCGCCTCGGACCGCTCGCCGGCCCCATCGGGGCGCCGCAAGGGCCTGAGTCGGAGCACGACCCGGCCGAGCACGAGCCGCTCCGGGACCGCGCCGAACTGCCGCGAGTCGCCCGGCGCGAACGGGTTGTCGGCCAGCAGCCACCATCCCCCGTCCTGCCGCCGGGTCGCCCGTTTGACCAGAATCAGGCCCCGGTCGGGCGCCCCGCCGGCGCAATCCTGACGCCGCGGGTCGAGCGCCAGCACCAGGTCACCCGGACGGATCCGCGCGCGATATCTGACCAGCACGGTGTCCCCGTCGTAGAGCGTGGGCACCATCGACGCGCCGGAGATCCTGGCGATCCCCAGCGGCAGCAGTCCCTGCGCGCTGTCCACGCCGGCGATGATCCCACGCGGCGCGGCGCCCTACCCCGAGCAGTAGGCTCGGAGCCGGACCAAACCCGTCGAACCACGAAGGGGACCGAAGGACATGCGCATCTTCGCCGCCAAGGTGACCGCCTCCGCGCACTGCGACCTGCCGTGCGGTGTATACGACCCGGCGCAGGCCCGGATCGAGGCCGAGTCGGTCAAGGCGATCCAGGAGAAGTACCAGGGCAATGAGGACCCGGACTTCCGCATTCGGGCGATCCAGATCAAGGAGCAGCGCGCCGAGCTGGTCAAGCACCACCTGGACGTGCTGTGGACGGACTACTTCAAGGCCCCGCACTTCGAGAAGTACCCCCAGCTGCACACGCTGTTCAACGACGCGACGAAGGCCGCGGGCGCGAGCGGCGTGAAGGGCTCGAACGACCCGAAGACCGGGCAGAAGCTGCTGGACCTGATCGCCGAGATCGACAAGATCTTCTGGGAGACCAAGCAGGCCTGATCCGGCCGGCTGTCGCACGGGCGGCCCGCGGCGACACCGGCTCGCCGCGGGCCGCGGTGCGTCCGGCGGCCATCTGACAGGGTGACAGTGTGACGGGCACGGACAACTCTTCGCTGTGTTATGCGCGACAGCCATCCCCCGCTCGAGGTACTTTCGTGTCGGTGACGGGCCGCCGCTGCATACGATTCGTGCGGTCGGCGTGGGCGCGTGGACGCCTTGGCCCAGGATGTGGAGGCAGGCAGTGGAGCTAGGAGAGGCAACCGAGGGCGGCACTTCCGGCGGCGCGGTTGGCGCCGGGGGCGTCACTGCGGTGGACGAGCGCGACTTCGTCGAGGTGCGCATCCCCGCGGACGGGGCGTATCTCGCGCTGCTGCGCACGGCCACGGCGG
This sequence comes from Actinocrinis sp., assembly GCA_036501535.1. Taxonomy (GTDB): domain Bacteria; phylum Actinomycetota; class Actinomycetes; order Streptomycetales; family Catenulisporaceae; genus DASYAE01. The sequence continues at coordinate 14,069 of DASYAE010000117.1, read as the reverse complement.
GGCTCGCGGCCCGCCTCGATTTCACCCTCGACGAGATCGAGGACCTGCGCATCGCGGTCGACGAGTCGTGCGCGATGCTGCTTCAGAAGGCGGTCGAGGGCGCGAGCCTGACCTGCAGGTTCGACCTGGCCTGGGACTCGCTGGCGATCACCGTGTGCGCGCCGACCGAGGACGGCAGGCCGCCGGCCCGGGACACCTTCGCCTGGACCGTGCTGACCGCGCTGGCCGGCGAGGTGGACGCGGTCACCGACGAGGACGGCAGGACCGTCGCGATCACCATGGTGAAGCGGCGCGAGGGCGCGGAGACGACGGCAGCGTGACCACCGCCCAGACTCCGACGACGCCGGCCGCCGAGGACGCGGACGACACCGGCGTGAACGCCACAGGCCCGGGCCCGGAGGGGCCCGCGGTGCCCGGCCCGTCCGACAGCGAGAGCGCTCCGGCGCGGGCGCCGCACCAGACCGAGCGCAGTTCCGCGCACGCCGCCGCGCATGCCGAGGCCCGCGAGCTGTTCCGCCGGATGAGTGAACTCGACGGGCAGGACCCGGCGCGGGTGCAGATCCGCGAGCAGTTGGTGCGCATGCACCTTCCGCTGGTCGAGCACCTGGCCCGGCGGTTCCGCAACCGCGGCGAGCCGCTGGACGACCTGACCCAGGTGGCCACCATCGGCCTGATCAAGTCGGTGGACCGGTTCGACCCGCTGCGCGGCGTCGAGTTCTCCACCTACGCGACCCCGACGATCATCGGGGAGATCAAGCGGCACTTCCGGGACAAGGGCTGGGCGGTGCGGGTACCGCGGCGGCTGCAGGAGCTGCGGCTCTCGCTGACCGCGGCGACCAGCGAGCTGTCCCAGCGCAACGGCCGCTCCCCCACCGTGGCCGAGCTCGCCGCGCACCTCACGCTGAGCGAGGAGGAGGTCCTCGAGGGCCTGGAGTCGGCGAACGCCTACTCGACCCTGTCGCTCGACGTGCCGGAGTCCGGGGACGACGAGTCGCCGGCCGTGGCCGACTCGCTGGGCAGCGAGGACGAGGCGCTGGAGGGGGTCGAGTACCGCGAGTCGCTCAAGCCGCTGCTCGAGCAGCTGCCGGCGCGGGAGAAGCGGATCCTGCTGCTGCGGTTCTTCGGGAACATGACGCAGTCGCAGATCGCCGAGGAGATCGGCATCTCGCAGATGCACGTCTCGCGGCTGCTGGCCCGGACGCTCGCGCAGCTGCGGGAGAAACTGCTGGTCGACGAATGACCGATGCCCCGTCAGGTGACGGGGCATCGCCGTCGGCGTCAGCGCACGTCGCGGCTCAGAACCCGGTGCGAGGACGGCAGGAAGAGCAGGGTCGCGCCGCCGAGGCCCACCACGAGCGAGACGAGGGCCCACAGGTCCATGCCGCCCTGCCGCATCCAGTAGGCGACGCCGAGCAGCATCAGCTGGGTCAGCAGCGACGGCGTGCGCGCCCACGGCTGCAGCCGGCCCAGCCCGCGGGCGGCCCAGGCGACGCCGAGGCCGAACAGCAGGAAGATCACCCCGGCCAGCTCGGCCCGCCCGCGAAGCACCGGCTGCCCGGTGAACCCGGCGATCACGAGATAGGTCCCGTAGGCCACGATCACCGCGCCGATCAGTCCGGTCAGGGCCGCGGCGACGAGCACGGGCAGCGGACGCGCCGGTTCCTGCGCCGATTGCTCCACTGACTGCTGTGCCGACACTTCGGGGCCGGTCCCGGCGGGCTGCGCCTTCGCCGGGGCGGTCTTCGCAGCCTTCGAATCCTTCGGGGACCGCGCCGCGGCCGGCGACGCCTTCGCCGGCCCGGCCTTGGCGGGCTGCGCTTTCGGGGACGCCGCGCTGCGTTGCCCGGTCGCCGGCTTGCCGGCCGGGCGCGGGGAACGGGCTGAACTGCTCGGTGCTTGCCTCTTTACGGGGGGCATGTCCGGCAGGGTACCGCCGCGAGTTGTCGATCTGTCGGGCGGGGCGGCGCCCGGCCGGGCGGTGGGGCTACCGCCGACCTCGGGGACGATCAGGCATTACTGTTGCAGCATGTCCGACAACCACGGCCCGGCGCGCGAGAACGGGCGGGCCGCAGCGGCTGCGGACGGCACGGCGGCCGAGGTCGGTGCGGCCGAAGCCGATGCGATACGGGACGGCGGCGCGGCCGCTCCCGCGCGCCGGGCCCTGCTGGTGATGAACCCGAAGGCGACGAGCACGTCGGAGCGCACCTCGCAGGTGCTGGTCGGCGCGCTCTCCTCGGTGCTCGAGCTGCGCACGGCGCGCACCGAGCGGCGCGGGCACGCCGCCGACCTGGCCCGCGAGGCCGCGGCGGACGGGATGGACCTCGTCATCGCGTTCGGCGGGGACGGGACGGTGAACGAAGTGGTCACCGGGCTGCTGGCGGACGGCCCGGCGGCCGGGCTGCCGGCGGTCGCCGTGGTGCCGGGCGGCTCGACGAATGTGTTCGCCCGCGCGCTCGGCCTGCCGAACGACGCGGTTGAGGCGACCGGCGCGCTGCTGAGCTATCTGCGCGAGGGGCGCACCAGGATGGTCTCGGTCGGCGCCGCCCGGTCGGACGACGAGAAGGAGGACCGCTACTTCACCTTCTCGGCCGGCTTCGGCTTCGACGCCGCGGTGGTCGGCGAGGTGGAGCGGCAGCGGGCCGCCGGCCGGCGCTCCACGGGGACGCTCTACATGCGCTCGGCGCTCAGCGAGTACTGGCGCCGCATGGACCGGAAGAACCCGCCGATCACCGCCGAGGCGGCGGGTGTGGAGCTGCCGCCGCTGTTCATGGCCGCGCTGGCGAACACCGCGCCGTGGACCTACCTCGGCAACCGGCCGATCCTGGCCACCCCGGACGCCGGGTTCGACACCGGTCTCGACCTGTTCGGGCTGTCCTCGATGCGGCTGGTGCCGGTCTGGCGGACGGTCGGCCGGCTGCTGGCGAACTCGCGCCGGCTCGAGCGGGACCGCGGCGTGCTGATCCGACACGACTTGCCGGAGATCACCCTTTCGGGCGCACGCCCGGTCGCTTTCCAAGTGGACGGCGACTACCTGGGGACACGCGAACGTGTGACTTTCCGTAGTGTTCCCGCTGCACTGCGCGTCTTCGCGTGATGTACTGATCGCGGGCCGGCTCCCTGCGGGGAAGCACATTTCGCGCCCGCTTGACAGGTACCTTCGACACCCCGCGCGCCCGCGCACCACCCGCCTTCGAAGGGAAGGTGTGACTCAAAAGACACCTGAGAAACGAAATGGGCCTGTCCAAACCCTTGTGTCGTCGGCCCCCGCCTGTCAGGCTTAATGAGGCCTTGCAGCAGGACCGTGATCGCTCCGCAGCGACGGTCGGAGACCGGCGGGAATAGCCGCCGGTCACGAAGCGTTGGTGCAGACGTCAGGGTTTTTGCTGTCGGTGTTAATTCATCGATGTTAACTCATCGGTGTTAATTCACCAGGGCCGCGAAGACCAGCCCCCGAACGGCCCGGAAGCACCAGACTCTGGACAACAGACGCTGGAAAGCTCGGGCGGCACGGAAACTCCCACCGGCCCAGGTCGGGCGGCAGGCTTCAAAAACTCCCCGCTCGTTCCAGCCGTGGTCTGTTCCGCAGACCCGCCGGTCCGGTCGGAGACGCTCGTGAAAGCGTTCACATTCACAAGGAACGGCCCAGGCTCACCGCCCGGGCCGGGCCGGTGAAACGGGAACACTTCGCGGCGCGTCTGCATTGAATGGGGTCCGGTGCGCGAGTGGTGGCGACACCGGGGGCACGACCGAACGGGCGCCACGTCCCCGCGGCGTGGGACGCCCGCTACCACGACACGAGCGCACAAGCCGATCCGGGCGCGCCGCCCGGATTCGCGCGAGGGCGCGGGGTTATACGTCAACCGCGGCCGCCTGCCGGGCGGACCGCGCCACTGCGATCGAGGAGAGTAAGACCAATGACGGACTGGCGCCACCGCGCCGCGTGCCGCGACGAGGACCCGGAGCTGTTCTTCCCCATCGGGAACACCGGTCCGGCACTGCTGCAGATCGAGGAAGCCAAGGCTGTGTGCCGCCGCTGCGACGTCGTCGACCAGTGCCTCCAGTGGGCGCTGGAGTCCGGGCAGGACGCCGGAGTCTGGGGCGGGATGAGCGAGGACGAACGCCGTGCGCTGAAGCGCCGCGCCGCCCGCGCCCGTTCCCGGATGGCCTAGTCACAACCGGCGGCCCTATGAGACCGGAACCGCTGAGCACCATCGACAGCCAGTGTGAAACCGGCGCCGCGCTCGCCGCGGCGACCCGAGCCGGGACCATGCGGTGGAGACCATCCACCCGGGCCCGGTTCGGACGGACCTGACGGCCGGTGGGATCCCTCACTATCGAGGGAGTCCCGCCGGCCGTTCCCTTTGCGGCGGTGCCTCTTCGCGGCGGTGTCGCTCCGGCGGGCCGTGTCACAGTTTCGTCACAGAACCCTGCGTCGTCCGGCGAGCGGGCCCGGCCGTTGACGTCAAGCAGATTGATTCTTTTCGCTTTCTTTGACCGGCAGGTCGAGCGTGACCGCCGTGCCGCCGCCCTCCCGGGGCGTCATGTCGAAGGCGCCGCCGAGGTCCCCCGCCACCAGGGTCCGGACGATCTGCAGCCCCAGGTTCCCCGCGTTCTGCGGGTCGAAGCCGGGCGGCAGCCCGCGCCCGTCGTCGGCCACCATGATGGCCAGCCGGCCGCCCGAGCGCACCGCGGTGATCTCCAGCCGCGAGCCGGCGTCGGCCAGGCCGTGCTCGAAGGCGTTCTGGATCAGCTCGGTCAGCACCATCGCCAGCGGGGTGGCGATCTGGGCCGGCAGCACGCCGAAGCTGCCCACCCGGCGCCAGCTGACCTTCGCCCCCGGCGGGCGCGAGCCGGCGCCGGAGCCGGTGGCCGCCGAGTAGTCCAGCACCATGGCCAGCACCCGGTCGGCGATCTCGTCGAACTGCACCCGCTCGTCCAGGGTCTGCGACAGCGTCTCGTGCACGATCGCGATCGAGCCGACCCGGCGCACCGCCTCGTTCAGCGCGGCCCGGCCGCGCGGCTCGTCCAGCCGCCGGGCCTGCAGCCGCAGCAGCGCGGCGACGCTCTGCAGGTTGTTCTTGACCCGGTGGTGGATCTCCCGGATGGTGGCGTCCTTGCTCACCAGCTCCCGGTCCCGGCGGCGCAGCTCGGTCACGTCCCGGACCAGCACCAGCGCGCCGACCTGCTCGCCGAGCGGGCACAGCGGGATGGTGCGGATCCGCATCGACCCGTCCGGCGCCTCCAGCTCGGTGTCCCGGGCCAGCCGGCCGGCGACCACCGAGGCCAGCGGCTCGTCCACCGGGCCCTCGACCGGGGCGAGCTGTTCGCAGAGCCGGCCGAAGTGCGCGCCGACCAGGTCCGCGGCGTGGCCGAGCCGGTGGAAGACGGAGACCGCGTTCGGGCTGGCGTAGCTGACCGTGCCGTCCGCGTCGAGGCGCAGCATGCCGTCGCCGACCCGGGGCATCGCGTCGAGGTGGCTGCGCGAGTTCGGGTAGGGGAACCGGCCGGTGGCGATCATCTGGGCCAGGTCGGAGGCGGTCTGGAGGTACGTCAGCTCCAGCCGGCTGGGCGTGCGCGCGGTCAGCAGGTTGGTGTTGCGGCCGATCACCGCGATGACGCGCTCGAGCCGGCGTACAGGAATCGCCTCGACGCGCACGGGAACTGCCTCGCGCCACTCTGGATCGCCCTCGCGGATGATGCGGCCCTCGTCCAGGGCCTGGTCCAGCAGCGGGCGCTTGCCGCGCGGCACGACGTGGCCGACCAGGTCCTCGACGTAGGAGGTGGGGCCGGTGTTCGGGCGCATCTGGGCCACCGCCACGTAGCGGGTCTCGTCCGCGGTGGGGACCCAGAGCACCAGGTCGGCGAAGGAGAGGTCGGCCAGCAGCTGCCAGTCCGCCACAATGAGGTGCAGCCATTCGAGATCCTGGACGTCGAGCGTCGTCTGGGCGCGAACCAGGTCGTTCATGGACGGCATTGGCCAAGTATCCCAGGCCCGGAGCGGTGAGGAGAGCCAAGCGTTGGGCGGTCGAACGGGCGGTGCGCAGGCCGGCGCGGCGGCAGGCGGCGGCACAGGGGGCACAGCGGGCGGTGAGCCGCTGGCCTGGCTTTCCGACTACGCGCGGCAGCGGGAGGCGCAGGGGCTCCGGCGGCGGCTGCGGCCGAGGCAGGCCGACGGCGGCGGGATCGCGGTGGACCTGGCCGGCAACGACTACCTGGGGCTGTCCCGGGACCCGAGGCTGGCCGCGGCGGCCGCGGACGCGGCGCGGGTGTGGGGCGGCGGCTCGACCGGCTCGCGGCTGGTGACCGGCACCACGCAGGCGCACGCGGACCTGGAGCGGGAGCTGGCCGGGTTCCTCGGCGCCGAGGCCGCGCTGGTGTTCTCCTCCGGGTTCCTGGCCAACCTGGGCCTGATCTCCGGCCTGGCCCGGCGCGGCGACCTGATCGTGTCGGAGGCGCTGAACCACGCCTCGCTGATCGACGCCGCGCGGCTGTCGCGGGCGCGGGTGCAGATCGTCGGGCACGCCGCCGTGGACGAGGTCGCACAGGCGCTCGAGAAGCGCGAAGAGGAGCGCGCGTATGTCGTGACCGACTCCGTCTTCTCCGTGGACGGCGACTTGGCGCCGCTCGCGCGGCTCGCGGAGGTCTGCCGGAAGCACCGGGCGGTGCTCGTCGTGGACGAGGCGCACGCCGTGGGCGTCTTCGGCGACGGCGGCCGGGGCGCGGTGCAGGCGGCCGGGCTTGCGGGGGCGCCCGACGTGGTGTTCACCGCGACGCTGTCGAAGGCCCTCGGATCGCAGGGCGGGGCGGTGGTCGGGCCGCGCGCGGTGGTCGACCACCTGATCGACGCGGCGCGGCCGTTCATCTTCGACACCGCGCTGGCCCCGGCCTGCGTCGGCGCCGCGGCCGAGGCGCTGCGGATCCTGACGGCCGAGCCCCGGCTCGCCGGGCAGGTGCGGGCGAACGCGCGGCGGCTCGCCGGGCTGGCGGCCGCGGCGGGCCTCGAGGCCACCGCGCCGCAGGGCTCGGTCACCTCGGTGCTGGTGGGCGACCCGCGGCGGGCGGTGGAGCTCGCGCAGGTGTGCGCGGAGCACGGCGTCGCGGTCGGATGCTTCCGACCGCCGTCGGTGTCGGACGGGCGCTCCCGGCTGCGCCTGGCCGCCCGGGCCGACCTGAAGCAGGAGCAGTTCGCGCGGGTCGAGGTGGCACTGCAGGCCGTGGCGGCGCGGCTCGGCTGAGGACGCGCCTCACGGCGGCGGGGCCGCTCGGTCACAGACCGGATATGGTCCAGACCAATCATGGCAGAGGTCTGGACAACGGAGATTGGTCTAGTCCACAATCGTCACGGCTGCTCCCCGCCGCACGGCGTGCGGCGGGCCCGGGCAGTCCCGGTCCGTGCACTTCCGTCCGATCTCTGGTGCCTTGCAGGAGGATCCGCGTGCCCAGCATCTCCGCGCCGCGCGCCGTCGTCGACGGCCGGATGATCGGCCCGGTCGTGGTCACCGTGGACGGCGCAGTGATCACCGGCGTGACCGAGGTCGGGCGGATCGGCGGAGCGGACGGACTGCCGCGCCGCGCCGACATCGAGCTGCGGGACGGCGTGCTGACCGCGGGCCTGGTCGACATCCAGACCAACGGCTCGTTCGGGGTCGACTTCGCCAAGGCCGACGACGCGCAGTGGGACTACGTGGCCCTGCGGCTGCCGTCCACCGGCGTCACCCGGTACCAGCCCACATACATCACCGCGCCGCTCGACACGCTGGTGCCGGGCCTCGACACGGCGATCGAGGTACGCACCCGCCACGCCGGCGGGCCGTTCGCCCGGATGCTGGGCCTGCACCTCGAGGGCCCGTTCCTCTCGCCGGTCCGGCACGGGGTGCACGAGAAGCGCTTCCTGGCCGAGCCGACGCCCGAGGCGGTGGACCGGCTGCTCGGCGCGCCGGGCGCGCAGATCCTGACCATGGTGACGCTCGCCCCCGAGCTGCCCGGCGCGCTCGACGCGGTGCGCCGGTTCGCCGCGGCCGGGATCCGGGTCTCGGTCGGGCACACCGACGCCACCGCGGCGCAGATCACCGCCGCCGCGGACGCCGGCGCGACGCTGGTCACCCACATCTTCAACGCGCAGCGGGGCCTGGCCCACCGCGAGCCGGGCGTGCCCGGCGCCACCATGGCGGACCGCCGGTTCTTCTGCGGGCTGATCGCGGACCTGCACCACGTCGTGCCGGAGATCTGCACCCTGGTGTGGCGCGGCGCACGCGGGCGGGTGGTGCTGGTCACCGACGCCATCGCGGCGGCCGGCATGCCGCCGGGGGCCTACGAGCTCTCCGGCATCCCGGTGGTGCTGGAGGACGGGGTCCCGCGCAACGCCGACGGCACGATCGCGGGCTCCGCGCTCACGCTGGACCTGGCGGTGCGCAACATGATCTCCCTGGGCCTGCCCGAGGCCCAGGTGGTCGAGGCGGCGAGCCGGGTCCCGGCCGACGCGCTCGGCCGCACCGACGTCGGCCGGATCGAGGTCGGCGCGCGCGCCGACCTGGTCTGGTGGACGGACGACTTCCACCCGCGCCGCACGTGGGTGGACGGCAGCGAGGTCGCGGCGCCCGAGGGCGACCGCGCCGACCTGCCCGCCGCGCACGACTCCGTGGCCGTCACCGCACCGTGAGGGGTGCGGTCCGGCCGGCCGTGCGCGCTGCCGGCAGTCGGGCCGGTGGGATGCCCGCACCATCCCCCGGTCCGCGCGCCCGCTCTGGCGGCTGTCTCCCGCCGCGGGCGCCCGGCCTTGAGAAAGGGCCGCAGGCGCGGTCGGGAGCTGAGGGTCTCCCGTCCGCGACCTGCGGGCCCGTTCGGCGCCCGGATGCGATCCCGAATGCGGCCCCGAATTCGGTGGCGGCCGCGGGAACCGGCCGGGGATACTGCGGCGCATGGGGATGCTGGACGCGATGGCGGCGAGGGTCCGGGCCGGCGACGTGGTCCGGTTCCGGCCCGCCGGCTCGTCGATGGTCCCGCTGATCCGCAGCCGGCAGCTGGTCACCGTGGCGCCGGTGGACCCGGCGAAGCTGGAGGTCGGCGACATCGTGCTCGCGCGGGTGGCCGGGGCGACTTATCTGCACCTGGTCTCGGCGCTGGACACGCCGAACGGGCGCGTGCAGATCAGCAACAACCGGGGTCGGGTGAACGGCTGGACCGGGCACGAGCGGGTGTTCGGGATCTGCGTCGCGGTCGAGGGCAAGGCACGGCCGGCGGTCGAGGGCAAGACGCCGATCGGCTCAACGGACTGACCTGGTGAATCAGGGTCAGCCGACCCTGCGGTGCGCGCGCAGGCCGAGATAGAGCAGGTCGGTGCCGTCCGGCAGGGTCGCGAAGACCGCCGGCGCCCACCAGTTCCGCTCGCCGCGCTCCAGGAACCGGCCCTCGCCGACGTGGATCAGCTCGCTGCGGCGGGCCTGCTCGAACTGCGCGATCCAGCCGGTCGGGGTGACCGCGATCTCCATCCGGCCGCCCTCGCGGGAGATCTCCACGTGCGAGCCGAGCCGTTCGAACACGCCGAGGTAGCGGCCGTCCTCAGGCGGGAGCGGCACCGGCTGCGGGGCGAGCGGCAGCGGCTCGGTCACATCGCAGAACTCCGGCAGCAGCTCGGCGTACACGTCGCGGCGGAAGGCGGCGAACCGCTCGGTGTTCGCCGCGAGGGCGATCGCGAAGTCGTTGCCGGGGACCACGTCGAGCACGGCGCTCTGGCCGACCGTCTCGCCGCCGTGGCCGAAGACCGGGCGCCCGCCCCAGTCCGCGAGGCCCCAGCCCAGGCCCCACCGGTCGCGCGGGCTGTAGACATTGGGCACCGTGGCCTGCGACCGGCGCATCTCGGCCAGCTCCGGGGTGGCCGCCTCGAGGTGCAGCTTGGCGAACGCGGCGACGTCGGCCGCGCTGGCGCAGATGCCGCCGGCCGGACCGTGGTTGCGCGGCAGGCCCCAGACCGGCGCCGGGCTCGTCCGGCCGCCGCGGTCGAAGTGGCCGAGCGCGGCGCGGAAGCGCAGGGCGTCCTCGGGCAGGGTCCAGGTGTGGTGCAGTCCGGCCGGGTCGAGCAGTCGCTCGCGCAGCGCGGTGTCCCAGACCTTGCCGGTCAGGCACTCGATGACGCGGCCGAGGATGACATAGCCGGCGTTGCAGTAAGAGAAGGCTGCGCCGAGCGGGTGACACTGCGTCAGATCCGCGCAGGCGGCGACGTACCGTTCGAAGCAGTCGTCGCCGCGGCCGGTGTCTAGGAAGAGGTCGCCGTCGATGCCTGAAGTGTGCGACAGCAGATGCCGGAGGGTCACCCGGCTGGCCACCTCGCGGTCGGCCAGGCGCAGCTCCGGCAGGATGTCCGCGACCGGCGTGTCCAGCGCGACCGCGCCCTCGCCGACCAGGCCCATGACCAGGGTCGCGGTGTAGGGCTTGCTGATCGAGCCGATCAGGAACAGCGAGTCGGGCGTGGCGGCGACCGCGGTCCGCGCGTTCAGCACGCCGGTGGCCAGCGCCTGCACCTCGCCGCCGGCCAGCACCGCCACCGAGGCGCCCGGCACCGCGTGCCTGACCGCCAGCTCGTCGAACCGGGACTGCCAGGTCCCCAGCTCCATCACGTCCGGCATGCGGCCCCTCCCAAGGCGATTGCGCGTCAGCACCCTATGCCACCCGGTAATTCCGGTGCGATCTGCGGCCACGGCCAGGCAGACTCGGCGGCATGGCCGAGCGAATCACCCGGATCAATCCCGAAGGACTACACCCCACACCGGGCTATCACCACGTCACCGTGGTCGAGGCCGGGCGGCTTGCGTACCTGGCCGGGCAGTGCCCGCTCGACGGCGCCGGATCGCTTGTCGGCGCCGGGGACTACGACGCGCAGGCCGATCAGGTGGTGGCTAACGCGCTGCACGCGTTAGGCGCAGTCGGTGCGCGGCCACAGGACGTAGTGCGTACCGTGGTGTATGTCGTCGATGACGAGGTTCCGGTGCTGGGCCGGGTCTGGCGGCGGCTGGCCGGGTCCGCGCTGGGGCCGGCGTTCAGCACGGCGAGCACGCTGGTCGGGGTTTCCCGGCTGGGATTCACTGGGCAGCTCGTCGAGGTGGACCTGACTGCGGCGCTCGCGCCGGAGGGGTGATCGCCGGTCCCGCTTGCCTGACGCAGCAAGGGGAACTCGCGCATCGCTGGAACGCGAATGGAAAGTTTCGGGCGCTTCGGGCAGGGCGCTTGACACCGGGCCGGACGCGATACATCGTGTCCTTGGGCATTCACGATACATCGTGTTTCTTGCCAGCCTCGGCCGCACGGAGGAGGGCCGGCAGGGACGACTATGGAGGCGGGGTAGGGAGTCGTGAACGCGTTACGACGGATAGGCAACGCGCTGGCCAGGATTCCGGGCGGCCGGACCGGCAAGTGGATCGTGCTCGGCCTCTGGCTGGTGCTGCTCGTCGGCATCGGGCCGCTGGCCGGCAAGCTCTCCGGCGCGGAGAGCAACCAGGCCTCCTCGTGGCTGCCCGGAAGCGCCGAGTCCACCAAGGTGCTGAGCGTCTCGGAGCAGTTCCAGAGCCAGAACCAGGCCACCGCGGTCGTGGTCTACGAGCGCGGCTCCGGGATCACCGCGGCCGACTACGCGAAGGCGAAGGCCGACACCGCGAAGTTCAAGACCGTCGACACCGTGCTGCCGAACATCGTCGGCCCGGTCCCGTCGAAGGACGGCAAGGCGCTGGAGACCTTCGTGACGGTCGATCTGCCGGACGGCGGATGGACCCAGCTGACCCCGGCGGTCAAGGCGATGCGGGCGCAGGCGGATGCCGGCGACCCGGGGCTGGCCGCGCACATCACCGGCCCGGCCGGGTACGGCGCCGACGAAGAGGCCGCATTCACCGGCATCGACGGGGTGCTGCTCTACTCGACCATCGCGGTCGTCATCGTGCTGCTGCTGTTCACCTATCGCAGCCCGCTGCTGTGGATCCTGCCGCTCGCCTCGTCCGGGCTCGCCCTGGCGGTCGCCGAGGGCATCGTGTACCTGCTGGCCAAGCACGCCGGGCTCACGGTCAACGCGCAGAGCGCCGGAATCCTGCTGGTGCTCGTGATGGGCGCAGGCACCGACTACGCGCTTTTGATCGTCGCGCGATATAGGGAGGAGTTGCGCCGGCACGAGGACCGGCACGAGGCGATGGGCATCGCGCTGCACCGGGCCGGCCCGCCGGTGCTGGCCTCGGCCGCCACCGTCGGCGTCAGCATGCTGTGCCTGACCTTCGCCGAGCTGAACTCGACCAGCGGCCTCGGCCCGGTCTGCGCGGTCGGCGTGCTGGTGGCGCTGCTGGCGATGACCACGCTGCTGCCGGCCCTGCTGACCATCTTCGGGCGCTGGTTCTTCTGGCCGGTGCGGCCGAAGGCGGGCACCGACGACCCGACCTCGACGGGCCTGTGGGCCCGGATCGGCGGCACGGTCTCGCGCGGCCCGCGCCGGGTCTGGATCGGCACCGCGGTGGTGCTGGCCGCGCTCGCCTTCGCCGCCACGGGCCTGAAGGCCTCCGGCGTCTCGACCGCGGGCACGTTCACGAACGCGCCCGACTCGGTCACCGGCGCCACGGTGCTCGGCGAGCACTTCCCGGCCGGGCAGGGCGAGCCGGTGGTCGTGGTCGGCAACGCCGCGCAGGCGACGCAGATCAGGCAGGTCTTCGCGGCGCAGCCGCAGATCGCCGCGGTGAGCGCGCCGCAGGAGAAGAACGGATACGTATACCTGACCGGCACGCTGGTCCCGGCGCCGGACAGCGCGTCCGCCGACGGCGTGATCAGCGATCTGCGTTCCTCGGTGCACGCGATCCCGGGCGCCGGCGCGATGGTCGGCGGCGCCACCGCGGTCGCCATCGACACCGAGAACGCCAACCGGCACGACCGGGACCTGCTCATCCCGCTGATCCTGGCCGTGGTGCTGGTGATCCTCGGGCTGCTGCTGCGGGCGGTGGTCGCGCCGCTGGTCCTGATCGCCACCGTCGTGCTCTCCTTCGGCGCGGCCATGGGGATCAGCGCGCTGCTGTTCAACCACGTGTTCCACTTCAGCGGCGCGGACGCATCGTTCCCGTTGCTCACCTTCGTGTTCCTGGTCGCCCTCGGGATCGACTACAACATCTTCCTCAGTACCCGCATCCGCGAGGAGGCGGCGGTGCACGGCACCCGGGCCGGGGCGCGGATCGCGCTGGCCGCGACCGGCGGGGTGATCACGTCGGCCGGGATGATCCTGGCCGGAACCTTCTCGGTGCTCGGCACGCTGCCGGTCGTCACCTTCGCCGAGATCGGCGTCGCGGTGGCGCTCGGCGTGCTGCTGGACACCTTCGTGGTGCGGTCGGTGCTGGTGACGGCGCTGGCGATGGACCTGGGCAACCGGCTGTGGTGGCCGGGCCGGCCCGAGCGGCGGCTCGGCGCGACGCCGCAGCCGGCCGCCGACGCACAGGCGCAGGCGACCGACCTGCCGGTGCGATGACGGATCGCGCGATCGAGCGCGGATGTGGTGGACAGGAGACGGCGATGAACCTCTGGTGCGGCTTCATGCTTGCGCTGGTCGCCGGGGCGCGGACGGCCTCCGCGGCGCGGCAGCCCGGCGGTGTGCCGAGTGGCGCCGCGGCGAACTGCGCGCCGCGGTACGGCGCGGCACACGGTACGACTCACGATGCGGCTCACGGTACGACTCGCATTGCGGCGATCGGTTCCGGTGCACGGGCCGGTACCGGCTCCGCGGCGGCGGAGCCGGAGCCGGTGGGCGCTGGGGCCGGCTCGGCGGCCGGGCGCTGCTGACCGGCGATCAGAGCTCGATGGAGCAGAGGCAGAGCGTGCGCAGCCGGCGGTCGTAGTCGGCGAGGATGACTACGACCGCTGTGTCGGTGCTCTGCTGTGAGATCCGCTGTGACGTCCGCTGTGACATCCAATTGGGCAGGCGTCGGGCGAGTTCCAGCCAGATGCCGGTGTGCGGCAGGCCGGCTGGAGCGCGGATCGTTTGGTCTGCGGCACAGTCCTGAGCATCGGCCGGGGAAATGCCGTCGCCGAGCACGAGGATGCCGCCGGGGCGGTCGGCG
>DASYAE010000116.1:0-45751 GCA_036501535.1 Actinocrinis sp. | reverse complement strand
CTGGATGGTCGCGGCGGATTGCCACGGGGTGCTCTTGACTTCAACTCGCCTTCGTTCGTGGACAGTGCGAGGCTGATTCGAAGTCAAAGGCACCCCGTGGCAATCCGCCGCGACCATCCAGGCTGGGCTACTTCGAGTCACGCGACGGATCACCACGGACCGGTTACCGCGGTCACCTTGCGCTGCACTCAAGTGGCCAAGCAACCCCCGCTGAAGCAGCCAAGTTCCAGCGAACTCACCGCCGTGGCCGAGTTCCAGCGTCGTGGAAAGTTCGCGGCTGAGTTTAGTTAGAAAGCTGCGTCCCAGCATGGAAGACGTGCAGGTCCGCTACCCCATCTGCTCCAGTGACTTGCCCTTCGTCTCGCGTACCAGGAACACCACGAACGGGATGGAGAGTGCGGCGAAGCAGGCGTAGATGATGTATGAGCCGGTCAGTGACCAGCGGGACATCGACGGGAAGCTCTGGGTGATGGCGAAGTTGGCCACCCACTGGGCCGACGCGGCGACGGACAGTGCCAGGGCTCTGATCTTGTTCGGGAACATCTCCCCGAGCATGACCCACACCACCACGCCCCAGGACATGGCGAAGAAGAACACATACACGTGTGCTGCGACGATTGCGATCGTGCCGTCGTCGCTCGGGATGTGTGCGCCGCTGCCGCTTCCGGTGGCGTAGGAGAACGCCCAGGCCGCCACTCCCAGCGAGATCGCCATGCCGACCGAGCCGATCAGGAACAGCGGCTTGCGGCCGATCCGGTCGATCACCGAGATCGCCACCACCGTGCCGACGATGTTGACCAGCGAGGTGGACACCGAGATCAGCAGCGAGCTCGACTCGTCGATGCCGATCGACTGCCACAGCAGTGAGGAGTAGTAGAAGATCACGTTGATGCCGACGAACTGCTGGAACACGGACAGCGCGATGCCGATCCAGACGATGCCCAGGATCCTTCCGGTCGGGCCGAGCAGGTCCCGGAACCCGGGTCGGTGCGTCGATGCGATCGCCGTGCGGATCTCGGTGATGCGGTCGGTCGAGTCCTCCAGCCCCTCGACCTTGAACAGCACCTCCCGCGCCTTCGCGTCCTGCCCGCTGGCGATCAGGTACCGCGGCGACTCCGGCACGGACAGCGCCAGGCCGCCGTAGAGGATCGCCGGCACCGTCTCGGCCAGCAGCATCCACTGCCAGGCGTCGATCCCCCACAGGTGGTTCTCGCTCTTGCCGCCGGCCGCCTGTGCGAACCCGTAGTTGACCAGCTGGGAGATGAAGATGCCGAGCACGATCGCCATCTGCTGCAGCGAGCCGAGTCGGCCTCGGTAGGCCGGCGGGGCGACCTCCGCGATATAGGCCGGCGCGATCACCGAGGCGATGCCGATGCCCAGGCCGCCGATCACCCGCCAGGCAGCCAGGTCCCAGATGTTGAACGGCAGCCCCGAGCCGACTCCGCTCGCGGTGAACAGCAGGGCGGCCAGGAGCATGACCTTGACCCGGCCGATCCGGTCGGCCAGCTGGCCGGCGATCCACGCGCCGACCGCCGAGCCGAGTAGCGCCGCGGCCACCGCGAAGCCGGTCTGGTTCGCGCCGACGCCGAAGTGCTTCTGAATCCCCGTCACCGCGCCGTTGATCACGGCGCTGTCATAGCCGAACAGGAAGCCGCCCATGGCCGCCGCGGCGGCGATGAAGACGACGTATCCGAAGTGCGACTCGTCCTGAGGGGCCACCAGGGTCGCGTGTCTCGTGCCGGTCATGCCTCTTACGAGAACACGGCGATCCCTCCAGTGCCATTGGAGGCCGGTGTCATGCGTCCGAACGTATGACACCGGCCGAGCACGTTCCGAGGCCCCGCGATACAGCTCTCGCGGGGGTTGCAGGCTCGCCGCCCGGGCCGGCGGGGGTCGGATCCCGTGCGGCGCGCCGCCGGTCCGACACCCCGTCAGCGCATGGCGGCGAACCGGCTCATCGCGTGTTCCACGAGGCGGATCAGCGTGAGCTTCGTCGACTCGCGCGAGCGCGCGTCGCAGGTCACGATCGGGACGTCGCCGGGAATGGACAGCGCCTCCCGGACGTCCTCGACCGAGTGGCTCAGGTTCCCGTCGAAGCAGTTGATCGCCACGATGTACGGCAGCATGGCGTCTTCGAAGTAGTCGATCGCCGAGAAGCAGTCGGCCAGCCGCCGGGTGTCGACCAGCACCACCGCGCCGATGGCGCCGCGGGTCAGGTCGTCCCACATGAACCAGAACCGGTTCTGTCCGGGCGTGCCGAACAGATACATGATCAGTTCCCGGTCCAGGGTGACCCGGCCGAAGTCCATCGCCACCGTGGTGGTGGTCTTGTCCGGCACCTTGCTGAGGTCGTCGATGCCGTCGCTTGCGGCGGTCATGACGGCCTCGGTCGTCAGCGGGTCGATCTCGGAGACCGCGCCGACGAACGTTGTCTTGCCCACTCCGAAGCCCCCGGCGACGACGATCTTGACCGATGTCGTCGGCCCTGCGGCCCGTTCCGGCGGGCTAGAGGTTGCGAAGTCCAATGAGCACCCTTTCCAAAAGCGCGAGGTCCGGCTTTCCCTCGTTCGTCTCGGGCTGGTGGACCGCGATGAGGCCCGCCTCGGCCATGTCGCCGACCATCACCCTGGCGACGCCGAGGGGCATGCGCATCAGCGCCGCGATCTCCGCGACCGACTTGACCTGGCCGCACAGATCGCAGATGCGCTGGTGTTCCGGGATGAGGCCGTAGCCCGACGTGCGGCCGCGCGGCGTGGTGGACACCAGCGCCTCGATGGCCAGCTGATATCGCGCCCGGGTCCGGCCGCCGGTGATGGCGTACGGTCGCACGAGCGGTGACGAATCGTGTCCTGAACTCAATGAAACCGTCCTTCACACAGTCCGTGCGCCTTCGCCTGGCCGCCTACCGGGGCAGGGCGTTCTGCAGTTCGGCGCGCAACGCCGGAGTCAGCACGTCGCCGGCCCGCTCCACCAGCAGCGCCATCTCGTAGCCGATCAGACCCATGTCGCAGTCCGAGGACGCGAGCACGGCCAGCACCGAGCCGTCGCTGATCGCCATGACGAAAAGGAACCCGCGGACCATCTCCACGACGGTCTGGGTGACCGCGCCGCCTTCGAAGATACGCGCCGCGCCCTGGGTCAGGCTGGAAAGTCCGGACGCTACCGCGGCGAGTTGGTCGGCGCGGTCGCGCGGGAACCCGTTGGAGACCGCGAGCAGCAGTCCGTCTGATGAGACCACGACGGTGTGCGCCACCCCCGGGACCCGGTCGACGAAATTAGTTATCAGCCAGTTGAGATTCTGCGCAGCCTGGCTCAGCTCGCTCACGGTGCATCCCCTTCCCAAGGGAACGGTGGTTCGTTGACTGCTGCTTCGCGCGCCATCACGAGCCTGCCGGGGGGCCGGCCGGCGGGGTGTCGCCGGCTGAGCCGTCCTCGTTCGGACCGCCCAGAGCGGCATCACGGCCCTGCTTGAGACCCTTGTGGAAGCTGGAGAGCCGGCCGCGCACGGCCTCGGCCGACCGGGTCGGGATGACCGGCGGCGGCACCGCCCGAGCCGGGCCGCTCATCCCGCCGGCCGAGCCGGGCACCAGGTTCGAGCGCGGGACCCGCTTGGGCAGGCCCTTCTGCGTCAAACCGGCCGCGACCGGCTTGGCCGCCGCCTGGGCGGCCTTCCATCCCTCGTCCCCCGGCGAGGTCCAGGCTGTGCTGCTCTCCAATGGTCTGACTCCTCCGGTGCTGGCCGCGGCGCTCGACTCGCCATTGAGCGGCGGCAGCGGTCGTACTGGGCCGCCCGTGTCCTGCGGCGGGAACAGCGACACCGTGGGAGCGGCGGTGACGGGGCTCGGCGGCGCGGGGCGCGGAGGGTTCGGAACTGCGGCCCGCGGCTCGGCGGCGTCGGGGGAGACGCCGGCGGTCGCGAGGCCGGGCCGGTCCGCGTCCGCCGGAGCGGGCCGCGGGGGCTGCGATATCGAGGGGGGCTGCGGTGTCGGGGGGACGGAGGTGGGGACCATTGGAGGAGTGACTGCCGGCGCGGCGGGCGCCGCGGAGGCCGTCGGTGCGATGCCGGCCGGGGGGACGGCGGTCGGCGGGTTGTACGACGAGACGCCGGGGGCCGGACGGACCCCGGGAGCGAGCGGCAGCGGCGGCGGGGCGGAGAGCGCGGCCTGGGCGCGCGCCTCGTCCCGGCGACGGAACCACTCGGACTCCATCGCCTCGAAGATCGGCAGGCGCTCGTCGGTGGACGGCGCCGGGGGCAGCGGGGTCTGCGCGAACAGGCGGTCCGCCGCGGTCGGATAGGAGCCGCTGGCCGACAGCGGGTCGGCCGGGGCCGAGCCGCTGTTCGAGTACTGCGGCGCGCTCGGCATCGGCGACATCGGCAGCTGCGGCGGCCGCGGACCCGGGCCCAGGGCCGGCTGGATCGGCGCGATCGGCGGCATCTGCTGGGGCGGCGGCGCCTCGCCGAGCAGCGACTCGAGCGGGGCCGGCGCGGGGCGCCCGGACGGGACCTGGCGGGTCGGCAGCGGGTCGGCGCCCTGCTGCGGTGCCGGGTCCTGGGCCAGCGGGAACTGGCCCGTGTCGGACGGGCCCTGGCTCGCCCCGTCCCGCACCCGCGGGATCCGGCCGGTGGCCTCGGGGTCCTGGATGCGCGGGAACTGGCCGGAGGCGGCCGGATCCTGCACCCGGGGTATTCGGCCGGAGGTGTCGCCGTCCTTGATCCGCGGGATGGGCCCGGTCGTGTCCGAGTCCTGCACCCGCGGGAACTGGCCGCTCGTCCAGGGCTGTGGCAGCGGCGGGACCTGCGGCGGCAGGTCCTCGATCGGTGCGCGGGCGCCGGGGATCGACGGCGGCGGCAGCGGGTTCCCGGTGCCGGTGCCGCCCGCGCCCGGGGCGCCTGCGCCGGCCGGCGGGTTCTGCGAGATGCGCTGCGCGGCGGAGTCGGCCCGGCTCGGCAGCGGCTCGACCCCGCCGAGCCCGGTGGGCGGCCAGATCTCCGCGGCCGGCGCCGGCTCGACCGGCGTCAGCGGGTGGATCGGGGCGGGGCCGTCCGGGCCGGACGGGGGCTGCGCCGGGGCGAACGGGTCGGTGCTGCCGAGGCCGGCCGGCGCCGCGCCGCGGTAGGGCGGCGCCGCCGCCCCCTCCCCGGCGGGGGCGACGGTCTCGTGGCGGGGCGGCTGCGGCGCGGCCGCGCCCTCCTCGCCGGCGAAGCCGAGCTGGGTGCTACCCCTGCGGGGCAGGGCGCCGAGCGAGCGGGCTCCGGTGGCGGACAGCTCGGGGGCCGGCGCCTGCTGCTCTCCGCCGGCGCCGACCAGCAGCGCGCTGGGCACGAGCACCAGCGCGGTGATGCCGCCGCCGGCCGAGCGGCGCAGCCGCACCTGGATGCCGTGCCGGGTGGCCAGCCGGCCGACCACGTACAGGCCCATGCGGCGGGAGATGGCCACGTCGATGACCGGCGGGTTGGCCAGCCGCTCGTTGGCGTCGTCCAGCTCCTCCGGGGTCATCCCGATGCCGGCGTCCTCGATCTCGAGCATGACGCCGCCGGTGTTGAGCATGTTCGCGGTGACCGAGACCTTGGTCTCCGGCGCGGAGAACGAGGTGGCGTTCTCCAGTAGCTCGGCCACGAGGTGCACCAGGTCGTTGACGACCCGGCCGAGCACGTTCATGTCCGGCAGGTCGCGCAGCGCGACCCGCTCGTACTGCTCCACCTCGGAGGCGCCGGCCCGCATCACGTCGAGCAGGCGGACCGCCTGGCTCCACTTGCGGCCGGGCTCCTCGCCGGCCAGGACCAGCAGGTTCTCCCCGTTGCGGCGCATACGCGTGGCGAGGTGGTCCAGCTTGAACAGGTTGGCCAGCTGGTCCGGGTCCTGCTCGCTGTTCTCCAGCTCGTCGATCAGCCGCAGCTGGCGCTGCACCAGGGACTGCGAGCGGCGGGAGAGGTTCACGAACATCGAGTTGACGTTGGACCGCAGCAGCGCCTGCTCCGAGGCCAGCCGCACGGCCTGCTGGTGCACCTCGTCGAAGGCCCTTGCGACCTGTCCGATCTCGTCCGCGGAGTTGATCGGGATCGGGTCGACCGTGGTCTCGCCCTCGGCGGCGTCCGCGTCGCGCAGCCTTCGGACCACCTCGGGCAGCCGGTTGGCCGCGATGTCCAGCGCGCCGGCCCGCAGCGCCTGCAGCGGGCCGACCAGCGAGCGGGCGACCAGCACCATGCCCAGGAAGGAGACCAGCAGCGCGGCGAAGACCAGGCCGAGGTTCAGGTAGAGGTCCGAGTTCGCGGAGCTGAGCAGGCCCTGGACGTCCGCGGAGACCTGGTCCAGCGCGGCGGCCTGGATCGCGCGCATGTCACCGATGGTGACCGGCAGCGACTCCTCCTGGATCTCGTTGCCGGCCCCGCCGGTGGCGGACAGATTGGTCGAGCCGAACGCGGTGGAGCCCTGGAGCACGCCGAGCGAGGCGGTCAGCGCCGCCTGGGACTCGGCCACGTCCGCCCCGGCGACCGTGGCCTGATACGACTGGAGCAGCGCCGGGGACGCGGCGGAGGCGAAGGCGCTCTGGGCCGAGGCGAGCGAGGCGATGCTCTGGTTCAGCGCGGTGGCCTGCTGCGACTGCAGCACGCCGGTGTTGGATGTGCCGGTGTAGCTGAAGGTGTCGATGACCTGAGTCGCGTAGAGCTGGCCGAGCGCCTGGGCCTCGATCATGTCGTCGACGTCGAGCAGCGCTTGGTCGTCCTGCGCCACGGTCGCGTCGCCGCTGCCGGAGCTGACCGCCGAGATGGCCTGGATGACGTCGTCGATGGTGTTGCTGTACGCGTTGAGCGTCACCGTGTACGGAGCGCTCGATCCGGTGACCACCTTGCGCACGTTGGGCAGGTCGACGAGCACCGCTTCGTACGCGACCGCCGCGGTACCGCGCAGCGCCGGGTTGTACGAGCTGCTGTTGATCACCTGCTGGGCGATCGCCTTGAGCGCGTTCTGCGCCGTCAGCGTCTCGCTGGCGGCCGCGTCGAACCCGTTGACCAGGGTGCCGGCGATCTGGTTGCCCGAGGCAGCGGCCGCGGTCGCGTCGCAGGGGTTGACCACGACCAGGCAGGTGGCGGCGGCCTGACGCTCCGTCTGGAGCGCCAGCATCAGGTTCTCCAGGCCCTGCCCGGAGCCGGCTTGGAAGGAGGCCGTCTCATAGTGCTCGCGCGCCTGGTAGAGGGAGTCGACGCGTGCGGTGGCCAGCGCGATGGCGGCGGCCAGCGGCAGCAGCACGAGCAGGGCGAGCCGGTTGCGCACGCGCCAGCTGCGCAGCGAGAAGACGCCCGGGACGCGGGCGGGCGCCGCTCCGGTCGTCGGCTCCTGCGCCGGGGGCGGCTGCCCCTGCCTTCGCTGCTCCGGCGTACCCCGCCGGGCCGCGCGCGGCCCCGCCTGGGCAGCCTCGCGGCGCGGGGTCACGGGACGTGTCTGCACTTGCCCTCACCAAGATCGTGGCTGCACATAGTCGCGCATGTCTTGCGATCACCGCCGGACACGTGCGACACCGCCCGACCCGCGGGCGCGGTTCCGGCGGCGCCGGCCGCGACGGTGCGCGCCGACGCATTCGTTCAGGAAACGCATTCCAGCACAGCCGCACCCCGCAGGCCAAGACGGGTGGGTCACAAATCACCGACAGCGCGCCTACAAACCCGGGCGAGAGCGGGCGAACCGGGCGCGGCGCCGGTAAATTTTGAGCGCCGGGCTGGAATTCGCGCCGCGATCGCTGCCAGACTGCCCACCACGCCGCCGTCTCGGACTGAGCAGCGCAGTTGCGGATCGCAGGTGCGAATCGTGCTGGACATCGGCCCGGAATCAGCACAGTGCAACATCACGTAGCGGGCGATTCACGCTGCGTAGAGTGGCACTGATTCCGGGTCGGCGACTCCGGGTCAGCCCGGTCCGGCGGCGCGGCCGGCGAATCCCTTTCCACTCGACCGTGCTCGGCCCGCCCCCCGCGGGCATGATGACCCGAACCACCCGCGCTTAAACGCGGCGGCGCGACGGGGACGGGGCGGGCCGCGATCCGGCCGCCGCCGGCCCGTCGATTACGATGGCGCCGCCGCCAGACCCACCGTTTTCCGAGAGGTTGCCATGTCCCACCCGCGCCGGGCCGCCCGCCGGCCCCGTCCACTGACCGGGATATCCCTCGGACTGGCCGCCGTCCTCGCCGCGGGAGGCGTCGCGGCCTGCGGGAACTCCGGCGGCCTCGGCAGCCCGGACCTGTCCGACGTGACCGTGGGCATGGTGGCCGGCTCGCTCGGCGCGGTGCCGTTCGAGTTCGGCGACTCCACCTCGCAGCACGCGTTCTCCGACGCCGGGCTGAACATCACGGTGCAGAACTTCACCAGCGAGAGCGACGAGGACGCGGCGCTGAAGTCCGGGAAGATCGACATCGCGTACGGCGAGTACGGCGAGTTCCTCAGCGGCGACGGCTCCACCCTGGCCGCCACCGGCGACATCAGGGTCCTGGACAACTCCTTCAACGCGGGCACCGACTCGATCGCGCTGGTGGTGCGCAACGGCGAGGCCGGCCCGACGGTGACCGGGCTCGACTCCCCCACCGCGTACTGCACCAACGACTACACGATCGCCGTGCCCGGCGCCTACTCGGACGACTACCTGGCCCTGGCCACCTGGCTCGACTCGCAGGACGCCCCGGCGCCCGAGCCGAACCAGCTGTCCACCTGCCCGGCGATCATGAGCGTCGGCTCGGAGCAGGCCGCGCTGACCGCGGTGGCCTCCAACCAGGCCTCCGCGGCCGTGCTGCAGGAGCCGTTCGTGACCACCGGCGAGGTCCAGCAGGGCCTGGAGGTCGCCGACGACCTGACCGCCGGCGCGGCCACCTCGATGCCGCTGGACGGCTTCTTCGCCTCGTCCACGTTCACCGCGAAGTACCCGAGGACGTCGGCCATCTTCGCCTCGGTGATGGCGCAGATGCAGGGCAAGTGCGCGCAGCGGTTCGTGGTGGAGCAGGCGCTGGACACCGGCGCGACGCAGACCCAGGAGGGGATCTACGCCACCATGGAGCTCGGCGAGTATCCGACCTCGGTGATGACCTCCTCGCTGAGCACCGTCGTGCAGCTGATGAGCTCGGCGGGCCTCCTCGGCGGCCAGGTGAACATCAGCACTCTGACCGAACTGGGCGGCTGACCGGGCCGCGCGGGGGGATGCCGGGGGCTGTCGGCGGCGCGGGTTAGCCTGATCCACGCCACCGCACCGACCCTCCTGAGGAGCCGCCGTGACCGACGCGCCGACACCGGATCCGACCCCGTCCGAGCAGCCGGCCGGCCTGTCCGAGCTGCGGTTCCGCTCGGACGTGACGGTCGAGCTGGTCAAGTCCAGCGCCGCGGACAGCGACGTGCTGTTCGCCGCCCGCGTCTCCACCGCCGGCGAGCACTCGCTCGACCAGGTCGGCGCGGACCCGGCGCGCTCCGCCGGCCTGATCAACTACCTGATGCGGGACCGGCACGGCTCGCCGTTCGAGCACAACTCGTTCACCTTCTTCGTCTCCGCGCCGATCTTCGTGTTCCGCGAATTTCAGCGCCACAGGACATTTAGTTACAACGAAGAGAGCGGCAGGTACAGGCGCCTGGAGCCGGTGTTCTACGTCCCCGGCCCGGACCGCAGGCTGGTCCAGGAGGGCAAGCCCGGCCGCTACGTCTTCGTGGACGGCACCGCGGAGCAGCGCAAGGTGGTCGACGAGGTGACCCGGCGGTCCTGCGAGCAGGCCTACGCCTCGTACCTGGAGATGCTGGAGGCGGGGGTGGCGCGGGAGGTGGCGCGCGGCGTGCTGCCGGTGGCGATCTACTCCTCGATGTACGCGACCTGCAACGCGCGGGCGCTGATGCACTTCCTGTCGCTTCGCACGAAGCGGGAGGACGCGGCCTTCCCCTCGTTCCCGCAGCGGGAGATCGAGATGGTGGCCGAGCGTATGGAAGCGGTGTTCGCGCAGGCGATGCCGCTGACCCACGCCGCCTTCGAGCGCAACGGCCGGGTCTCGCCCTGACCGTCCCCGATCTGACCGGCCCCGATCTGACGCCGCACCACCCGGGGCCGAGTTGTCCAATAACACACCCGATCGGATGAAATAGTTGGAGCCCGCCGTATCCCGGGGCCCGTTTTCGCCGATAGTCATGGCGGAACCCGTCGCCTCCTGGACCCCCGAGCAGGAGGCGACGGGTTCCTTCCACTTCCGGCCAGCGCCTGCGGACATGACGCATCGACGCTTCGTCCACAGTGGTTATCCACAGGGCGGCCGAACAGATCTGCCGAGACGAGCCACCGACCGGTAGCTTTGTCCTGTGAACTCCTCGACCTCCTCCAGCCACCCGCCGTTCGGCCGCATCGGCACGGCGATGGTCACGCCGTTCACGTCGGACGGGACGATCGATCTGGACGGCGCGCAGACCCTCGCGGACCAGCTCGTCGCCGCCGGCAACGACCTGGTCGTGGTCAACGGGACCACCGGCGAGTCGCCCACCACGTCGGACGGGGAGAAGACGGCGCTGATCGAGGCGGTGGTCGGGGCGGTCGGCGGCCGGGCGACCGTGGTCGGCGGGATCGGCACGAACGACACCCGGCACTCGGTCGAGCAGGCGATAGCCGCCGAGAAGGCCGGCGCGCAGGGCCTGCTCGCCATCACCCCGTACTACTCCCGGCCGCCGCAGGAGGGCGTCTACCGGCACTTCACCGCGATCGCCGACGCGACCGCCCTGCCGGTGATCCTCTACGACATCCCCGGGCGCACCGCCACGCCGATCGAGACCGAGACCCTGGTCCGGCTGGCGCAGCACGAGCGGATCGTCGCGGTCAAGGACGCCAAGGGCGACCTGGGCGCCTCGAGCTGGGTCATGGCCCGCACCGACCTGGCGTACTACAGCGGCGACGACATGATGAACCTGCCGCTGCTGTCCATCGGCGCGGTCGGCTGCGTCTCGGTCTGCGGCCATCTGGTCTCCGACCGGATCCGCGCCATGTTCGACGCCTTCGCCGCCGGCGCGACGCAGGAGGCGCGCGACGTCCACCGTTCCCTGCTGCCGGTCTTCACCGGGATATTCCGGACCCAGGGGGTCATCACCACGAAGGCGGCGCTGCGCCGCCTCGGCCGGCCGGCCGGACCGGTGCGGCCGCCGCTGACCGACCTGGACGACGGGCAGTTGGCCGTGCTGCGCGAGGACCTGGCCGTGGCCGGCATCGCGATCTAGCCGGCCTGGGAGCGCGGGCCCCGCCCCGCTCCCCCGAGAGCCGCCGCGCCGCACTCCCCGCCGCCCGGATCTCACCGACAGACCTGGACTTTCACCAACAGACGAGACGTGACTGGAGCCGCCCGATGAGCCACCCGCACCCCGACCTGGGGCAGCCGCCGCAGCTGCCGGAAGGCGCGCTGCGCATCACCCCGCTGGGCGGGCTCGGCGAGATCGGCCGGAACATGACCGTGTACGAATACGCGGGCAAGCTGCTGGTCGTGGACTGCGGCGTGCTGTTCCCCGAGCCGGACCAGCCGGGCGTGGACCTGATCCTGCCCGACTTCACCTCGATCCGGGACCGGTACGAGGACGTGGTCGCGGTCGTGCTGACGCACGGTCACGAGGACCACATCGGCGCGGTGCCCTACCTGCTCAAGGAGCGCCCGGACATCCCGCTGGTCGGCTCGCAGCTGACCCTGGCGCTGATCGAGGCGAAGCTGGCCGAGCACCGGATCCGGCCGTACACGCTGGAGGTCAAGGAGGGCAGGACCGAGCGGATAGGGCCGTTCGACTGCTCGTTCCTCGCGGTCAACCACTCGATCCCGGACGCGCTGGCCGTGGTGCTGCAGACCGGCGCCGGCACGGTGCTGCACACCGGCGACTTCAAGATGGACCAGCTCCCGCTGGACGGCCGGCTGACCGACCTGGCCGGGATCGCCAAGCTCGGCGAGGCCGGCATCGACCTGGTGCTCTCCGACTCGACCAACGCCGAGGTGCCCGGCTTCGTGCCCAGCGAGCGGGAGATCACCCCGGCGCTGGAGCGGGCCTTCGCGCAGGCCACCCGCCGGATCATCGTGGCCTCCTTCGCCAGCCACGTGCACAGGATCCAGCAGGTGCTGGACATCGCGGCCAAGAACCGGCGCAAGGTCGCCTTCTTCGGCCGCTCCATGGTGCGCAACATGGGCGTGGCGCGGGACCTCGGCTACCTGCACGTGCCGGACGGCCTCGTGGTGGACGCCCGCGCGCTGGAGGACTACCCGCCCGAGCAGGTCGTGCTGATCTGCACCGGCTCGCAGGGCGAGCCGATGGCGGTGCTCTCCCGGATGGCCAACCGGGACCACCAGATCCGGATCGTCGAGGACGACACCGTGATCCTGGCCTCCTCGCTGATCCCGGGCAACGAGACCGCGGTCTACCGGGTGATCAACGGGCTGACCCGGTGGGGCGCCCGGGTGGTGCACAAGGGCAACGCGAAGGTGCACGTCTCCGGGCACGCCTCGGCCGGCGAGCTGCTGTACTTCTACAACCTGGCCAAGCCGCGCAACGTGCTGCCGGTGCACGGCGAGTGGCGGCACCTGCGGGCCAACGGCGAGCTGGCGATGCTGACCGGGGTGCCGGCCGAGCGGGTCGTGATCGCCGAGGACGGGCTGACCGTCGACCTGGTCGACGGCGTGGCCCGGATCAGCGGCAAGGTGCCCTGCGGCTACGTGTACGTGGACGGCCTGTCGGTCGGCGACGTGACCGAGGCCTCGCTCAAGGACCGGCGCATCCTCGGCGACGAGGGCTTCATCTCGGTCTTCGTGGTGGTCGACTCGGACACCGGCAAGGTCAGCGCCGGCCCGGAGGTGCAGTCCCGCGGCTCCGGGATCGACGACGCCTCGCTGGCCGCGGTGATCCCGAAGATCGAGGAGGCGCTCGCGCAGACCGCCGCGGACGGCGTCGGGGACGCCTACCAGCTCCAGCAGCTGGTGCGCCGGGTGGTGGGCAAGTGGGTCAACGAGACCTTCCGCCGCCGCCCGATGATCCTGCCGGTCGTCATCGAGGTCTGAACCGCTGCGGTCCTTGGTCCGCGCCGAATATGCACCGATGGTGCGGACCGGGTGTGCCCGACCCTGGGTAAAAATAATCCCAGGATTGGGGCAAAGAACTGTTGCGAAGCGCGCCGGGCGCGGTCCAATCAGGGCACCCGGCCGCTCGATCACTGAGCCGGCCGCTTCTCGTGACAGGAGCCCTCCCACTCATGCCCGAGGACGTAGCCCTTCACCAACCCGACTGGGACGGAGCCGAACAACGCTATCGAGTCATCTCGGGGGAAGTCACCGACAGCTGGCTCGCCGGCGAGACCGGCACGCACCGCCGGATCACTGAAACCGGGTCGCACAGGAGGATCGACACCGGCAGCACCGGAACACACGCCAAGGTCGCCGAGACCGGGTCCCACCGGAAGATACCCGGCAACACGGGCGTGCAAGGCAAGGTCTCCGACACCGGCATCCACGCCAAGATCGCCGTCGGGCCGCGGCCCAACACCAGGGCGCGGGCCATGCCGGACCGGCGCTGGGTCGCCCCCACCCGGTCCTGGCGCCACGAGCGCCCCATGCTCTCGCGCGCCAAGGTCACCTTCTTCCTGCTCGTCTTCCTGGCCGGCGGGGCCGGCGAGCTGCTCTACCTCTGGTGGGCGCAGACGCCGCACGTCCGAATACAGAACGAGTCCACCGAGCTCATCATGGGCGCGCAGCTGACCGGCCTGATCGGCGGCTACCTGCTGATGATCGAGATCCTGCTGATGGCGCGGATCCCGTGGCTGGAGCACCGGATCGGCTCCTGGCTGGCCGACGCCCACCGGGCCCTCGGCGGCTATCTCCTCACCCTGCTGACCGCACACGTCGTGCTGGTCGTGTGGGGCTACTCGGTGAGCCTGAACGCCAAGCCGGTCCTCGTGCTCGACGACATCTTCAAGACCTACCCGTACGTGCTCGCGGCCACCGTCGGCTACTTCATGCTGCTCGCCCTCGGGTTCAGCACCATCCGCCGGTTCCGGCGCAAGCTCGGCTACGAGGGCTGGCACCTGGTGCACTCGCTGGCCTATCCGGCCGCGGCGCTCGCCTTCCTGCACCAGATCCTGCTCGGCGCGCAGTTCACCCGGAACAAGTGGGCCACCGGGGTGTGGATCGGCCTGAACGCCGCGACAGCGCTGGGCGCGTTCCGCTACCGGATCATCGAGCCGAACCGCCGGTACCGCAAGCACAAGTTCCGGGTCACCCGGGTCGAGCTGGAGTCCGCGGACGTCGTCACGATCTACGTGAGCGGCCGGCACGTCTCCGACCTGCACGCCGAGGCCGGCCAGTACTTCCGCTGGCGGTTCGTCACCCGCGGGCTGTGGTGGCAGTCGCACCCGTTCTCGCTCTCGGCCGCGCCGCAGGGCAACGAGCTGCGGGTCACCATCAAGGGCGTGGGCGGCTACACGCGCAAGGTCAAGCGCCGGGTGCGGCCGGGCGTCCGCGTGGCCGCAGACGGGCCCTACGGCGCCTTCACGGGCATGCTGCGGCGCAGCCCGAAGGTCCTGCTGGTCGGCGGCGGCGTCGGCGTGACCCCGCTGCGCGCGATAGCCGAGACGCTCTACGGCCGCCCCGGCGACATCGTCTTCCTGCAGCGCGCGTCGAGCGTGCACCACCTGCTGATGCGGGACGAGCTGGACGCGCTGCACGCCTCAGGCCGGATCACCTTCCTGCCGATCCTCGGCCCCCGCGGCAAGACCCGGCGGGCCGACCCGATGTCGGCGCGCAACCTCCTGATGCGGATACCCGACCTGGCCGAGCGCGAAGTGTTCATCTGCGGCTCGCCCGCGATGGCCCGCGCCGCCATCAGCAACCTGCGCAAGGCGGGCGTCCGCCGGCGGCAGCTGCACTGCGAACTGTTCGACTTCTAAGGGACGAAGCCCCATGCGCAAGATCCTCATCGCCTTCGCCTTCACGGCTCTGGCGTGCACGGCGCTGCTGCTGAGCAAGCGCCCGGCCGCGGCGGTCCCGACCGGCTCGGTGCACACCGTCGGCGACACCGTGGTCGCCACCGGCCCGGCGTTCTCGATCACCCACGGCGTGGTCCAGGTCCAGGCGACGATCAAGGCGGGCCGGCTGGTCTCGGTCAAGCCGCTGAGCCTGCCGCACGACAACAACGACTCGTGGACGTACTCCAACCGCGCCGCGAAGGTCCTGGACTCGGAGGCGGTGACCAAGCAGACCGCCGTGCTCGACACGGTCTCCGGCGCGACATACACCTCCCACGCCTACATCAAGTCCCTACAGGCTGCGCTCGATGCTGCGGGCCTGAAGTCCATGACCACCGCCGCGCCGGGAACCCAGACCGCGTGACGGAGCGTCAGCCCGCCGCTGCGCCTGAGGCCTGGCCGAGTGCCTCCGCCCGGCCGAGCGCGACCCGCGAGAGGCGGTCGGCCGCCCGCGTCGTCTCCGGCAGGCGGTAGCGCGGGGCCAGCCGCAGCACCAGGTCTGAGGCCGCGTCAAGCGCCACGGCGTGCCCGACCGAGACGTAGACCGGCTTGGTCGCGTCCTGCGTGCGCAGCACCCGGCCGATCACCTCGGGGTGACCGTCGCGGCCCTCGTCGACCAGGTCGGCGTGGCTCCCGCGGCGGCCGCCCGGCTCGTCGTGCCGGCCGATGAAGGCGGTCTTGCCGACGCCGAGGCTCGGCCGGCCGGTCAGCACGCCGAGGTGGCTGGCCAGGCCGAAGCGGCGCGGGTGCGCGATCCCGTAGCCGTCGCAGACGAACACGTCCGGCGTGCGCTCCAGCAGCCGCAGCGCCTCGAGCAGCGTGGGCAGCTCCCGGAACGCGAGCAGGCCGGGGATGTAGGGGAACCGGGCCGTGCCGACCGCGGTGCGCTGCTCGACCGGCTTGAGCGTCGCGGCGTCCAGGACGACCACGGCCGCGGCGACCAGCGGCGAACCGTTCGCGTAGGCCACGTCCACTCCGGCGATCCAACGCGGATCGCCCATCTCGCCCTCGGTCCGCACGCCGCCGCGCAGCCGCTCCTGCTCGGCCAGCGCCTCGGCCTCGTCGCGCGGCCACGCGGCCGGCATCTCGATCTGCATGGCCCAACTCTGCCCGAAACCTCAGCCCTCCGACGCGCCCTGCACCGACTCAGTGCCCTGTACCGTCTCGGTGCTCTCCGCTTGCCCGGCCGGCTGCCCGGCTTCGGCCGTCTCGATCTGCGCGATCAGCCGCTTCAGCTGCGTGACCTCCTCGGCCAGTGCCTTGCGCCCGGCCTTGGTGATACGCACCCAGGTGCGCGCCCGCTTGCCCTGGATGGCGCGCTCAACGCTGATCAGGCCGCCCTCCTCGAGCGCCTGCACGTGCCGGGAGAGGTTGCCGGAGGTCAGGCCCAGCGCCTCCTGCAGGAACCGGAACTCGGCCCGCTCCGCCTCGTGCACGACGGCCAGGACGCCGAGCCGGGCGCGCTGATGCACCAGTTCGCTCAGCGCTGTCGTGGGATGGGCCGTCGTGGGATGGGCCGCGGTGGGGTGGCTCATCGGCGCAGCCTCACCCTCAGCAGGAAGCCGGCCCCACCGAGCAGCAGCATGACTGCGGGCAGCAGCAGGTTGGGCAGGCTGGCGTATCGGTACGACAGACTCCAGCCGGCCCGGTAGGCCAGATTCCCGAGTTCGTAGAGATTCGACAGCGCGGCCACCGCGAGGAAGCAGAGTCCGAAGGCGAGCAGCCCGGGGCTGCGCTCGGACCAGGCGAAGGCCAGGACGCCGATCCCGATGACGATCAGCGGCACCAGGCCCCGGATGAAGAACTCCAGCGGCAGGAACCGGTTCGGGCTGACCGCGGGCGAGAGCCAGCTGCCGGTCAGCAGGAGCAGGACCAGCGCCCCGACACCGATCACGAGCGCCGGCCGGATCCGCCCGGCGACGCCGGCCTTCAGGGCGCGCAGCCTGTAGAAAAACACGACGGCCAGGTATCCGGCGGCGAGGGCCAGCGTCCAGTAGAGGCTGGATGCGGCGCTGTGGCCGGACGGGAGCGAGCCGCCGAGGTAGGCCGTCAGATCCGGTCCGGCGACGAAGACCGTCCCGGCCGGCCGCGACGGCGCGATGTAGAACGGCGCCGCCCCCACGGCTATACAGCCGAAGACGAGCAGCGGGAACCAGTAGGCCTGCCGGGCCCGGCGCGTCGCCCGGGTCACCGCCTCGGCCGTGTTGATGAGCTCCTGCGCGTTCGACTCCGAGGACATCGATCCCTCCGTGTTCCGGTGCCATGTGCCTGGCAAGTCAACTTGCAACAGCACTATGCTTGCATTGCAAGCAGAATTGCACAAGGGCAGCCCGGCAGATCCCATGCAGGGAAACAGACCTGGCGACGCCTCACCTGACCGCCGATCAGGCCGCCCGCCGGCAGAACAACGAACGGGCCGCTAGTCCGGAGATCCAGAACCCCGGCCACGGCCGCCTGGCGACCCCCACAGCTTGATCGCGCGGCGCATCGCGGCCCGGGACCGCGAGCCCTCCTTCGCCGCGGCGTACGCGGCGGCCAGCCGGTACCAGGTGCGCCAGTCCTTCGGGGCCGCCTCGGCCTCCGCCCTGCGCTTGGCGAACAGCTCGTCCGCCGCCGCGCGCTCCACCCGGCCGCCGGGCGAGCGGGGCAGCGCGTCGAGCACGCCCTGGCCGAGCGCGCCCTCGTCGGCCAGGGCGGTGGCCATCCGCTCGGCGGCGAAGCCGAGCCGGATCTCGCGCACCAGGAACCAGGCGCCGGCGCCGCCGATCATCAGCAGCACCGTGCCGAGCAGCCCGGATATCGCCGAGCCGTACAGGAAGCCGTCGTGCAGCGCCTTGACGCCCTCCCACAGGCAGCCGGCCAGGTAGAACACGAGCACCGCGCCGAGCAGGAGCGCGGCGGTGCGAGCACGCATGGGTCGAGGCTACCGGTCGAGATAGTGCTCGAGCCCGACGGTGAGCCCCGGCCTCCGCACCACCTCGCGCACGCCCAGGAGGACGCCCGGCATGAAGGAGGCCCGGTCCAGCGAGTCGTGCCGGATCGTCAGGATCTCGCCCGCGCCGCCGAGCAGCACTTCCTGATGGGCCACCAGGCCGCGCAGCCGGACCGAGTGCACCGGGACGCCGTCCACCCTCCCGCCGCGGTGGTGGTCGGCGTCCTGGACGGTCGCGTCCGGGATCGGCGCGCTGCCGGCCGCCGCGCGGGCCTCGGCGATCAGCTGGGCGGTGCGAAGCGCGGTGCCGCTCGGGGCGTCGGCCTTGTCCGGGTGGTGCAGCTCGACCACCTCGACCGACTCGAAGTACGGCGCGGCCTGCGCGGCGAACTTCATCATCAGCACCGCGCCGAGCGAGAAGTTCGGCGCGACCAGCACGCCGAGGCCCGGCTTCGCCTCGGCCAGCCAGCCCTCTACCTGCGCCAGCCGGTCCGCGGTGAACCCGCTGGTGCCGACCACCGCGTGGATGCCGTTGCGCAGGCAGAACTCCAGGTTCCCGGCCACCGCGCCGGGATGGGTGAAGTCGACCGCGACCTGCGCGCCGGCGCGCACCGCGAGCTCCGGGTCGTCGCCCTCGTCGATCCGGGCGGCCACCTCCAGCCCCTCGGCCGCGCCGACCGCGTCGCAGACCTGACGGCCCATCCGCCCGGCCGCCCCGAACACCGCCACCTTGGTCATCTGACGATCTCTCAGCTCTCCACTACCCGCCGAAGGCGGAGGCGTCCTTGTAGGGGCCGATCACCGCGACCGCGGGAGTGGCGGTCAGCAGCCCGTCGGCCACCTCGCGCACGTCGTCGAGGGTGACCGCGGCGATCAGGCCGAGCACGGTGTCCACGGACAGGTGCTCGCCGTAGACCAGCTCGCTCTTGCCGATCCGGCTCATCCGCGAGCCGGTGTCCTCCAGGCCCAGCACCATGCCGCCGCGCAGCTGGCCGATGCCCAGCGCCAGCTCCTGCGGCGTGATGCCCTGCCCGGCCAGCTTCACGATCTCGCCGCGGCACAGCGAGAGCACCTCGCCGAGCCGCTTGGGCTGGCAGCCCGCGTAGACGCCGAAGCAGCCGGCGTCCGCGTACTGCGACGCGTAGCAGTAGACCGAGTAGGCCAGGCCGCGCTTCTCGCGCACCTCCTGGAACAGCCGCGAGGACATCCCGCCGCCGAGCACCGCGGCCAGCACGCCGAGCGCCCAGCGCCGGTCGTCCTGGCGGGCCACGCCGGGCATGCCGAGTACCACGTGGGCCTGCTCGGTCTTGCGGTTCAGCAGCCGGGTGCCGCTGCCGCCGGGCACGTTGAGCGCCAGCTCGCGCGGGCCGAACGGGCCCGCCCCGGGGTCGAACACCAGGTGCGAGTCGGCGGCCGAGCGGGCGAAGCCCTCGGCGACCAGCTCGACCACCCGGTCGTGCTCCAGGTTGCCGGCCGCCGCGACCACCAGGTTGGGCCCGGTGTAGTGCCGCCGGTAGTGCCCGGCGATCACCTCGGGCGTCAGGGCCTTGACCGAGGCGGCGGACCCGGCGATCGGCCGGCCCAGCGGCGTGTCGCCGAACAGGGCCAGCGCGAACTCGTCGTGCACGATGTCGCCGGGGTCGTCCTCGGTCATCGCGATCTCTTCGAGGATCACGCCGCGCTCGGACTCGACGTCCTGCGGCCGGATCAGCGCCGCGCTGACCACGTCGGTGATCACGTCGGCGGCCAGCGGCAGGTCGGCGTCGAGCACCCGCGCGTAGTAGCAGGTGTACTCCTTCGTGGTGAAGGCGTTGATCTCCCCGCCGACCGCCTCGATCGAGGCCGAGATGTCCAGCGCGCTGCGCCGGGGCGTGCCCTTGAACAGCAGGTGCTCCAGGTAGTGGCTGGCTCCGGCGGAGGCGGCGTCCTCGTCCCGGGAGCCGACCCCCACCCACACGCCGAGGGTCACCGAGCGCACCGTGGGCATCGCCTCGGTGATCACGCGGATGCCGCCGGGCAGCACGGTGCGGCGCACCGCGCCGGAGCCCCCTTCGGCGTCGAGGACGACCTCGGTGGTGCCGGGCAGCTGCTGCAGTCGCGGCAGCTGCCCGGTCCGCTCCGGGTCCGCGTGGGCGGCCACGCCTTGGACGCTGTGTGACGCGCGCTCAGGCATCGCGCGCGGTCAGTTCTGCCGGCCCTCGGCGGCGGCGTCGGCCGGAGGCTGCTCGCCCTCCTTCGGCTCCGCGGGCGCGGCGTCCTTACCCTCCGCTTCGGCGATGACCGGCACCAGCGAGAGCTTGCCGCGCTGGTCGATCTCGGCGATCTCGACCTGCAGCTTGTCGCCGACCTTGACCACGTCCTCGACGTTCTCCACCCGCTTGCCGCCGGCCAGCTTGCGCAGCTGCGAGACGTGCAGCAGGCCGTCCTTGCCGGGCATCAGCGAGACGAAGGCGCCGAACGCGGCGGTCTTCACCACGGTGCCGAGGTAGCGCTCGCCGACCTCCGGCATGGTCGGGTTGGCGATCTGGTTGATCGTCTGCCGGGCCGCCTCGGCCGAGGGGCCGTCCGCCGCGCCGATGTAGATCGTGCCGTCGTCCTCGATGGTGATGTCGGCGCCGGTGTCCTCCTGGATCTGGTTGATCATCTTTCCCTTCGGGCCGATGACCTCGCCGATCTTGTCCACCGGGATCTTGACCGTGATGATGCGCGGGGCGAACTCGCTCATCTCGTCCGGCTCGTCGATCGCCTCGAGCATGACCTCGAGCACGTGCAGCCGGGCGTCGCGGGCCTGCTTGAGCGCCTGCGCGAGCACCGAGGCCGGGATGCCGTCGAGCTTGGTGTCCAGCTGGAGGGCGGTCACGAAGTCCTTGGTCCCGGCGACCTTGAAGTCCATGTCGCCGAAGGCGTCCTCGGCGCCGAGGATGTCGGTCAGCGCGACGTACTCGGTGCGGCCCTCGATCTCGGCCGAGACCAGGCCCATCGCGATGCCGGCGACCGGCGCCTTGAGCGGCACGCCGGCGTTCAGCAGCGACATGGTGGAGGCGCAGACCGAGCCCATCGAGGTCGAGCCGTTGGAGCCGAGCGCCTCGGAGACCTGCCGGATCGCGTACGGGAACTCCTCGCGGCTGGGCAGCACCGGCAGCAGCGCCCGCTCGGCCAGCGCGCCGTGGCCGATCTCGCGCCGCTTGGGCGAGCCGACCCGGCCGGTCTCGCCGGTGGAGTAGGGCGGGAAGTTGTAGTTGTGCATGTAGCGCTTGCGGGTCTCCGGCGCCAGCGTGTCGAGCTGCTGCTCCATGCGCAGCATGTTCAGCGTGGTGATGCCGAGGATCTGGGTCTCGCCGCGCTCGAACAGCGCCGAGCCGTGCACCCGCGGGACCACCTCGACCTCGGCGGACAGGGCCCTGATGTCGGCCACGCCGCGGCCGTCGATGCGGACCCGGTCGCGGATGATGCGCTCGCGCACCAGCTTCTTGGTCAGCGCCCGGAACGCGCCGGGGATCTCCTTCTCCCGGCCCTCGAACTGGCCGGCCAGCTTCTCCACCGCGGCGGCCTTGACCCGGTCGGTCTCCGACTCGCGCTCCTGCTTGCCGGCGATGGTCAGCGCGGCGGCCAGGTCGGCGGAGACCGCCTCGGACACGGCCTCGTAGGCGTCCGGCTGGTAGTCCAGGTAGAGCGGGAACTCGGCGACCGGCTTCGCTGCCTGCGCGGCCAGGTCGGCCTGGGCCTTGCACAGGGCCTTGATGAACGGCTTGGCCGCCTCCAGGCCCTCGGCCACGACCTCCTCGGTCGGCGCCACGGTGCCGTCGGCCACCAGCTGGATCGTCGCGGTGGTGGCCTCGGCCTCCACCATCATGATCGCCACGTCGCCGTCCGGCAGCACCCGGCCGGCCACCACCATGTCGAAGACCGCGCCCCCGAGCTCCTCGTGGGTCGGGAAGGCGACCCACACGCCGTCGATCAGGCCGACGCGCACACCGCCGATCGGGCCGGAGAACGGCAGGCCGGCCAGCTGCGTCGAGGCGGAGGCGGCGTTGATGGCGACCACGTCGTAGAGGTGCTGCGGGTTGAGCGCCATGATGGTGGCCACGATCTGGATCTCGTTGCGCAGGCCCTTGGTGAACGAGGGGCGCAGCGGCCGGTCGATCAGCCGGCAGGTCAGGATCGCGTCCTCGGACGGGCGGCCCTCGCGGCGGAAGAACGAGCCGGGGATGCGGCCGGCCGCGTACATCCGCTCCTCGACGTCGACGGTCAGCGGGAAGAAGTCCAGCTGGTCCTTCGGGTGCTTCGAAAACGTCGTGGCGGACAGGACCATCGTCTCGCCGTCGAGATAGGCGACGGCGCTGCCGGCGGCCTGCCGGGCCAGCCGGCCGGTCTCGAAGCGGACCACCCGGGTGCCGAATCGACCGTTGTCGATGACTGCTTCCGTCGCGTACGTGCTGGGACCCTCCACGGGTTCCCTCCTTGTCGTGTCCTCGGGAACGCGACGCCGTCACCGATGCGGCGACCTCAACCCGGACACCGGTCTCCGATCGAAGCCGCCGGCAGCCCGTGCTCCCGGCGGCCACTACCGAAGATCGGCCCTGGCCTGAAGCCGCGGCGATGAACGCCGCGTTCCTCGTCTCCTCGCGGCCGGCCTCGCGCGCTCGGGCCGGCGCCGTTCGTGCTACTGGTGGTTATGTCGTTTTCTACAGTGCTATCCACCGCAACGGTAATCCATGCGCAGCGCGCGCGTGACGCCGAAACACCTGAGAGCGGTGCCCGACCAGCTGCGGGCACCGCTCCGGTGTTCGAACGTTCGGGACCTGCGCCTGCCGCCGCGTGACCGGCGCTATCGGCGCAGGCCGAGCCGCTCGATGAGCGAGCGGTAGCGCTCGATGTCCTTGGCGGCCAGGTACTTCAGCAGCCGGCGGCGCTTGCCGACCAGCTGGTACATCCCGCGCCGGGAGTGGTGGTCGTGCTTGTGCGCCTTCAGGTGCTCGGTCAGGTCATTGATGCGCTTGGTCAGCAGCGCGACCTGCACCTCGGGAGAGCCGGTGTCGCCTTCGGCGGTTCCGTACTCGGTCAGGATCTGCTTCTTGGTGGCGACATCGAGCGCCATCGGCTCTCCTTCGGGAGATCGCGTGCCGGGCGCTCCTGGTCTAGGTCACGGGAGCAGACTGGGCCCTGGCACTGTTTACAGTTACATCGTAACGGACCTGGACGACTCCTCCGACCGCCGTCGTCACAGTGCTAATCGCTGATCGAGCCAGTGCATTCGCCCGAGCGTGATGATGCGCAGGTGAGCGCGCGCCGCCGCGAGCGTCCGCTCCAGCGCCGCGGTGTCGTCGGGCTCGACCTCGAGCAGCGCGGTCGCGGTGAGCATCGCCTGGTCGACGTAAAGGCTGGCGAGCATGCGCAGGTCCGGCTCGGACCAGCCGCGCGACTCGGGCCGGGTGGCGAGGTCGGCGGCCAGCTCGTCGGCGAACTGGCCGGCCTCCGCGGCGATGGCCGCGCGGACCACGGCGACGCCGCCGTGCCGTTCCCGGGCCAGGAAGCGCAGGTGCGCGCGCCGCTCGCGGACGTAACCGGCGATCACGTCGACCGTGCGTGCGATGACCTCGTCGGTGGCGACCCCCTGGCCGCGTATGTCGGCGACCATCGCGTGCAGGCTGGCCAGCGCTTCGTGCACCAGCGCGACGCCGAGCTCGCGGGTGTCCGCGAAGTGCCGGTAGAACGCGGCCGGCGCGATCCCGGCGGCCCGGGTCACCTCGCGCAGGCCGAGGCTGCTCAGGCTCTGCTGCTCCAGCAGCGCCAGCGCGGCGTCGAGCAGCGCCTGGCGGGTCTGCAATTTGCGGGTCGCGCGCAGGCCGGGCTCGGTCATGGTCCGTGCGCTCTCCTCACGTGTGGGCGGTGTTGTGTCACGACTGCTGTGTCATAACTGCTGTGTCATAACTCACTGGGTGAACGACCGTTCGCCCACCGCCGCCAGGGTACGCTTGATTTCAGTGAACAAATGTTATCCGAAAGGGGACGCGAATCATGCTGCTGCTTCTCGTGGCGGGACTCGCCCTGCTCACCGTGTTCGGCGGCACCGCGGGCTTCGTCACCGGCCACGCGGTGCTGGCCCTCGGCGCCGCCATCGTGCTCTGGCTGCTCGCCTTCGCCGGACGCAGCGCGCTCAGCCGCCGCCACGGACGCCGCGCCACGCGCTGACCGCACCAGCCGCACCCGGAAGGACAGAACCATGATTTACCAGGACACCCGGCCCGCCCGCGCCGCCAGGTCCGCGGAGACCGACGGCAAGGCGGTCGTCGGCTTCGTCAGCGGCCTGGTCGGGCTGCTGTTCGGCAACATCATCCTGGGGCCGATCGCCATCGTGCTCGGCGCCATGGCGCTGCGCGCCGGCACCGGCCGGCGCGGCCGGGCCGCGCTCGCGATCGGCCTCGGCGTCGCCGACCTGGTCCTGTTCGCCGCGCTCGCGGCGCACAGCGCGGCCGGCCACGGCGGCGTCTTCTGGCACGCCGCCGGGCTGTGACCCGGCGCGGCCGGGAAAACCCCGGGCCCCGGGCCCGGCCGGCACGCAATACTTCGGCGGCATGAGAGTTCGCACGCCCCTGCCCGAAGACGCCCCCGCGCTGGGCCGCCTGCACGCCGCCGCCTGGCACGCCGCATACACCGGCCACATGCCGCAGGACTTCCTGGACACCATCACCGCCGAGCGGCGCACCGAGGGATGGCGCCGGCGCCTCGCCGCGCAGCGCGCCGAGCGCGAGTGGATCGGCGTCGCCGAGACCGACCAGGGCGTCGCCGGGTTCGTACACACCGGCGTCCCGCTCATTCACGACGGCGATGCAGGGGCCGCCGCCGAGGTCGACGCGGAGACCGGCGAGCTCTACGCCATCAACGTCGGGCCGGAACAGTGGGGCTCGGGCGCCGGCTCCGCGCTGATGGCCGCCGCGCTCGATGCGCTGGCGGACGCGGGCTTCCGGCGGGCCGTGCTCTGGGTCCTGCCGGCCAACGACCGCGCCCGCCGCTTCTACGAGCGGCGCGGCTGGGCCGCGGACGGCGCCGACCGGCAGATCACCATGGCTGCGGCGACGATTCCCGAGGTCCGCTATGCGCGGGAGCTGGATCGATGACGCCGCGGCAGGGGCAGTCCTCAGGCTCGGTGTCGGCCCCGAACGGCGGGCTCCACAGGCTCTCGGCGGTGCCCAGGGCCACCCGCTCCTCGTAGACCCCGACCTTGTAGCTGATCACCTCGCGGCACCGGGTGAGCGCGCTGAGCTGCTCGTCGACGCGCTCCCGGTGCCGGCGCAGCAGCGCGAGCCGCTCCGCTTCATTGCCGCTGCCCGCCTTGACCAGCTCCGCGTACCGCCGGATCTCGGTCAGCGGCATGCCCGAGGCGCGGAAGCTGGTGCATATCGAAAGCCACTCCACGTCGTCCGCGGTGTAGACGCGCCGCCCGCTCGCATCGCGCCGCACCGGTTCGGCGAACATGCCCTCGCGCTCGTAAAAGCGCAGCGTGTGCACACTCAGGCCGCTCTTCGCAGCGACCTGCCCGATGCTCAGTCCCACGTCGATCTCTGCCATGCCGTCACCTGACGCTTCGTCACAACCATGCACAGTTCGTTCTAATGTACGACCGTCTGCATAGTGCCGTAGACCTGCATCACGCCGAGCACGACCGGGATGACCGAGGCCAGCAGCAGCCCGTCGAGCAGGTCGACGGAGCGGGCCCAGCGCGGAGTCAGCGTGCGCTCCGGCAGCGCCATGCCGACCGCCAGCATGATCAGGCCGGTCAGCAGGACCACGCCGAAGTACCAGGTGCTGTG
Source organism: Actinocrinis sp. (assembly GCA_036501535.1). Taxonomy (GTDB): domain Bacteria; phylum Actinomycetota; class Actinomycetes; order Streptomycetales; family Catenulisporaceae; genus DASYAE01. The sequence goes on along the minus strand of DASYAE010000116.1, from coordinate 20,021 downwards.
CGCCGTCGCGCCGACGTGCGTGCTCGCGCCGATGAGCACCACCGCGCCGCTAAGACCGCCGCCCCAGAACAGCACGCCGACCTGCCCGGCCCGGCGGAACAGCCGGGCCCGGGAGAACAGCGCCAGCGCGAGCACCGCCGCCATGCCGATCGCCCACGGGCCACCGTCCCGGCCCGTCGAGGCGAACCCCAGGGTGAATGAGCTGAGCATCACGGTGAGCGCGCAGGCCCCGGTCAGGCCGGTGAGCAGCTCGTGGCCGCGGGCCGCGCGCCGCTCGATGTCGGCGACGTCCACCGGGTCGTCGCTGCCGGCCGGCAGCCCGGCCCGCCGCGCGCCCTGGTTGCCGACCTGCGGGGCGCCGTCGATCAGCTGCGGCATCGGGAAGCGCACGAACCGCAGCGCGAAGCCGGGCAGGAAGCCGATCGCGGCGATCGCCACGGTGCCCAGCCCGGCCGCGATCTTCGCCGGCGGCGCGTCGACCGCGATGCCGATGCCCCCGGCGATGGCGCCGGCCGCGGCGGTCAGCGTGCCCGCCAGGCAGGCCTCGTCGTGCCGCTCCAGCAGGATGGTGCCGATCAGGCCGACCACGACCGCGACGCAGCAGCCCACGGTGAAGTGCGTCCGGCCCAGGCCCGAGGTGGTCAGGGTGGGGGTGATCGGCGGGATGCCGAGCCCGCCGATGAAGCCGTAGATGGTGGCGATCGCGGTGAGCACCGCGCCGCCGATGTGGTCCTTGTAGATGCGGGACCGCAGGCCGCCGGCCACCGCGAGCACGAGGCCGAACACGGTGGCCACCGCGGCGGTGGTGCCGTGCAGCTGCAGCGGGTCCCCCGGGTTGAAGAGCACGTACGCGCCGACGCCGAGCATGACCGCGCCGATCGCCAGGCCCACCTGGCGGTAGTTGTCCCCGCCCCACATCCGCCGGTCGTCGCCGACCGTCTGCGCGATCGCGTCCACGACGTCGTCGTAGACCGGCGGCGGCAGCACCTCGGTGGCCGGGCGCAGGTACAACAGGTCCCCGTTGTGGATGTCCTGGGCGGCGAGCGAGACGCCCGTGTCCAGTTCGCTGCCGTCGAGCCGGGCGAGCACGAAGCCCGCGTGGGCCCCCTCGCTCTGCCACTGGTCGGCCATGCGCAGCACGTCCGGCAGCAGCTCGGCCAGCGGCACGTCCTCCGGCAGCGCCACGTCCACCCGTACGTTCGGCGCGACCACCGTGATCCGGCAGAAGCCCGTCATCACACCGCTGCTCAAGGAATGCCCCTCCTCGTTCCCACGCGCCGTTTCCCGGCACGCGGCCCCCGCGGCCAGTTCTCCCCGTCCGCCGGCGCCTACGCGCCCGCCCATGATGGTACGACCGGCAACCCTACCCGGAACAGCAACTGTTTGGTCCGCCGGTTTGCCGGGGCGCATGGACGAAGGAGTCCATTGCGTCTATTGCGCGGCTGAGCACAGTACTACGATTCACTCGGAGTCATGCCGCCGCTTCGGCGGTATTCTCACGGGAACGGCCGGCCGACATGCCGTTCATGGGCGCTGTGACGCGTGGGCAGGTGTCCACGAGCACTGTTCAGGGACGGCGAGCGGACCTCCGGCCAGCACGGACTTTCACGGGAGGGGACCGCGTTGAGCACGGTCATAGTCAAGCGGCCGCCGCGGGTGCATCCGCCGCAGGTGCCGTCCGGGGAGATCAAGCTCGAGCCGCCGCCCGAGCTCGGCCGCGCGAAGGCCGGCAGCGGCGCGCTGATGCAGCTCCTGCCCCTGGTCACCGGTCTCGGGTCGGTGGCGTTCTTCTTCATGCCCGGCAGCAACATCATGATGAAGATGATGGGCGGCATGACGGTGGTCGGCTCGCTCGCCATGGGCGCCGGCACCATGTCGCAGGGCAAGAAGGGCGGCAAGGGGAAGGCCGCCGACGCCCGCCGCGACTATCTGCGGTACCTGAGCCAGATGCGCGTGCAGGTACGCAAGACGCAGGACCAGCAGTATGCCGCGCAAATGTGGTCGCACCCGGCGCCCTCGCACCTGTGGGCGATCGTCACCAGCGGCCAGCGCCTCTGGGAGCGCCGACCCACGGACCCCGACTTCGGGCAGGTGCGCCTCGGCTTCGGCGCGCAGCGCCTGGCCACCCCCCTGGTCGCGCCGGACACCGCGCCGGTCGACGAGCTCGAGCCGATCTGCGCCGACGCGCTGCGCCGGTTCATCAAGGTGCAGGGCAATCTCAAGGCCCTGCCGCTGGCCGTGTCGTTCCGGTCGTTCTGGACCGTGCTGATCGGCCCCGGCGAGCGCGGCACCGCGGAGGACGCGCGCGCCGAGGCCCGCGGCGTCATCGCCCAGCTGGCCACCTTCCACGCGCCGGACGAGATGCGCATCTGCGTGGTCGCCGCGGAGAACCGCCGGCACCACTGGGAATGGGTGAAGTGGCTGCCGCACGCCCAGCACCCGAAGGACACCGACGCGGCCGGCTCGATGCGGCTGATCTTCTCCGACGCGACCGAGCTCGAGGAGGCGCTCAGCGCCGAGCTGGCCGACCGGCCCCGCTTCTCCCGCGACGCGACGCCGATCTACGACCAGCCGCACATCGTCGTGGTCATCGACGGCGCGCGGGCCAGCGGCGAGTCCATGCTGCTGCACGGCGAGGGCATGGTCGGCGTGACCACGATCGAGGTCGACGCCGACGGGCACGCGAACGTCGTGCGCGGCGGCCTGCACCTGACCGTGGAGGGCGAGGTGCTGCACCTGGAGACCGGCGGCGGCGCCGCGTTCCACGGCTACTCCGACCGCCTGTCCATCCCGCAGGCCGAGGCGCTGGCCCGCCAGCTGGCCCCACTGCGGGTCGGCGGCAAGGGCGACAGCGACGAGCCGCTGCTCTCCGCCCTGGACTTCACCGACCTGATGGGGATCGGCGACCCGGGCCAGTTCGACCCGGCGCGCGGCTGGCGGCGGCTCTCGCCGCAGGACCGGCTGCGGGTGCCGATCGGCGTCGGGGAGAACGGCGAGCCGGTCATCATCGACATCAAGGAGGCCGCGCTCGGCGGCATGGGCCCGCACGGCCTGTGCATCGGGGCGACCGGCTCCGGCAAGTCCGAGGTGCTGCGCACGCTGGTGCTGGCGCTCGCGGTCACGCACTCCTCCGAGACGCTCAACTTCGTGCTCTCCGACTTCAAGGGCGGCGCGACCTTCGCCGGCATGTCCGAGATGCCGCACACCGCGGCGGTCATCACCAACCTGGCCGACGACCTGACCATGGTCGACCGCATGCGCGACGCGATCGTGGGCGAGATGAACCGGCGCCAGGAGATGCTGCGCGACGGCGGCAACTTCAAGAACATCCACGACTACGAGAAGGCCCGCGCGGCCGGCTCGGCCCTGACGCCGATGCCGAACCTCGTGATCGTGCTGGACGAGTTCTCCGAGATGCTGACCGCCAAGCCGGAGTTCCTCGACCTGTTCATCCAGATCGGCCGGATCGGCCGGTCGCTCGGCGTGCACCTGCTGCTGGCCTCCCAGCGGCTGGAGGAGGGCAAGCTGCGCGGCCTGGACACATACCTGTCCTACCGGCTTGGCCTGAAGACCTTCTCCGCGGCGGAGTCCCGCGTCGTGCTCGGCGTGCCGGACGCGTTCAACCTGCCGGCCGTCCCGGGCTCGGGGTACCTGAAGACCGTGGGCCAGGAGGGCGGCAACCCGGCCGGCGTGCGGTTCAAGGCGGCGTACGTCTCCGGCACCTACCGGCCGCAGACCCGCGCGGTGGAGGGGCGCAAGCTCGACCACCGCCGGCCGACCCTGTTCACCTCGAACTACCAGATCCCGCCGCAGGTCCAGGCGTCCGACGAGATCCCGGCGCAGCGCGGCGGAGACGACGACGATGACGTGCTGGCCGACACAGTGCTGGACGTGCTGGTACGCCAGATGGAGGGCCAGGGCCCGGCGGCGCACCAGGTCTGGCTGCCGCCGCTGATCGACCCGCCCACGCTGGACCAGCTCATGCCGGGTCTGCAGACCACCGCTCAGCGCGGCCTGACGGCGCCGGACTACCCCGGCCTCGGCCGGCTGGTGGTGCCGATCGCGATCGCGGACAAGCCGATCGAGCAGAAGCGCGAGGTCTACCAGCTCGACCTGTCCTCCGCGGCCGGCCACGCGGTCGTGGTCGGCGGCCCGCGCTCGGGCAAGTCCACGATGGTGCGCACCATCCTGACCGGCCTGGCGCTCGGCCACACGCCGGCCGAGGTCCAGTTCTTCTGCCTGGACTTCGGCGGCGGCTCGCTGATGAGCCTGACCGGCCTGCCGCACGTGTCCGGCATCGGCGGCCGCCTGGACGCCGACGTGGTCCGGCGCATCGTCAGCGAGGTCGTCTCGCTGGTGGACAAGCGCGAGGAGTCCTTCCGCCGCAACGCGATCGACTCCATCGGCACCTTCCGGGCCCGCCGGGCCCGCGGCGAGCTGCCGGACGAGCCGTTCGGCGACGTGTTCCTGGTGGTCGACGGCTGGCAGACGGTGCGCTCCGACTTCGACATGCTCGAGGCGGACATCGTCGACGTGACCCAGCGCGGCCTCGGCTTCGGCGTGCACGTGATCCTGACCGCGGCGCGCTGGCCGGAGATCAAGCCGGCGCTCAAGGACGCCATCAACACCCGCGTCGAGCTGCGGCTCGGCGACCCGATGGAGTCCGACATCGACCGCAAGGTCGCCGCCAACGTGCCGGCCGGCACCCCGGGCCGCGGTCTGACCAGGGGCAAGCTGCACTTCCTGTCCGCCCTGCCGCGCATCGACGGGGTCGAGTCCGCGAGCGACCTGGCCGACGGCGTGGCCAAGACGGTCTCCGCGATCGCGGACGGCTGGCACGGCCCGGTCGCGCCCAAGCTGCGCATGCTGCCGACCATGGTCGACGTCCGCGAGCTGCCGCCGGCGGCGCAGCGCCCGGGCCAGGTCATCCCGCTGGCCGTGGACGAGACCAAGCTGGAGCCGGTCTACCTGGACTTCAACGCCGACCCGCACTTCCTGATGTTCGGCGAGGGCGAGTCCGGCAAGACCAGCGTGCTGCGCACCATCATCCGGGGCATCACCGAGGCCTACACGCCGCAGCAGGCGCGCATCCTCATGATCGACTACCGGCGCACCCTGCTCGGCGAGGTCCCCGAGAGCCACCAGCTGTCCTACTGCCCGTCGGCCCAGGCGGTCACCAAGGACATCGGCGAGATCCGGCCGTACCTGGTGTCCCGTCAGCCCGGCCCGGACGTCACCCAGGAGCAGCTGCGCAACCGCTCCTGGTGGACCGGGCCGGAGATCTTCGTGATCGTGGACGACTACGACCTTGTGGCCACGCAGGGCAACAACCCGCTGATGCCGCTCGGGGAGTTCATCCCGATGGCCCGCGACCTGGGCCTGCACGTGATCATCTCGCGGGCCTCCGGCGGCGCCAGCCGGGCGCTGTTCGAGCCGCTGATCCAGCGGCTGCGCGAGTCGCGCCAGCCCGGCCTGCTGCTCTCCGGCGACCGCGACGAGGGCCAGCTGATCGGGAACGTGCGCCCCAGCCAGCAGCCGGCCGGCCGGGGCACCCTGGTCTCCCGCAAGCACGGCACCGTCCTGGTGCAGACGGCGTACGCCCAGCCGTCCGTCTAGGAGGGTCTAGAAAGAAGAGGCAGGACGCGGGACCCGCGGGATCACGGCGACTCGACGGCCGCTAGCTGGCCGCAGGCGCCGTCGATCTCGCGGCCGCGGGTGTCCCGGATGGTGACCGGGATCCCGTGCGCCTCCAGGACGCGCATGAACGCGTCCTCGTCCTCGGGCCGGGAGGCGGTCCACCGGGAGCCCGGCGTCGGGTTCAGCGGGATCAGGTTGACGTGCGCGAGCTTGCCGCGCAGCCGCTTGCCGAGCAGCTCGGCCCGCCAGGCCTGGTCGTTGACGTCCCGGATCAGCGCGTACTCGATGGAGACCCGGCGCTTGGTGACGTGCGCGTAGTCCCAGGCCGCGCCGAGCACGTCGGCGACCTTCCAGCGGGTGTTGACCGGGACCAGCTCGTCGCGCAGGTCGTCGTCCGGGGCGTGCAGGGAGACCGCGAGGGTCACGCTGAGCTGCTCCGCGGTCAGCTTCTCGATGGCCGGCACAAGACCGACCGTGGAGACCGTGACATGGCGCTGCGACAGCCCGAAGCCGTCCGGCGCCGGGTCGGTCAGCCGGCGCACCGAGTCGACCACGGCCTTGTAGTTGGCCAGCGGCTCGCCCATGCCCATGAAGACCACGTTGGAGATCCGGCCCGGCCCGCCGGGCACCTCGCCGCGGGCCAGCTCCCGGGCCCCGGCGACCACCTGCTCGACGATCTCGGCGGTGGACAGGTTGCGGGTCAGCCCGGCCTGGCCGGTGGCGCAGAACGGGCAGTTCATGCCGCAGCCGGCCTGGGACGAGACGCACATGGTGACCCGGTCCGGGTAGCGCATGAGCACCGACTCGACCAGCGCCCCGTCGTGCAGCCGCCACAGCGACTTGCGGGTCGTGCCGCCGTCGCAGGTGATCTCGCGCACGCAGGTCATCAGCCGCGGGAAGAGCGCCGCGAACAGCTGCTCGCGCTGCGCCGCGGGCACGTCGGTCCAGTCGGCCGGGTCGTCGACGAGGCGCTCGAAGTAGTGCTTCGAGAGCTGCGCGGCGCGGAAGGCGGGCAGGCCGGCCTCGGCCACCGCCCGCTTGCGGTCGGCCGGCGCGAGGTCGGCCAGGTGGCGCGGCGGCCTGCCCCGGCGGGGCGCCTCGAACAGCAGCTGGCCCGGCGCCAGCCGGGTGCTCACCGGGCTGCGCGGCACGGTCGCGGCGACCGGGTCGGCAGCCGGGCCGGGCGGGGTCACATCCTGGGTGCTCATAACCGACCCATTCTAATCCTGGGGGCCGAGCCCCCAGACCCCGCGAATGTGGCTGGGTTGTGTGGGAAGGGTGCGGCGAGGTGGTCGGTGGAGGACAGCGGGGTCACTTCACCGGGACGAACAGGGTCAGGAGCAGCCAGGCGACCGGGGCGGTGGGCAGCAGCGAGTCGAGCCGGTCCATGATGCCGCCGTGGCCGGGCAGCAGCGAGCCCATGTCCTTGATCCCGAGGTCGCGCTTGATCATCGACTCGCACAGGTCGCCGAGCGTGGCGCTGAACACCGCGGCCGCGCCGAGCACGGCGCCCTGCCAGGCCTGGCCGTGCAGCATGGCCGGCACGCAGACCGCGCCCGCCGCGCCGGCCGTGATCAGCGAGCCGACCAGGCCCTCCCAGGACTTCTTCGGCGAGATGGTCGGCGCCATCGGGTGCCGGCCGGCCAGCACTCCGGCGATGTATCCCCCGGTGTCGTTGCACGCGACCAGGAGCATGAAGATCAGCGCCCGCTCGGCGCCGTGGTCGGCCGCGGTCAGCAGCGCGGCGAAGCCGGCCAGATAGGGCACGTAGACCGCGGCGAAGACCCCGGCGGAGGCGTCCCGCAGGAAGCCCTCGGAGCCGTCCGCCAGGCGCCAGACGACCGTGGCGATGGAGGTCAGCGCGAGCGCGGCGGCGAGTGCGTCCTCGCCCTTGAAGTAGGCCGCGGCGACCATGCCGAGGCCGCCGACCGTCACCGGGATCAGCGGGATGCGCACGTCGCGCTCCCGGAAGGCGCCGGCCAGCTCGCGCAGCCCGAGCACCACGACGGCGGCGATCAGGCCGACGAAGACGATCTTCTCGAGCAGCAGCGAGACGACGATCAGCGCGGCGAGGCCGGCGCCGACGCCGATCGCGGCGGGCAGGTTGCGGCCGGCCCGGTTCCGGCGCGGCGGCTCGGGGCGGGGGCCGGAGGGCTCCGGGGGCTCGTGCGCCGCGGCCCGCGCCGAGGCCGCCCGCGGCGACGGCGCATCGGGCACGGCGGCGGACGACCGGGACGACGACGGGGACACTGCCTGCTCCCTCCGCTTCACGGCGCTGATCATGGGGCCTTCCCGAGCCGGGACTGCGCTGGGCCGGATCTTCGGCCGGCGCCGCTCACGGTACCGGATCGCAGCGGTCGGGGGCCCGCGCGGGCCGGGCGGCCGCCGGGATCAGACCTCGAGCAGCTCGGCCTCCTTGTGCTTGAGCAACTCGTCGATCTGGCCGGTGTGCTTCGCGGTGAACCCGTCGAGCTCCTTCTCCGCGCGCTTGCCCTCGTCCTCGCCGACGTCGCCGTCCTTGATCAGCTTGTCGATCGCCTCCTTGGCGTGCCGGCGGATGTTACGCACGGAGACGCGCGCGTCCTCGGCCTTGCCCCGGGCGAGCTTGATGTACTCGCGCCGGCGCTCCTCGGTCAGCTGCGGGAAGACCACCCGGATCACGGTGCCGTCGTTGGACGGGTTGACGCCTAGGTCGGAGTCGCGAATCGCCTTCTCCACGGCGCCCAGCGTGCCCTTGTCGTACGGGGTGATGACGGCCATCTTGGCCTCGGGCGCCTGGATGGTGGCCATCTGCGGGACCGGGGTCGGGGTGCCGTAGTAGTCCACGGTGATCTTGTTGAACATGGCCGGAGTGGCCCGCCCGGTGCGGATGCCGGAGAAGTCCTCCTTGGCGACCGCCACCGCCTTGTCCATCTTCTCCTCGGCCTCGAGGAGGGTCTCGTCGATCACTTCACGACTCCTTGTCGCCCTGGTCCTGAGCTGCTGCGCCGGATGCGGCGCGGCCCGGAAGGAAACTCCAACCAAACTACTGCGCGTACCGGCCACCGACACCGTCGGGCGCACGAATATGTACCGCTCGCCAGACGCGGCGTGCCGTCGGATGCGGGGGTGCGGAGCCGGCCGGGCGATGCGGTCACCGCTGCGGCGCGGCGGGTTCCCGGCAGACGAGTGTACCGATCTTCGCCCCCGACACCGCCCGCCCGATGTTGCCCTCGAGCAGGCCGAAGACCACGATCGGCAGGTCGTTGTCCATGCACAGTGAGACGGCCGTGCGGTCGGCGAAGTTCAGGTCGAGCGCCTGGCGGTAGGACAGCGTGTCGAACTTGACCGCGTCCGGCGTCGTCTTCGGGTCGGCGTCGTAGATCCCGTCGACGCCCTGCTTGGCCATCAGGACCACCTCGGCGCCGATCTCCAGGGCGCGCTGGGCCGCGGTGGTGTCGGTGGTGAAGAACGGCATCCCGGCGCCGGCGCCGAAGATGACCACCCGGCCCTTCTCCAGGTGCCGGATCGCGCGGCGCGGGATGTAGGGCTCGGCGACCTGGGCCATGGTGATCGCGGTCTGCACCCGCGTCTCGACCCCCTGCTTCTCCAGGAAGTCCTGCAGGGCCAGGCAGTTCATCACGGTGCCGAGCATGCCCATGTAGTCGCCGCGCACCTGCTCCATGCCGCGGTTCTTCAGCTCCGCGCCGCGGAAGAAGTTGCCCCCGCCGACCACCACGGCGATCTCGGTGCCGCTGTCCCGGGCGGCCCCGGCGACCTCGCGGGCGATGGACTGCACGACGTCCGGGTCGACGCCGACCCCGCCGCCGCCGAAGACCTCGCCGGACAGCTTCAGCAGGACCCGGCCATAGTGCCGCAGCGGGTTGGCGGCCGGCCGGTGCGCGGGCCGCGCCGCCGGGCCGGCCCCGATGTCGAACGGGTCCTCGGCGCCGAACACCGCCTCGGCCTCGGACACGCTGAAGACCGCAGCCGGGTCGGTGTCCTCTTTGATACCAGCCACGACTGCGGCCTCCCTCTTTGTGATCTGCGGCGCCTGCCATCGGAGCAGCACCCTATCGGGCGGCCCGCTCCGAGGCGGAGGGACGGCCGCCCCGAGTCGCCGCTATCAGGCGCCGACCCTGAAGCGGGCGAACGCCTGCAGCGTCACACCGGCCTCCTGCAGCACCTTCGCCACGTTCTTCTTCGGGTCCTTCGCGAAGGCCTGCTCCAGCAGGACGTTCTCCTTGTAGAAACCGTTGACCCGGCCCTCGACGATCCTCGGCAGCGCGGCCTCGGGCTTGCCCTCCTCGCGGGAGGTCTCCTCGGCCAGCCGGCGCTCGTTCTCCACGACGTCGGCCGGGACGTCGTCGCGGGTCAGGTAGGTCGGCGAGAAGGCGGCGATGTGCTGCGCGACGTCCTTCGCGGTCTGCGCGTCGGCCTTGTCCAGCTGCACCAGCACGCCGATCTGCGCCGGCAGGTCGGGGTTGGTCTTGTGCAGGTAGCTGCCGATGTAGCCGCCCTCGAAGGTGGCGAACCGGCGCAGCTCGATCTTCTCGCCGAGCGTGGCGTTGGCCTCGTCGACGAACTCCTGCACGGTCCTGCCGCTGGTCGCGAACGCGGAGGCGAGCAGCTCGGGCACCTCGGCCGGGCCGGTGGCCACGGTGTGCGCCAGCAGCTCGGCGGCGACCTGCTGGAACCGGTCGCCCTTGGCCACGAAGTCGGTCTCGCAGTTCAGCTCGAGCAGGGTGCCCTTGCCGTGGTCCTCGGCGATGTTCGCGGTCACCAGGCCGTTGCTGGCCGAGCGCCCCTCGCGCTTGGTGACCCCCTTCAGCCCCTTGACGCGCAAGTACTCCACCGCCTTGTCGAAGTCCCCGTCGCTCTCCTCGAGCGCCTTCTTGCAGTCCATCATCCCGGCGGCGGTCGCCTCGCGCAGCCGCTTGACGTCGGCCATGGTGTAGTTCGGCATGTCCTCAACATCCCTCGTTCGGTGCCCGGCGGCCGCGGCGCCCGGTGCGGGGGCGCGGCGCGCGAGCCGGGCTCGGCTAGTCGTTTCTCGTGCTACGGACGGCTCCGCGCACACGGAACGGGGCGCGGTGGAGATGCATTCCCGCGCCCCGAACCGGTGGCTGTGACCAGTGCCGTTACTCCTGCGGGGCCTCCGCGGCCGGGGCGGCGCTCTTCATCTCGGCCGCAGTCTCCGGGGCGGCGCTCTTCATCTCGGCCGCAGCCTCCGGGGCAGCGTCCGCAGCCGGGGCCGGGGCCGGGGCAGCGTCTGCAGCGGGAGCCGCATCCGCATCCGCAGCCGGGGCGGCGGTCGGGGCCGGAGCCGCGTCCGCAGCGGGGGCCGGGGCCGCGGTCTCGGCGGGCGCGCCGGGCGCCGCGTCGTCTCCGGCGAGCAGCTCCTTCTCCCACGCGGCCAGCGGCTCGCTCGCGGCGACGTCGGACTCGGCCGCACCCTGGGCGGCCGCCGCGCCGGACCGGGAGATCAGGCCATCGGCGACGGCGTCGGCCACCACCCGGGTCAGCAGCGCGACCGAGCGGATGGCGTCGTCGTTGCCGGGGACCTTGTAGTCGACCTCGTCCGGGTCGCAGTTCGTGTCGAGGATCGCGATGACCGGGATGCGCAGCTTGCGCGCCTCGCCGACCGCGATGTGCTCCTTCTTGGTGTCCACGATCCACACCGCGGAGGGGACCTTCTGCATGTCCCGGATGCCGCCGAGGGTCTTGTCCAGCTTGTCCTTCTCCCGGCGCAGGACCAGCAGCTCCTTCTTGGTCATGCCGGAGCCGGCCACGTCGTCGAAGTCGATCTCCTCGAGCTCCTTGAGCCGCTGGAGCCGCTTGTGCACGGTGGAGAAGTTGGTCAGCATCCCGCCGAGCCAGCGCTGGTTGACGAAGGGCATGCCGACCCGCGCGGCCTGCTCGGCGACGGCCTCCTGGGCCTGCTTCTTGGTCCCGACGAACAGGACCGTGCCGCCGTGCGCGACCGTGGCCTTGATGAACTCGTAGGCGCGGTCGATGTAGGACAGCGACTGCTGCAGGTCGATGATGTAGATACCGTTGCGCTCGGTCAGGATGTAGCGCTTCATCTTCGGGTTCCAGCGCCGGGTCTGGTGCCCGAAGTGCACGCCGCTCTCCAGGAGCTGGCGCATGGTGACGACGGCCATGGCCGCAGTCCTCCTCAAAGGTCGTCCGGTTCGTTACGCGGCCGGGCCGGCCGCGGTCCTGGTGGCCGGCCGGGCGGAGGCGCCGTCCTCGCCGCGCCGGCCGGAGCAGGCGGGGTTCGGGCGGACCGGGCGACCGCTCGGGTCGGACTGCCCGGGTCGCCGTAGCGGTGAGCCGGGAGGTCCTGGTGCCGGACACGCGAAGTCGGCCCGCCGCAGCGGACCGCGGGACAAGTTTACCGCGTCGGCCGGCCCCGGCCGACCCCCGGAGGGCGCTCAATGGTCCGGGCTCGTCGCGGCTTGGCCCGAGTCGGCGGATGTTGTGCTGGTTCGCGGTACCTTGGCAGGCGCCCGCAGGTCACGATGACTTCACGATGACGGCGGTCCGGCGCCACCGGCCGCCGGTTCGAGCCGGAGGTGCCCGAACCCGAGCAGAAGCAGCGGATCGTAGTAGCGCACCGTGTGGCCGCGGCCGGTCAGCAGCCCCCAATGCAGCACGGTCCCCTGGCCGCCGGGGTCCGCGCGGGGCAGCGAGTCGGTCGCCAGCGTGCCAAGCAGGTCGCCGCGAGCGACCCGCTGCCCCGTGTGGACCCCAGCGGCGACGGGCTCATAGCTGGTCCGCACACCGCCGTGCGAGACCACGACGACGCCCTCGCCGAACAAGGTGCCTGCAAAAGCGACGGTCCCCGCCCCGGCCGCCAGGACAGCAGCGCCCGGCGGCGCTGCGAGATCGACGCCGCGATGGCCGGGCAGCCAGCGCCGGGCCGGCGGGCGAAACGGCCGGACGACCGGCGGCGGCTTCCCGTCACGCACCGACAGCGGCCACGACCAGGTCGGCACCTGCTGCTCAGGCGGCCCAGGCGCCCGGTCCGCAGCATGAGACGGCGCGGCGGGGACGGCCGGGCCGCCGGCTCCGAGCAGCAGACCGAACCCCGCGAACAACGCAATGATCTTCATGGGTCCAGCGTGATCGCCCACTGCCGGGACCGGGCCGATTCCGGCAAATCTGTGGATAACTCCCCGAACAGCCTCTCTGGCCTGCGCGGCCCACGCAGCACGTCACCGCGGCCGGCGCTGCCCCCGGACTCCGAAAAGCACCAACGCCAAAGCGGTCTCGATGACCATCGCCGGGTCGGCGCCGGCGTCGATCCGCTTGGCCGCGCCGTCGATGGCTCCCTGCAGTACCGCGGCGGTGGCCCGCGGGTCCGGGTGGCCGAGCCGGCGCAGTGCCCCGACGACGAGGTCGACCAGCAGGCCGTGCGCGGCGCGGATGCGCTCGCGGGCCGGGCCGTCGAGCTCCAGCACGGACAGCGCGAGCAGGCCGCGGTGGCCGGGCTGGGCGACCAGCTCCAGCTGGCGGCGCACGTAGGCGGCGATCTGCCGCTCCGGGCTCGGCTGCGCCAGCATCACGCCCCTGATGTCGGCGACCGCGGCCGGGAAGTCCTCCACCGCCAGTGCCTCGACCACGTCGGCGCGGGACTTGAAGTACTCGTAGACCGAGGACCGGGCCAGGCCCGTGCGCTCGGCCAGCGCGGCGAAGGTCAGGGCGGCCATCCCGCCCTCGGCGAGCAGGTCGCGGGCGGCGTCCAGGAGCGCGGCGCGCTGCATCGTGCGATGCTCCGCGACCGTCGGTGCTTTGATCCTGGGCACGTTCCTACAGTAGTCGAGGGGGCGGCGATTCGTGGCGGTTACTGCATTCCCGCACCGCCCCCGACCGAGATCCGTCGCCGCGGCGCGCTTCGGACATCCGGCCCGCTCCGAGCGGCCGGACCGTCACCGCAAGCCGGCGAGACGGGTGCGCAGGGTGAGCACCGCCTTGGCGTGGATCTGGCACACCCGGCTCTCGGTCACGCCGAGCACCTGCCCGATCTCGGCCAGCGTCATCGCCTCGAAGTAGTACAGGGTCACCACGGTGCGCTCCCGGTCCGGCAGCGTGTTGACCGCGCGGGCGAGCAGGTGGCGCGTCTCCCGGTTCTCATAGGTCTCCACCGGGTCGTCGGCGGCCAGGTCCTCGAGCGTCTCCATGAGGCTGAGCCGCTCACCGTCCCCGGTGGACAGGGTCAGCACCTCGTCCAGCGCGAGCACGTTGATCAGCGAGAGCCGGGAGAAGATCTGGTGCAGCTCGGCCAGGCTGATGCCCATCTCGTCGGCGATCTGCTTCTCGCCGGGGGTGCGGCCGAGCCGGTGCTCGAGCGCGACCGAGGCCTGCTCGATCTGCCGGGCCTTGGCCCGCAGCGAGCGCGGGATCCAGTCCAGCGCGCGCAGCTCGTCGATGATCGCCCCGCGGATCCGGTTGATCGCGTAGGTCTCGAACTTGATCGACCGGTCCGGCTCGAACCGCTCGATCGCGTCGATGAGCCCGAAGATGCCGTAGGAGACGAAGTCTGCCTGGTCAACCGGCCCGGTCAGGCCCACGCAGACCCGCCCGGCGACGTACTTGACCAGCGGCGAGTAGTGCAGGATCAGCTGCTCGCGCAGCCGCGGGTCGCCGGTGGCCTTGAAGTCGGCCCACAGCTCGTCGATCGCGTCCGGCGGCCCGTCCGGCCCGGCCCCGGCCGGGCCTGCCTCGTCGTATGCGGTCGCGCGGACCTGGCTGTTCCTCGGCATCACTCGTCTTTGATCGATCTGTGTCGGCCCCTCGCTCGGCTTGATCGCGGCCCTCCCGGCCCGTGGCGCAAGGTCAACCGCAGTTCGAGCGTAGCGTAATCGCTTCATGCTTTCGGGTAACCGACCAGGTGTTCGGCCGCGCGCCGGACCGCCGCGGCCGAAGATCCCTAGTCAGCGGCACCGCATATTCCGGCCGGCTCAGCCGGCGGCGCGTTCCGGCCGGCACACTGACCGGCGCAATCGGCGGGCCCGTCCCGGGGCTCCGGGCCGGCCGCGCCCTCGTCGCAGGCCTCCTGGACCTGCTCGGCGCACGTCACCAGGGTCGCGCCGTCCCGGATCAGGGCATGGGTGCCCTGCGACTGCTCGGAGGTGACCGGGCCGGGTACGGCCAGCACGGCGCGGCCGAGCTCGGCGGCCTGCCGCGCGGTGACCAGCGAGCCGCTGCGCCGGGCGGCCTCGACCACGACGGTCGCCCGGCCGAGCGCCGCGATGAGCCGGTTGCGCTGCAGGAAGGTGAACCTGGTCGGCCGCGCGCCCGGCTGCAGTTCGGTGACGACCGCCCCGCGTTCCCGAATCGCGTGCAGCAAGGCGTCGTGAGCCCGCGGATATGCGACATCGACGCCACAGGCAAGCACGGCGACAGTCGCACCGCCGACGGCGAGCGCGCCACGATGCGCAGCGGCGTCGACTCCCAAGGCTGCGCCAGAAACTACCGTCACACCCCGCTCGGCGAGCTCGGCGCCGAGCGTCGAGGCCACGTATTCGCCGTACGACGTGCACGCGCGAGCGCCGACGATCGAGACGGCGGGATCGAGCCGGGTCGGATCCCCGGCCATCCAGACGCCGATCGGCCGCTGCGGCCCGAGCTCGTCGAACCGGTCTGGCCACCAGGGATCTCCGGGCACGACGAACCGGGCGCCGGCGGCCTCGGTCGCGGCCAGGACCTCGCCGACCTTGCACCACTCCAGCCGCGCCCGGTACCTCTCCGCGCGATGGGCCACTGTGCGCGCTTCCCGAGCAGACGCGTTGAGCGGCAGCCTGGTGACCCGCTCCTCGCGAATCGCGGCGAGCACGGTGGACGGCGGATGGTCCTCCAGCAGCCGGCCAAGCCACACGTCCACGACATCGACGGCCAGGCAGAGCTCGAGCCTGGCGCGCCGCTCCGCCTCGGGCACCGCCGGCACAGCGGGATGCGCGGAGTGGACGACTGCGGTATCAGTAGTCTGGTACATCTCAGACCACCAGCCCCAGGGGCGTGCTGCGGTGGCCGGACAACGAGCGCTGCTCGACGGCCTGGAAGCCGAGCCGGAAGGCGAGCGCGGTGTCGATCTCGGCCCGGCCGGGCCGGTCCAGCCCGGCGAGATCGGCGACGGTCCACGCGACCCGGATCACCCGGTCGAGCCCGCGAGCGCTGAGCACGCCGGTACGCAGCGCCCCTTCCGCACCGGCCAACGAGCCGATCCGCAGCGGCCACCGGCTGCGCAGCACGGCGCCGGGCACTTCGGCGTTGGACCGCCAGGGCGTCCCGCCGAGCCGCCGGGCGGCGCGCAGCCGAGCCTGCACGACACGCTCGGCGACCTGCGCGGTCGACTCGGCGGCCAGGCCGCCCGACGCCGCGTCGAGCAGCTCCCCCGGCCCGACCGGGGCGACATCGACTCGCAGGTCGATCCGGTCGAGCAGCGGCCCGGAGATCCGGGCGAGGTAAGCGGCCCGCTGCCTCGGCGCGCAGTTGCACAGCGCCCCGGGATCCCCGGCCCGGCCGCAAGGACACGGGTTGGCCGCGGCGACCAGCAGGAATCTCGCCGGGAAATGCGCGATTCCGGCAGCGCGGGCAATGGTCACCTCGCCGGACTCGATCGGCTCGCGCAGCGCATCGAGGACGGGCCTTTGGAACTCGGCCGCCTCGTCGAGGAACAGGACGCCCCGGTGCGCCCGGCTCACCGCCCCGGGCCGCATCACACCGGACCCGCCGCCGACCATCGAGGCGACGGTCGCCGAGTGGTGGACCGAGCAGAAGGGCGGCCGCGTGATCAGCGGCGGGTGATCGGGCAGCGTTCCGGCCAGCGAGTGGACCGAGGAGACCTCGAGCGCGGCCTCCGGATCGAGCGGCGGAAGGATGCCGGGCAGCCGCTTCGCCAACATAGTCTTGCCCGCACCAGGCGCACCGCAGAGGAACAGGTGGTGGCCGCCGGCCGCGCTGATCTCCAGAGCCCGGCGCGCGTGGCGTTGGCCGAGGACTTCGGCCAGGTCGGGCTCGGTGCCGCTGTCCGGCGCCGGCGGACCGTCGGGCGGGACGCCATCCGCGTCGCCGGGCGCTTCGTCGGGTACCGGAAGCCCGTTGGCGAGCGCGGCGAGTTGGCGCAGCGAGCGCAACCCGGTGACGTCGGCCCCGGGGACCTGGGCCGCCTCGTCCGCGTTCGCCTCGGCGGTGAAGATCCGCGGCAGCCCGGCCCGGACCGCGGCCAGGGCGCAGGGCAGCACGCCGCGCACCGGGCGCACCCGGCCGTCGAGCCCGAGCTCCGCGATGAAGACGGCGTCGTGCGGCACAGTGACGGATGTGGGGGTGGTGCCTAACTGTGCTGGATGCCGAGAGGTCGCTCTGGCCGGCACCTCCCCGGCGGCACGCAGGACCGCCAGTGCGATGGCGAGATCGAAACCCGAGCCCTGTTTGCGGATCCAGGCCGGCGAGAGGCTGACGGTGAGGGCGGCCTGCGGCCACCCGAGGCCAGAGGCGAGAACGGCGGCGCGGACGCGGTCCCGGGACTCGCTCAACGCGCCGTCCGGCAGACCGACGAGTGCGAATCGCGGCAGGCCCGGCGCGGCATAGGCCTCGACGGTGATCGGCGTTCCGAGCAGCCCGAGCAGGCCCATCGCGCGCGCCCGGCCGTAGCCGCGCATCACGCCACCCCGATCAGGTGGTCAAGGCTGCGGACGGCGAACGGCGGCCGCGGATCGGTGCGGACGGCGATGACGTCGATGCGGAGACCGGGGCCGCCTGCCGACGGGTCGCGCGGGTCGCCGCCGTCGCCGGACCGGCTCAGCGGGATCTGCACGCGCCTGTGGGACGGACCGGTGCCACGCCCTGGGCCGAATGCTCCGTTGAAACCCCCGCCGGTGCCGGCCCGCTGTTCCGCGAGCCATCGCACGGCCAGCAGCCGAAGCCGCTGCGCCTTCTGCGCGGTGACCGCCTGGGCCGGGTTGTCCAGCGTGTCTCCGGCCCTGGTCTTGACCTCGCAGGCGACGACGGTCCGGCGGTAGCGGGCCACCAGATCCAGCTCACCCCGGAGGTCGGGGTCCCGGCAGACCCAGTTCCGGTCCAGCAGCCGGTATCCCGCCGCGACGAGGTACCGCGCGGCGGCCTGCTCGCCGTACCGGCCGAGCCAGTGGCCCCAGGTTCGTTCCGCGCCCGGGTCCGGCTCGCCGAGCCGGTCCCGCTGCCAGGTCTCTCGGCCCTCCCGGGTCTCCCTGTCCTCCCGGCTCTGCCGCCCTGCCTGCTCCTGCTGCCGCCGAAGCTTCTCCCGCTTCAGCCGCATGCGACGCCCGCGCACCGCCATCACCCCGTGTCTCCCGTAACTGAGATATGTCTCAGGTGTCTCCGTCGTGGCCTGCCCGTTTCGGCGCGGCTCGAGTGCTGCGCTGGAACCACGATGAGGCATTGCGCGGATCTGCGGGGAAAAAGTTGGCGAGCTGTGGATAAGTCCTGTGGATAACCGGGCGGCCAGGATCGGCCGCCGCGACGGCGACAGCGTCGAGAGCTGCCGCGGTCAGTCGGTGGGCACCTCGAGATCGGTCTTGGCCAGCTCCTCGACGTTGACGTCCTTGAAGGTGACGACCTTCACGTTCTTGACGAACCGGGCCGGACGGTACATGTCCCAGACCCAGGCGTCGGCCATGGTGACCTCGAAGTACACCTCGCCGTCGGCGGAGCGGACGTTGAGGTCGACCTGGTTCGTGAGGTAGAACCGCCGCTCGGTCTCGACGACGAAGCGGAAGAGGCCGACCACGTCGCGGTACTCGCGGTAGAGCTGAAGCTCCATCTCGGTCTCGTACTTCTCGAGATCCTCGGCGCTCATCCTTCGCTCCCCTGGTCTCTCGTCACTGCCACATGGGGCCGCACCGCAGTGCGGCACCCGAGTCTCGCTCTCACCCGGCGCCGGCGGCACCGGCGTCGAGCAGGTCGCCCTGCGATGGCCGGGCGCTGCCCTTCATATTCTGGACCACCTCGGGCCGCATCGTGCCGCCGCCGTCGGGGTCGGTTCGGGCGGACGGCACGTTCGCATAGCTGAACCGATGCTCGGGGCACGGCCCGGTCCGGTCAAGCCTTTCCTGATGGTCCGCCGTGGCATAGCCCTTGTGGGCCGCGAAGCCGTACTCGGGATAGGCCGCGTCGAGCTCGACCATGAGCCGGTCCCGGGTCACCTTCGCCACCACCGAGGCGGCCGCGATGCAGGCGACCAGGCGGTCGCCCTTCACCACCGGATGTGCCGGAACAGGCCTGCCGCCTGAGGTTATGCCGCGCACCGCGAACCCGTCGATGAGCGCCGTGCCGGGCCGCACCGAGAGCTTGGCGACAGACTCGCGCAGCGCGGCGTAGTTCGCCTCCTGCACGCCGAGCCGGTCGACCTGCGCCGCCGGGATCACCGAGACGGCCCATTCGGCGTGTCCGACGATCACGGCGTACGCCCGTTCGCGGGCAAGTTCCGTCATCAGTTTGGAGTCGTTGAGCCCGTCCGGGCGCAGATCGGGCGGAAGGATCACGGCCGCGGCAACCAGCGGGCCGGCGCACGCTCCGCGGCCGGCCTCGTCCGCTCCGGCGATCGGGCCGCGGCCGAAGGCCGTCAAGGCCGCTTCGTAGGCGTAGAGGTCTATCACGCCGCCGTTCGCCACGACCGCGGCGAGCGTGGGAACCGGCGGCGGGACGGCGATGCCGAGGTCGAGCGCCGCCTGGTCGGGTTGCTCGGGCTGATCGGGCTCATCGGCCCGACCCGCCCGGCTCGACCGGCGGGACCGGCCCGAGGGCGCGCCTTCGACCCGACCGATCCGCTGCTCGTGCGCCATCCGTCCCGCCCCCGTACCTACTCGTCCGCCGGAAGGGCAGCGCCGGCACCGCTCGCACCGCCGCCGCCGGCAGCAGCGCGCCTGCGCCGCCGCTTGCGCTCGTCGGCGAACCGGTGTCGCCGCCTGAGCAGCGTCACCGGCAGCGCCAACGCGAATGCGGCGCCCGGGATCGCCCCCGGCGTGCCCATCGCGCTCAGCCCCGACTGGTGGAAGGTGCTGGGCACCGGCAGCGTGCCCCACTGGCTCGGCGGCCAGATGATCACGAACGCCTGGCCCACCACGTTCTTGATCGGCACGAAGCCGCCGTTGAGGTCCTGGTGGGCGCGCGAGTCGGCGGAGATGCCGCGGTGGTCGCCCATCACCCAC
Organism: Actinocrinis sp.; assembly: GCA_036501535.1. Classification (GTDB taxonomy): domain Bacteria; phylum Actinomycetota; class Actinomycetes; order Streptomycetales; family Catenulisporaceae; genus DASYAE01. Next base: position 213 of record DASYAE010000116.1, on the reverse strand, counting down.
AGGTCGCCCGCGGGCACCGTGACGCTGAACTGGCCGTCCTCGCCGGAGCCCGGCGAGTCGCCGGGGTACAGGTACGGCTCGTTCAGCGCGACGCCGTTGACCGTCACGTCGCCCTGCGCGTTGCAGCAGGCCACGTGGTCGCCGGGCATGCCGATGACCCGCTTGATCAGGTCGCCGTCGTTGGCCGGCAGGATGCCGATCCAGGTCAGCGCG
>DASYAE010000115.1:0-27091 GCA_036501535.1 Actinocrinis sp. | reverse complement strand
ATCGGTGCGGGCCGCGAACCACCGGATATACGTCTCCTCACTCACCCGCCCGATCCGCTCACAGCGCACCGCCCACGACTCCGGCTCGACCTCCACCCGCAACGCCGCTTCCAACTGCGCGCGATGATGCGCCACATCCGGATCTTCCACCGTCTCTTTCGGGGCCGGACCGATCTGCCGCAGCATGCCCCGGATCGTCCGCGCCCGCGTACTCGACCCGACCTGCGCACCGGCTGGGGCCTGCTGCTGCGCCGGGTCGTAGTCCAACGCGGCCACCGCCGGCAACAACCGCCACGGATGCCCCGGCTCCACCAACCCCGAGAGCCACAACGCAACCACCGCGTGATCCTCGTTACGCCCGCCGAAGCGCGGGGAGAAGCACGCGAGCAACCGATGCCCGGCCTCCCGATGCCCCGGCAACAACGGCAAGATCACGTTTTCGACCAAGCCCCACGGACCCGGGATCTCCCGCACCGCAGCCAACTGCGCCGTGCTCGGCGCGACCGGCGGCCACACCCCGGTACGCAACAACCCCAGCACCGCCACCCACACCACCGGGTCGTAACCACCCTCCGCGTAGGCCTGCCGACACGCACCCATCGCTGCTTTCAACCGTGCAATGACCTGCGGTGTGGGTCCCTGGCGATCGAACAAACTCAGTGCCCGTACCACCTCCACCCGCGCCGAGAGGAGCCAGGCATCCGGGCACTGCGGTTCCTCACGCAGCCACACCTCAGCCACGTTCGAGCCGGCCGCCACCGCCGCGAGCACCGAGGAGACATGCGCCCGCCGCTCAAAATCCCGCTGTACCCGCGTCTCGCCCAGCAGTTCCCGCACCGCGCCCACCGTCCCCGCCCGAAGATCCACACACGCCGCCCCCAACCCCGCATCCGGCCACGTCGCATCCCACGCCACGCCGCCGCTCACCGGGCCACCGCCCCCGCCAACAGCCGCGCCTCATCCAGATCAGCCACCCGCACCAACAACACCGGCACATACAATCCGGCGATCGTCTGATCAAGACTCGCGTTCGCCCCGCACACGAAGAACTCACGACCCTGCTCATGGGCGGCAAAATGCTCCAAGGCCAACTCGCCCGCCCCCCGTGGATCGAGGAACCTCGCCGCCTCCACCAGCACCGCTACCGCCGACACCTCAGGCACCGCACGCACCCGCCCGAATGCTGCACGCAGCGCCGGGAGCGTGGACACCGTCACCGAACCAACCAGCCCCATCACGACCAAACCGCGCTCCACCTGCACGGTCGCACACAGCTGAGCCGGGCCGGCGCCGCAGACCTCATTCGGGTTCATCCCTGCCCCCCGATCCGCGCGGGACTATCGTCCAACGGGAGCCCGCAGAATCCAGCCGTCTCCCACTGCGGGATCAGAACGCTGTCCGCACCGTTGTCCAATTCGGCGCGCACTGCGGCCGGGACCCACTCCACCGGAACTGGCCTGACCCGGATGTGCACCAACTTCGCGACACCCGGCCCCGAGACCCAGTACGAAAAACCCTGCGCCACATCCCCATCGCACTCATGCTCAGCAAAGACCTGCTCAGCCTTCGCACCAGTGATGAAGTAAGCCAGAATCCCGGCCCGATCATCGAGATAGAACTGTGCTGGCACGCATTGCCCGCCGCTCACCGCGCCATCACCCCTGCCAGGTGAGCCAAGGCCTCACCCATCGTCGCGAAGACCGGCAGCACTCGCACCACGCCAGTAATGCGCAGCACTTGAAGCACTCGATCCGGCGGCGCAACCAGCACCACCGCCCCACCCGTCGCACGCGCCCGCTTCACTGCGCCAAGCAGTGCACCCAGACCCGACCAATCCATGAACTCCATCGCGGACATGTCCACCGCGAGCAGGCATCGCCCAGCCTGATGCAGATCAAGCAGCACCTGACGCAGTCGCGGCGCCGAATACAGGTCCAATGCGCTGGACAGCTCGATGACGGCGGGAGCGTGACCAAGCCGGGTCTGCGGCGGGCTGGACTCTCCCGCGATCGTCACGTCAAGGAATCTCACTGGCATGCTCCCGTAGCTGGTCTTGAAGCTCGCTCCAGTCAAGCTTCCAAAGGGCCAGGTCAGAAGGGCATGTAGGTGGGCACTTTGCCGGGCAAGTTACAGCACGTGTCGCTACTATCATCCAAGGTGCACACTCGATGACCGGTGAGGAGCCGTGATCGAAAACCAGAAGCTAAAAGCCCTACGGAACGGGCACGGCTGGACCCAAGCAGAGGTAGCAGCCGCCGTCGCTGACGCTGCACATGCTGCGACAGGTCAAATACCGGACGGAATCAATGAGAGCTGGATAAGTCGGCTCGAACGCGGTCACATCCGGTGGCCGAATGCCGACTCCCGTGCAGCGCTTCGCACTGTGTACGGTGTGGCCACGGACGCAGAACTCGGTTTGTCCGGCGCTCGGTCACGTGCAGTTCTCCAGGTGACACAGTCCGTGGATCTAGGGCATCTGGAACAGCTGCGACGCGCGTTGGACGACACGTTCAACGAGGGCGCAATGACGACCAGCACACTGGACGACTGGGAAGCCACCGTCGTCAGGTATGGCGCAGTCTCCCGCGATCAACCCGCCGGGCTACTCATCAAGGATCTTGGCGATGACCTTGCGGAACTCCGACGTCTGATGAGCAAGCCTCGTCCAGTCTCTGCGACCCGCCGCCTAACTCGAGTTACCGCACACATGTGCGGACTTTTGTGTTTGGCCCTGATCAAACTGGATCATCGACAGGAATTCCGCGGTTGGGCCCGTATCGCGCGAATCACCGCAACTGAAGCAGGCGATCCCGAGACCCTGTCTTGGATCCTCGCACAGGAGGCATACGGCCATTACTACAGTAGCGATCTTATCGAGGCCCTTGCCGTTGCTCAGGCAGCTCAGACATGCGCCGGGGGGGCACCCCGAGTCGGCGCCGTTCTCGCCGCTGCCTTAGAAGCCCGGATCCATGGTGCGTTAGGACGACCTACCGACTGCCGGCAGGCGCTTCACCGCGCAGAGTCCATCCTCTCCAATCTCCCCAGAGACTGTATCAATGACTCTGCATTCGGCTACGATGAAGGGCAGCTACGGTTCCACGAGGGCAACGCCTACACGCATCTTCGCGACACGGCCTCAGCATGGGTGGCCCAGCAACGCGCCCTGGAACTGTGCGCCCCGAGCGACTTCATGGACCGCACGTTTACGCGCCTTGACCGGTCGATCTGCCTGGTAGGAGACGGAGACATCCCCGGCGCAGTTGAGTATGCGCTCGAGACCATGACAGCTTTGGATGACCGCCAACGCGAGGGCATCATTAACATGCGCGGTATGGATCTCCTGCGCAGTATCCCAGCTCAAGAACGGCTAGCGCTCCCCGCCGCTGTAGATCTCCGCGACAGACTCATGACCACCGACATGAGCGAGGCCGACTGATCATGGCCATCCTCGCACCGGCGCGGCCCGCGGATGTACTGCCGATCGCCTATCTGCTTCAGGAGCTTGATCGCTTCTATGGCGGAGCTTCGAACGAACCGCTCGATGAGCAGGTAGCCCAGATCAATGAAGCCCTCTTCAACGAATCCCCGACAGCCTACGCACTGTTGGCCTGGACTGACGAGAAGCTTGCCGGGTTCGCTTCCTACTCGTTCCTCTGGCCAGCCGCCAGCCTGACACGCTCGCTCTTCCTCAAGGAGCTGTACGTAGTCGAAGCGTTCCGGCGCAGCGGAATCGGCAATCAGCTCATGGACGAGCTGCACAACATCGCCAGAGCGCGCCAGTGCAGCCGAGTCGAGTGGATGACCGACGCCCCGAACGCCGACGCGCAACGCTTCTATGAGGAGTTCGGTGTTTCGCCAGACCAAGCCAAGATCTTCTACCGTTCAACGCTGTAGTCCTGCCATCCCGGCAACGGGGAGCAGCGGCATCCCGAATGAGCTACGTAGGCAGCCGCGGCCTTCCAAAGACGGCCGCTGCATCGGTATATCCGTGACGCGGCGATTGGTCTTCCGGCAGGGGAGGCGCTTCGCCCTCCCCTGGACCCCTCCCGAGCCGGGCTCCGAGGGGGAGGAGGCGCGGACGCTGCGGTTTGATGGGTGGTGGGGGTTGGGTTCCGGTCTTCTCCCTCGTCACCACATCGGCCCCGAGGGGAGCCGGACCACGGGCACCCTGTCAACCCCCGACGAAGAGCGTGTCGGGGGTCAAGCCGAGCTTCGCTCGGTGACAGGGCACCCGCGCCCCGGCTGCGCAAGCGCCCGCCGCGGTGACGAGGGAGAAGACCTCAGAGGACGGGTGCGGTGCGGCTGCGCCTGGCTTTCATCAGCATGAGCAGCGAAATCGATTCGCAGGATATTGCGACATGTGGCTGTCCGCAGTACACTTATGAATAGCGCAGGAGCCCGCCGAGCCAGAAATCGTAGATCCGCGCCGGACTCGGCAGGTCCGGATCCACCTCGGGCAGGCTCAACGCCAACTCGGCAGCCTCGATCGAGTCCATGGCCGCCACACTACGGTTGATCAACAGGTAACACCAGCATTGCGCCACACCGCCCCGGCCGCTCGTCGCAGGCGGCCGGGGCACCTGCCTGTCTGTCTCAGGGTTCAGCGTTTCGTCGGTTTCGTCGGTTTCGACGCAGCCGTGCTCGACCGGATCACTGTGTGGTCGCGGCGAGCCTGTTCGCCTGTATGAGCAGGAACTTCGCCTGCCCCAGCAGGCCGAGCGCGGCGATCGGGCTCACCGGCCTGCCGCCGAACTCGGCCCCGAGCAACAGCGCGTCGATCTTCGAGGCGAGCGCGTCGCGCTGCGAGCCGAGCTTCGTGAGCGCGGCCTCGGTGGCGGTGTACTCGGAGTCGTTCGCCGCCGACCCGCTCGCGATGCCCTTGGTGGAGGCGGCGAGTGTGGCGAGGGCGAACTTCCCGTCGACGGCGTCGATCTGCTTGTAGGCCTCGCCGAGGGCGGTGACCACGGGCTCGGCGACGCGCAGCGCGGCCGGCAGGGCCCGCGTCTGGACGTCCTCGGTCAGCACCCGGCCGTTGTCGGTGTAGTCGTCCTTCAGGCCGGTCAGGGCGAGGACGGTGGGCCGGGTGTCGGTCTGGTCGGCCCAGGTGGCGGAGTCGATCCCGCCGTGCTTGATCCCGGGGCCGGCGAAGGCCACCCAGATGTCCTGCATGTCCGGCCAGACGCCGCCGTGGTTCCAGGCGAAGCCGGCGGAGGTGTAGACGCAACTCTCGGTGCAGTTGGCCGCGCCGGAGGTGATGTAGTCGTCCTCGCCGCTGAAGGCGGTCAGCGTCGGGGTGCGCGCTCCGTCGGCGCCGACGAAGTGCAGGATCTTCTCCTCCGCCGGGTCGGCTATGTAGTCCGCGACGTGGTCCGTGCCGCCGGTGAGCGGGTTGGTGAAGTCCAGTGCGGCGATGTTGCGCTCGGTCTGACGCAGCGTCGGGTCGCTCGGTGCCGGGTTGCCGCCGACCCAGAGGGCGGGCGCGGGGTCGGAGTGGATCGAATAGGGCTGGGTGTCGCCGTCCTCGGTGGCCAGCAGGCCGGCGAGGTCGACGTTCACCTCGGACTTGGTGGCGTAGGTGCAGTAGTTGCCCGGCGCCCCGGTGCAGTTCGCGGGGGTGGGGGCGCTGCCGGAGAAGTGGTCGCCCTCGTCGGTGGTGGCGACGAACAGGGTGTTGGCCGCGGTGATGCCCTCGGCGGCGAGCTTGGTGAAGAACTGGCCGAACGCGGCGTTGTACTGCTGCAGCTGCTGCTCGTAGAGCTGCTCGCCGGGGCCGAGGTCGCCGCTGTCGGCGGAGGTGTGGTCCGAGTGCGCGTCGGAGATGTAGACGTTCACGTCCTGCACGCCGGACTCGAGCATGTCGTTGGCGTAGGCGAGCGAGTTGACGGGGGTCAGGCCGTCGAAGCCGGGAAAGCCGTCGTTGCCGTGGCTGTCGGCGATCGCGGTGCCGTCGAGGTTGGTGATCGGGCCGGACGGGCTGGTCGCCGGCTGGATCTCGGCGCTGCCGAGCAGGGCCTGGTAGCCGCTGTAGCCGCCGGGCTCGTCGGGCAGCAGGTCGGACTGGCCGGAGGAGCACAGCGCCGCGCCCTGGGCGCAGTGCACGGCCAGGCCCTCGAAGTCGGCGGCGGCCTTTGTCGGGTTGGCCTTGGCCTCGGCGGCCTGCGCCGAGCCGGCGCCGAAGACGGTGTTCACGTCCGAGCCGACGTTCTCGAGCACCTCGTTGGCCATGCCGATGTCGCCGACGTTGCACCCGGCGCGGGTGAAGGGCACCCACGGCGCGGGGTCGTCCGTGCTCGTGCTCAGCGGATTGTCGGCCGGGTCGGCCGAGTAGTCCATCAGGTAGTTGTTGTCGGAGGTGGCGCTCTGCGTGGCGGAGACCGGGTCGGTCCAGTACCCGAACGAGCTCATCGAGTGGGTGTTTCCGGCCGAGTCGAAGTAGTAGCCGCTGTTGGACTGGGTGATGCCGGTGGCGTCCTCGTACAGGCCGGTCTGGTTCGAGGTGAAGTTGGTCGCCGTGTGCACCAGGACGTCGTGGTCGTTCGTGAGCACGGTGCCGTGGCCCTCGAGGAAGTTCAGCAGGTTCGGCATCTGCTGCAGGTCGCTCGCGACGTTCGGATCGTCCCGGGTGTAGTGCACGTTGTCGAACTGGATATCCACCACGTGCTTGATCCCGTTGCCGAGGTCGCAGGACGCTGTGGACGGCTGCGAGCTGGCCTGCGCCGCGGCGCCCGGCCCGGCCACGCATGTGAGCATTGTCAGCGCGGCCACCGCGAGCCGGACGCGCCTGTCTCCGTTTCTGGTCAACGCAATCCCTTCTGATGAGCGGACAGCAAAGCCATATCAGATGTCGGAGCGATGTACTGCGCTGCCGCGGTCAGAGGACGCCGCATTAACTGCGCCGAAACTCTGAGGCATACCTGAAGGGGTCGAGATCTCGAACAGGGAGAGGCCTGCGCCTCAGCCGGAGTTGCGTGTCGAAGCAGGCTGATCGGCGGTTCCCGCCTGGGCGGCTATTCGCTGGTGCGGCAACGGCGCGTCCGAGCCGGGCCCGCGCTCCGCGTCGTCCTCGGCGGGCTGCTGCTCGCGCAGGCCCTCGCCTTCGACGTCGAGGTTCGGCAGGATCCTGCCGAGCCGGCGCGGGAGCCACCAGGCGGCCCGGCCGGTGAGCGCGAGGACCGCCGGCACGAAGGTCATCCGGACGACGAAGGCGTCGATCAGCACGCCGACCGCGAGTGCGAAGGCGACCTGCTTGAGGATCATGCTCTCGCTGGTGATGAAGGAGGCGAAGACCGAGAACATGATCAGCGCCGCCGCGGTCACCACGCGGCCGGCGTTGCGGGCGCCGGCGTGCACGGCGCCGCGCGGGTCGCCGTGGTGGATGAAGTCCTCGCGCATCCGGGAGACGAGGAAGACCTCGTAGTCCATGGCCAGCCCGAACAGGACCGCCATCAGGATGATGGGCAGGAAGCTGGTGATCGGGCCGGTGGTGTCCACGCCGACCAGCCGGTCGAGGTGCCCCTCCTGGAACAGGCCGACGACCAGGCCGAACGAGGCGCCGACCGAGAGCAGGAAGCCGACGGCCGCCTTCAGCGGGACGATCAGCGACCGGAAGACCAGCAGCAGCAGGACCAGCGACAGGCCGACCACCACGATCGCGAAGGGGAGCAGGGCGGCGCCGAGCTTGCTCGAGACGTCGATGCCGACGGCGGTGGTGCCGGTGACCGCGACGGTCGCGCCCGTGGCGCGCTGCATCGCCGCGGAGTCGTTCCTGATGGTGGTGACCAGGTCCTTGGTCGCCTGAGCGCTCGGCCCGCTGCGCGGGACCAGCTCGATGAGCGCGGACGTCCGGTCTGCTCCGGACTGCGGCGGCGTGACCGCGGCGACGTCCGGCAGCGTGCGCATGTCGGCGGCGATGCGCGAGGCCGCCGCCGTCGGGTCAGGGCTCTGCGGGGTGTCCACCAGGACCAGCAGCGGGCCGTTGAATCCGGGCCCGAAGTCCGCGCTGATCCGGTCGTAGGCGACGCGCTGGGAGCTGCCGGCCGGGGCGGTGCCGTTGTCCGGCAGCGCGAGGTTCATGGTGCGGGCGGGCCAGGCGAGCGCGGCGAGTGCCGCGACCACGGCAAGGACGGTCAGCAGCGGCCGGCGGGTCGCCCACCGAGCCCAGCGCTCGGCGCCGTTGGCCGCGTGGTCGGCGGCTGTGTGGTCGGTGGCCGCGTTGTCGGTGGCCGTGGCGGCCGCCTGGACGACAGCGGCCTCGCGCCGCGCGGTGCGCGACCCAGGCTTCGGCGCCAGCCTGTTGCCGGCGAATCCGAAGATCGCGGGCAGCAGGGTGAGCGCGACGACCACGGCGGTGAGCACCGCGCCGGCCGCGCACAGCCCCATCACGGTCAGGAAGGGGATGCCGACCACGGACAGGCCCGCCATCGCGATCACCACGGTGAGGCCGGCGAACAGCACCGCGCTGCCGGCCGTGCCGAGTGCGAGCGCGGCCGCGTCCTGCGGCGCGAGGCCGCGGGCCAGGTTCGAGCGGTGCCTGGTCACGATGAAGAGCGCGTAGTCGATGCCGACGGCGAGGCCGATCATCAGCGCCAGGGTCAGCGCGGTGCTGGAGATGTCGAACACGCCCGTGAGCGCCAGGATCCCGGTCACCGCGGTCACGACCCCGAACAGCGCGGTCAGCAGCGGCATCCCGGCGGCGAGCAGGGACCCGAAGGTGAGGGTGAGCACGACCACCGCGACCAGGACGCCGATCAGGTCCTCGGCGCCCGGGTTGACGGGGGCGTTGTCGAAGGCCGGCCCGCCGACCGCGACCTCGACGCCCGCGTGCGGCGCGTTCTGGACCGCGGCCTCGAGCGCATTGAGCGACGAGGTCGGCAGATCCGAGCCGTTCACCTTGTATTCGACCTGCGCTATGGCCGCGGTGAGCTGCGGGGAGACCGCGCCGGACTGCTGCGGCGAGACCACCGCGGTCACCTGCGGCGCCTTGGCCGCCGCGCCGAGCACAGACGCCATCGCCCGCTCGGCCGCCGGACCGGTGACGCGCTCCCCGCTCGGCACCGTGAACACGATCTGCGCGCTCGTGCCGGAGGCGGCCGGGAACTCCTGCTTCATCCGGTCGAGCGCCTGCTGGGACTGCGAGCCCGGCACGGTGAAGGTCTGGTTGATCTTGCCCATGCCGCCGAACGCGGCCATGCAGGAGATCGTCGCCGCGACGGCGACCAGCCAGAGGGCGAGCACGAGCCGGCGCCGGCGGAACGCGGCGCGGGCGATCCGGGCGAGCAGCGAGGCCATCGGGGGACTCCTCGGGGATGGGTACCGGGCGGGAAACTGGCAGGACTGCCACTTTAGCAGATATTCTGGCAGGGCTGCCACTTCGCTGGCCGGCGCGCTGCGCGCGGTCGGCGGGGTGGGGCGTCACCAGCCGGCGGCTTTGAGATGATTTGCAGGTGGACAGCGGAATCGGACGTCGGGAAGAGAACAAGCAGCGGACCCGCTCGGCGCTGGAGGAGGCCGCGGCGCGCCTGTTCGAGGAGCGCGGCTTCGACGCGACGACGGTGCGCGACATCGCGGCCGAGGCCGGGGTCGGCGAGCGGACGTTCTTCCGCTACTTCCCGTCCAAGGAGGACCTGGTCCTCGGCCAGGTCAGGGATCTGATTCCAGGCGTGATGGACCGGGTGCGCGGCCGCCCGGCGGACGAGGCCCCCCGGGTCGCGCTGCGCGAGGCCATCCTGGCCTGGCTGGCCGAGACCGGCGCGCTGCCGACGATCCTGATCAGCGGACCGCCCAAGTCCAGCGAGCGGCACGCCGAGGAGGCGCACGCGCTGCTGGACGACCTGGAGAACGCGGTCACCGACGCATTCCTGGACCGGTTCGCGGCGGCCGGTGCCGACCGCGCGAACCCCTCCACGCGGCTGCGCGCCGCGGTCCAGGCGCGCGCCGGAGTCTCCGCCCTGCGCGGCATGATGATCGTGTTCCCGGGCGGCACGGCCGATTCCGCGGCCCCCGGGTGCGGGCCGGGGTCTGGTGGCATCAGCGAGTCCGTACGCGCCCGGTCGACCGAGGAGGTGTTAGACCTCGTGCGTCAGGCCTTTGCGGCTCTAGAGCCCTAGCTAGGGCCTCGGCCAGCCCTTAGGGTCCTCCAAGACCTGGTCCAGGAAAGTCAGCGTGCCGCGGTCCGCGTCGAGCCGGGCCCGCACGCCGATCGGGTAGGTCTGCATCTGCGTGTTGTGCCCGATGTTCGCCCCGGCGAGCACGGGGACGCCGAGGTCGGCGAAGCGCTCGGCGACCATGCGTTCGACGTGCTCGGGATCGCCGCACTCGGTGAACGTGCCGAGCAGGATTCCGGCGACGCCGTCGAGGTAGCTGGAGCGCCGGATCTGGGTCAGGATGCGGTCCAGCCGGAACGGGAGCTCGTCGACGTCCTCGAGCAGGAGGATCCCGCCGCGCGCCGGATACGAGGTGTCCGTCCCGAAGTCTGCCGCGATCAGCGTCGCGGTGCCGCCGAGCGTCAGGCCCTCCGCGCTGCCCGGCACGATCGTGCGGTGCTCCGGGAAGGTCAGCTCCCTTACGCTCGACGGCGCGAACAGCAGCTTCATCAGCTCCTGGAAGTCGTATTCCTCAGGCCCCTGCCAGAAGCCGCCGCAGGCGACCATCGGCCCGAACAGCGAGACCCAGCCGAGCTTGACCGCGAGCGCCGCGAGCAGCGCGGTGACGTCGGAGTACCCGACCACCACCTTCGGCGCCGCCGGGTCGATCCGGCTCCAGTCCACCCGCTCCAGCGTGCGCTGCGCGCCGTAGCCGCCCTGCGCCAGGAATACCGCGGCATAGCGCGAGTCCGTCAGGGCCCTGGTCAGGTCCGCGGCGCGCTGCTCGTCGTCGGCGGCGAGGTATTCGTACATGCTCCCGGTGTCGCGGGCGGTGGCGAACAGCTCGCTCTTGAGCCCGACCGACTCCAGGGCGCGCAGCCCGGACTCGAGGTGGTCCCGATCGTCCACCGGGGAGCTCGCGCAGATCACGGCCACGGTGTCGCCGGGCTTGAGGCCGGGCGGCCGGCGCAGGGTCATGTCGTCTCCAGCAGGGTCGTCTCCAGCAGGTGGCAGGCCGCTGACGCGGGCCCGGATCCGTCGGACGGGGCGAGGACCGGCAGCTCGCGCCGGTCGCACGCGGCAGCGTCGCGTTGCTCCCCGGTGACCGCCGCCCACCGGGCGCACCGCGGGTGGAAGCGGCAGCCGGACGGGATGGCGGACGGGTCCGGCGGCTCGCCGGCCAGCAGGACGGGGTGCCAGTCCGCCCGGCGGTCGGGGACCACCGAGAGCAGCGCCTGGGTATAAGGATGCCGCGGATGAAGCAGCACCTCCTCGACCGGGCCCTGCTCGACCACCCGGCCGAGGTACATCACCGCCACCCGGTCGGCGATGTTCCAGGCCAGCGCGAGGTCGTGGCTGACCACCAGGGCGCTCAGGCCCAGCTGGTCGCGCAGCCCGAGCAGGAGCCCGAGGATCTCGCCGCGCACCGAGGCGTCGAGCGAGGCGACCGGCTCGTCGGCGACGAGCACCGAGGGGTTCAGGGCCAGCGCCCCGGCGATGACGACGCGCTGCTGCTGGCCGCCGGACAGCTCGTGCGGATAGCGGGCCAGGAAGTCCTCGGGCGGCCGCAGCCCGGCTTTGGCGAGCGCGTCGCGGACCGTCGCGGACAGCCCCTCGGTGCGCCGGTGCAGGCGCGGGCCCTCGGCCACGGCGTCGTACACGTTCTGCTTCGGGTTGAGCGCCCCGCCCGGGTCCTGCATGATCAGCTGGACGTGCCCGCGATACCGTCTCAGGGCCCTGGTCGAGTACTCCAGCGGGGCGCCCTGGTACAGCACCCGGCCGGCGGTCGGCTTGACTAGGCCCATCAGCGCGCGGGCCAGGGTCGACTTGCCGCTGCCGGACTCGCCGATCAGCGCGACGATCTCGGCCCGCCCGACCCGCAGGTTGACCCCGTCGACCGCGCGCGCCGGGGGCCTCCCGCGGCGCCCCGGGTAGACCACGGCGAGGTCCCGGACCTCCAGTTCGGCCGGTTCTGCGCTGCTCACGCGGCTCCCTCCTCGGACAGCACTCGCAGGCAGGCGGCGGTGCGCTCGGGGTCGACCTGCCACAGCTCCGGGTCCCGGCCGCGGCAGGAGTCCATCACCACGGCGCAGCGCGGCGCGAACGAGCACCCCTCGCCGATCTGCGAGGGCCGCGGCGGGTCGCCGGCCAGGCCGGACGGGGCCAGCCGGGAGGCCGGGTCGCCGATGGTCGGGAACGCCTGCGCCAGGGCCCTGGTGTAAGGGTGCCGCGGATCCTCGATCACCTGCCGGGACGGGCCGGTCTCCACGAACCGGCCGGCGTACATGACGGCCAGCCGGTCGCAGGCGTGGGACAGCACCGCCAGGTCGTGGCTGATCATGATGACCGCCACCCGGGACTCGCGGACCAGCTCGGCCAGCAGGCCGAGGATCTGCGCCTGCACCATCACGTCCAGCGCGGTGGTCGGCTCGTCCGCGATCACCAGGTCGGGGTCGCAGGCCAGCGCCATCGCGATCATCACCCGCTGGCGCTGGCCGCCGGAGAACTCGTGCGGATATGCGCGCGTCCGGCGGGCCGGGATGCCCACGCTCTCCAGCAACCGCGCGGCCCGGCGCTCGGCCTCCCGCGGTCCCGCCTGCTGGTGCAGCACGATGGGCTCGACGATCTGGTCGAGCACGTTGCGCACCGGATTCAGGGCGCTCATCGCCCCCTGGAAGACCACCGACGCGCCGGCCCAGCGCACTGCACGCAGCTTGACCCAGCGCGCCGTGAGCAGGTCCTCGCCGTCGTACCGCACCTCGCCGCTCACCTCGGCGCCCGCCCCGGCCAGGCGCAGCAGGCTCAGTGCCATCGTGGACTTTCCGGACCCCGATTCCCCGGCCACGCCGAGGGTGTCGCCGCGGCCGAGGCTGAAGCTCACCCCGCGCACCGCGGGCACCTCGCGGCTGCCCTGACGGTACGTCACCCGCAGGTCGCGCACGTCGAGCAGCGTCGTGCCGGCCTGCGCCTCCGTGCCGCCGGCGCCCGGTCCGGCCCCGGTTTCGATCCCGATCACGGCCGCTCCTGCATCCGGGGGTCGAGCACGGTCTCCACGGCCCGGCCGACCAGGGTGAATCCGAGCACGACGAGCAAAATCGCCAGGCCCGGCGGCAGGATGTACCACCACGCGTCGGCGGTGAAGGCCCCGTTGAAGAAGGCCTGGTTGAGCATCTCGCCCCAGGTGACGCTGGTCGGGTCGCCCAGGCCCAGGAAGGTCAGGGTGGCCTCGGAGAGCATCGCGCCGGCGATGGTCAGCGTGCTGGAGACCAGGATCAGGGGCATGACGTTCGGCAGCACCTGGCGCTGCATGATCTGGCCGTGTCCGGCGCCGAGGGCGCGGGCCCGCTCGACGAACGGCCGCGCCTCCACCGCGAGCGTCTGGGCCCTGATCAGCCGCGCGGTACCGGTCCACGAGGTCACCGCGATCGCGATCGTGATCGAGGTCTCGCCCTGGCCGAGCACCGCGGCCAGCGAGATGGCCAGCGGCATGCCCGGCAGGGCGATGAACCAGTCCGTCAGGTGCATCAGGAGCCTGCCTACCAGGCCGCCGTAGTGGCCGGCCACGATGCCGATGCCGCTGCCGATGACCAGCGTCAGTAGGGTGGCGATCACGCCGACGCGCAGCGACTCGCGCGAGCCGTAGATCAGCATGAGCAGCACGGAGCGCCCGGCCTGGTCGGTGCCCAGCGGGTAGTGCGCGCTCGGCGAGGCCAGCAGCGGCCCGTTCACCCTGGTGACGTCGAGCTGGTCGGGGCCGATGAACAGCGGAGCGACCAGGGCGAGGACGGTGAATGCGGCGAGCACGGCGAGCCCGGCGATGCCGGAGCGCCGGCGCAGGAAGGCGCGGGCGAACCGGCGCGCGGACTCGAACCGGGGCGGCCGGACCGCGGCTCCGGCCGCGGCGGGGGCGTCGAGGGCCGTCATGTCGCGCGCACCCGCGGGTCGAGGACCCGGTAGAGCAGGTCCGCAAGCAGGTTCATGATGATCACGCTCGCGCTGAAGACGATGAACGTGCCCTGTAGCAGCGGCAGATCAGGGATCTTCAACGCCTCGTAGGTCAGGTAGCCCAGGCCCGGCCAGGAGTAGACCGTCTCGACCGTGACCGCGCCGCTGACCAGCAGGCCGAGCTGCATGAAGATCATCGTCATCGAGGGCAGCAGAGCGTTGGGCGCGGCGTGCTTGCGGCGCACCGCGGCGTCGGACAGGCCCTTGGCCCGTGCGGTGAGCAGGTAGGGGCTGCCGAGCTGCTCGATGATCGAGGACCGCATGATCGTGACGTACTGGGCGTAGGCGACCAGGACCAAGGTCACCGCGGGCAGGATCAGGTGCCGGGCGACGTCGAGGTAGTGCACCATGCCGGTCTGAGACAGCGTCGGATCGCTCATCCCGCCGGCCGGCAGGATCCCGCTGACCGGGCCGATCCCGACGCTGAAGACGATCAGCAGAATCATGCCGAGCCAGAAGGTGGGCACCGACCAGAGGGCCAGCGCCGTGCCGGAGGTGAGCCGGTCGAACAGGCTCCCCGCCCGCCACCCGCTGCGCATCCCGAGCCAGAGCCCGAGGACCACCGAGATCAGGAACGAGGTGCCCATCAGCAGCAGGGTCGGCCCAAGGCGGCTCATCACCAGCGAGCCGACCGACTGCTGGTACTGCCAGGAGTAGCCGAGGTTGCCGTGCACGGTGTCGTTGAGGTAGCTCAGGAACCTGGCCCACACCGGCCGGTTCAGCCCGAGCTGCACCCGCAGCTGGGCCATCTGCTCCGGACTGACCGGCCGGCCGCGGGTCATGGTGCGGACCGGATCGGCCGGCATCAGGTTGAACAGGACGAAGCCGATGACGAGCACGACGAAGAAGCTGACGACCGCTCCGACCAGCTTCGTGCCCAGATAACCCGGCCAGGGCAGGCGCGGCGCGCGCCGCCCGGCGGCGGTCGCCGGCCCGGGCCCCGGCGGTGGGACGGGCTCGGCCTCGACGGCGTCGGCTCCGACGCCGTCGGCCCCGGGCGCGACGCTACTCACGGTCATCGGCCCCGGACCGGCGCCGGACCAGGAAGAACCAGCCCGCGCCGACGATGATCACCAAGGCGGCCAGGCCCGCCCAGAGGCCCACCTCCCCGCTGCTCGAGCCCGGGTCGTTCGGCGGCGCGGCCTTGAGGTAGCTCCAGAACGAGTTCTGCGCCGGGTAGAGGCCGTGCGCGTTGCGCGTGCCGGTGTCGAGCCCTGCGACGTTCGCCGACGAGGCGATGTTGACGGTGTAGTAGTAGAGGACCAGGTCCACGTCGGCGTCGTAGAGGATCTGCTGCATCTGGTCGACCACGCCGGCCCGCTGCGCCGTGTCGAACAGCGTCGACTGCTTGCTGAACAGCGAGTCGTACTGCGCGTTGCAGAAGAAGGAGTCGGTGTTGCCGCCGGTGCCGTCGTCCATCGGGAGCACCGAGCAGGTCTGGATACCGAGCAGGTAGGTCGGGTCGGGGGCGCCGGTCCAGGCGTCCATCAGCATGTCCCAGTCGCCCTTGCCGAGATCGCTGTTCAGCGCGGTCATGCTCATCGGCTGGACGGTCACCTGGATGCCGATCGCCTTGAGCCAGCTGACGAGGTAGGGCGCGATCGAGCCGTCGCTCGGGTCGTTCGCGTGGATGCCGAGCCGTAGGTCGATCGGCTGGCCGGTCTTGGGGTTGATGCGTACACCGTTCGGGCCCATCGTGTAGCCCGCCTGGTCGAGCAGCTTGTTCGCCTGGGCCGGGTCGTAGTTCTGCGCCTCGCCGGCCGGCGGGGTCCAGTACCACTGCGAGAAGGCGGGCGGCAGGTAACCGGCCCCGGGCTGTCCTTCGCCGTCGAGGACCTTGTTCACCAGTGTCTGCTTATCGATGGCCAGTGAGATTGCCCGGCGCACGGTCGGGTCCTGCAGCGCGGGATTGCCGGTGCCTATTGTCTTTCCGCTGCGCGTCTTGGCGCCGGGGTTCAGCTCGACCGCGTACCAGCCGTTGCCCTCGCTCTGCGCGGTGCTCACCTTCTTGCTCGACTGGGCCGACTTGTACTGGATCGGGTCGAGGCCGTTGATGTAGTCGAGCTGGTCGGACCGGACCGCGGCCACTGCGGCGTCCGTGTTCGAATAGTAGATCTCGATCAGGTGGTCGTACTTCGGCGCGCCGAGCACGAAGTCCTTGTTCGCGTCGAACTCGGCGTACTGGTTGTCGACGTAGTTCGTCAGGACCCACGGCCCGTAGCCGACGATCGGATAGCTGGTGTTCTTGTAGTTCGCCAGGTTCGCGACGTGGGAGGCCCAGATGTGCTTCGGCACGATCGGGATGCTGTAGACCGGGGTGCTGATGTAGAGCAGGTTCGCCTCAGGGGCCTTCGTCGTGATGACGAGCGTGGTCGCGTTCGGGGCGGTGACCTTGGCGAAGTTCGCCACCAGCGTGCCGTTCGCGGTGCCCGCGGTGGGGTTGGTCATGATCAGGTTGAACGTCCACGCGATGTCGGCCGAGGTCAGCGGGGTGCCGTCGCTCCACTTCAGGCCGGAGCGGATGGCGAAGGTCCAGGTGAGGTGGTCGGGCGAGAGCGTCCAGGACTTGGCCAGGTAGGGCCCCGGCTGCCCGTTCGGCTCGATCACGGTCAACGTCGGGTAGATCGCGCCGAAGATGTCGAACGAGGCGTTGTAGTACGCGAGGAAGGGATTGAGGGTGTCCACGCCCGAGCCGTCCATCGCCACCCGCAGCGTGCTGCCGGACTGCGACGGTGGGCTCTGCGTGGCCGCGCTGGCCGGCAGTGGCCCGAACGCGGCGCT
This sequence comes from Actinocrinis sp., assembly GCA_036501535.1. GTDB lineage: Bacteria > Actinomycetota > Actinomycetes > Streptomycetales > Catenulisporaceae > DASYAE01. The sequence continues at coordinate 10,223 of DASYAE010000115.1, read as the reverse complement.
GGCCAGCAGCATCAATATGCTGATCAACGCCGCCGCGAGGGCGTTGATTCTTCGGGACGACGTGCGCGTGGTCATCTCGGTTCTCCCTACCGGTCGGATGGACGGTCGGCGGCGGTGCGCCGGTCAGGCGGACTGCAACGGGTCGGACAGCAGATAGGTGGCCAGCACCCGGGAGCCGAAGGCGAGGCTGTCGACGAGTACGTGCTCGTCGACGCCGTGCACGTAGGCCCACGCGTCGAAGCCCTCGGGGGCGCGGCCCGGGGCGAAGCCGAAGCCGGGGATGCCGAGCCGGGAGAAGGCCTTCGCGTCCGTGCCGCCGGTCATGCAGTAGGGCAGCACCAGGGCCTGCGGGTCGTAGGCGCGCAGCGCGGCGGCCATCGCCGCGAAGTCCGGTGCCGTGTGGTCGGCGCTGACCGGGGCGTGGTAGTCGCCGGTGCGGGTGAAGCCGGGGCCGAGCAGCTCGTCCACCGTCGCGAAGAACTCCGCCTCGGTGCCGGGCAGGACGCGGCCGTCGAGCCCCACGGACGCCTCGCTCGGGATCACGTTGTGCTTGTAGCCGGCGCGCAGCATGGTCGGGTTGAGCGAGTCGGCCAGGGTGTGCGACACCAGCGGGGCCACGGATCCCAGGACGCTGAGATCTTCCGGGTCGACCGGTGCGCCGAGGTACTCGGACAGGCCGTCGAGCAGCGCGCGCACCGTCGGCACGACCCGCCGCGGCCATTCGTACGCCGCGATCCGGCCGATCGCGGCGGCCACCTGCACCAGGGCGTTGTCCGCGCTGCCGCGTGAGCCGTGCCCGGCGGTCCCGCGCGCGGTCGCGGTCAGCCACGCCGAGCCGCGCTCCCCGGCGGCGATCGGGTAGAGGCGCCCGCCGCCGGGCAGGTGCAGCAGGGTGCCGCCGGACTCGCTGATGGCCGCCTTCACGCCCTCGAACAGCTCCGGGTGCCGGCCGGCCAGGAAGACGGCGCCGAGGTCGCCGGTGTCCTCCTCGTCCGCGACGAAGGCCATGACCACGTCGCGCGGCGGCCGGGCGCCGGTGCGCGCGAGGTGCCGGGCGAACGCGATCATCATCGCGTCCATGTTCTTCATGTCCAGCGCGCCGCGGCCCCAGACCGCGCCGTCCCGGACCTCGCCGCAGAACGGGTCGCAGCTCCAGTCGGCCGCCTCGGCGGGCACCACGTCGAGGTGCCCGTGCACCAGCAGCGCGGGGGCCAGCGGGTCGGCGCCGGGGATGCGCACCACCGTGCTCGCCCGGCCCGGCGCGGACTCCAGCACGGTCGGCTCGAGGCCGGCGTCGGTGAGCTGCCCGGCGACCCACTCGGCCGCGGCCCGCTCGCCCCGGCTCTCGCCGCCGCCGAAGTTGCTGGTGTCGAAGCGGATCAGCCGTGCGCACAGCTCGACCGCGTCGTCGCGCAGCGCGTCCTGCTGCGCCGCGGGCAGCGGTTCGGGCGGCTCGGGTCCGGGCCGGGTGCCGGGGCTTGCGGGCGGTGCGGGCATGGGGCTGCGCCTTTCCGGTGTCGTCACAGGGCGTCTCGTCACTGCCGCGCCTCTTGCTGGTTGAAGCGTGGCAACGCGGTGTTTCAGCGCATCCCCCCGGCACGGCTTGCGATGCTCAGCATCGATCTGTTCGATGCCGGCCGGTCAGTCCGGCAGCATGACCTCCCGGTACAGGGCGAGTTCGGCCTCGAGGCCGGCGGTGATCGACTCGGCCCGGCGGAAGCCGTGCCCCTCGCCGGGGAACAGCAGGAACGCGCGGCACAGGCCCGGGCCGCGGGCCGCCTCGACCGCCTGCACGACGCGCCGCGCCTGGTCGGGGCGGCAGATCCGGTCGTCGAGGCCCTGCAGCATGACGAACGGCGCGGTGATGCGCCCGGCGTTGGCCAGCGGCGAGACCCGGCGGTAGTGCTCCTCGTCCTGCGGGAGCTCGCCGACCAGCGTCCGGATGTACCTGCTCTCGAAGTCGTGCGTCTGCGCGCCGGACCAGGTCAGCGGATCGGTGATCGGGTAGTACACCGCGGCGCAGCAGAAGGCGTTGGTCTGCCCGAGCGCCGCCAGCGCGGTCCAGCCCCCGGCGGACCCGCCTCGAATGGCCGTGCGCCGCGGATCGGCGAGGCCCGAGTCGGCCAGCGCGCGGGCGACGGTGACGCAGTCCTCGACGTCGACGATGCCCCAGGCGTGCCTGAGCAGATCGCGGTAGGCCCGGCCGTATCCCGTCGAGCCGCCGTAGTCCACCGACGCCACGGCGAATCCCCGGCTGCACAGCAGCGAGAAGACCGGGGTGCGCTCCGCGCCGGTCGCGCTGGTCGGGCCGCCGTGCACGTCGATGATGAGCGGCGGCGGTTCGTCGCGCGGGCCGCGGTGGTCCGGGCTGCGCGGCGGGCAGTAGGTGAAATGGACCTCGCGCCCGTCGCGGCCGGCCACGCTGCGGCGCTCGGGGATCGCGTGCCAGGGCTCGAATGGATCGGCTGTACGCGGGATGCAGCGCGCGGCCCGGCGGTCGGCGACCGAGACCCGCAGCGGGGTGGGGCGCTCGGTCGCACTCGCGGCGATCACCGCGACCGCCGCGTCATCGCCTTGGCCGTCGCCGTGCAGCCCGATCGAGAACTGCGTCCAGGGCGCGGCCAGGTCGGCGACCTCGCCGGTGCGCGGATCCCACAGCGCGAGCCGCTGGTCGCCGAGGTCCTGCCGGAAGACGACGCCTGATCCGGTGACCGCGAACGTGGTCGTGCCCACTCGCCAGATCGGGTGCGAGCAGTCGCTGTCGGTCGGCAGCACGCACTCGACCTCGGCGCCGCCGGGGAGGTCCGGGCCGAGCGCGACGCGGTGCAGATTCCACCAGCCGTCCGGGTCCGCCATCGCGTAGAGGGTGTCCGGGCCCGCCCACTCGGCCTGCGGGACGGAGAGGCCCTCGCCGCCCAGGACCCGCACCGGCTCGGCGGCCCGCCCGCCGGCCAGCCGCGCGACCATCAGCTCACTGCTGTCCCAGGGCATGTCCGGGTGGTTCCATCCGATCCAGGCCAGCCGGGCGCCGTCCGGGCTCACCCGCACGCCGGACAGGAAGTCGTGGGACCTGGCCACGACCCGGATCGCGCCGGGGTCGGCGGCGGCCGCGCCGGAGAGCGGGACGGCGACGATGTCCCGCGCGGTGACCGGCGCCGCATCAGAGTCGGACGCCTCGTCGGCCGCCACGCGCGCGGTCTCCCGAATACACCACACCTCGGACCCGTCCGGCCCGAGGACCGGATCGGCGTAGCAGGTCTCGATGTCGTCGGGATCGGCTGGGGTCAACGGGATCGGGTCGTCGGGTGCGCCTTCCCCGGCGCTCAGCCGCGGCCTCACGCGCACCGCGTAGAGGCGGCGGTCCGGGCTGTTGGTGAAGACGAGCAGGTGCCGCTCGCCGCCGGCGACCGCCAGATAGGGCCGGCCGCCGTAGCCGATCGCGCCGTTCGCGACCTTCCACGCCCCGCCGAGAACGTCGCGCGCGGGCTCGCCGGGCGCAGCACAGCGCAGCAGTCTGATCGTCGTCGTCGTGGTCTGCGATGTGCACCACCAGGTCTCCGGCCCGACGACCGAGGGCCAACTCGGTCCGCCGGCGTCGGCCGCCACCGCCGCGGGGGTGATCGGCGAGATCCAGTCGCCGTGCCGGCGGATCGCGAAGGCGCCCCCGGCAGCATCTTCGAGCGCTGTCATGGCTCTCCCTCCCTGGCCTCCCGGCGGGCCGCCCCGCGGGCCGTCATCGTCGCCGCGCCCGCCGCTGCGCGTCCGGGAGCGGATACGAAGTCGTGCGTGAGCGGCGACCTCTTCGATGCTCGCGGCCGCGCGCCGCCGTCCGCTGCATGCTGGATCCGTCGGGACCGCCGGGCCCGGCGGCCGGAAAGGACGCGAAGGAACCGCCATGGGCGCTGACAGCATGATCAGCACTCTGGCGATCTCGGTGCCGGGCCTCATCGCCTCGTGCGCCGACGAGGTGCTGCCGCTGGCCAGCGTCGGCAAGCTGCTGCTGCTCGCCGAGGTCGCGCGGCAGGCGGCCGGCGGCGCGCTCGACCCGGACGAGCCGGTCGAGGTCCGGCCGGAGGACCGCTGCGCCGGCTCGGGCCTGCTCGTCGATCTCGCGCCGCAGCGCTGGACCGTGGCCGACCTCGCCCTGCTCGCCGCATCCGTCAGCGACAACACGGCGACGAACGCCCTGTTGCGCCGGATCGGCCTGGACCGCGTGAATCAGGGGGCAAACGAGCTCGGGCTGCGGGAGACCCGGCTGCTCGACCGCATCCGCGAGCCCCGGCTGCCGCAGCACGCGCCCACCTTCGCCGTGGGCACCGCGCGCGAACTGGCCGCGCTCGCCGAGCTCATCGCAGGGCCCGAACCGTGGGCCCGCACCGTGCTCGGCTGGTTGGCGGCGAGCACCGACCGGGCGATGGTCGCCGCCGGCATCCCGCACGATCCCGAGCGGCGCGACGTTCCCGAGCCGGCCGCGCCCGGCCGCCCGGCCCGCGCCGCCGGGCTCTGGGTGGCCAACAAGACCGGGACCGACGCCGGGATCCGCGCCGACGTCGGCGTCGTGCGCGGGGTCCGCCAGGTCTGCTACGCGGTCCTGGGGTCGGGCCCGCCGGGCGGCGAGTTCGACCTGCTGCGCGCGATGCGCGCGGTCGGCGTGCTGGTCAGCCGGTTCGCGTCCTGATCCGGGCCGGCCGGCCGGTCAGGCGACCCGCCCCACCGGGCCGGACCCGGCCGCCGGGCGCAGGCTGGCCGCGCAGCCGCCCAGGTAGGCGGTGAAGTTGGCCAGCGCGGGATTGGCATTGCCCGGCCGGGTGGCCGCGCCGATCCTGCGGTAGAGCCGGCTGCCCGCCACCTGCCGGGTCTCGAGGCCGGTGAGGTCGTTGATGCCGAGGCTCGGCACCAGCGCGATCCCCATGCCGGAGCGCACCAGGCCGAGGATGACCTCGTAGTGGTCGCTGCGGCAGCGCACCCGCGGGGTGATGCCCTCCAGCGCGCAGGCCCGCTCCAGCACCGAGCGCACCGGCGATCCGGTGCCGAAGGAGGTGATCCACGGCTCGTCGGCCAGCTCGGAGAGCCGCACGACGCCGCGCCGGGCGGCGGGGTGCCCGGTCGGCACCACCAGCAGGTGCGGGTCGCGCAGGAAGTGGCGCACCACGACGCCGTCGGGGGGCTGCCACGGATCGAGGGCGTGCTCGAACACGAGCAGCAGGTCGAGCTCCCCGCGCCGCACCTCGTCGACGAGCTCGTGCGGCTGACCCTCGGTCAGCTCGATGACGACCGCGGGATATCGGCTCGAGAACCGGGTCAGCGCCTGCGGCAGCAGCCGGTACCCGGAGGAGGCGAAGAATCCGATCCGCAGGTGCCCCGCGTCGCCGCGCGACTGCGCGAGGAGGTCCTGCTCCGCGGCGTCGAGCAGCGAGAGCACCTCCAGCCCGCACTGCGAGAGCCGCTGGCCGGTGGAGGTCAGCCGCAGGCTCTGCGCGCCGCGCTCGACCAGGCTGACGCCCGCGTCCTTCTCCAGCTGGGAGAGCTGGTGCGAGACCGCGGACGGCGACAACTTCAGCTCGCGTGCCGCGCCGGCGATGCTGCCGGTCCGGTACACCTCGGCGAGAACCCGGAGACGGTGGGTGTTCAGCATGTGTTGGAATTTACCCACGCCGACGGATCTTACGGCAATATTTAACCAAAGAAGTTCACGGCTCCGGCGCGCCGGCGCGGGCCGCGGCCCGCGCCGCCGCAAATTCCCGCACTGGACCGTGCACCTGCGGATATGCTGCCTCGCAGCAGTCGCGGGCGTCAGCGGAATCCGTCGTCTGATTCGCCGGGCGCCCGCGCGGTCCACACGAGGAGCGCATCGGTTATGGCTATGAACTTCGGCATGGGCGGCATGCGCGGCTTCATGCGGGACGAGTCCGTGCGCAACGCCAAGCTCAAACCGGGCACGCTGAAGCGCATCGCCGGCTTCGCCCGGCCCTACCGCCCGCACCTTGTCGGGTTCCTGGTGCTGGTGGTGCTCGACGCGGTGTTCACCGTGCTGCCGCCGCTGCTGTCCCAGCGGATCGTCGACGACGGCATCATCCGCCACAACGGCGCGCTGGTCACCGAGCTGGCCGTGGCCTCGATCGTGATCGCGATGCTGGACGCGGCGGACGGCTTCGGGCAGCGGATGCTCTCCGCGCGCATCGGCGAGGGACTGATCTTCGACCTGCGCACCCGGGTGTTCGCGCACGTCCAGCGGATGCCGATCGCGTTCTTCACCCGCACCCAGACCGGCGCGCTGATCTCCCGGCTCAACAGCGACGTCAACGGCGCGCAGCAGGCGTTCACCTCGGTGCTCTCCAACGTGGTGTCCAGCTCGGTGAGCCTGGTGCTGGTGGCCGGCGTGATGATCTCGCTGTCCTGGCAGATCACCGTGGTCTCGCTGGTGCTGATGCCGGTCTTCATCCTGCCGGCCCGCCGGGTCGGCCGCCGGCTGCGCACGCTGTCGAGGGAGCAGATGCAGCTCAACGCCGACATGGCGACCCTGATGAGCGAGCGGTTCAACGTCTCCGGCGCGCTGCTGGCGAAGATCTTCGGCCGCCCGGAGGCCGAGGACGCCGTGTTCGCCGACCGGGCCGGCCGGGTGCGCAAGATCGGCGTGCGCACCGCGATGGTGGGGCAGGCCTTCTTCATCGCCATGTCGATGACGGTGGCCGTGGCCACCGCGATGGTCTACCTGATCGGCGGCCACCTGGCGATCAGCGGCCGGCTGACGGTCGGGACCCTGTTCGCCCTGACCGGACTGCTCGGCCGGCTCTACGGGCCGATCACCTCGCTCTCGAACGTCCGGGTCACCGTGATGTCGGCGCTGGTCAGCTTCGAGCGGGTGTTCGAGGTGCTGGACCTGCCGCCGATGATCGCCGAGCGCCCCGGCGCGGTGGAGCTGCCGCCGGGCCCGAAGGCGGTCGAGTTCGACCGGGTGGACTTCCGGTACCCGAGCGCGGACGAGGTCTCGCTCGCCTCGCTGGAGTCGGTGGCCTCGGGCGACCGCCGGGCCGGCGGCCAGGTGTTGTTCGAGGTGGCCTTCCGCGCCGAGCCGGGCCAGATGGTGGCGCTGGTGGGGCCCTCGGGCGCGGGCAAGACCACGATCACCGCGCTGGCCTCAAGGCTCTACGACGTGACCGGGGGAGCGGTCCGGGTCGGCGGGCAGGACGTGCGGGACCTGACGCTCGCCTCGCTGCGCCGCGAGATCGGCGTGGTGACGCAGGACGCGCACATGTTCCACGACACCATCCGGGCGAACCTGCTCTATGCGAGGCCCGAGGCGTCGCAGGACGAACTCGTCGCATCGCTGAAGTCGGCCCAGATCTGGGACCTGGTCGAGTCCCTGCCCGAACAGCTCGACACGGTCGTCGGCGACCGCGGCTACCGGCTCTCCGGCGGGGAGAAGCAGCGCATGGCGATCGCCCGGCTGCTGCTGAAGGCCCCTGACGTGGTCGTCCTGGACGAGGCCACCGCGCACCTGGACTCCGAGTCGGAGGCGGCGGTGCAGCAGGCCCTTGCCACCGCGCTGCGCGGCCGCACCTCGCTGGTGATCGCGCACCGCCTGTCCACCGTGCGCGACGCCGACATGATCCTGGTCGTCGACGAGGGCCGCATCGTCGAGCGCGGCCGCCACACCGACCTGGTCGAGGCCGGCGGCCTCTATGCGGAGCTGTACCGCACGCAGTACGCCGGCCAAGCCAAGACAGGCGTCGATGATCAGGTGGAGCAGTCGGACAAGGTCACCTGAACGGGGCGTCAGGCGGCCCCTCGGCGGGTATCACCGTCTTGCCGTGTCCCAGCGAGATCGTCGACACCGATCCCGGGGTCGGCGTCCCGCTCGGCGGCGGCGGGCCCAGCGACGAGGCCGCGGCGGCGCCGGCTGCGAGGCCGACCAGAGCGGGCGCGAAGGCGAGCACGGCGATCCGCCGGCCCATGTTCATCCGCATATTCATCCCCATGGTGTCTCCCTCCTCCCAGGCCTCATCAAAGGCCTGAGTGTGCGGTGTCACGACGGTGGCCGGCCGGCGCCGCCCCCGGATGTGCTCCCGGTCCCCGGCCGGTCGTTCCCGGCCCGGGAGCGCGGCGCCGGCGGCCCCGTCGTTCCCTTGCGCGGCCCATCCTTCCGTGCGCCGTCCCCGTCCCGGCACCGGTCGGGCACCGCGGCCGATGAGCCCTCTGCGGCGCCGGCGAAGGGACTGGAGGGACCTGCTGGTGAGGGTGCGACGAGTCGGCGACCGCCTATCAGGACGCGTCCTCGTTCCGGCACCGAAAAGGCATCGTCCGAACGTTGATTCCCCGTATCATGCTGGGACGGCCGATGTCCCGGCTCGAGGGGGCCGGCCGCCTTGAAGGGATCGGCACACGCGATGCAGTTCCGAATCCTGGGACCCGTGGAGGTAGTGGACGTCGGAGCGCCGGTGGCCGTGGGCGGCCGCCGGGACCGGGCCGTGCTGGCCGCGCTGCTGCTCCGGGCCGACCGGCCGGTCTCGCTCGACTCGCTGGTCGACGCCGTCTGGGACGATCCGCCGCCCACTGCGTCCAAGCAGGTGCGCAATACCGTTGCGCGGCTGCGACAGGTGCTCGCGTGCGGTCAGGCCGCTGCGATCGAGACCTCGGGCGCCGGATACCTGATCCGGCCGGGGCCGGGCGGGCTCGACGCCGCGGCCTTCCAGGACGACGCGGCCGCCGCCGCGCGCCTGGCCGATGCGGGGGACGTGGCCGGCGCGGTCGCGGCGTGGGACCGGGCGCTGGCGTGGTGGCGGGGCCCGGCGCTGGACGGCCTGACGACCCGGACGCTGCGGGCGCAGGCGACAGGGCTCGACGAACGGCGCCTGGCCGCGCGGCTCGGCCGGGCCGAGCAGCTGATCGCGCTGGACCGCAATCACGCGGCGGTAGCGGACCTCGCCGTGCTGTGCGCCGAGGATACGCTGCGGGAGCAGCCGCTCTCCCTGCTGATGCAGGCGCTGTATCGCTGCGGCCGCAAGGCCGACGCGCTCGCCGCGTACCACGCGCTGCGCACGAGCCTGGCCGAGGAGACCGGCCTGGATCCGAGCCCTGATCTCCAGGAGGTCTACCGGCGGATCCTCGCGGACAGCGTTGTCCCCGCGCCGCGCTCCGGTTCCGGCCCCGAGCCCGCCGCCCCGCCCGATTCGCCCGATCCGGCCGCCGACGCGCGGACCGCTCCCGCACGCCCCCGGCCCGCGGCTCCGCGCCGGCTGCCGGCGGCGCTGCGCTTCTTCTCCGGGCGGGCCGAACACCTCGCGGCGCTCGACCGGATGCTCGCGCAGCAGGACCCTGAGTCCGGCTCGATGGTGATCTCGGCGATCGACGGCACCGCGGGCGTCGGCAAGACGGCGCTGGCCGTGCACTGGGCCCATCGCGTCGCGGGCCGCTTCCCGGACGGGCAGCTCTACGTGAACCTGCGCGGCTTCGACCCGAGCGGCCGCCCGATGCAGCCCACCGAGGCGCTGCGCGACATGCTCGGCGCGCTGGGGGTCGCCGAGCAGCGGCTTCCGCCCGACCTGGACGCGCAGCTGGCCATGTATCGCAGCCTGCTGACCGGCCGGCGGGTGCTGATCCTGCTGGACAACGCCCGCGACGTGGACCAGGTCCGCCCGCTGCTGCCGCGCACCGCCGGGCCGATGGCCGTGGTCACCAGCCGGCGGCGGCTGACCGGCCTGGCGGTCTCGGACGGCGCGACCCCCACCACGCTCGACCTGCTGACCGGCGCCGAGGCGCGCGACCTGCTGCGCATGCGCGTCGGCGACGAGCGCGGCGCGGCCGAGCCGGAGGCGCTCGCGGCGATCGCAGAGTCCTGCGCCAGGCTGCCGCTCGCGCTGAACATCGCCGGGGCGAACGCGGCCGCGCACGCCGGGCAGCCGCTGGCCGCCTTCGCCGGGCAGCTGCGGGACCTGCGCCGCCGGCTCGAGCTGCTGGACACCGGGGATCCCGTCACCGCGGTGCGCACCGCCTTCTCCTGCTCGTACCGGCACCTGGACGACGCGGCGGCGCGCATGTTCCGCCTGCTGGGCCTTGCGCCGGGCCCGGACCTCGGCCTGCCCGCGGCGGCGGTGCTCGCCGCCGTCCCACCCGGCGAGGCGCAGCGCACGCTCGGGGACCTGGTGCGCGCGAGCCTGCTCTCGCAGACCCCTGCGGGCCGATACACGTTCCACGATCTGCTGCGCGCATACGCCGTGGAGTGT
>DASYAE010000114.1:0-28306 GCA_036501535.1 Actinocrinis sp. | reverse complement strand
GGGCGTTGCGCAAAAGCTTGCGGCGTGCAGCCGGCTCTGCCATCACAGTTGCGTCTCGCGCCGCTGCCGGTGAGATTTCGTTTCGCGCAACTTCACCCCCTCCCCCTCGTGGAGGTGGGGTTCGTGATCTATTCTCTCGCGAGTCGGCCGTGCGGCGCCGTGCATTCACCCCCCAAGGGAGGCAATTAGTGAAGCGGATATCGAAACTCACCGCGGTGTTCGCGGCCATGGCCGCCGCCGCGGCCGGCTGCGGCTCGGCGCCGGTCTCGTCGAACTCGACCGCTTCGTCCGCGAGTTTCACCGCCTGCATGGTCACCGACATCGGGGGCTTGAACGACCACTCGTTCAACGAGGAGTCCTGGGCCGGCATGCAGGACGCGGCCAGCGCGTCCAAGGGCAAGATCAGCGTGAAGAACGCCACGTCGGCCACCGAGAACGACTACACCACCAACATCGACGGCTTCATGGGCGGCAACTGCGGCCTGATCATCACCGTCGGCTTCGACATGGCCGACGCCACCGCCGCGGCGGCGAAGAAGAACACCAGCCAGAAGTTCGCCATCGTGGACAACGGCTCCACCGGCAGCACCATCAAGGGCCTGGAGTTCGACACCGCGCAGGGCGCCTTCCTCGGCGGCTACTTCGCCGCGGCGATGACCAAGACCGGCAAGGTGGCCACCTTCGGCGGCCAGAACATCCCGACCGTCACCGTCTACATGGACGGCTTCTGGGAGGGCGTGCAGTACTACGACCAGACCCAGAACAAGAGCGTCCAGGTTCTCGGCTGGAACGAGACCACCCAGCAGGGCACGTTCGACTCCTCGTCCAACCAGTTCGCCGACGAGGCCGGCGGGCAGCAGATGACCCAGACCTTCGAGCAGCAGGGCGCGGACATCGTCTTCCCGGTGGCCGGCGGCACCGGCATCGGCGCGCTGGCCGCGGCCAAGGCCTCCAACGGCGCGATCAACGTGATCTGGGTCGACAACGACGGCTACGAGTCGAACCCGACCTACCAGCCGTACATCATGACCTCGGTGACCAAGGGCATCGCCCCCGCGGTCGAGTCCGCGATCAACGACACGTCCGACGGCAAGTTCAGCTCGACGCCGTACATCGGCACCCTTGCCAACAACGGCACCGGGCTGGCCCCGTACCATGACTGGGCCTCGAAGGTGCCCTCCTCGCTGACGACGCAGCTGAACACGGTCAAGTCGGACATCGAGAACGGCACCATCACGCTGAAGTCCAAGAACCAGCCGACCGCCTGACGTCCCGTCCGGGAGGCCCGCCGCGGCGCGGGCCTCCCGGACGGCGGTCCGACCGATTCTGTAGTGAGCACATGTGTCATGGGCGCGGTGACGTGCGCGGCGCCGTCCGGCGGCGGGCGCGCCCGGAACGCGAGTGGGAGGGTCGGCTGAGGTGCGGCTGGAACTGCGGGGCATCACCAAGCGCTTCGGCGCGCTGGTCGCCAACGACCGGATCGACCTGGTGGTCGAGCCGGGCGAGATCCACTGCCTGCTCGGCGAGAACGGCGCGGGCAAGTCGACCCTGATGAACGTCCTGTACGGGCTCTACCAGCCGGACGAGGGCCAGATCGTGGTCGACGGGACCGCGCGGGCCTTCCACGGGCCGCGCGACGCGATCGCGGCCGGGATCGGCATGGTGCACCAGCACTTCATGCTGGTGCCCGTGTTCACCGTGGCGGAGAACGTGGTGCTCGGCGACGAGCAGGCGGGCCTGCTCGGCCGGCTGGACCGGCGCCGGGCCCGGCGCGAGGTCCAGGAGGTCTCCGCGCGCTACGGCCTGCCGGTCGACCCGGACGCGCGGGTGGAGCACCTGCCGGTGGGCGTGCAGCAGCGGGTCGAGATCGTCAAGGCCTTGGTGCGCGAGGCGCAGACGCTCATCCTGGACGAGCCGACCGCGGTGCTCACCCCGCAGGAGATCGACGAGCTCTTCGCCGTGATGAACGCGCTGCGCGCGGCCGGCAAGTCGATCGTGTTCATCACGCACAAGCTCAAGGAGGTCAGGTCGATCGCGGACCGGATCACCGTGATCCGGGACGGCGTCGTGGTCGGCGAGGCCACCGCGCAGATGAGCGAGCAGGAGCTGGCCGGCATGATGGTCGGCCGCGCGGTGCAGCTGGTGGTGGACAAGGCCCCGGCGCAGGCGGACGGCGAGGAGCACGCGGCCGCGGCCCTCGAGGTGCGCAACCTGACCGTGCTGGACGGGCACGGCAACGCCGCCGTCGACGACGTCTCCTTCACCGTGCGCGGCGGCGAGATCCTGGGCGTGGCCGGCGTGGACGGCAACGGCCAGTCCGAACTCGCCCGGGCCATCGTGGGCCTCGCCCCGGTCCGCTCCGGCACGGTCCGGCTGGCCGGCGGCGAGGTGACCGGCATGAGCGCGAAGGCGCTGCGCGACGCGGGCGTCGGGTTCGTGCCCGAGGACCGCTCGCACGACGGCGTGGTGGCCGACTTCACCGTGGCCGAGAACCTCGTGCTCGACCTCTACGACCGCCCGCCGTTCGGCGGCCGGTTCGCCCTGGACCTCGGCGAGATCGGCCGCAACGCGGCCGCCCGGGTCAAGGAGTTCGACGTGCGCCCGGCCGACCCGGGCCGGCTCGGCGGCCAGCTCTCCGGCGGCAACCAGCAGAAGGTCGTGGTCGCCCGGGAGCTCTCCCGCCCGCTCAAGCTCCTGGTCGCCGCGCAGCCGACCCGCGGCGTGGACGTCGGCGCGCAGGAGTTCATCCACAAGCGGATCGTGCACGAGCGCGACCTCGGCCGGCCGGTGGTGGTCATCTCCACCGAGCTGGACGAGGTGCTCGCGCTCGCCGACCGGGTGGCGGTGATGTACCGCGGCCGGATCGTCGCGATCGTGCCGCCGGGCACCTCCCGGGAGCGGATCGGCGCCCTGATGGCCGGGGTCGCCGACGGCGGGGACGAGACGACCGACGGCGCGGCAGCGGCCGCACCGACCGACGGCGCGGCCGCCCCCGCGGCCGAGCCGGGCGACCCCGGCGACCAGGAGGCGAGCGCGTGACAGTCGAGCACGGACCGGCCGGCACCGACGCCGGCGCCGAGACGGGGCCGGAAGGGCAGCCGGGCGCCGGGGCCGGCGTCCTGGCCGACCAGGACGCCCCGCCGGGCCTCGGCCGCCGGCTGCTGGAGATCTACACGGTCGAGAACACCCCGGTGGTCACGATCCTCGCGGTGTTCGCCGCGCTGGTCGTCGGCGCGGTGCTCATCGTGCTTTCCGACCCCGCCACACTGGGCAAGGCGGGGTACTTCTTCGCCCGGCCGAGCGCCTTCCTGTCCGGCGCCTGGGACGACATCGCCAACGCCTACTCGAACCTGTTCAAGGGCGCCGTGTTCGACCCGGCCGACCTGCGCGGCACCCCCTCGCAGTTCTTCGGCCCGATCACCAACACGCTCGAGTTCGCCAGCCCCCTGATCTTCGGCGGCCTGGCCGTCTCGGTCGCCTTCCGGGCCGGCATGTTCAACATCGGCGGGCAGGGCCAGATCATCGTCTCGGCCATCCTGGTCGGCCTGTGCTCGTTCGACCTGACCTCGCTGCCCGGGCCGGTCCACCTGATCGTGGCGATCCTGGCCGGCACCGCGGGCGCGGCGCTCTTCTCCGGGCTGGCCGGCTGGCTCAAGGCGACCCGCGGCGCGCACGAGGTGATCGTCACCATCATGCTCAACTACGTCGCGCTGTTCTTCCTGACCAACTGGCTGCTGGACGCCTCCGGCTACCACGACCCGGGCAAGGGCGGCCAGGCGATCTCCAAGCCGGCCGACCCGGACGCGCTGCTGCCGCACCTGTTCGGCGACCAGCTGAACACGGACATCGGGCTGGTGCTGGGCCTGGCCGCGGCGGCCGGGACGGCCTGGTTCTTCAAACGCTCCCGGCTCGGCTTCGAGGTGCGCGCGGTGGGCCTGAACCAGAACGCCTCCCGCACCGCGGGCATCCACGTGCACCGGGTGCAGATCAGCGCGATGCTGCTCTCCGGCGCGCTGATGGGCATGATCGGGGTGACCCAGGTGCTGGGCCTGGCGAATCCGAACGCGAACTCGGTCTCCCCGACCATCGACGCCGGGCTCGGCTTCACCTCGATCACGGTGGCCCTGCTCGGCCGCACGAGGCCGTGGGGCGTGGTGATGGCGGCGCTGCTGTTCGGCGCGTTCCAGGCCGGCGGCGCGGTGATGCAGACCCAGGGCAACCCGCAGGTCTCCAACGAGATCATCACCGTGCTCGAGGCGCTGATCGTGATCTTCGTTGCCGCGCCGCGGCTGATCAGGGAGATCTTCCGGCTGCGCCGGCGCAGGGTGCGCAGTTCCCGTACCGCGGTGGGAGGCCGGGCATGACCGACGTGGCGAATCCGGAGCTGACGGCGAGCGCCGGGCCGATGGCCGAGGAGCGAACGCCGGCCGGCCGCGGCAAGCTCTACGGCGGCATAGCCCAGGTGGCCGTCAGCGGCTACGGCCTGTGGGCCTTCGCGCTGGGCAGCCGCACCGCGCACGGCGCCGAGACCATCCTCGGCTTCAAGCTGGTGCCCAACGCGCCCGGCGGCCCGAGCCCGGCCACCGTGCCGGCCGAGCCGGTCGCACTCACCCTGGCCGCGCTGGCGGTTGTCTGCGGCCTGGTGCGGATCTTCGCCCCGCTCGGGACCAAGGCGCTGCGCTGGCTCGCCGTCGGCTACTTCGTGTGCTTCGTCAGCTCGTTCCTGATCTGGTGCGGGGCCGGCTCGGGCATCGGCATCAACGTCTCCGGGGTGGTGGAGCTGACCGCGACCGGCGCGGTGCCGCTGGTCCTCGGCTCCCTCAGCGCCCTGATGTGCGAGCGGTCCGGCGTGGTCAACATCGCGGTGGAGGGCCAGTTCCTGCTCGGCGCCTTCGCCTCCACCCTGACCGCCACCATGACCGGCTCGATCTGGGCCGGCCTGGTCTCCGGCATGCTCGGCGGCGTGCTCATCAGCGCCCTGCTGGCGGTGTTCGCCAACCGGTACCTGATCGAGCAGGTCGTGCTCGGCATCGTGATCGACACCCTGGCCGCGGGCCTCACCGGGTTCTTCTACGACCGGCTGATGGCGAACAACCCGACCCGCTACGACGCGCCGCCGCTGTTCGGGGCGCTGCGCATCCCGGGCCTGGCCTCGATCCCGGTGATCGGGCCGCTGTTCGACCAGAACATCATCTTCTACGCCGCGTACGTGATGGTGCCGGTGCTCTGGTACCTGCTCATGCGCACCCGCTGGGGCCTGCGCACCCGCGCGGTCGGCGAGCACCCGACCGCGGCCGACACGGTCGGCGTGAAGGTGGTCGGGCTGCGCTACCGCAACGTGCTGATGGCCGGGCTGCTCTCCGGCCTCGGCGGGGCGTGGATGACCATCGGGTCGGTCGGGCCGTTCGACAAGGACATGTCCTCCGGCCGCGGCTACGTCGCCATCGCGGCCCTGATCGTCGGGCGCTGGTCGCCGTACGGGGCGCTGGGCGCCTCGCTGCTGTTCGGCTTCGCGCTGGAGCTGAACCAGGCCCTCTCCTCGCTGCAGACCCCGATCCCGGGCGTGGTGCTGCAGATGGCCCCGTATCTGACCACGATCTTCGTGGTCGCGGCGCTCGGCGGTCTGGTACGCCCGCCGGCCGCTTCGAACAAGCCCTATGTGAAGGGCTGAGCCGACTGGGAACGTACTTCGTATGGGTGCCGTCGGAAGCATGGACGACCGGCAGGTCGGGCTGAGCCGCGACGTCGGCCTCGACTGGCTTTACTACATGTACGAGCCCTTCGGTTCGGCCGAGTTCGAGCCGCTGCCGGCCGGCCGCTCCCCGCTGGACTGGGACGGCGCGCTGGCCGAGCAGTGGCTGCGCTGGCGCCGGATGTGCGTCGAGGCCTTCCTCACGCCGCCGGACGTGCAGTCCCGGCTGGCCCTGCCGGCCGGCTGGGACTCGCCCGACTTCACCTCGATCGAGGACCTGCCGCTGCTGCGCGAGCGCTGCCGGGCCCGCGCCGCCTCGTTCCGCCGCTGGAAGAGCGCCGGCTACCCGGGCGCCGGGCGGCACGCCTCGATGAGCCACGAGGTGCTCGGCAGCCTGCAGCGCATCCGCGACGACCTGCCGCCGGACACCGGGGTGCACCTGTCCGTGGTCTCGCTGAGCCCGCCGCGGCTGCTGCTCTCCGCGTTCCGCGAGGACAACGGGTATACGAGGGTTGCGACGATCATCACCGCCGGCCTGCTGCGGGACACCAAGGCCCTGGTTCATGCGGTCCATGCGATCACGTAGGGTCGCGCTCTGGCTCGTGCTCATCCTCGTCGTGGGCGCGATCACCGGCGCGGCCGTGTCCTTCGCCGGCAAGGCGAAGCCCGACTTCGCGTGGACTCTGGGGTCCGCGTCGATCGTCGGGCAGTGGACGACGTCCGGGAGCGTCGTCCTCGGCACGGAGTCCGCGCTGACGGCGTATTCCGCCGCCACCGGGGCCGAGCTGTGGACCTGGAACATCCCGTTCCAGGACTGGCTGTGCGCCATGAGCCAGTCGGCGCCGGACGGCGTCGGCGCGGTCGTCTACGGCCTCGGCCCGAACCAGTGCACGACCTTGCAGACCATCGACCTGGCCTCCGGCACGGCGCGCTGGGCGCCGCCGCTGGCCATCCACAGCAGCCAGTATCTGGGCAGCATCGAGGGCGACGAGGGGCTGTCCATCGGCGGGAGCGTGGTGGCGACGGCCGACGCCGCGGCAGTGCCCGGCACGGGGACCTCCGACACGCTGGCGAGCATCGACGCGGCCACCGGGACGCTCTCCTGGGCCGACGGCTCCTGGACCATCGGCGGGTGCGACCTCTCCTACGACTTCGACACCGTCGTGCTGGACGGGACCGTGTACGCCGTCGCCGGCTGCTACTCCGGATCAGTCCTCTCCTATGAGGCGCTGCTGGCCATCGACGCCGCGACCGGGGTCCCGACCGACATCGGCACGCTGGATCCCAGTGCCTGCATCGACTCGAGCGGGTACAGCGTCGCGACGATCAGCGCGTTCTCGGGCTACCTCGTCGTGCACTGCACCGGGACGCTCTACGCGCTCGCGGCGGGCTCGACCACGCTGACCCGGCTTGACACGACCGGTGTGGACACCGGCCCCGCGGGCCTGGACGACAACGGGAGCAACAGCCCGCTAGTGAACCTCGTCTCCCATGGCAGCACCCTCTATCTCGTGGCGAGGTCCCGCGCCGGGCACGAGGACGGGATCGTCGCGGTCGACATGGCCGACGGCAAGCAGCTGTGGACGGCGATGCTCGGCGGCGCGACGGAAGTATCCCTGCTCTCGGCGAACTCCGGCGCGGTCGTCGCCGAGGGCGCGGACGGCGCCGCCGACTCGGCGGCCCTCTACTCGGTCGGGGCGGCCGACGGCCGCGTCACGACGACCGTCGGCGATCTCGGCGGCACGGCGACCGCCGACTTCGTGGGACGGACGCCGGCAGCCTGCTTGCCGGCCGGGGGTTACGCCGTCTGCGTGTTCGGCTTCGCCGAGGTCGGGGCGCTGAAGCTGCCGACAGCTTCGGGTAAGGGCTCGTAGAACCTCTCAAGCCAGCATCAGGACCAGCAGATACCCGACGACCACTCCGGCCGCGA
This sequence comes from Actinocrinis sp., assembly GCA_036501535.1. Lineage (GTDB taxonomy): Bacteria > Actinomycetota > Actinomycetes > Streptomycetales > Catenulisporaceae > DASYAE01. Next base: position 20,684 of record DASYAE010000114.1, on the reverse strand, counting down.
CGTGGCAGGCGATCGCGGCGCGCGGCGCGACGATCAGGCCTCTGTCAGCGCTCTGCGCGGGGTCGGCCGCTCCGGCGGTCGAGCGGTCGGCGGCGAGCAGCGCGGCGCGGTCGGTGGCCAGGACCGCGAATCCGGTGACGGCGAAGGCGAGCAGCAGCGCGAGCGTCGGCGTCCGGAAGGCGTCGGCGGACGTGGTCGCGGCCATCCCGGGCATGCCTGGCATGCTCGCCATCCCGCCGCCGGACGTGGCGTAGGTCGGGTCGAGCTCGACGAAGACCATCGCGGCGCACAGGACCAGGACGGACGCGTATCGCAGCGGCTCGGCGCGCGGCGCGGCGGCCAGGCGCCAGGCGAACCAGACCGCTGCGGCGGCGAAGATCGCGGCCCAGGTGTCGGCGGCCCAGGCCGTGTGGGGGAGGACTGACACGCTCGGCGCGAGCAAGCCGGCCAGCGCGACCCCGAGCAGGACATGCGTCGCGTCAGTGTCGAGATGGATCTGGCGGTCACGGCGCCCCGCGTAGAGCGGCCGGGCGAGGCTGCAGGCGGCTACGGCGAGCATGGCCGCGGCGAGCAGGTCTGCCAGCCAGGCCGGGCTGATGCCGGTCATGCGGCACCATCCTGGTCTGACTTGGGCCCGGCGGCGCGGGTGGGCCAATATGCTGCGACGATCAGCATCAGCAGCGGGCCGGTGTTCGGATCGGTGCCCTGGCCGCCGATGACCATGCCCAGCGCCTCGCCGACGACCCAGATCACCAGCGCCACGATCAGGGCCGTGACGAAGGTGGCGCGCTGCGCGGGCCCGGCGGGCAGGCAGACCGCCAGGGCGATCGCGGCGAGCACGACCGCCAGGACGACCGACGCGGCCATGCCCCTGTCGGCGACCAGCGCGGCTGCGCGGCCGTCGGTCCAGCTCAGCCAGCGCGGCTGCCCACCGGCCATCCCGGCGATCATGTCGTGCATGTCGTTCGGGCCGGTGTTCGCGGTCTGCATCACGAGGTAGGCGCCGGAGCCCCACAGCACCAGCCAGAGCGCCTGCGCGGCCCGTGTGCCGACGGCGGCCGCGGCCGGGAACGGCGCCGGGCGCTCGGACGGCCAGAGCAGGACCGCGAGCAGCGCGTAGAGGATGACGACGCCCGGCGCGCCCATCAGCGGATCGGAGCCGGTCAGCACCCCGCCGAGCCCTTCGCCGAACCACCACACGCCCAGCGCCCAGCCGATCGAGCAGGCCAGGGCGGCGCGGGCGGTCGGGCGCCAGGCGATGCCCAGGCCGAGGGCGAGCTGGATGGCGGCGAACGCGGCGTTCGCGGGCGCCGGGTGGGCGGCGATGATGCGGGCGGCCCAGGTCATCGGGTCGGCGATCACGGCGGGGTTGCCCGCGGCGGCCGGGGCGATGATGTTCTGGGCGAAGGACTTGGTGAACATGTACGGCTGAAGCTGCAGCACGCCGTCGAAGAGCCAGAGCGCGGCCAGGGCGAGCTGCAGGCGCCGGCGGACACTCAGCGGGGGCGCGGCGGGTCGGGACGCGGCCGAGGCCCGGCGCGCGGCGGGGGGAGCGATGGATGCGCGGGTGATTCCAGACAAGGCGATGCTCCAGTGGTCGCGAAGGAGGCGCGCCCGCGGGCGCGTGGGAGGAGCCGCGCGGCGGCTCGACCTGAGCTTCGGTCAACCGCGGCGCAGCGGCCTTAGGCGGGGCACTGGAAGCCGGGCGGTCCGCGGCGGGTGAGTACGGACCCGGTCAGGCGCGGCCGCAGCGCGTCGGACCGGGCGCCGCGGCCGGGGAGGTGCGGCAGATGCGCGCATTCGGCGGTGGCGTGCAGGGCTCGCGGCCAGGCGAGCCGACGATGGACCCACTGCACAGCGCGCAGGATGAGATGCAGCGCCGCCTCGCCGAGCCGCAACGCCGCGGCGCAGAGCAGGGCTGCCGCAGTGTGCGCACACAGCATCGCAGGGGACATAGCCAGTGCGTGGCCGAGCCCGCCGCCCGGCGAGGCGGGCATGCCGGGCATCGACATGCCGGGCATCTGCATCGTGCCCGCCGGCGCGGACTGCTGTGCGACGGCGAACATGACGTGCATCGCCGCCTGTGCCGACAGCATGAGCACGCTGATGACAGTCATCGAGCACTCCCGGCGGGCGGCGAGCCGGGCGGCCGGGAACACCCCGGCGGCGGCTGCGAGCACGGCCCACGGCGGGATGCCCGCCCCCGACATCTGCGCGTGCGCGCCGACGCCCAGCCCGACGCACACCGCGGTGAACGCGGCGGCGCGGGCTGAGCGCAGATCGCGCGGCGAGGTCATGGCGAGGCCGGATGGGGAATCGCCCGCACACGGCCGCGCGCAGCGGCCGACGGCCCGGCGTGCTCGGCGGGCGGCGCGGGTTGCGGGCGCATGAGCGGCCTCTCCTGGCTCGTGGACGCGGATCGCCCTCATGGTGGCGCCGCGACCGGCCCGCATCGAGCCTCGGATCGCGGCCCGCGCCGCGCCGCGCGCACTGAACGGCCCTGCGCCGAGACATCTACGCCTCCGCAACGCAGAACACAGGAGGTGCATAGCTTATATCCTGTTTCGTATAAGAATGCCGCACTGCTTCAGTGCTCGACGACGTCGCGTGCAACTTTCAGCCTTGGACGCCGTCCGCAGCCTGTCCGCGCACCGTGATGTACTGGACCACGCGCACGATCAACCGCACCGGTGCGCCCAGGCGTCCGTCCTGGCGCCGACCCCGTGGGAGCTGATGATGGAGCCGAACGCCCGACCGGCCGTGGACCGCGATGGCAACCCCTTGCATCTGCTGCTGGTGCACGCGCATCCGGACGACGAGACGACCACGACCGGCGCGACGATGACGCACTACGCCGCGCAGGGCGTGCCGGTGACGCTGGTGACCTGCACGCGCGGCGAGCGCGGCGAGAACCGGCTGGCCGAGCCCGGCACGCCGCCGGCCACCGAGGACGACGCGGTCGCCGAGCAGCTCGGCCAGACCCGGGTGCGCGAGCTGGCCGCCGCGATGCGGGAGCTCGGTGTCACCGACGCGCGCTTCCTGGGCGGCGCGGGCACCTGGTGGGACTCCGGCATGGCCGACGCGCGCAATCCGCACCCGCGCGCCTTCGCCGACGGCGACCTCGCCGAGCAGACCGGCCAGCTCGTCGCGATCCTGCGGGAGACCAGGCCCCAGGTCGTCGTGACCTACGACGCGTTCGGCGGCTACGGGCACCCGGACCACATCCGCGCGCACGAGGTGGCGGTCGCCGCCGTCGCCGCGGCCGGAGATAAAGAGCAGTTCCCTGATGCCGGTGAGCCGTGGCAGGTCGCGAAGACGTACGCGGCGGCGGTCTCCTACAGCAGCCTGCGCAGCGCCGCCGAGACGCTGGGCGCGATGGACCTGCCCGGCGGCAACCCCTTCGCCGCGGTCCTGGACGGCGGGTCCGAGGGCGACCTGCCGTTCGGCGTGCCCGACGACGACATCACCGCCCGGATCGACGCGCGCGAGGCGATGCCCGCGAAGATCGCGTCGATGCGCGCGCACGCGACCCAGATGGACCCGGAGAGCTGGTTCTTCGCCCTGGCGGCCAACCCGGACCGGGAGTTCGCCCGGGAGCAGTTCCAGATCATGCGCGGCACCCCCGCGCCGGCGGAGGGCAGCGCGTTCGAGGACGACCTGTTCGCCGGGCTGCGCTCAGAGGGCTGATCTCGCGCGATGACCACGCAGCCCGAGGAGCCGCCGGGTCCGGCCGAGCCCTCTGAGACGACCGAGCCCGCTGAGCTCGCCGTGAGGCCTCCGCGATGGGGAAGCCTCCTTGGCCGCATCGTCACGCCGGGCGTCGCGCTCTGCGTATTCGTACTGCTGTGCGCCCTGCTGGCCGAACGGTTCACCCTCGAGCGCATCGGCTTCGGCCCGCTCTCGATCCACTTCGGCGCCGGCGGAGATGCGACCGCCCCGACGATAACGATCACGGGCGGAACCGGCGCACAAACGTCGCAGACCGTTGCGTACCAGGCCGGCGCCCCGCCCGCGCTCGCCGCGAACTACCAGGGCGTGGAACAGGGTACGAACGGCTTCACCGACGCGCTCGCGCTGTGCGACGTGTCCGAGCAGGGCAGCCTGATCAGCGGCGAGCTGGTGGTCGGCGATCCCGAGGGCGACGGGGACGGCCGGTTCGTCGGCGTGATCGGCCCGATCCAGTCCTTCTCCCTCGACGTGGCCGAGCCGTACCAGGAGCTCTCGGCCGACCTGTATCAGGGCTCGGTCAGCGGGGACGGGGAGATCGCCGGCATGTTCAAGTACGACGACGGGACGGGGGTGACCGGCACCTGGACGGTCACCCCCGTCGGCGGCGACGCCCCGCTCGGCTGTAAGGGCGCCTGAGCGCGCGCCGCCCCGGATCACGAGGCAGGCGCGGTCCCCGCGGACCGCGCCTGCCTCAGTGTCATATATCAGCATCCGGCCTTGCCGCGGCCGGGCTCAGCCGGCGACGGCGCAGCTCGCGGTTCCGCTGGTGCCGTCGGTCTGCTCGGAGCCCATCGTGGGCGAGGACTTGCTGCCGAGCGCGGGCGTGGCGGCCAGCTTGAGGTTGTTCGTCTCGCCGGTGAAGCCCTCCTCGACGCAGCTGGGCGCCGCGGAACTCGTGGAGGTCAGGACGGTCTGCGCCTCCAGCGTGTTGCTGCTGCCGAAGTTGGCCGCGCTGCCTCCGCCGTCACCGAACACGCCCCACTCGGTCGTGTTCCAGGAGGAGGCGAGCCCGACCTTGGTGTCCTTGCCGGTGACGGTGACCGCCTGCCCCGAGCCGACGGACAGCGACACCGCGTCGTTCCCGCCCGAGACGGCGCTCGCGGTCAGGTCGACGGAGGCCAGCTGCGCGGCGGTGATGCCGCTGATCTCGGTGGCGGAGCTGTTGGTGTAGCAGTCCGTCGAGTACGAGAACCAGCCCGAGGGGCACGAGGCGTTGTAGTCGATCAGCCAGTACTGCATGAAGACGTCGCCGGTGCCGCCGCCGTTGTAGGTGTACGCGAACTGCTGCCACGCCAGGCAATCGGCGGGGTTGCTGCTCTTTGCGCAGGCCGGGCTGCCGGAGAAGAACTGGCTGTTGAGCTGGAGCGAGAAGGAGTTCGCGACCTGCGAGCCCGAGCCGCCGACGTCGCCCTTCTCGGATATGTTCGAGCTCACGTTCGTGAACGTGCCCGACGCCTTGGAGATGAGCCCCGAGACCACGGCGGAGTAGTCGGTGCCGTCGCCGACCGTCACCGGTCCGGCGTGCGCGGCCGATCCGCGGGCCGTCGCCGGCGCCGGCGCCAGGGGGATCCTCGGCGCGGTCACGCACGCGACGGTGCGCCAGGTCAACGACGGATACGAGGCCTGATAGCAGCCGGCGCCCTGCTGCGGGACCTGCGAGATGGCCGCCTGCCACTGCGCCTTCGCGGCGCTGGGGCTCGAGGCGGCCTGGGCGGGGGCGGTCGACAGCAGGGCGGCGCCGGCCAGGGCCCCGGCCGCCGCGGCGGCCAGAGCCAGTTTCCTGAGTTTGAACACGTGCACGGGGGTACCTCTTTCGCTTCTTCACCCGCCGGGTGGCAGCACCCGGTCGAATTCGTATGGTGATGAAGAGAGAGGCGATCGGAAAGGGCGGCCCGCTAGCGGGATCCCGCCATGGCGTAATCCCGCCACCGCGCCGGTCCAGGCGTCACGGGCGCGGGACGACTTCCGGGAGCGGCCGGCGAGGGCCCGCGCGCGCGGAACCCGCCCGCGAATATCCTCCACTACAGCGGCGGCGCGACGGGCGCCGCGGCGGCGGCAGCGGGTGGTCGGAGGTGAGGCGCGGGTGGAACCGCTCGGGGAGGGCGACCCGTCCCGGATCGGCGGATACACGCTGCTCGGCCGGCTCGGCGAGGGCGGGATGGGGCAGGTCTACCTCGGCCGCTCGCCCGGCGGGCGGCTGGCCGCGGTGAAGGTGGTGCGCGAGCAGCTGCTGGCGGATCCGGGCTTCCGGGACCGGTTCCGGCGCGAGGCGGCGATCGCGCGCAAGATCAGCGGCGCCTTCACCGCGCCCGTCATCGACGCGGATCCGGGCGCGCCGACGCCCTGGCTGGCGACCGGCTACGTCGACGGGCCCTCGCTCTACAAGGTGGTCGCCGACCGCGGGCCGATCCCCGCGCCGCTCGTGCTGGGACTGGCGGCCGGCCTGGCCGAGGCGCTGGCCTCGATCCACCGCGCCGGCCTGATGCACCGGGACCTGAAGCCCTCGAACATCCTGCTGGCCGAGGACGGCCCGCGGGTCATCGACTTCGGCATCGCCCGCGCGGTCGAGCCGGACGGCGGCGAGGGCACCGGGGCCGCGCTGACCGTGCCCGGCATGCTGATCGGGTCGGTCGGCTACCTCGCGCCGGAGCAGCTGACCGACGGCGTCGTCGGGCCGGCCGGGGACGTCTTCGCGCTCGGCTCCGTGCTCTGCTTCGCCGCGACCGGCGTCGGCGCGTTCGGCCGCGGGCCGGTCCCGACGCTGCTGTTCCGCATCGCGCACGAGGAGCCGCGGCTCGACGCGGTCGCCGACCCCGGGCTGCGGGCCCTGATCGCCGACTGCCTGAACAAGGACCCTGCGCAGCGGCCGACGCCCGAGGCGATCCTGGCACGCCCCGAGGTGATCGCCGCGCAGCCGCCGACGCGGACACTCGTCCCGGAAGAGCCGCCGACGCAGACCCAGGTCCCGGCGCAGCCAACGGCCCGGGACGCGGAACTGGACGAACCGCCCGCCACGCCGGTCGACGAGGTCGGCTCGACGACCACCGTCACCAGTCAGGCTGCTGACACGACGGCCCGGCCCGGCCGCATCAGCCGCCGCAGACTGCTGACCGCGGCGGCGATCGGCGGCCCGCTGGCCGCCGCCGGAATCGGCGCGGCGCTGTACGAGACGCTGCACGGTTCCGGCCCTGCGAAGCCGGCGACCGGCGGCGCCGCCGTGTCGCGGACCCCGGGCTCGGCGCCCGCGTCCGCGGCAGGGACCTCCGTCCAGCAGGTCTCCCACGTCACCACGCCGGCCGGCGGATCGGTCACCGCGCTCGCGGTGAGCCCGGACGGATTCACGATCGCCTGCGCGGACATCAGCGGCGTGGTCTCCCTCTGGGACATCGCGCAGCTCGGCCAGCCGGCCCGGTCGGCCACAGTCCCCGGCGCGAGCGGCCCGCTCGGCCCGCTCGCCTTCAGCCGCGACGCGAAGCTGCTGGCCGTCTGCACCTCGCCCGGCCCGACCCTGTGGAACGTCGCCGTGCCGACCGCGCCCGCGCTCGAGGCGACCCTGCCCGCCCCGAAGGAGGGCGCACCGAGCTGCCTGGCCTTCAGCCCGGACGGCGCGCACATCGCCGTCGGGGACACGTCCGGCGGCATCGAGATCCGCGCGGCCGCGCATCCCTCCGCGAGCACGACCGGCTCCTACGCCGTCGACGGGACCGCCACGGCCGTCGCGTACAGCTCCGACGGCAAGCACCTAGCGGCCAGCGACATGACCGGCGAGGTCAAGCTCTGGGACCTCAGCGGGGCACAGGCCGGCGCCCGGTTCCAGGCCGTCGCCGAGGGCCATTACGTGGCCTCGCTCGCCTTTGGCGCGACCGGCGGGACCCTCGTCACCACAGACACGACCGGCGACGTCACACTCTGGAGCACGCCTTCCTTCGGCACGTACAAGCGCGCGTACGTATTCCGCCCGGCCAAGGACGACACCGACCACGGCAAGGCCTGGGCCGCGTTCAGCCCGAGCGGTGAACAGCTCGTGATCGCCTGGTCCCTCGCGATGCGGCTGTGGGACGTCGCCGAGCCCGCGCGCCCGGTACTGCTCGCCGACTTCGGCGACTTCGCGACGACCGGCGACTACAACGGCCCGGCCTTGTTCACCGCCAGCGGGAAGTCCGTGGTGACCGCGACCGGCGACGGCGCGACCTTCTGGCGCGTCGTCACCTGACGGGCCATCCGCGCCCGTCAGTCGGTGACCATCTGGTCGTCGGGGGAGAGGTGCTCCACCGTCCGGCCGGTCGCGACGAACGTCCGGGTGACGTATCCGGAGCCGTAGACCCACAGGATCGTCATCGGCACGTCACCCGTGTTGCGGAACGCGTGCGGGACCCCGGCCTCGATGTACGTCGTGTCGAACCGCTCCACTGCGGTGACCTCGCCGTCGATCTCGACCTCGCCGGCCCCCGCGAGCAGCGTGACGTGCTCCACGCAGTTGTGCGTGTGCAGCAGTACCCCCGTGCCCGCCGGATACGTGCTGATCCCCGAGGTCAGCGTGGTCTTCTCGGCCGCGGAGGACCGGGTGATCAGCGGGATCGTCTCGACGCTGCCGCCGCGGTCGAGCCGGGGGACGGCGGCCGCTTTGATGATGGTCACGTGGTGCTCCAGCAGGCTGCTCGCAGGGGTGTCGCGAGGACGAGCCTATTCCCCGTCCCCGCGGCACCTCGCGGGTCACGCCCCGCTGACGGCGGCGACGCCGGTGTCGGTGCCCACGAACACCTGGTTGCCGACCAGCGTGGGCGAGACGAAGTTCGGCGCGTCGCTGCCGAGGTAGATCTGCTGCAGCGCCACCCCGGTGCTCGGGTCGAGCGCGTAGAGCTCGCCGGCGAAGTAGTTGACCGCCCACACTGCGCCGCCGCCGACCACGGGGGAGCCGACCGCCGGGAGCGTCGACTTCCACAGCTGCTGCGGCGTGCCGCTTGCGCCGATGGACACCGCCTCCGGACCGGTTGAACAGGGCAGGTAGATCGTGCTGCCGACGACGGCGCTGCCGCCGAACGCCTGGCAGTTCTCGTTCAGCTCGGCGATCTGCCCGCCGATGCCGCCGAGGTGGCCCGGCTGCAGGACGTAGCCGGTGCCGGCCTTGCCGTCCGTGTAGATGTACCCGCCGACCAGCGCAGGGCTCATCGACCCGAGGTCCGCGTCGCCGGCGTTCTGGGTGGCCCAGTCGGTCGGGGAGAAGGAGTCGACCAGCTGCAGGCCCGGCGAGAGCTCGATCACCGAGTCGCTGCCGTCGTAGGCGGCTCCGGCCGTCTCGGACGCGCCGTTGCCGACCGCGTACAGCAGGTTTCCGCTGGCGTCCACGACGCCGCCGCCGGTCCCCCAGATGCCGCCCTCGCGGGCGGTCGGCACCGCGTAGCTCTCGAGGTCCGAGCCGGCCGTGGTCACCGAGACCACCTGGCCGATGTAGTCGGAGCAGTCGCCGAGCAGCCCGCCATACGGGATGTAGATACGTCCATTCAGCAGAGTCAGGGCGCCGCGCTGCTGGTGCGCGATCGGGGTGCCTACCGGAGGCTCGACCGCGGTCTGCACCTCGACCGCCCCGGTGTCAGCGTTGATACCCACCAGCGTGTGCGTACCGCCGAGCATCTCCGCGACGGCGAACAGCCGGTTGGTGTCCGGGTCGTACACCATCGTGCTGGTGATGCCCAGCGGATCGATGTCGCCGCAGGGCAGGTCCGAGAGCGGTTCCGGCGAGCCGAGGTGGGTCGACCAGATGACCGCTCCGGTCGCGCGGTTCAGCGCGTAGACCGTGTCGTTCTCGGTGGCCGCGTAGATCCGGCCGCCGACCATCAGCGGCTCGCCGTACACCGCCCCGTCGAGCGCCGCGGTCCACTGCAGCGACAGCGTGGAGAGGGGGTCGAGCCTGCTCTGGTCCCCGTCGCGCTCGTTGTTGAGGTGGTAGGTGGGCCAGTCCCCGGGCGTGACCTGCCCGAGGGGCCTCACGGCTCCGATCGCGCCGAACGCCGCCGAACCGGTGCCGGTCACTGCGGCGCAGGCGGCGAACAGGGCCGCCGCCACGACTGTCCGTAAAACGATTCTCCTCATGCCCGGCAAACCTCGCTTCGCGCTTGTGGACCCGGCCGGGCGCCGGACCGGATCTCCGGGCGGCGGACGGCCCCGGTCAAAGTAGGGGAAGCACGGCAGTCCCCGCCAAGCCCGGCCCGGCCGGGTTCTTCCGAAGACCCCTGATCACCTGCGCGGTCGCGCGATCCCGTGGCCTGCGACGAGGTGAAAGTTTCCGGCCGGCCAGGGTGGATGAACCTTTCAGCTGCGACCTGCTGCATCCCCGGCCACGATGCGCGTCCGCTGGCTGCCGGACCGCTCCGGACGTACCTTGACGCCGACTTCGACACGCAAGGAGGTCCTGTCGTGGCCTGGAGTAGGGCAGTGGCCGGTCTCGCGATCGCCGTGCTGATAAGCGGGGGCTCGGCGGCGCTGGCGCCGATGAGCGCGCAGGCGGCCACCACGCAGCTGTGCCAGATGCAGAGCACGCCGGTCGCCGGCGGCGTATACACCGTGCAGAACAACGAATGGGGATCAGGCGCGTCCGAGTGCGTCACCACGACCGGGAGCGCCGGCTTCACGATCGCCAACTCGGCGATCAGCAACGCGACGAACGGCGCGCCCGGCGGCTATCCGTCCATCTACCAGGGCTGCCACTGGGGCAACTGCACCTCCGGCGGGCTGACCGCGACCCCGGTCCCGGTCTCCAGCCTGGTCGGCGGCGGCAAGGTCACCACCAGCTGGAGCACCAGCCAGCCGGGCGGCAGCAACGACTACGACGTCGCGTACGACATCTGGTTCAACCAGACCCCGACCACCACCGGCCAGCCCAACGGCACTGAGCTGATGGTGTGGCTCAACCACAACGGCCCCGTTCAGCCGTTCGGCTCCGAGGTCGCCACCAACGTCAGCATCGGCGGGCGCAGCTACAACGTGTGGGAGGGGTCGCAGGGCTCGTTCGACACCGTCTCCTACACCATGACCACCGGCACCACGTCGGTCAGCGGCCTCGACCTCGGCCCGCTGGCCGCGGACGCGGTCGGCCGCGGCTACACCAAGAGCTCGTGGTACCTCATCGACATCGAGGCGGGCTTCGAGCTCTGGCAGGGCGGCGCGGGCCTGGCCACCAACTCCTTCTCGGTGGACGTCAACGGCGCCGCCCCGGCCCCGGCCTCGTGCACGGGCACGTACTCGGTCACCTCGTCCTGGCCCGGCGGCTTCCAGGGGCAGGTCGCCGTGACCGACACCGGCAACAGCCCGGTCAACGGCTGGACGCTGGGCTGGACCTTCCCCGGCAGCCAGCAGATCCTGAGCCTGTGGAACGGCACGTACACGCAGTCCGGCGCGGGTGTGTCCGTGACGAACACGCCGTCCAACGGGACCATCGAGCCGGGAGCCTCGGTCGACGTGGGCTTCACCGCCAACGGGACGAGCGGCGCGCCGACGAGCGTGAGCTGTACCTAGCCGCGCCAGGCGCTTCGCCGGTCGACCGCTGACCGCGCTGCCCCAGCAGGAGACAGCGCGGTCAGCGGTCGGCCAACCGATCGACGACGTACTCGGCAATGGCCAGGCTGGAGGTCGCCGCGGGCGACGGCGCGTTGCGCACCGCAGTGACCGGACCGAGGGTGCTGATGCGGAAGTCGTCGACGAGCGATCCGTCGCGGTCCACGGCCTGCGCGCGCACCCCCGCTGACGCGGGGACCAGGTCGGCGACGGTCAGGTCGGGCAGGTAGTCGCGGGCGGCCGCGGCGAAGGCCCGGCGCGAGAGCGAGCCGCGCATCTCGCGCACGCCCATACGCCAATGCGCACGGAACAGGCGCCGCGTGCCCGGCCACGCCAGAGACTGCGCGAGGTCGCGTACGTTGACATCGCGGCGGCGATAACCCTCGCGTGCGAGCGCGAACACTGCGTTGGGCCCTACGTCCACGGTGCCGTCGATGCGCGGCGTGATATGCACGCCGAGGAACGGATACGCCGGATCAGGCACCGGATAGACCAGGCCGCGCACCATGTCCGTGCGGCCCGCTGCGAGCCGGTGGTACTCGCCGCGGAACGGCACGATCGCCGGGCCCGGCCCGTCCCCGGCGAGCCGCGCCACGAGGTCCGACTGCAGGCCGGCGCAGATCACCAGGGAGTCGACGAGATGGCGCTCGTCACCGCAGGACACGGCGACGCCCTCAGCGCCGGCGGGCTCGATCTTCGTCACGGCTCGGCCCGTGAGCAGCCGCCCGCCGTGCGCCTGCAGGTCGTCCGCCATCGCGCGCGCCACCTGCCGGAAGTCCACGATGGCGGTGGTCGGCGAGTACAGCGCGGCCGCGCCGCGCACGTTCGGCTCGATCTCGGTCAGCGCCGCCTGATCCAGCCAGCGGATCCCCGGCACGCCGTTCGCCCGCGACCGCGTCTCCAACTCGCGCAGCCGCTCGACCTCGACCTCGTCGCGCGCCACCACGACCTTGCCCAGCTCGCGGTACTCGATCGCGTGCTGCTCGCAGAACTCGCGCAACAGGCCCACGCCGCGACGGCACAGCGTCGCCTTGAGCGAACCCGGCTTGTAATACACGCCCGCGTGCACAACGCCGGAGTTGTGGCCCGTCTGGTGCAGCGCGATGTCGTCTTCCTTCTCCAGGACCGTGACCTCGCCGCCGCACGCCTCGGCCAGCCGCCGGGCGACGGCCAGCCCGACGATGCCCGCCCCGATCACGCCGATCCGCCGGGTCACCTGGTCATCGCACCCTTCCGTACCGCGTCGCGCCGCTCTTCGAAGCCGGCGCCGCTATTTCAGGGCTGCGGCCTCGAGGTCTCCTGAGTAGTGCGTCACCACCGCGGGCTCAGCGAAGAACGCGCCGACCTCGCCGCGCCACTGCGTGAACAGCGCAGAGCCGCGGAACTCCACCGTATGCGCCTCCACGCTCTCCCAGCCGACCAGCAGCAGGTAGCGGTTCGGCTGCTCGACCTGGCGCACGAGCCGGCCCCACAGGTAGCCGGGGGACTGCGCGATGAACCGGTGGCCGCGCACGAAGGCCTCTTCGAACTCGGCCTCGCGGCCCGGGGTGATGGTGAACTCCGCGTGCTCGACGATCACGGCGCCTCGCTTCTCGGACGGGATGGCACGGATGACGCGCCGCACTCTACGCGATCAAGAACCGCGGCCGGACGGGAGCGGGAGAGCGCTTCAGAGCACGTCGAACCGTTTCGTCCGGGAGTCCTCCACCTCGGGCAGCGCGTCGATGACGCTGCGCAGATGCCGGCGCACGGCCGCCTCCGCCGCGTCCGCGTCGCCGCCGCAGAGCGCTTCGATGATCTCCAGGTGCTGCGGCAGCGAGACGCTCGGCCGGCCCGGGTGCATCGCCAGCCGGAACTGGTGGCGCACGTTCTGCAGCCGCAGCCGCTCCAGGACGCTGCGCGCGGTCTCCTGGCCGCTCAGGGTCCGGATCAGCGCGTGCAGCCGCCGGTTGAGGTCCGAGTAGCCGAGCACGTCCCCGGCGGCCACCGCGGTCTTCATCTGCCCGCCGAGCTCGCGCAGCGCCCGCCGGTCCGCCTCGGTGACCCGCTCGGCCGCCTTGGCCGCGCAGAGCCCTTCCACGACCATCCGGACCTCGGTGATCTCGATCGCCTCCGCCACCGAGATCGCGCGCACCCGCGCGCCGCGGTTCTGGATCCGCTCGACCAGCCCCTCGCTGGCCAGGTGCAGCAGCGCGTTGCGCACGCTGGCCCGGCTCGCCCCGAACTGCTCGGAGAGCTCCGCCTCGACCAGCCGCTGGTTCGGCGCGAACTCGCCGCCGGTGATGGCATCGCGGATCGCGTCGAGAACCGGCTCCGGCCGGCCCGGCTCCGTCCGCTCGGCTGTGTCCTGACCCGTTCTCGACACCGCTCCCGCTTTCACTCGCGCAAAGATGTTGGCGCCAGTCCTCGTACGGCCATCGTAGCGGCCGCACCGCGCCCGTACTGCTCGTTCCGGCTGGCTGGCGGGCCGTCAGATCGGCGGCGTGCCGTGGGTGTGGAAGGAGTCGATGGTCTTGAGCCCCCAGGCCTGCCCCCGCGCCCGCTCGGCCTCGGTCCAGGTGACCGGCTCCCAGTCCGGCGCGAAGATCAGCCGGCCGGTCGGGTTGCACAGCTCGATCCGGTTGCCGCCGGGCTCGTAGACGTACAGGAAGAAGGTCTGCTGGATCGCGTGCTTGTGCGGCCCGGTCTCGATGAACACGCCGTTGTCGAGGCAGATGTCCGCGGCACGCAGGATGTCCTCGCGGGTGTCCGTGGCGAACGCGATGTGGTGCAGCCGCCCGTGCACCCTGGTCCAGTCCTGCGTGTAGACCAGGTCGTACGACTTCTGCGCGAAATGCGTCCACTGCGCTGAGATCACGCCGCTGTTCAGCATGATCTGCTCGGTCACCCGGCCGCCGAGCACGTCGCGCACGAAGCCGCCGTTGGCCGCCGCGTCCTGGGCGAGATAGTTGACGTGGTCGAGCCGGCGCACCCCCACTCCGCGCGCGGGGTAGGCCTGGGCCTGGTTCTTCAGCGCCGGGCGCAGGTTCTCCGGGGGCTGATAGCGCTCGGTCTCCCAGTACACCTCCATCTCGTGCCCGTCCGGGTCGCGGAACAGGTAGACCGGCCCGATCCCCGGCTCGCCGCTCGTCCAGCCGATGCCCAGGCCGCGCTCCTCGATCGCCTGCACCCGCCGTTTGAGCGCATCCTCGCTGGACGCGCGCAGGGCCGTACGGCCGACGCCGGAGGTCGCCGAGGCGGTCAGCTTGAGGCTGTGGTGCTCGTAGTCGTCCCAGGTGCGCAGGTACACCGAGTCCTCGTCGGCGCCGTTCTCGGTCAGCCCCAGCACCCGGACGAAGAAGTCCAGGCTCTGCTCCGGGCACGGGGTGAACAGCTCGACGTGGCCGAGGTGCGCGATCTCGTGGCGCAGCGGCACGGGCGGCGGAGGGGTCTCGGACTGCGGCATCGGTGCCTCTCAGTGCTCGTGACGGGGGAAGACGGTGCCGTCGAACAGTTTGCGCGCGGTCCGGATGACGGCCGAGCGGCGCACGTGCGGCGGGTCGCTCGAATGGTCGAGTTCGACATCGACCGCGAACGTCCCGGTCGGGTGCTCGACCTCGATCGGCTGACCCTCCGGTGGCCGCACCAGCAACTCGTGGCCGACCGCGTCAGGCAGCAGCAGCGCGGTGACCACGCTGACCGCGCCGAGTACGCCGATCGAGGGATGCGGCCGGAGCGGGATGAAGGTCCGGGTGGCGATGGCGCCGCCGGCCCGCGGCGGGGCGACCAGCGTGGTCTTCGGCACCGGGGCGCCGGTGACGTCGCCGAGGCCCATCAGCGCGCCGGCCTTGACGCGCAGCGCCTGGATCCGGTCGGTCAGAGCACTGTCGGCGGCGAGGTCGCCGACCGGCTCGTACCCGGTGATCCCGAGATCGGCCGCCCGCGCGACGACGACCGGCATCCCGTTGTCGACGCAGGTGACGGCGACGCCGTCGATCTCGGTGCGCGCATGGCCGGTCGGCAGCAGGCTGCCACAGGCGGACCCCTCGGTGTCGGCGAAGTCCAGCGAGACCCGCGCCGCGGTGCCTGGGACCCCGGAGATCGCGGTCGTGCCGGAGTAGTCGATCCGGCCCCCGGACGTGGCGAAGGTCGAGACGGCGATGGAGTCGCTGTTGACCATGCGGATGCGCACGGCGGTGCGTTCCGGCCCGGCGCTCACCAGGCCCCGCTCGACCGCGAACTGCCCGACGCCGGCGAGCAGGTTGCCGCAGTTCTGCCTGTCCGTGACGGTCGGCTCGCCGACGCCGAGCTGCAGGAACAGGTAGTCCACGTCGCGATCCGGCCCGGCCGCCGCCGAGACGACCGCGACCTTGCTGGTGAGCGGGTGCGCGCCGCCGACGCCGTCGATCTGCCGGGGATCCGGCGAGCCCATGATCCGCAGCAGCAGGTCGTCGCGGGCGCCCGCGTCGGCGGGCAGGTCGCCGGCGAGGAAATACGTGCCCTTCGACGTTCCGCCGCGCATCAGCATGCAGCGAATGCCGGACTCGTAAGCGGTGGCGTCGCCGGCGCCGGTCATGAGCGGTCCCGCGATGCGTATTCCTCGGCGGTCATGTACTGCACGCCCAGCTCGGCAAGCACCTTGCGCAGGCCATACCGGTCGAGTCCGAGCTCTCCCTCGCGGAACGCCTGCCGGGCCGCGGCTTCCTTGTCCTCGCGTGCCTGAGACGCACGTATGGCATCAGGTACCACCTCGCGGGGCACGCACACCACGCCGTCGTCGTCCGCGAGCACGGCGTCACCCGGTCGGATGACCTGGCCGCCGATCGTGATGGGCACGTTCACCGCGCCCGCAGTCGCCTTCACCGCGCCCTGCGCGCTGACCGCCGCGGACCAGGCCGGGAAGCCCATCGCGCGCAACTCGGCCACGTCGCGCACGCCGGCGTTGATGATCAGGCCGCGTACGCCGCGCTGCTGCAGCGCGGTCGCGAACAGCTCGCCGAACAGCCCGTCAGCGGACGCGGACGTGGTGGTGACCACGAGCACGTCGCCGGGCTGGCACTGCTCCACCGAGGCGTGGATCATCAGATTGTCGCCCGGCCAGCAGAGCACCGTCACCGCCGTCCCGGCGATCCGCGCGCCGTCCTGGATCGGGCGCAGATCCGGGCCGAGCAGGCCGGTGCGGCCCATCGCCTCGTGCACCGTCGCCACGCCGAACCCGGCGAGCGCGTCGACGTCCGCGGCGGCCGCGCGGGGCGGGTCGGTAACGATGACGCGGGCCGGGCCGGTCATGCCAGCTCTCCGGTGACCTGCGGGTAGAGCCGGACGAACGCCTCTCCCACGGTGTCGTGCGGCAGGCCGAGATTGGGGCCGGCGTTGCGCTTGAGCTGCACGCCGCGCCGCTTGGCCAGGTCGGTGTAGTAGTCCCACATGTGCTGCTGCGCGGGCAGGCATTCCATCGCCTTGCGCTTGCGCTCGAACACCGACGTGATGTCGAGCAGCACGTCCGGGCGGAAGTCGCACTGCTCCGGCTGGTGCGGCTCGAAGAAGAAGACCGGCGGCGCGCCCAGCGGCTCGCCCGGCGCGTCGTAGCCGATCGCCTGCGCCAGCACCCGGGCCTGCAGCGCCATCTGCGCCGCGGCGGGGTGGTCGCCGTTGTAGGGGTCTGTCAGCGTGTGGGTGAGCACGACGGTCGGGGCGAGCTCGCGGTAGATCCGCACCAGTCGGTCGACCAGATCAGGGCTCTGCTGCAAAGGGTAGTCGCCCGCGTCGAGGAACCACACCTGCGCGCCGAGCACCGCGGCCGCGTTCTCGGCCTCCTGCCGCCGGATCGCCTTGATCTCCTCGAGCGTGCGCCCCTCGCGCCACGCGCGGGCCGACTCGCCGCGCTCGCCGAAACTGAGGCACACCACGGTCGCCCGCTCCCCGCGCTGCGCGGCCAGGGCGATCGCCCCGCCGGCACGCCACACGAAGTCCCCGGCGTGGGCGCTGACCACCAGCAGGCTCCCCGCGGCCCCGGATGTGCCGGTCGTGGGTTGTGACATCGGCGTCTCCCTCTCGGCTGGACGGCTCCAGTATGGTTTTCCGGCGACAAAATTGTCAACAATTTTGGCGGTGATGACTCGCAGCTCCGGCGCGCGGCGGACGCCGGCGCGCCGGAGACCGTCAGTGCTCAGAGGCAGTGCCCGGAGATCAGGGAATCGTCGGCGGCCGCCCCGTGCCGCTCACCGTGCCCGCAGTGCCGCCGGCACTGGCACCGCACCGGCACCGGCGGCACTGCGGGCGGCGTTACGCGCCGCCGCCGGCCGGTGCGCTCTCCGCCGACCCGCTGCGGCTCGCCATGCCCTGCGCCGGCACGGCGGCGGCGCCCGCGTCCGGCTCGTCTTCGATCATTGCGATCTCCTCGTCCAGCTCGTGCCTGCCGCCCAGCAGCGTCACTGTCACGAGGCAGCAGACCAGCGCGGCGATCCCGCAGATCGCGAAGCCGATCGCGTAGCCGTGGTGCAGTGCGGTGACCGCCAGCGGGGCGGCCTTGCTGAACGGCGCGTTCGGCACCGAGTTGACCACCACCGGCCCCACCGCGTTGGCCGCGCCCTGGACCGAGGCCATCGACGGGTCAGCGGCCAGCGAGGAGGCGAAACTGGACCCCGCCTTGCTCAGCGCGACCGCGCCGATCAGCGCCGGGCCCATGGCGAAGCCGAAGTCGCGCACCATGCTGGTGGTGGCCGCGGCCATGCCGGACAGCCGGTGCGGCACCGTGTTGACCACCGTCGCGGTGACCGACGAGACGGCGAACGCGAAGCCGATGCCGACCAGGCCCATAGGCAGGATCAGCGAGGGCAGCCCGGTGTCGGTGATCGGCAGGTTCGCCGCGAGCAGCTGGCCGACGCCCATCAGCAGGAACCCGGTGCCGAGCACCCAGCGCGGCTGCAGCCGGGCCATCATGAACGAGGTCAGCGGCAGCAGGAAGATCGCCAGCCCGCTGAGCAGCAGGAACGCGAACGCGGTCCGCAGCGCGGTCAGGTGCTGGATGACCTCCATCCGGATGCTGATGGCGTAGGCGGTGCCCAGGAACGAGAACATGCCGACAACGGTCACCGCGCAGGCCAGCGCGAACGCCCGGCTGCGGAAGAGATCCATGCGAAGCAGCGGGTTCGGCACCCGCAGCTCGATCAGCACGAACGCGACCAGCAGCACCGCCGCGGCGATGAAGAACGCGATGATGATCCCGCTGCCCCACCCGGCGGTCGGCCCCTCGATCACCGCATAGAGCAGCGCGAACAAGGCCAGCCCGATCGCGAACTGGCCGGGCAGGTCGAGCGACCGGCCCTCGGGCGAGCGCGAGTCGGCGGCGAAGTACCAGCTGAACGCGGCGTCCAGCGCGGCCAGGATCATGATGATGAAGAAGGCCCAGCGCCAGATCCCGTAGGTCGCCGTCAGCCCGCCGAGCACCGGCGAAATCAGATTGCCGGTAGACAGCAGTGCGGCCCAAAGCGCGATCATCCGGGCCCGCTGGGCGTGCGTGCGGCTGCCGGAGGCGATGATGGCCAGCGTGGTCGGGAACAGCGTCGCCGAGCCGAGCCCGGCGATGATCTGCCCGACGTACATCTGCGCGACCCCGCTGGAGGTGCCGGAAACCAGCTCGCCGACCATCAGCAGCAGCGCCCCGACGACCAGCAGCCGCTTGCGCCCGAACAGGTCGCCGAGCACCCCGAAGGTGAGCTCGAGCGCGGCGATCGGCAGCAGCGTGCAGTCGGAGATCCAGTCGAGCTGGGACGAGCCGGTCGGGTGCAGCACCGTCTGGAAGGTCCCGTTGAGGGTGGCCGGAATGGCCAGCCCGATCTGGGCCAGGCAGACCGCGAACCCGACCGCGACGATGGTCGCCACGTTCAGGCTGCCTCGGGCGGTCTGGATGCTCTGTGCCGCCGCCGGATCGCCCGGCGAGCGCGGAATAGCCATAGCGGGCCTCATCTACTAGGAGAACTTCGTTGTTTTCCGGATTCGGGCCGACCGGTCGTGCCCGGACGCCGGGACGGAACCCGGCGGTTGGGGCGACGGGCCGGAAGAGCGGAAGAGCGGAAGAGCCAAAGAACAAAACGACAACCGGACAAAACGACAAAAACAAAAAAGAAGGGTAAAGGGACGAAAGGGCACAAGGACAAAGGGGCGGGCGAACGCGAACGGCGGGCGGGCGAGGCCGGAGCCCCGGCGGTCTCGCCGTCGGACCGTGCGGAGATCGCTTATCGTGGGACTCTAGGCTGGCGCAGATCGTGGCGCAATAGTTGTCGCTAAGATTGTTAACAATCTTAGCGACCGCAGACCGGCCAGGTGAACGGTCCCTGGAACGCCGGGAACCCACAGCGTCCCCTCGCAGTCACTACTTCATTCGGCCCACTGCGCCGCGGCGGCGCCCCGCTCCCGCCACAGGCGCACCCCTGCATCCGCAATCGAAGCACCCCCAGGACCGTCCGCCTCCCAGCGACGGCAGAACCCCTCAAGCAGACGGCACCGCTCAACCATCGCCGCCCGCCGCTCGGACCAGGCCGGGACGCCGCCGCCGTAGCCGGAAAAGAACTCCGCCAGCGCATCGCGCTGCGCAGGATGATGGGCGCGCACAATCCACTCGCACCACGCCAGATCTTCCAGCGGATCGCCGAGGTGCGCGAACTCCCAATCCAGCACCCCGGTCACAGCGAACGAGACCGGATCGAGCAGCACGTTGTTCGGCCCGAAGTCGCCGTGCACCAAGACTTGCCCGGTCCCGGCTGGCGCCCCGATCACATCAACGGGCAACTCGTGCAGCCGCCGCAACACCTCACCACAGGCCCGCAGCACCTCGCCCGCGTAACCCTGCTCGATCAGCTCCTGACCGTGCGAGCCGGGCAGGAACTGCAGAACCAGGACTCTCATGTCCTCTCCGTGCGGCAGCACTGCGCGGACGGCGGGCACCGGCAGCAGGCCGCGCAGGGCCGTGAGCACCTCGCGCTCACGAGCGAGCCGAAGCGCGGCATCCGGACCCTGATAAGTCTTCTCGACCCGTGCGGCATCGCCGACCGTGCGATTGGTGTAGCCGTGCCGCATGGGACGCATCGCCGATGCTTCAGCCGTCGCGCTGCGCAGTCAACCGACTTTTGGCGAGCCGAACGAGTTTCGTGGTGGCTAGGACCCACTGCCATAAAGATAGATCCAGTTTGACGTGGTCTCAGATGTGTTGTCGGGCAACGGTTCCAGCTTGATCACGATCCGGACGGCGCGTCATACGCAACGAAGCTCCAGGTAGCAAGACGGTGACTAGACATCCCGTGTTCTACCAGGAGCTTCGTTGCGTATGACGCGCCGTCCGGATCGTGATCAAGCTGGAACCGTTGCCCGACAACACATCTGAGACCACGTCAAACTGGATCTATCTTTATGGCAGTGGCGCAAAG
>DASYAE010000113.1:0-32964 GCA_036501535.1 Actinocrinis sp. | reverse complement strand
CGGCCTCACCATCAGCCGGATGGGTTTCGGCGCCATGCAGCTGGCCGGACCCAACGTGTTCGGGCCGCCCAAGGACCGCGGCCAGGCCGTCGCAGTGCTGCGCGAAGCCGTCGCGCTCGGCGTCACCCACATCGACACCAGCGACTTCTACGGGCCCTTCGTCGTCAATGAGCTGATCCGCGAGGCGCTGCACCCGTACCCGGCGGATCTGCGCATCGTGACCAAGGTGGGCGCGCGCCGCGGCGCGGACGGCAGCTGGAACCCCTCGCTGGAGCCGGCCGACCTCAGGGCACAGGTCCACGAGAACCTGGAGCACCTCGGCGTCGACGCGCTCGACGCCGTCAACCTGCGGCTGGCCGAGGGCGGCGCCGAGCATTCGGTGGCCGAGCCGTTCGCCGTCCTGGCCGGACTGCAGAAGGACGGCCTGATCCGCCACCTCGGCCTGAGCGCCGCCTCCGCGCAGCAGCTCACCGAGGCGCAGTCCATCGCGTCGGTCGTGACGGTGCAGAACTACTACAACCTCGCCCGCCGGGACGACGACGCGCTGGTCGACCGGTGCGCCGCCGAGGGGATCGGGTACACCCCGTTCTTCCCGCTCGGCGGCTTCAGCCCGCTGCAGTCCGAGACGCTGAACGCGGTCGCCGCCCGGCTCGGCGCCTCGCCGCAGCAGGTCGCGCTCGCCTGGCTCCTACAGCGTTCTGCGACGATCGTGCTCATCTCGGGCACCTCGTCGGTGGCGCACCTGCGCGAGAACGTCGCGGCGGCGGACCTGGAGCTGCCCGCGGACGCGGTCGCGCAGCTCGACGCGGCGGCGTGAATCGGCTTGTCAGCCCGCTGCGGCAGCGATCGGGCTGATCCGCGCGTTCGCGAGCCGCAGGTAGTCCTCGGTGGCGAGGGCGAGCGACCGGTCGAGGCGCGCGGCGTTGAAGTAGATCTCCGGATGCCGCGTCAGGTCCGGGTCCACGACGAGCTCGAGGTCCGGGTGGAAGCTGAACGGCAGGATGGTGCCGCTGACGCTGCCGGCCAGCGCCTCGGCCCGGTCGGTCGACGCGAAGGCGACGTAGGTGCCCTCGACCAGTGCCTTGAGCGCGTTGAGATCCACCCGGCGGTCGCCGGGCACCACGGCCAGGAAGTAGCGGCTCGTGCGCTTGCCGATCTTGACCATCACGACGAGGCACTTGGCCGCCTGCTCGACGGGATGCCCGCGGTACCCGCTGACCACGTCGGTGCGGCCCTCGGGCTCGTGCTCGATGACCCGGTACTTCGCACCGGCCTCATCGAGTATTGAGACGAGGCGCGTGTACGCGTCGTCGGCGCTGTCAGTGCTTTCGGCGGCGTCTGATGGCACGGTCACGGTCACCACTCCTCGCTGAGCATGCGTTTCACCTGGGCGATGCGCTCCTCGTCGCGGCGGTAGAAGGTCCACTGCCGGATCCTGGTGGCGGTCAGCAGGCCGGTCGAGGCCAGCAGCCGCAGATGCTCGCTCGCGGTCGGCTGGCTGACGCCCAGCTTGTCGGCGATGAAGACCGAGCACACCCCGTCGCGCACCAGATCCCCGTCGCGCTGCGGCGGGAAGTGCGCGACCGGGTCGCGCAGCCACGCCAGGATCGCCTGGCGCTTGTCGTTTCCCAGCGCTTTCAGCACGTCGAGGTCGAGCACTTCGGTAGTTTGCCAATTCCCTAAGTGCTTCGTCAAGGCGGGGCCTGTCGGCGGCATGGGAAATCATGGGGCATGCGCTCAGACGACTGGCACCTCGCCGAAGACCTCGACGACTTCCTCGCCCGGACCGGGGGCTTCCTGCGCTCGCGCCCCGCCCTGCACACCGTCACGTTGACGGCCACCGAGGCGCTGCGGACGCGCGGGCCGGGCGCGGACGGCGCCGAGGCCCCCGTCTTCGGCTGGCTCGAGAAGGCGGGCGAGGTGCGCGCCGCCTTCCACCGCATCCCGCCCCGCCGCCTGATCCTCACACCCTTCGGCCCCGAGGACGCCGACGTCCTCGCCGCCCGCCTGGCCGGCCTCGGCCGCCCCATTCCCGGCGTCAGCGCGGAAAGTGACACCGCCGCCGCCTTCGCCGAGGCCTGGCAGCGGCACGCGGGCGCGACGGCGACGCTTCGCGACCGGATCGGCCTGTACCGCCTGGGCACGCTCATCCCGCCGGAGCCGTTCCCCGAGGGCCGGGTCCGGGCGGCGGGCGAAGGGGACAGCGAGCGGGTCAGGCTCTGGTACCGCGACTTCGCCGCCGCCGTCGGACGAGGCCCCTCCTGGGCCGACACCCGCTACGCCGACCGGAACGTCACGTTCTTCGAGACCCTGGACGGCACGGCGGTCTCGATGGCGGCGACGACTCCCGTGGTCGCCGGCCAGGTCCGGGTGGACCCGGTCTACACCCCGGCCCACCTGCGCGGTCGCGGTTACGGGGCGGCCGCGACGGTCGAGGCGAGCCGGGCCGCGCGGGCCGCGGGCGCGACGGAGGTCGTGCTGTTCACGGATCTGGCCAATCCCGTCAGCAACCGGCTCTACCAGCGCGTCGGGTATGTCCGGGTGACCGACTTCGCCGCGTACGAGTTCTCATATACCGCGCAGGACGGGCCGGCCTGACCTACAGCAGCGCGTACATCACGGCCGGCGGAACGATCGCGCCGAGCGCGATCCCGGCGGCCACCTGCGCCGCCGTGTGGTCGCGCAGCCGGACCCGGGCCGCCCCGATCACGAGCACGACCGGCGCGAAGGCGAGCACCCACGCCCCGAAGCAGACCGCGCAGATGCCGACCGCGCCCGACGCGGCGCACGAGTGCCCGGAGATCTTCCACCGCACGGTGATCACGCCGCCGACCGCGATGGCGGACAGCAGCGCCGCGAGCAGCGCCTCCAGCGCTCGCGGCGCACCGCCTAACACGAGCACTGCCACGCATAGGCCCATCGCGGCCACCGCCACCATTATCGGGACGTAGCGCTCGCGCCGCGCCTTGATGTGGATGTCGGAGAAGCGCCGCCGACGCACGCCCCAGAGCACGAACCCGTACGGCACGCCGCCGGCCAGGCCCGAGCAGAACGCGCCCCACCAAAGGCCCGCGGTGCCCGGATACGTCGCGTGCCAGCCGATGGTCGGCGGCAGGGCGATCACCAGGTGCGCCGGCGACAGGATGTCCGTGACGGTCTTCGCCCAGCCGCGGGGGCGCACCACGCGGTCCGCCGTGCCGCCGTCGCGGCCGTTCGCCGTCGTCTCGGCGGTCAGAGGATCTTGCACGCGACGACTTTAGCCGGGCGCGTGCCGCTGCACGGCGCGGCGACCTTCTTAGCCGCGCGCGTCGCGGATTATCGCCGCGGCGGCGCGGTTGTACCAGGGCTTGAGCTCGGCGTCGATCGCGGCCCACTCCTGCTCGGAGGCCTCGATCAGCGCCGTCCGCTCCGGCCGTTCCAGCAGGAGCCTGCGACGCAGGTAGGTCGCCGGGTGGGTCGCGTCGACCCGGGTGCCGCGCAGCTCGTCCGCCTTGACCCGGCGGCGCTTCTCGTGCTCCGGGATCGAGTCGAGGTAGTCGCGCAGCGCGGGCCACAGCGGCCGTCCGTCCGCCATGCGGCGCGCGTTGACCAGGAAGTGGCGCACGGACTCGCTCAGCGCCAGCCGGTCCCACGCGCCGACCGCGGCCTTCGTCGAGCCGAGCCGGGCGCCGAGCTCGTCGGCCAGGTACTCGGCCCGCTGCCCGCTGGAGAGGTCCAGCCGGGTCAGCAGCCGCAGGCAGCCGTAGCAGACCAGGAAGAACGGGCCGAGCAGCAGGATCATCACGATCGGCGCGAGTACCGAGGCCAGTCCCGCGGCCCCGTTTCCCCTGCGACGGTAGGCCGTGCGCCGCCGCGACTGCCGCTCGAAGCCGGTCTCCCGCGGGTCCAGCAGCCTCATCCACTCGGCCAGCGACCGGCGGGCGCCGGCCGCCCAGAGGCCGTGCGTGGTGTCGCCGTTGACCTGGTGGCCGAGTTCGTGCCCGAGCACGGCGATGCGCTGCTGACCGTCGATGACCTGCCAGAACGGGACGCCGAGAAGCAGATACGTGCGCTGCTTCAGGCCGAAGCGCGCGGTCGCCGCGTTGAACCGCGTGTCGAACCGGACCTGGTCGGGGACGGGCGCCTTGAGCGCCGCGGCGCATTTCCCCAGCAGCGCGAAGAAAAGCGGCGCGTCCTGCGCGCGGATCCATCCGCCTTTCTTCTTAGGCCCGCGCAGCATCGCGCCGAACCTCGGCCTGACCGCGATCGCGCTGAGGACCGCGAGCACGCCCAGGACCCAGGCCCACGGCGCCTTGTGCGTCCCGATGACGAGCAGCACCGCGGTGACCGGCAGGCAGAGCGTGACGAGGTGCACCACGGTCGAGAGCGCGGTGACCGCGACGCCCAACGCCGTCGTGGGCCTCAGGTTCTCCGTGCCGCGCAGCCGCTCGTATAAGGCCTCTGCCTTTGCCCGGCGCCTGGCCTCGGCCCGTGCCTTCCGGCCGCTCTCCGGCTCCGGTGCCAGCGGGTCCGCGTTGTGCCCGCAGCTCTCGCACCAGCACGGGAGCCGGGAGTCGAACCGGCCGGTCCACCCGCACCCCGGGCACTGATACGCCGTGGTCGCCGGCTGCGCGCCGGCTGGCGCCCCCTGTGTTGAAATCCCCACCGCCGCATTCTGGGGCGTGCGGCACGGCGCTGCCAGCTCGTGCTCTGATTCGTTATCGGCCGTTATCGCAACGTGTCGTTCGGCGGTTGCCCACCGGCGATCGGAACGGTCCTGCGGGTCACCCGAGCCAGGTCTCGAGCATCGCGGCGACGCCGTCCTCGTCGTTCGAGCCGGTGCGCACGCGCACCGCGGCGAGCACGTCCCGGTGGGCGTTGGCCACCGCGCACGGCAGGCCCGCCCAGCGCAGCATCGGCAGGTCGTTGGGCATATCGCCGAACGCCGCGACGCTCTCCGGGCCGATGCCGCGCTCGTCGCACAGCAGCGCCAGCGTGCCCGCCTTCGTCGAGCCGGGCGGGGCGAGCTCGAGCAGGCCGCGCCCGCCGGAGTGCGAGGGCTCGACCAGGCCGCCGAGGACGCGCCGGCCCTCGGCCACCATCTCGTCCGCGTTCCGCCCGGGGGAGCGGGCCAGGACCTTGACGAAGCGCGGCGCACGTCCCCAGACCGTGTCAAGGCTCTCCACCACGACCGTGTCGCCCGGCTGCGACACCGAGCCGCGCAGGAAGGCCGGCTCCCGGAAGACCTCCTCGCCGGTCTCCAGCGCGAAGCCCGCGTCCGGCAGGGCCGGCCGCAGCAGGCCGACGATCCGCCGAGCCGCCGCGGTGCTGAATTCGTGCACGAAGGTGGTCTTCCCGGTGCCGAAGTCGTAGCGCACCGCGCCGTTGGCGCATATCGCGACGGTCGCGCCGGAGCGCGCTGCGGCGATGTCCGCGATCCCGGTCTGCTCGATCACCGGCCGGATGGTGCGCGGCGGGCGCGCGGTCACGAGCACCACGTCGATCCCGGCGGCCGCGCAGCCGGCCAGCGCCTCCCGGGTGCGCTGCGAGACGGTGCCGTCGGAGCGCAGCAGCGTCCCGTCGAGGTCGGTGGCGACCAGGCGCGGCCTCGCCGGGCCCGCGCCGGGCCCGGTCCCTGTCCGCGGCGCCGTCACCCGAACATCATCGCAGGCCCGCCGAGCGCCCGGTCCGCGACGGTCGCAGATCAGCTGACCTGGACGCTGATCTGGTGATAGCCGGTGGCGCCGTTCGGCGCGACGTCCTGGATCGCCGAGGTCTGGACCGCGCCGGTGCCGTCGGTAGCGCGGACCGTCAGCGTGTGGCTCCCCTTCGTCGCTCCGGTCCAGGCATACGACCACTGCCGCCAGGTGTCCGGCGTGTCTGCTGTGGCCAGCGTCGTCTCGACCCACGGTCCGTTGTCCACCTGCAGCTCCACCCCGGCGATGCCGCGATGCGTCGCCCATGCGGTTCCCGCGACGACGACCGTGCCCTCCTGCACGCTCGCTCCGCTGCCCGGCACGTCGATCCGCGAGGAGGTCTTCACCGGCGCCTGCTGCGACCAGCCCTCGTTCACCCAGTACGCGCTGGCCCCGGCCCACGTGGTCAGTTCCAGGTCGACGACCCACTTGGTGGCCGAGACGAAGCCGTAGAGGCCGGGGATCAGCATCCGGCACGGGAAACCGTGCTCGATCGGCAGCGCCTCGCCGTTCATCGCCACCGCCAGCATCGCCTCGCGACCGTCCAGCGTCGCCTCGACCGGCGCGCCGATCGTCATGCCGTCGGTGGACGTCGCCAGGATCTGCTGCGCGCCGGACTGCACCCCGGCCTGCCGCAGGATCGGGGCCAGCGGTGCGCCGATCCACCGCGCGTTGCCGCAATAAGAGCCGCCGACCGGGTTGGACACACAGGTCAGCGTCAGGTCGTGCTCGGTCAGCGGCATCTTGAGCAGCTGGTCGAAGGTGATCTCCATCGGCCGGTCCACCAGGCCGTGGATACGCAGCTTCCACTGCGCCGGGTCCACCTGTGGCAGCGTGAGCGCCGTGTCCACCCGGTAGAACTCCGAGTTCGGGGTGAAGAACGGCTCCAGGTTCGGCACGTTCGGGTGCACCGAGGCCGGCGGTGGCGGCACCGTGACGGTCGGCTTGGGGATCTTGAGCGCGGCCCGCGCCGGGGCGGCGTTGTAGCGCGAGTCGATCCACGCGCGGGCCCCGAAACCGCCGACCGCCGCCGCGGCGGCCGTTCCCAGGACGCCGAGCACGAACCGGCGGCGGTCCTGCGGGCTCTGGCCCACCGCCTCGCCGAGCGGGGTGAACGCGCGCAGCGTCACCACGGCCGCCGCGCCGCCGAAGATCGAGGGGAACAGCGTGGAGATGCTCGCCCCGGACTGCGTGCCCGCCGCGAGGACGCCGACCGCGCCGAATCCGGCGGCCAGGAAGCTCCCGACGTCGAGCCGGTGGCGGGCGACGACGCCGACCGCCGCCGAGAACAGCGCGATGGCGACGTAGACGCCGATCAGCAGCACGGTCTTGTCGTTCGACCCGAAGTTGCGGATGGCGAACTCCTCGAGCGGCCGCGGCGTCAGGCTGATCGCCTTCTGGCCGACCGCGACCGCCGGGGCCGCCGCGGCGCCGCCCGCGAACACCGCGGCCAGCTCGCCGACGGCGAGGCCCGCGCCGCCGGCCAGCAGGCCGACCAGCGCGCCGAGCAGGAAACCGAGCCGCCTTCCCGGGCCCCGCGCGTCCTCCACCACGGACTCGGCGCCGCCGCCACCGCTCGCAGGACGCCGCGCCCCGGCGGGCTGGACCGGCCGCGCCGCCTTCTTGGCCGGCTGCGCCGCCGCCCTCCCGGCTGGCGGCACCGTCTTCTTGGCCGGCGGCACTGCCCACTTCGCCGGCTGCGCCGCCTTTTTAGCCGACGGCGCCGCCTTCTTGGCCGGCCGCTTCGGCTTCTTCGGCTCCTCGTCCGGGAAATCGTCGTCGACGGGCTCGATCGCCTCGGGCACCCGATCCTGCGGTTCTTCCTCGTCGTCCGTTGTCGCCACGCCACGATAATGACGCATGCTCATGAAAACTCGGTCACGAGGTACGGCCCGCGGCATTACGCGGTCATTACAGTCGCCGCGCCGGTCGCGGCGGCGCGGCGATCGCGCGCCTGTAGTGTTGGCGGCGTGTTGCGCGAGGTGACCGTGACGAGGTACGTGACGCCGCTGCGGGAGGGCGGCTCGCTGCCCGCCATCGTCGAGGCGGACGACCTCGGCATGTACGTGGTCAAGTTCCGCGGCGCCGGCCAGGGGCGCAAGGCGCTGATCGCCGAGGTCGTGGCCGGGGAGCTCGGCCGCCGGATCGGCCTGCCGGTGCCCGAGCTGGTCACCGCGCGGCTCGGCGAGGCCATCGCGAAGGGCGAGCCGGACCCGGAGATCCAGGAGCTGATGCTGGCCAGCCTCGGGCGCAACCTGGCGATGGACTTCCTGCCCGGCTCGATCGGCTTCGACCCGGTCGCCTTCGCGGTGCCGGCCGACCTGGCCGGCCGGATCGTCTGGTTCGACGCGCTGATCGGCAACGTGGACCGCACCTGGCGCAATCCGAACCTGCTGCGCTGGCACCGGAAGCTGTACCTGATCGACCACGGCGCCTCGCTGATCTTCCAGCACACCTGGCCCAGGGCCGAGGCCTCGGCCCGGCGGCCGGCCGCCCTCGGCGAGCACGTGCTGCTGCCCTTCGGGCCGGACGTGGCCGGCGCCGACGCCGAGCTCGCGCCCCTGGTCACCGCGGAGACGCTCGACGCGGCGCTGGCCCTGGTGCCCGACGAGTGGCTCGAGGACGAACCCGGGTTCGACTCGCCCGGCGCGGTGCGCGCCGCATTCCGGTCCTGGTTCGATGCGCGCCTCGAGGCGCCGCGCGACTGGCTGCCGCAGCCGTCCGACCCGAAGCCGGCGGCGGCCGACGGCGACCGGAGGCGGCCCGATGAGCGCTGAGGACCTGCTCGCCTTCGACTACGCGCTGCTGCGGATCGTGCCGCGGGTCGAGAAGGGCGAGGCGGTGAACGCCGGCCTGCTCGTGTACTGCCGCGGCCTGGACTTCCTCGGCTCGGAGACGTGGGTCGACCGGGACGCGGTGCTCGCCCTCGACCCGGAGGCCGACCTCGACGACATCGCCGCCGCGGTGCGGGCCTACGGCCGGGTGTGCCGCGGCGGGCTCGGAGCCGGCGCGGCCGGCGCGAGCCCGGTCGGCCAGCGCTTCCGCTGGCTGACCGCGCCGCGCTCCACGGTGGTGCAGCCGGGCCCGGTGCACCTCGGCCTGACCGCCGACCCGCTGGCCGAGCTGCGCCGGCTGGCCAGGCGGCTGTCCGGGCGCGTCCGCTCGGCCGAGGCGCCCGACGCCACGTCGATCCTGCGCACCGGCGTCTGAGCCTCTGCTCAGGGCCCTGCTTACGAGTCGACCGGCGTGATCGCCATGCCGATGGACTGCAGCCGCTGCAGCGGCTCGTCGTAGCCGCGCTCCAGCGACTCGACGTCCAGCAGCACCGACGGGCCGTCCGCGATCGAGGCGGCGATCACCGAGGAGTAGCCGGTGCGCACGTCCGGCACGTGCACCTCCGCGCCGACCAGCTTCGACGGCCCGTGCACCACGGCCGAGTGCAGGTGGTTCGAGTCGTGGAAGCGGCAGGCGTTGCCGCCCAGGCACATCGCGAACAGCTCGATCTCGCAGCCGAGCTGCTGCAGCGCCTTGACGTACACGAAGCGGTTCTCGAACACCGTCTCGTGCAGCACCGACAGCCCGCGCGCCTGGCTCATCAGCACCAGCAGCGGCTGCTGCCAGTCGGTCATGAAGCCGGGGTGGGTGTCTGTGTGCACCGCCCCCGAGCGCAGCCCGTCCGGCGCCGAGGCGGAGATGAAGGCGTCGTCGATCTCGAAGCTCGCGCCCATCCGGCGCAGCGTCTCGATCGCGGTGACCAGCCGGTCCTGGCCGCAGCCGTGCACCCGCACCCGGCCGCCGGTCAGCAGCCCGGCCACCAGGTAGCTGAACGCCTCGAGCCGGTCGCCGGCCAGCCGGGTCGCCGCGCCGTGCAGCCGCTCGACCCCCTCGATCACGATCCGCCGGTCCGGCTGCAGCTCGATGCCGGCGCCCATCCGCTGCAGGTACAGCGCCAGCTCCAGCACCTCGGGCTCGATCGCCGCATTGGTGATCACTGTGCGGCCCTCGGCCAGCACCGCGGAAAGTATCACCGACTCGGTCGCCCCGACGCTCGGGTAGGGCAGCGCGATCTTGGCGCCCTGCAGCCTGCCGGCGACCGCCCGGATACCGCTGTCGTCCACGGTGATGCGGGCGCCCATCGAGGCCAGCGCCTGGATGTGGAAGTCGATCGGCCGCGGCCCGATCCGGTCCCCGCCGACCAGCGGCACGAAGGCCTCGCCGGCCAGGTTCAGCAGCGGGCCGAGCAGCAGCACCGGGATCCGGTTGCGGCCGGTGAAGGTCTGCGGCACGACCGGTTCGAGCGGGCCGGAGTGCTCGATCGTGATCCGGTCGCCCTCCACCTCGACCGCGCAGCCGACCGCCCGCAGCATCTGGGCGGTGATGTCCACGTCGCCCACCCGCGGCGCGTTGGCGATGGTGCTCGGCCCCTGGCCCAGCATGGCGGCCACCATGTGCTTGGTCACCGCGTTCTTCGAGCCGCGCACCGTGACGTCGCCACGCAGCGGCCCGGTCGGTTCGATCCTCCACGCTTTCGTTCCCATGACTGCTTATTCTGCCCGGTCCGGGTCAGCGCGGCAGCAGACTCGAGACGTTCTGATGGGTCGTCCGAAAGCCGACGCGCTGGTAGACGCTGCGGGCTGCGGGATTGGGGTGATAGTGCGCCAGGGTGCAAAGCGGGCTTCCCGAAGCCAAAGCAACGCGTGTGAGGAACGCAGTCACGGCCGCACCGTAGCCGCGGCCACGCGCGTGCGGCACGGTAGCTATCGAGGCGAGATAAGGCACGCGGTCACCGCGCAGTGTCAGCGCGCCGATCGAAAGCAGCGTGCCGTCATGCTCATCGCGGATACCGCCCCAAAGCTGCACCGACGGCTTATCGGCGGCTACTGAATGACGCGGGCTGTGCGCGTCCAGGAAGGCCTGAATCTCCGACAGCTCCGACTGGTCACTGAGTGGGCGCACCGCGTCCTCGCCGGGCTGTGCGGGCGGTGCAGACTCGGTGACCATGACGTCCCACGTGGAGAATTCGCCGACGGTGCCGCCCCAGCGCGCCACGTCCAGCGCGCGCGGCACCGTGAAGCCGACCGGCTGCGTGATCGTGCCGTCTGCGTCGCGCGCCTCACTCAGCACTATGTCGACGAGCCGCGCCGCCTCCTCCGGCTCGCCGATGGCCGACAGCCACGCGAAGCCCTCGTCGCCCTCGAGGTCGCGCGAGACCACGGCGTACGCGCTCTGCGTCACCCATGCGTTCAGCGGCTCGTCCCGCATGACCTCCATGCGCACGAAGGCATCCGAGCCGATCGCGTCGAGCAACTCCTGGTAATCGTCGATGCGGCGGATCTGCCGGCCGACTGCGGGCGGGGCGACATCATGCATGATCACGTATTTTTCCACGGCGTCCGGCGGCGACTCCAGTGGATATGGCGGTCCCGGCCGGCGGTCTGTGGTCCGAAACCGTCTCCGCCGCCGGTTAGGCTCGAACGGTGGAACAGGAGACCTTGTTCGACGCGGTCGGCCGCGAGCGCGCGCAGGCGGGAGCGCCGCTCGCCGTGCGGATGCGTCCGCGCACGCTCGACGACGTGGTCGGCCAGGCCGCGATCCGCCGTCCCGGCTCCCCGCTGCGCCGGCTCGTCGAGGCCGGCGGCGGTGCCGGTACAGGCGACAGTGCTGGTACAGGCGGCGGTGCTGGTACCGGCGGGGGGACGGCCCGCGGGACGCGCGCGGTGCCGGCCTCGGTGATCCTCTGGGGCCCGCCGGGCACCGGGAAGACGACGCTCGCCTACGTCGTCGCCAACAGCACCGACCGGGTCTTCCGCGAGCTGTCCGCGATCTCCGCCGGGGTCAAGGAGGTGCGCGCGATCATCGACGGGGCGCGCCGCGAGCTCGGCATGACCGGCCGCGAGACGCTGCTGTTCCTCGACGAGATCCACCGCTTCTCCAAGGCCCAGCAGGACTCGCTGCTGCCCGCCGTGGAGAACCGCTGGGTCACCCTGATCGCGGCCACCACCGAGAACCCCTACTTCAGCGTGATCTCCCCGCTGATGTCCCGCTCCCTGCTGCTGACCCTGGAACCGCTCTCCGAGCAGGACGTCAGCGCCCTGGTCGACCGGGCGCTCGCCGCGCCGCAGGGGCTGGCCGGGGAGGTCGGCCTCGACCCGCCGGCCCGCGCCGAGCTGCTGCGGCTGGCCGGCGGCGACGCGCGCCGGGCGCTGACTGCGCTTGAGGCCGCGGCCGCCGCCGCCCGCGACCAGGGCCTGGACACGATCGGCGTCGAGGTGCTGGCGCAGGCGCTGGACCGGGCCGCGGTGCGCTACGACCGGGACGGCGACCAGCACTACGATGTCGCCTCCGCGCTGATCAAGTCGATCCGCGGCTCCGACGTGGATGCGGCGCTGCACTACCTGGCCAGGATGGTCGAGGCGGGCGAGGATCCGCGATTTATCGCGAGACGCCTGGTGATCAGCGCGAGTGAGGACATCGGGCTGGCCGACCCGGCCGCGCTGCCGACCGCGGTGGCCGCGATGCAGGCGGTCTCCTTCGTGGGCTGGCCCGAGGCGCGCATCTCGCTGGCCCAGGCGGTCATCGCGCTGGCCCTGGCGCCGAAGTCGAACGCGGCGATCACGGCGATCGACGCGGCGCTCGCGGATGTGCGCGCCGGGCTCGCCGGACCGGTGCCGCTCCACCTGCGCGACGGCCACTACCAGGGGGCGAAGAAACTCGGTCACGCGCAGGGCTATGTCTACCCACACGACCTGCCCTCCGGCGTCGCCGCGCAGCAATACGCACCCGACGCCATCCACGGCAAGCGCTACTACCAGCCGACCCGCCACGGCGTCGAGGAGCGGTACGCCGACCGCGTCGAGAAGCTGCGCGCGCTGCTCGACCCGGACCCGAAGCGCGACGAGCCGGAACAGGGCGAACCGAAGCAGGATCAGCCAAAGCAGGGAAATAACAGGCCCGAGCAGGAGGCCTGACGCGGCGTCATTCCGTGCTTCATCCGATGCGGCGTCAGTCCGCGCTCTGTCCGACCCCGAGTTCGCGCCCCGCCGCCTCGAAGGCCTCCAGCGCCACGTCGTCGAAGAGCACGAAGATCACCTTGCGGACGCCGGTCGGCGTCTGCGCGACCGTGTGCACGGCGATCTGCGCCGCGCTATGCACCGGCCAGCGGTAGACGCCGGTCGAGATCGCGGGGAAGGCCACCGTCCCGGCACCGAGTTCGTCGGCCACCCGCAGCGCGTTGCGATGGCAGTCGGCCAGCAGGTCCGACCGGTCCTCGCTCTGGCTGAACACCGGACCCACCGTGTGGATCACCCAGCGCGCCGGCAACTGCCCGGCCGTCGTCGCCACTGCCTGGCCGGTCGGCAGGCCCTTGCCGTACTGCGAGGCCCGCAGCGCACGGCACTGCGCGAGGATCTCCGGCCCGCCCTTGCGGTGGATCGCGCCGTCCACGCCGCCCCCGCCGAGCAGCGAGGAGTTGGCCGCGTTCACGACCGCGTCGCACTCCTGCGCCGTGATGTCGCCGCGGACGAAGGTCACCTCGGGACGCTGATCAGCCATGCCGACGAGCCTACTGGCCCTGCACCGAGGCTGACGGCGCGTCAGGGAGCACCGTGTATATGGAAGGGCCGAATGCGGGGCGCCGAGCGTGCCGCACCCGGCGCAGCGTGCCGCCGCCGATCGCCAGCAGGGCGAGCGCCGCGCCGACCGCGCCGACGGCGGCGAAGCCGAACGCCGGGCCGAGACCGTCGATCGCCAGCCCGGCCAGCGGCGCGCCGGCCGCGTTGCCGATGGTCAGCGCGGCGCTGTGCCGGCCGAGCGCCTCGCCCCGCGCGGTCTCCGGGACCGAGCGGGTGACCGCGTCGACCGTGCTCGCCACCGTCGGCGCACAGGCCATGCCGGTCGGGATCAGGGCCAGGCCGAGCAGCCACCAGGCGTGCGCCAGGCCGACCGGGATGGTCAGCGCGCCGAGCAGGGCGACCAGGGTCAGCATGCCGAACGGCTTCGGCATCGCGCCGTGGATGAATCCGCCGATCAGCGAGGACAGGCACCAGGCGATGATCACCAGGCCGGCCCACTGGGTCTGGTCGTGCGTGCGCAGCGTCGCGATGATCGAGACCTCCGTGCCGCCGAGCACGATGGTCGTGGCCCCGGTGACGCCGAGCACCAGCAGGAAGGCGGGCGCGAGCCAGTTCGGCCGGCCCGGCGTGGCACTCGTCCCCGCGCCGGCCTCCGCTTCTGCGTTCGCGTCGGGCCGTCCGTGCGCTCCGACTTTCGGGTTGTAGGCGAACAGGACCGCAGCGGAGGCCGCGAGGCAGGCTCCGACGGCGTACATGGTGCTCACCGCGTCGCCGAGCTGGGTGATCACCAGGATCACCAGCGCCGGGCCGACCATGAACGCGACCTCGACGGCCATCGAGTCCAGCGAATAGGCCTGCCGCCGATGCTCCTGCGGCACCCGCGCCGCGATCGTCAGCCGTATCAGCGCCATGGTCGGCACCTGGAGCGTGCCGCCGAGCACGGTGGCCGCCAGCAGCGCGCTGAAAGGCAGCGCCGGCGCGGCGACCCAGAACACCAGGGCGGCCGCGCCGGTCAGCGCCAGCACCGGCCGGGGCCCGCGCCGGTCCACCAGCTTGCCCAGCAGCGGGGAGCCGATCGTCAGCCCGATGGTGTAGGCCGCGGTCACCAGCCCGGCGTCGCCGTAGCCGCGGTGCCGGTCCAGGACGATGCTCAGAGTCAGCACCGTGCTGGTCATGGTCACCGGGATCCGGGCGACCAGGCCGATGAGCATGAACATGCGCATCCCGGGCAGCCGGAGCACGGATCGGTAAGGGGCAAGACGCATCTCGGATAACTACCTCCGCGAGCGATCCTGCCATACCGCACCGACAGGTTCAGCCGGGTTTTCCGGCGCTGATCTCCCCGCACCCGCCGCGGCCGGTCCGGCCGAGAGATTGACAACACGCGTTGGCCAACGATGATGGGAACTCGTGCGCGGCCGCGTCCCGCCGCGCCGGACCCGAGCATCGAGGAGGCCCCATGGCCGCGCCAGCCGACGGACCGGTGATCGCCCGGCGGTTCACCGAGCGGTCCGCGGAGACCCGGGCCGCCATCCTGGCCGCGGCCCGGGCCCGGTTCGCCGCCGACGGCTACGAGAAGGCGACCATCCGCGCCATCGCCGCCGAGGCCGGCATCGACGCCTCCATGGTGATGCGCTACTTCGGCGACAAGGCGGGCCTGTTCCGCGCCGCGGCCGTCGAGGACCTGCGCATAGGCGAGGTCCGCGCGGACGGGCCGGCCGACCTGGCCGGGAAGCTGGCCCGGATCCTGTTCGCCACCTGGGAGGGCGGCGAGAACCCGGTCATGCGGCTGCTGATGCGCACCGCGTTCACCCATCCCGAGGCCGTGTCCCAGGTCCAGCGGGTCCTGGACGAGCAGATCAGACCCGCCGTGCTGGCCGCGCTGCCGGACGACCCGGACGCCGAACTGCGCGCCGGGCTGGTCTTCAGCCAGACCCTCGGCGTCATCGCGACCCGCTACATGCTCGGCGTCGAACCGCTCGCCTCCGCCGACGCGGACACAGCGGAGCGCGCAATCCGCGCCGCGATCGAGCTGCACCTGACAAGACCGCTGCGTTAAGCGCCGATCACGGCCAGAGCGGCCGGAAACGTCGTGGCGGCGCGGCTGCGTTTCTGCCTAGAGTCCGATCATGCACTTGAAGCGCGACGACGGGTATGAGTTCTCCGACGACAAAACACGCCTCGACCTCGACGCGGTCAGCGAGTGGCTGTCGACCGACGCGTATTGGGCGCTGGGGCGCCCGCGCCGCAAGACCGAGGCCGCCATCGCCGCCTCCGAGGCTTACGGGGTCTACGCGCCGGACGGCTCACAAGCTGCCTTCGCCCGCATGGTCACCGACCACGAGACCTTCGCGTGGCTCTGTGACGTATACGTGGCGCGCCCGCATCGCGGCGCCGGGCTGGGCAAGTGGATGGTCGCCGCGCTGCGCGACGAGTACCAGGCAATGGGCCTTAAGCGCATCCTGCTGGCTACCAACGACGCCCACGGCGTCTACGCCACGGCCGGATTCACCCCGCTGGCCGCGCCCGAGCGCTGGATGGAGCTGAACTTCTGACGTCCGGCCCCTGCGTCGGCGGCATGAATACGTCACAACTCTGATCCGACGCGCTCCGGCAAGCGGTTGAATCGGATCAGATCGGCATCGACCGGATAAGGCTGCCCGAGCTTCCGCTGGTCGTGGCCATCCGATGCAAGAACCTTGAGCCGGATTCACCCTAATCGGCGAAGGCGGCCCAAAGAACCCGGCGCCGCAAAAGGCGCCGCGCGGTCCGAATCGGCCTCCGGCCGGGCCTACCGCGCGTGCGGTTAGCTGCCCTGGACGCGATAGGGTCGTCGCCTGCGGGCAGGATCCGCAGTCGAGCAGATCGAGCGCGGCGGGCGAAGGGACGGAACCCGAGGTGTCGGCAGGAGCAGTCGTCGGGCTGGTATTCGCGATCTTCTTCGGGGTCGGGGTCGTGTTCCTGTGCATCGTGCTGGTGAGGCTGGCCGGGGTGCTCAAGGAGACCACCAAGCTGGTGGCCGGGATCAGCGACCAGGCGGTGCCGCTGCTCGGCGAGCTGAACACCACGGTGGCCACCGCCAACCAGCAGCTGGCCAAGGTAGACACCATCACCGACAACGTCTCCACCCTCTCCGGCAACGCCTCCGCCCTCGCCTCCACCTTCTCGGCCACCGTCGGCGGCCCGATGATCAAGGCCGCGGCCTTCTCCTACGGCGTGCGCACGGCCATCGCCAACCGCAAGCGGGCCGACGTGGAGAAGCGGGTGCGGGCCGAGTTGAAGGCCGAACGCCGGGCCAAGAGGGACAAGTGAGCCGCAGTCAGCCCGGAAGGGGCCGCTGACCGTCATGATGAAGCGCGTGTTCTGGGTCGCCCTCGGCGCGTCCGCGGGCGTCCTGCTGGTCGTGCAGGGCAAGAAGGTGCTGCGCCGGCTCACCCCGTCGGCCCTGGCCGACAGCGCCTCGGCCGTGCCCGAGGCGGTCACCGGCCGGTTCCGCGAGTTCGCCGACGAGGTGCGGCTCGCCGCAGCCGACCGCGAGTTCGAGCTGTACCAGGCCCTCGGCGTCGACCTGCCGGACGACGAGCCGCGCGACGCGGCCCGCTAGCCGGACCGGCCCGCGGCGGCCGTCCGAGGGGCTTCGCCCGCGGCGCGGCCGATATCCGGGCGCGCCGCCCCGCCCCGGCCTGAGAGAATGGCGGGCCTGACAACCCGCGCGCCGCGCGCACCGGCGTGAAGCAGCACACCGGAGCGCCGGCCCACACCACCGCACCTTCGAGAGGCATGGACCGATGGACTCCGCCGAAATCCGCCGCCGCTGGCTCGACTTCTTCACGAAGCGCGGACACCTGGAGGTCCCGTCCGCCTCGCTGATCGCCGCCGACCCGACCCTGCTGCTGGTCAACGCCGGCATGGTCCCGTTCAAGCCCTACTTCCTCGGCGAGCTGCCGCCGCCCGCGCCGCGTGCCACCTCCGTGCAGAAGTGCGTGCGCACGCCGGACATCGAGGAGGTCGGCAAGACCACCCGGCACGGCACCTTCTTCCAGATGTGCGGCAACTTCTCCTTCGGCGACTACTTCAAGCAGGGCGCGATCGAGCTCGGCTGGGAGCTGATGACCGGCTCCGTCGCGGACGGCGGCTACGGCCTGCCGCCGGAGAAGCTGTGGATCACCGTCTTCAAGGACGACGACGAGGCCTACGACATCTGGCACGACAAGGTCGGCGTGCCGGCCGGGCGGATCCAGCGGCTCGGCATGGAGGAGAACTTCTGGTCCATGGGCGTGCCCGGCCCGTGCGGACCGTGCTCCGAGATCAACTACGACCGCGGCCCGGCGTACGGCGCCGAGGGCGGCCCGGAGGTCAACGGCGAGCGGTACCTCGAGCTGTGGAACCTCGTCTTCATGATGTACGAGCGCGGGCCCGGCACCGGCAAGGCGGACTTCGAGATCCTCGGCGACCTGCCGGCCCGCAACATCGACACCGGCCTCGGCCTCGAGCGGCTCGCCACGGTCCTGCAGGGCGTCGACAACCTCTACGAGATCGACACCTCCCGGCTGGTCCTGGACAAGGCGGCCGAGCTGACCGGCCGCCGGTACGGCGCCGACCACAAGTCAGATGTCTCGCTGCGCATCATCTCGGACCACATCCGCACCGCGACGATGCTTATCGGCGACGGTGTCACACCGGGCAACGAGGGCCGCGGCTACGTCCTGCGCCGCCTCATGCGCCGGGCGATTCGCAACATGCGCCTGCTCGGCGCGCCGCAGCCGACCGTGCACGAGCTGGTCTCGACGGTCGTCGACGCGATGGGCCCGCAGTACCCGGAGCTGGTCGCCGACTTCTCCCGGATCGACGCGGTCGCGGTCGGCGAGGAGGACAGCTTCCTGCAGACCCTCAAGACCGGCACCGGCATCTTCGAGACCGCCGCCGCGGCGACGAAGCAGTCCGGCTCCTCGACGCTGCCCGCGGCCGAGGCGTTCCAGCTGCACGACACCTTCGGCTTCCCGATCGACCTGACCCTGGAGATGGCCGCGGAGCAGGGCCTGGCCGTGGACGAGGACGGCTTCCGCCGGCTGATGTCCGAGCAGCGGGCGCGCGCGAAGGCGGACGCGAAGGCGAAGAAGACCGGTCATGCGGACCTGTCGGCTTACCGCGAGCTCTACGACAGCGCGGGCACCTCCGAGTTCACCGGCTACAACGAGACGACCACCGAGGGCACCGTGCGCGGCCTGCTGCGCGACGGGATCGTCGTGCCGGTCGCGTCCCGGGACGACGAGATCGAGCTCGTGCTCGACCGCACCCCGTTCTACGCGGAGGGCGGCGGCCAGCTCGCCGACCACGGCCTGATCCGGCTCGGCGGCGGCGCGCTGGTCGAGGTGGTCGACGTGCAGAAGCCGGTCGGCGACCTGATCGTGCACCGCGCGGTGGTCCGCGAGGGCGAGCTGGCGGTCGGCGAGCAGGCCGAGGCGGCCGTCGACGTGACGCGCCGTCAGGCGATCTCCCGCGCGCACACCGCGACGCACATGGTGCACCGCGCCTTCCGCCAGCTGCTCGGCGCGACCGCGACCCAGGCCGGCTCGGAGAACGCGCCCGGCCGGTTTCGGTTCGACTTCGCCAGCCCGCAGGCGGTCCCGCCGTCCGTGCTCGCCGACGCCGAACAGCTGGTCAACGCGGTGCTGGTGGACGACCTCGCGGTCACCGCGCAGATCATGTCGCAGCCCGAGGCCAAGGCGATGGGCGCGATGGCGCTGTTCGGCGAGAAGTACGGCGACCGGGTCCGCGTGGTGTCGGTCGGCGAGTGGGCGCACGAGCTGTGCGGCGGCACGCACGTGCCGAACACCGGCCGGCTCGGCCTGGTCAAGCTGCTGAGCGAGTCCTCCATCGGTGCTGGCGTGCGCCGGGTCGAGGCGCTCGTCGGCGCAGACGCGTATTCCTTCCTGGCGCGCGAGCACGTGCTGCTCGCGCAGGTCTCCGAGGCGCTCAAGGCGCGGCCGGAGGAGGTGCCCGAGCGAGTCGCGGGCATT
Source organism: Actinocrinis sp. (assembly GCA_036501535.1). Lineage (GTDB taxonomy): Bacteria > Actinomycetota > Actinomycetes > Streptomycetales > Catenulisporaceae > DASYAE01. Next base: position 13,698 of record DASYAE010000113.1, on the reverse strand, counting down.
GTCAGCAGGCTGCGCGACGCGGAGAAGGAGATCGCCGCGCTGCGCGGCGGCCGGGTCCTGGCGGTGGCCGGGGATCTCGCCGCGAACCCGCTCGACGTGCACGGCGTCGCCGTCGCCGTGCATCGCGCGCCCGACGGCACCACTCCGGACGACCTGCGCAAGCTCGCCCTCGAGGTGCGCAAGCTCCTGGGCGCGCGGCCCGCGGTCATCGCGACCGCGGCGGTCGCCGGCGAGCGGCCCGTGGTCGTCGTCGCGGTGAACGAGGCCGGGCGCGGCCTCGGCCTGAAGGCCGGCGCGCTGGCGAAGACCGCGGCCGGCGCCCTCGGCGGCGGGGGCGGCGGCAAGGACGACGTCGCGCAGGGCGGCGGGACCGACGCCGGCGCGGTGGACGCGGCGCTCGAAGCGGTCCGCGCCCAGGTGGCGGCGACCGTCCCGGCGTGATCGCGGAACCGGTGAACCGACCCGGGGGCGGCGCCGTGGGAAGACGCCGGCACCCCGGGGTCCCGATTCCCCCGCGCGGCCCCGGAGAAGTGTGGCCGGGACCCGGGGGCGGGGTAAGGAGCGGCGAGTGAGGATCGGCAGGAGGCTGGGAGTCGACGTCGGCTCGGTGCGCATCGGCGTCGCCGTGTGCGACCGCGACGGCCTGCTGGCCACCCCGGTCGAGACGGTCCGGGCGGGCGAGGGCGACCTCGCCCGCCTCGCCGCGCTGGCCGGCGAATACGAGGTCGTCGAAACCGTGGTCGGCCTGCCCCGCTCGCTGTCCGGCGGCGAGGGCCCGGCGGCGCGCACCGCCCGGGGCTTCGCGGACCGGCTTGCCCGGATAATTCACCCGATTCCGGTTCGACTGGTCGATGAGAGGTTGACAACGGTCACCGCGACCCGTGGACTACGCGAGTCGGGTGTGCGGGGACGCAAGAGCCGCACGGTCGTCGACCAAGCGGCAGCGGTCGTTATCCTGCAGAATGCCCTCGACGCCGAGCGCGCATCGGGACGCGCGCCCGGCCACCTGGTCCAGGTCGGCGAGGCGCCCGCGGCGCCGCCCGCACCGTAATACCCGGTTAGGAGTCCGAGGTTTGAGCGACGACGGTTGGTACGGGTCCGAACCGGCGCCGGGAGCGCCAGGTTCCGCCGGCTACGGCCGCCGACAAGGTGCCGCAAGGGCGGGCGCGGGCGGGGAGCCGCGCGAGCCCCACGGCTACGACCCCTACGGACAGTCCGGCCAGTACGGCGGCGGCTACGAGCAGCAGCAAGGCCAGGCCTCTTATGAGGGCGGGCCCGGCTCCGGCTCCTACGGCACCGACGCGTACGGCAACCAGTCGTACAGCCAGGCCTCATACGGCGCCGAGTCATACAGCGCCGACACGTACAGCACTGATTCGTACGGCTCCGCCACGGGACAGGCGAACACAGGGCGAACAAGCGCAGGGCAGGCGAACACAGGGCAGTACAGCCAGTCGCAGTACTCCGGGCAGCCGAGCCAGTCCTACTACGAGCAGCCGCAGGCCTACCCTCCGGCACAGGCTCAGGCCCCGCAGTCCGCGCGGCAGGATCCCTACCAGCCGTATCAGCAGCCTGGCGACCAGAATCCGCAGGACCCGTACGCCGCCCCGCCCCAGCCGCGCCCACAGCGCCAGGCGGGCCGCGCGCGCGGCCCCGCGCCGCAGGCGCCGCAGGACCCGTACGCGAGCGGCGGCTACCCGGCCCAGAGCGGCGACCAGCGCACGCAGCCCGGCGCGTACCCGGCCGCCGGCTACGCGACCGGCGGCGGCACGCGCGGACGCGTGCAGAACCCCGCGGCCGGCGGCCGCCACGATCCCGGCTACGACCTCGACGACGCCGGATACTCGTCCGCGCCTTCGGCCCGGCCCGGCTACCTCGACGAGCACACCTATCCGGCCTCTGATCCGGCCTCGTTCGCCTCCGGCGACTCCGGGTACCCGGGATCCGAGCCCGGCGCGGGTGCCGGGAACGGCGGCGGCCGGCGCCGCCGGGGCGCTCCCGCCGGACCGTCCGCGGCGCCGCCCGCCGCGCCGCGCGAGGAGCCGGACGAGTTCGACGACTACTCGCGCTCCTCGCGCCGTGCCGGAGGACGCCGGCGCGATGACGACTACGCCGGCTATGGCCGCGACCGCACCTTCGACGAGCGCTCCGACAGTCGCGGCGAAGGCCTCTCCGGCGGCGACGACGGGGACGAGGACCGCTTCAAGCTCATCGGCGACAGCGACGACGGCGAGGGCGAGAACGCCAAGCCGCGCAAGGGCAAGCAGAAGCGCGGCCGCAACTGCCTGGCCGTGTTCGTCGCCTTCTCGGTGGTCGCCGGCGGCCTGGGCTACGGCGGATACGAGGCCTACAACTGGTACAAGGCCAAGACCGCGTCGCCGGCCGACTACAGCTCGAGGGTCGGCAACGGCACCCGGACCGACGTGACCATCCCGACCGGCTCCGGCGGCGCCGACATCGGCTCGATCCTGTACCAGAAGCACGTGGTGGCCAGCGAGAAGGCGTTCATCAACGCCTGCAACGCGAACCCGAAGTGCTCAAGCATAGAGGCGGGCACCTACCTGCTGCCCGAGGGCATCAACTCGGCCGCCGCGATCACCCAGCTGCTCGATCCGGCCAACCTCGACGGCAAGACCCAGCTGATCGTCTACAGCGGCGAGCGCGCGGCGGACGTCTTCACCGCGCTGGAGCAGAAGACCGGCTGGACCGCCACGCAGATCCAGTCCGCGGTCGCCTCCGGGCAGATCGACCTGCCCTCCTGGGACACCGGCCAGGCCGGCGCGAACTACCCGTACGCCCACATCGAGGGCTTCATCTCGTCCGAGACGTACACGCTGACCGGCTTCAAGGACCCGACCGCGCTGCTGAAGAAGATGGTCGACGACCAGCTGGCCGTGTTCACCCAGCAGGGCCTGGCCCAGAAGGCGCAGGCGCTCAAGCTGAGCGAGTACCAGGCGCTGGTCGTGGCCTCGCTGGCGCGGGCCGAGGCCGGGAACAACCCGGCCGACCTCAACAAGATCGCCGAGGTCATCTACAACCGGCTCGACGACACCCAGGCCGGGTTCAACCACCTCGGCTTCGACACCTCCACGCTGTACGGCATGGGCAACACCACCACGGTGCCGAACAACACGGACAAGGCGAACCCGTACAACACCAGTGTCTACGGCATAACGGGCCTGCCGCCCAGCCCCATCGACAACCCGGATCAGGTCGCGCTGTCCGCCGTGCTCAACCCGGCCACCGGCACGTACCTCTACTTCTGCGCGACCCCGGACGGAATACAGTACGCATCCAACAACCAGCAGTGGGCGCAGCTCGGGCAGCAGTATCCCGGCGACTGCGGGTCGGGATGACGCCCGCCGCGAATCCAGCCGAACCCCCGGCCATGCAGCCCCCCGAAGCGCCGTCCCCGAGCCGGACGGCGGGCGCCGACGCGCGCCGCGCCGCCGTGCTCGGCAAGCCGATCGCGCACTCGCTCTCGCCTGTGCTGCACCGCGCCGCCTACGCGACGCTGGGCCTGGAGAAGTGGGTCTACGACGCGCTCGAGATCGATGAGGCCACGCTGCCCGACTTCATCGCCGTTCTCGGCGCAGGTCGGCCGGAGCACGACAGTCTGCCGTGGGCCGGACTGTCCCTCACCATGCCGCTCAAGCGCGCGGTGATCCCGCTGCTCGACGACATCGAGCCGCGCGCGCTGGCGGTCGGGGCGGTCAACACCCTGGTGTTCCGGCCAGACGGGTCGCGGTACGGCGCGAACACCGACATCCCAGGCCTCGCGGCGGCGCTCGCCGAGCGTGGCGTCGCGTCGGTGCCCACCGCGGCCGTGGTCGGCGGCGGCGCGACCGCGGCCTCGACCGTGGCGGCCCTGGCCGGGATCACCGAGGGTGCGATCGATGTGTACGTCCGCTCGCCGCAGCGTGCATCAGGGCTCGGAGAGCTCGCCGCGAACCTCGGCCTCGCGCTGCGGGTGCGGCCGTGGGAACTCGCGGCCACAGAGGCCTTAGGCAGCCCGCTCGTCGTCAACACCACACCGAAGGGCGCCGCCGACGAGCTGGCCGAGGCGGTCCCGGCGCACCCCGGCACGCTGTTCGACGTGCTTTACCATCCCTGGCCGACCCCGCTCGCCGCGGCCTGGCGGCGCGCCGGCGGCCGGGTGCTCGGCGGCCTCGACCTGCTCGTGCACCAGGCCGTCCTCCAGGTGGAGCTGATGACCGGCGCCGGTCCGGAGCGCCGCGCCGACCTGGTCGCCGCGATGCGCGTCGCCGGCCTGGCCGTCCTCGCCGAGCGTTAGCGGACGGTTCAGCCCTTATTCGTGGGCGCTGCACAAGCGCGCTCCATAGGCTGACCGGACGCCCAAGCGATCCGGAGGAGTCGCCATGCCGCGCGTCCTGCTCAACCACGTCTACTACTCGCCGGTCGGGCACGTCGTCGAGGCCATCCGGTATGCCCGCGGCCTGCACGAAGGCAATTCGGGAAGCGAGATCCACGTCGCGCTCGGCGAAGGCGCCCCCGCCGAGCTCTGCGACGCCTGCCCCTGGATCGCCCGGACCTACCGGGTGCGGCTGGAGGGCGGGGAGCTCGGCGGCGTCTCGGATCCGCCGCTGCTGCGCGAGTGGGACTACGTGCTGGACAACAACCTGATCCAGCTCGAGACGGCGAGCCCCGGGCTTCTCGGCCGGCCGGACGACTACGTGCAGGAACTCGGCCGGGAGGAGGAACTGGCGCTCGCCTATTACGCCCGCACCGAGCGCGAGTTCATCGTCGGCGGCCGCGGCGTGCTCTTCCCCGAGATGACCCTGCCGGACGGGCTCGGCTACGTCCCGGACGCGCACATCGACCTGGAGATCCCGCAGGAGAGCCGCGCCTTCGCCAAGCAGTACGAGCACGAAGGCCCGAAGATCGCCGTCCTGCCCGCCGGATCCGGCCACGCCCGGATCTACCCCGAGGCCGGCACCTGGGCCGCCGTCATCAGGGCCCTGGGACAGCGGTTCCCGGCCGCCCGGTTCTACCTCACCGGGGCCCGGACCACCGCCGCGCGCCACACCTCGACCACCGCCTACACCCCCGAGCAGATCGCCGGCATCGTCGCGAGCAGCGACCGGATCACCGACTGCTACGACATGGGCCTGTGGAACCAGGTCGCACTGCTCGAACAGTGCGACGTACTGATCTCGCCGCACAGCGGGTTCTCGTTCCTCGCGCCCTGCGTCGGCACGCCGTGGCTGGCGATCTCCGGCGGCAACTGGCCGGAGTACTTCTTCAACGACGTGCCGTTCTACTCCGTGCTGCCCGACGACCCGGACTACCCGCACCTCGGCACGATCGAAGGCCTCGAAGACGGTCCCCGCATCCCGTGCATGGAGCACCGGCGGCTGGTGCGGCGCATCCCGGAGATCGTGAACGCCGCCGCGTTCCTGCTCGATCCGGAGACCACGTACGAGGAGGCGGCGCGCCGGCACCGGGACAACGTTTCGCACGCCCGGGTCCGGCGCGACCGCATCCCGCTCCCGCCGACAGCCGTCTGAGCTACGCGGCTCCGGCCGACACCGACGCCGCCTCGACGGTCACCTGCGCCAGGCCGCCCTCGTCGTTCAGATGCGCGAAGACGGTGCCGAGCCCGGTCGCCGCGACCTTCACGCCGCCCGGCACCCGGCTCCACTCCCACGCGTGGTGCTCGGCGTAGCCGATCACGCAGTCCGCCGCGTCCTCGGCGAAGGCGCCGATCCCCTCGGTGACGTATTCGACCACGCCCTCCGCGGTCGGCTCGACGAGCGGCACCGCCTCGTCGAACACGAGGCAGTACACCCGGCCGCCGCCCTCCGCGGGCTCGGCCGGCCGCCCGATGTAGCCGCGCGCGCCGAGCAGCCCCATCGCGGTCCAGGCGATCATCTCGGCCGCGGTCGCCGGGTCGCCGTCCGAGTCGGCGGCCTCGGCCAGGCCGCACCGCTCGTTGCCGAGCTCTGCGATACCGAGCCGGCCGCCGATCTCCTTGAGCCGGCGGCTGCCGGCGAGCGCCGCCTCGCTGGAGCGCCAGCGCTCCGGCTCGGCCCACGCCCACGTCCACACGCCGTCGTCGGAGAGCGTCCCGAGCGCCTCCACGAGGAAGCCGCGGCCGCCCTGCTCGTAGCGGCGCGAGACCCGGTCCAGCGCCCAGTCGCCTTCCGGCAGGAGCTCCAGGAACGAGGCGATCTGCTCGGCGACCCAGGCCGCGTGCTTGTTCCCGGCCGCCACGAACTGGCCGCTGAACTCCTCGACCTGCTCGACCGCGGCCGCGCGGGGCGTGGGCTTCGCGGCCGCTGCCGGCGCCGGTTGCGGCGCCCTGGCGAACGGCGACGGCGACGATGGCGGCGGCGCGGCGGCGGGGGGCGCGACGACCGCCTGGACCGGAGCCTGCACCGGCGGAGCCTGGATCGGCGGGGCCTGCCCGTCGGCGACCCGCACCAGCACCGTCGCGAGAGCCTGGTCGAACAGCGCCGCGGAGACCGACGGTTCGGCCGCGCCCGATCCGCCGGAGGACGACGACCGCGGATCCGGCCGCGGCCCCGAGGACCCCGGCGCGGACTGTGTCAGTGTCGTGAGAATGAGCTTCGCGGCGGCCTGGAGCGCGGCCGGCGCGACCGGGGTCGGCGCGAAGCCCCGCGACCGGATGTGCGCCAGAAGCTCCGCCTGCGGCGGAAGCTCGTAGCGGGTCAGATAATAGCCGACCGCGCCGGGCCAGATCCACATCCCGTCCGTGTGGAACGCGCGCGGAACCACCGGCGGGGCGTCCGGCGCGAGCTCGTCGCGTGTGGTCCCCGGCGCGCTCAGCGCGACCGGCGCGCCGTTGAGGTAGGCGGCGAGGCGCTGCATCTCGTACGGGCTCAGCCGGGGCCGGTTGATCAGCGGCGATCCGTTCGGGTTCGTCCCGTCGAACACGTGCGCCATGGCGAAGCCGCCGGGACCGCCCGGCATCGCCGGCGCCGGCGCGGGATACGACGCAGCAGGCTGCTGATAAGCCGGGGCCGGGGGAACCGGCGCCGGCGGCATGGCCTGCGGACACTGCGGGGCCGCCGGTCCGCCGAATCCCTGCTGCTGGTAACCGAACTGCGGCGGCGCAGGGACCGGCGGCCCGCCCTGCGGCTGCGGCGGGGGCCAGACGCCCTCCGGGGACCCGCCCGGCTGCGGGCCCGGCGCCGGGGGCGGCGGGAACACGGGCTGCTGAGGCTGAGGCTGAGGCTGCGGATACGGCTGCTGCTGCGGATACGGCGCGCCCCCGCCGAACGGCGGCACCGCGGCCGGCGGCGGCGGGCCGAACTGGCCCGGCCCGCCCTGCGGGCCCGGTCCCGGCGGGGCGTTGAACGACTGGTCCGCAGCGGGCGGAACCAGCGGCGGCAGGTTCTGGTCGTTGCCGTTCGGGTCCGGATGCTGCGGAGAGTTGTCCATGGGCATATGCGCCCCCTTACGCCTCGTCGTCCCGCGCTCCACCGCATCGTCGCGCGCCGCGTCAGTCTTCCACCGCGCCCCGCGACCCGGCAACGCGGCCCCCGTCCCGTCGCCGCGGCTCAGACCTCCAGCCGGACCGCCACCGGATCACCCGGCTGCAGGCCGAACCCCGCCGCCGCCGACTTCCCGTTCAGCGCCACCGCGAACAGCCCGGCCGAGTCGATGAACCCGACCGCCTTGCCGGGCTCCGCGTCGCCGAAGGTGCGCCGGTACGGCAGCTGGAAGTCCCCGGTCCGGCACGCCATCCGCAGGTCCGTGCCCTCGTCCAGCCCGGCCTGCATCAGCAGCCCGGCCGGCAGCGAGGTCTGCACGTTGCCGAACCGGTCCACGGTCAGCACCTCGCCCTCCAGCCGGTGCGCCGTGAGCCGCGCCACCGGCTCGGACAGCTGAACCAGATCGTCCGTCGCCAACGCCGGCCCGACCCGCGCCGGGTCCAGCCCCCCGACCAGCCGCGCGGCCATCGGCGCGAACACGTCCCGGCCGTGGAAGGTCGCCGAGACCGGCTTCAGCATCAGCTGAGTCGCAGTAATCTGATACGCTTCCTCGGCCCCGCCGAGCGCCTTCGCGGCCGGGACGAGCAGACCGTTGTCCGGTCCGACCAGGTACGACGGCCCCGCCTTCAGCACCACGGCGCGCCGCCGCGTGCCCACGCCGGGATCCACCACGGCGAGCAGCACACCCGGCGGGAGGTAGGGCGCGGCCTGAGCCAGCAGCGCGGCCCCGCGGCGCAGATCGCCGGCCGGGACGTCGTGGCACAGGTCGATGACCCGGGCCGTCGGCGCGAGCGTGCCGATCACCCCGTGGCAGATCCCGACGAAACCGTCGGACAGGCCGTAATCAGAGAGAAAGCCGATCCATCGCGTTCGTCCCGCCGAGTCTGTCTGTGTACTCATTCGCGTACTGTAGCGGCCGCAGGTGTCACCGAGGCATCCGAGCGGTGACCAGCTGTAGTGTGTCGGCGCGCGCCGCGCGTGGCGGCGCCCGCGGGGGCCCGCCGCGGCATGGAAGGATGGGCTGCATGTTGCGCTGGCTCACCGCGGGCGAATCGCACGGCCCCGCCCTCGTCGCCGTACTCGAGGGCATGCCGGCCGGAGTGCCCGCCTCGACCAAGTCCCTGTCCGACGCGCTGGCCCGCCGGCGGCTCGGCTACGGCCGCGGCTCCCGGATGAAGTTCGAGCAGGACGAGGTCGAGCTCCTCGGCGGCGTGCGCCACGGGCTGACCCAGGGCGGCCCGGTCGCCGTCCGGATCGGCAACACCGAGTGGCCCAAGTGGCGCGCCGCGATGGCTGCCGACCCGGTCGACTCCGCGGCCGGCCCGGACGAGCTCGAGCCCGGCTCGCTCACCGGCCAGGCCCGCACCGCCCCGCTCACCCGGCCCCGCCCCGGCCACGCCGACCTGGTCGGCATGCAGAAGTACGGCTTCGACGAGGCCCGGCCGGTGCTCGAGCGGGCCAGCGCGCGCGAGACCGCCGCGCGGGTCGCGCTCGGCGAGGTCGCCCGCTCCTTCCTGGCGCACGCCGCCGGCATCGAGATCGTTTCGCACGTGGTGCGGCTCGGCCCGATCGCCGTGCGCGAGGGCGTGGTGCCGCTCCCGGCCGACGCCGAGCGCGTCGACGCCGACCCGATGCGCTGCCTCGACCCGGAGACCAGCGCCGCGATGGTGGCCGAGGTCGACGAGTGCCACAAGGCCGGCGACACCCTCGGCGGCGTCGTCGAGGTGCTCGCCTACGGACTGCCGCCCGGCATCGGCAGCCACGTGCACTGGGACCGCCGCCTCGACGCGCGGCTGGCCGCCGCCCTGATGAGCATCCAGGCGATCAAGGGCGTCGAGGTCGGTGACGGCTTCGGGCTCGCCGCCCTGCGCGGGTCGCTGGCCCAGGACGAGATCGAGCCGGTCTCGGCCCCGGACGGCACGCCGTATCCCGGCGAGGGGCCCGGCCGCGGAGTCCACCGCCGCTCCGGTCACTCCGGCGGCACCGAGGGCGGCATGTCGACCGGCGAGCCGCTGCGGGTACGCGCCGCGATGAAGCCCATCTCGACCGTCCCGCGCGCCCTGGCCACTGTCGACGTGGCGACCGGCGGCGCCTCGACCGCCCACCATCAGCGCTCCGACGTCTGCGCGGTGCCGGCCGCGGCGGTGGTCGCCGAGGCGATGGTCGCCCTGGTCGTGGCCGAGGCGGTGGTGGAGAAGTTCGGCGGCGACTCGCTCGCCGAGACCCGGCGCAACATCGAGGCCTACCTCGCCGACGTGCGGCGGCGCGGACTGGAGGTGGCCCGGTGAGCCCGCGCGCCGTCCTGGTCGGGCCGCCCGGCTCCGGCAAGACCACCGTCGGCACCCTGCTGGCCGGGCTGCTCGGCCTCGAGTACCGCGACACCGACGCCGACGTCGAGACGCTGACCGGCAGCACCATCGCCGACCTGTTCACCGAGCGCGGCGAGCAGTACTTCCGCGAGCTCGAGTCCGAGGCGGTCCGCGCCGCCGTCGCCGAGCACGCCGGCGTGCTCTCGCTCGGCGGGGGAGCGGTGCTGCGCGAGGAGAACCGGGCCGCGCTCGCCGGCCAGTGCGTCGTCTACCTCGAGGTCGACGCGGCCGAGGCGGCCTCCCGGGTCGGCCTGAACACGGCCCGGCCGCTCCTGCTCGGCAACGTGCGTGGCCAGCTCAACCAGCTGCTCCAGCAGCGCCGCCCGATATACGAGCAGGTCGCCACCATCACCGTCAACACCGTCGGCCGTCCCGCCGAGGAGATCGCCGCGCACCTAGCCAAGGAGCTGGCTTGACCGAGCAGCGCACCGACCCGCCCCAGCAGAACCCTGAGCCGGCCGCCGGTCCGGGCGCACCGGACGACCGGGCCGGAGCCGCGGCCGGGACCGTGATCGAGGTCCGCGGCGACCAGCCGTACCAGGTCCGGGTCGGCACCGGCCTGCTCGGCGCGCTGCCCGGCATGATCGGCGAGGCCGCAGCCCGGGTCGCCGTCATTCATCCCACGGCCCTGACCGCCCGGGCCGAGGCGATCCGCGCCGACCTCGACGTGCCCTACGAGGCCGTCACCATCGAGGTCCCGGACGCCGAGGAGGCCAAGAGCGCGCAGGTCCTCGCGCACGTCTGGTCGGTGCTCGGCCAGTCCGGCTTCACCCGCACCGACGCGATCGTCGGTCTCGGCGGCGGCGCCGCCACCGACCTGGCCGGCTTCGTGGCCGCCACCTGGCTGCGCGGCGTGCGCGTCGTGCACATCCCCACCACGCTGCTCGGCATGGTCGACGCGGCGATCGGCGGCAAGACCGGGATCAACACCCCCGAGGGCAAGAACCTGGTCGGCGCCTTCCACCCGCCGGCCGGTGTGCTCTGCGACCTCGCCGCCCTCGAGACGCTGCCGCCCGAGGACTACGTCGCGGGCCTGGCCGAGGTGGTCAAGTGCGGCTTCATCGCCGACCCGGTGATCCTCGACCTGATCGAGTCCGACCCGAAGGCCGCCGCGACCCCCGCCGGGCCGCACACCCGCGAGCTGATCGAGCGGTCCGTCCGGGTCAAGGCCGAGGTGGTCTCGCAGGACCTCAAGGAATCCGGCCTGCGCGAAATCCTCAACTACGGCCACACCCTCGGTCACGCCATCGAGCGCAACGAAGGCTACCGGTGGCGGCACGGAGCGGCGGTCTCCGTCGGCATGGTCTTCGCCGCGCACCTCGGCCGGCTGGCCGGACACCTCGACGAGAAGACCGCGCAGCGTCACGCGGATCTGCTCGGCGAGCTCGGCCTCCCGCTCACCTACGCCAAGGACGCGTGGCCCACGCTGCTCGAGACCATGCGCATCGACAAGAAGGCGCGCGCGGACCGGCTGCGCTTCATCGTGCTCGATGCGCTGGCTAAGCCGACCGTGCTCGAAGCGCCGGACCCGGAACTGCTTACTGCAGCCTATGCGGAGGTCGGGCGGTGACCGGTCACGATCCGGAGCCGGCGAAAGTGCTCGTCCTCAACGGCCCCAACCTCGGCCGCCTAGGCAGTCGCGAGCCCGATATCTACGGCTCGATGTCCTATGCGGGCTTGGTCGCCACCTGCGACAAGGCCGGCGCGGAGCTCGGCTTTGCCGTCGAGGTACGGGAGACCAACAACGAGGGGGAGATGATCCGCTGGGTGCACGAGGCGGCCGACGGCAGGATCCCGGTGGTGATGAACCCCGGCGCGTTCACCCACTACTCCTACGCGCTGCACGACGCGGTGGCCCAGCGCACCGCGCCGCTCATCGAGGTGCACATCTCGAATCCGCACGCCCGCGAGCAGTTCCGGCACACCTCGGTGATCTCCTCCGTCGCGTCGGGCACCATCGCAGGCTTCGGCATCGGCTCCTACCTGCTCGCGCTCAGGGCGCTCGCGATGGAGGAGGCCCCGGCACGCGCCGCCGGAGAGCCCTGATCCGCGGGCGCGCGCTCCGCGTGCGCGGGCGGTAAACGGGCCGGGTAGCTGCCGGTAGACTTGGCCGTTGCATACGAACGAACCAGTCTCAAGCTAGGAGTTGCCCGGCCGTGGCCTCGACCAACGACCTCAAAAACGGCATGACGCTCAACCTCGACGGCGAGCTGTGGAACGTCGTGGAGTTCCAGCACGTCAAGCCCGGCAAGGGCCCGGCGTTCGTGCGCACCAAGCTCAAGCACGTGCTGACCGGCAAGGTGGTCGACCGGACCTTCAACGCCGGCATCAAGATCGAGACCGCGAACGTCGACAAGCGGACGATGCAGTACCTCTACAAGGAGCCGGCCGGCTTCGTCTTCATGGACAACGAGACGTACGACCAGATCCACGTGCCGGCCGAGACCGTCGGCAACGCGGCGCACTTCCTGCTGGAGAGCGCTGAGGCGACGGTAGCCACGCACGACGGCGTGCCGCTGTACGTCGAGCTGCCGGCCGCGGTCGAGCTGGAGATCACCTACACCGAGCCGGGCCTGCAGGGCGACCGCTCCACCGGCGGCACGAAGGCGGCCACGGTCCAGACGGGCTACGAGATCCAGGTGCCGCTGTTCCTGACCACCGGCGAGCGGGTCAAGGTGGACACCCGCGACGGCAAGTACCTCGGCCGGGTCAGCGGCTGATCCGTGGCCACCAGGAGCAAGGCCAGGCGGCGCGCCCTGGAGGTCCTCTACGAGGCGGACCTCAAGGACGCCGATCCGGCACGGGTGCTGGCCGAGCGGGTGGCCCGGATTGCGCAGATGACCCCACAGGACACCGACCCGCGGCTCGGTGACTACGCGATAGAACTGGTGAACGGCGTCGCCGAACACATCGACCGGATCGACTCGCTGATCGAGACCTACGCGATCGGCTGGCCCCTCGACCGGATGCCCCCGGTGGACCGCAACATCCTGCGCATCGGCGTGTTCGAGCTGCTCTGGGGCCCCGACGTGCCCGAGGTGGTGGCGATCGACGAGGCCGTCGGCCTCGCCCAGCAGATGTCGACCGAGGAGTCGCCCCAGTTCGTCAACGGCCTCCTCGACCGGCTGCGCGAGCTCAAGCCGACTCTGCAGCGATAGCGCGACGGCTGGGCTGCATCCGGTCTCTCGTCGAGTACGATCCCTGAGCGGTACCGGTCTGTAAATATGACTGCTGGTACGCGCTGAACTGCGTGTTTCCCTTGCGTTTGGCCGTGATCCGCTGCCTGGGTGCAGCGTCGTCGTATTCGATTTGACGGCGCCCCAGTGAGCCGCGTAGCGTAGTGAGACGTCGCCGAGCGCGACTCGGAAGCATATCAACCGTGAGTAACCAGGTTGCGCTGTGATCCGAGAGGCTCGGCCGAATCCCTTCTCTTCCTTCGATGATCGCCTGTCGGTCGGTGTTCCGGCTCGGAATCCACGGCTGAGGGCTTCGGTGCGTCGCCCACGGAAATCGTGGAAATGACTGCCGGATTCATCTGGTAGAGTTCGGGACTGCACAAAGGAACGCTCCATCCGAAACTCGCGAGAGCCGAGGTTGGGAATGCGGTCTGTTTCTTGAGAACTCAACAGTGTGTCATTGTCTATGATGCCATGTATTTTGATGTATGTGGTGGATGGTCCCGATCCTCGTCGGGATGTTTGCCGGGATTATTCGGATTCTTTTTTGGAGAGTTTGATCCTGGCTCAGGACGAACGCTGGCGGCGTGCTTAACACATGCAAGTCGAACGGGTCACTGGTTTCGGCTGGTGGTTAGTGGCGAACGGGTGAGTAACACGTGGGTAACCTGCCCC